>CAZQAT010000001.1:0-59818 GCA_964591315.1 uncultured Planctomycetaceae bacterium
TGCCCCGCGACTGGGTCTCGGTGGCCGCCGGCGAGCGCATCGACAGCGTCGAGGCCGGCCCCGAGCGTACGGACCACTGGCGCATGACGACGCCGCACCCCGTCTACCTGACCACCCTCTGTGCCGGCGAGTTCCAGGTCGTCGAGGACGCCTGGGACGGTGTCCCGCTGCAGTACGTGGCCGACCCGCGCTTCGGCGGCTGGATGCAGGACTCCTTCGGGGAGACCGACGAGATCCTCGAGTACTTCTCGGAGCTGACCGGCAAGCGCTACCCCTACGCGAAGTACGCCCAGACCTGTGTGGGCAACTTCCCCTTCGGGGGCATGGAGAACATCTCGGCCACGACCTTGACCGAGAACACCCTGACCGACGCGCTCGGCCAGCGGGACCGCACCTCCCACGGGCTGGTGGCCCACGAGGCGGCCCACCAGTGGTTCGGGGACCTGTTGACCTGCGCGGACTGGTCGGAGATCTGGCTCAATGAGGGCTTTGCGACCTACCTGACGCACCTCTACTACGAGCACTCGCGGGGCGTGGACGAGTTCCGGGTGCGCATGCGCGACGCCCAGAACTCCTACACCGCCGCCGACGTGGGCCTGGACCGGCGGCCGACCGTCCACGACTTCTACAAGGACCCCTTCGACCTCTTCTCCGACGGCAAGGCCTACGCCGGCGGCGCGGCGCGCCTGCACCTCTTGCGCTTCGAGCTCGGCGACGAGGACTTCTTCGAGGGGATCCGGCTCTACGTCTCCGAGAACGAGGGGCGCGCCGTGCGCACCGGGGACCTGCAGGCGGCTCTCGAGACGGTCTCGAAGCGAGAGCTGGACGGCTTCTTCGAACAGTGGCTCTACGGCGCCGGTTACCCGGAGCTCGACGTGCGCTGGAGCTGGGACGAGACCCTGCGCCAGGTGGAGCTCACCGTGGAGCAGGTCCAGGGCACCAAGCGCGGCACCCCGGCCACCTTCCGCTTCCCGGTCGAGGTGGAGGTACGTAACGCGGCGGGGCGGCAGACGACCCGCATCGAGGTGTCCCGTCGCCGTCAGACCTTCACCCTGCCCTCGGTCTCGCGACCCATCTGGGTGCGCTTCGACAAGCACTCCTGGTTGCCCGCCCGCACCGTCTCCCACAAGACGGCCTCGGAGTGGATCGCCATCGCCGCCGAGGACGACGACGTGAACGGTCGCCGGGACGCGGTGGACGCACTCGGTCGCTACCTGGCCAAGGAGGAGGACCCGGCCCAGGCGGGGCTCTTTCGCACGGCGATCCTGCGTCGCCTGCGGGACGACTCCTCGGAGGCCGTGCGCCTCGAGGCGGTGGAAGCCTTCACCCGCAACCTGGACGCGGATACGGCTCACTTCCTGGCCCGTGCCGCGCGCGAGGACGGCTCGGCGCTCGTGCGCGCCTCCGCCCTGCGCGGCCTGAGGGGTGCGGGGGAGGACGCGGAGCACGCGGCCCTGGCCCGGGAGGAGTTCGAGGCGGGCTACTCCTGGGAGGTGCGCATCGCCGCCGCGGGCCTCCTGGCCGCCGCGGACCCGGCCGCTGCCCACGACTGGCTCCTCGAGCGCACGGACATGCCGTCGCCCCACGCGGTGCTGCGGGCCGGCCTGGTCGAGGTGCTGGCCACTCTGCCCGATCAGCGCGTGCTCGAGGAGCTGATGTCCCTCGCCGGCCGCGAGGACCTTCACCCCGCCACCCGGCGCGCCGCCGTGCGCGGCATCGGCCGCCGCGGACGTGGAGACGCGGCGGCGCGAGAGCTGCTGCTCGGGATGCTCGACGTCTCGAACTATCGCTTGCGCCAGGACGTGATCGATGCCCTCGGCAGCTTCCCCCACGCGAGCGTCCTGAACCGCCTGCGCCGGGAGCTCGAGGTCAGCGTCCACTCCCGTGAGCGGCGCAAGCTGGAGACCGCCCTGCTGCGCATCGGCGAGGACGTCCAGTGACCTGGATCCGCACCATCGGTGTCGACGAGGCCACGGGGCGCCTGGCCAAGACCTACCGCGCCGCCGTGGAGCGCGCCGGCCGTGTGTTCGGGATCGTGCGCTCCATGAGCCTGGCGCCCCGCACCCTGGACGCCTCCATGTCGCTCTACCGAAACGTCATGTTCGCGGAGGAGGGGCTGGCGCGCTACCAGCGCGAGCTCCTGGCGACCGTCACGAGCCGAGCCAACGACTGCCACTACTGAACGCAGGCCCACGCCTGGGACCTCCGTGATGAGCTCCCGAACATGGCCGATGCCGAGAAGACCGCGCTCCTGGCGGCGGTCCAGGATGACTGGCGCGAGGCCGAGCTCTCCCCGGCCGACCTGGCCCTCTGCGCCTACGCAGACAAGCTGACGCGCCGACCGGCCGAGATGAGCGAGGCGGACGTCGAGGAGCTGCGGCGCCACGGCTTCGACGACCTCCAGGTCCACAACGCGATCCAGGTGGTCTCGTACTTCAACTACATCAACCGCGTGGCGGACGCGGTGCACGTGGACCTGGAGCCGGAGATGACGCCCTACCCGGGCGAGTGAGCCCTCAGCTCAGCCAGTCTCCATAGAGCTCGGGCCGCCGGTCCCCCAGGAACAGGCGGCGGGCGGGCGCGCCCTCGAGCAGGCTGGGGTCCAGGTCCACGAAGAGCAGCTCGTCGGTGCCGCGGCCCGCGCGGGCGATGACCCTGCCGCTCGGGTCGCAGACGAAGGACTCTCCGGCGAACTCGAGGCGCTGCTCCCTGCCGACGCGGTTGCAGAGGGCGGTGAAGAAGCCGTTCTGCAGGGCGGCGGTCTGCAGCTCCGCCTCGTAGACCCCGGGGGCCCACTCCTCGACCACGCCCGCCTGGGGGACGAAGACCACGTCCGCGCCGCCCTTGGCCAGGGCCCGGAAGGACTCGGGGAAGTGTCGGTCGTAACAGATGGCCACGCCGATCCGGCCGTGGCGGGTGTGGTAGACGGGGAGGCCCCGGTCGCCGGGGGTGTAGTAGCCCGCCTCGTGGAAGCCCTCGAAGTCGGTGATGTGCACCATGCGCGTCAGGCCCAGCAGGGCACCGTCGCTGTCGATCACCGGTGAGCTGTCGTAGCGCTCCTCGCCGTCGCGCTCGTAGAGATTCAGCACCAGCACCACCTCGAGCTCTGCGGCCAGGGCCTGGAAGCGCTCGGTGGTGGGGCCGGGGATGGGCTCCGCCATGGCGAGGGTCGCGGGAGTCGCTGGGACCTGGGGCCAGAAGGGGTCGAAGGCGAGCTCCGCGAAGGCGATCACCTCGGCCCCCTCGCGGGCGGCGCGCCGGACGGCCTGCACCCCGCGCTCGACGTTGCCTGCGCGGTCGGTGGTGGCGTGTTGCTGGACGAGGGCGATCCGCATCGCCCGTCCATCCTAGCGCGGCGGCCCTACTTGTCTCCGGGGGGCTCCTCGATGCGCGTCCAGCGGTCGACGGCGCTCACCTCGTGGTGGCTCGTGCGGCCCGAGGGCCAGTGCACCGTGAGCCGCTCGACGCGTTCGGCACGCCCCAACCCGAAGTGCACGCCGAGGTCGTGCCCCGCCAGGTAGCCGGAGCCCGCCTGGACCTCCCGCGACTGCTCCAGGCCGTCCGCCCGGAGCACGACCCGCGCACCCACGGCGCCCGTGTTGCCGCCGCGCCCGCGCAGCTCGACTCCGAGCCAGTGACCGCGGCTCGGAAGCTCGTTGTGCAGCAGCTGGTAGGGGCCGTTGTTGTTCGTCACGAACAGATCGAGGCGACCGTCCCGGTCGTAGTCGCAGAGGGCCGCGGCCCGCGAGGCATGATGCGCCGTGACCGCCGGCCCGGCCAGGGCGCTGGCTTCCTCGAAGCGGCCCTCGCCGTCGTTCAGGAACAGCTGGTTCGGTTGGCCGACACACAGGCCGGTGCTCTCGTAGTCCGGGCTCGTGTAGCCGTTGGGCACGAAGAGGTCCATGTCCCCGTCGTTGTCCGCGTCGAAGAAGACGCAGCCCCAGGAGGTGACACCCACCCCGTGGCTGCCCAGGCGCGTGGGCACGGTCACGTCCTTGAAGGTGCCCCGGTGCACCTTGCTGCTCGTGCTGTGCACGTGGTCGTTGCGGTAGAGGGCGTTGGCCTCCAGCTCCCAGTTGGTCAGGAAGAGGTCCGGGTCTCCGTCGCCGTCCACGTCACCGGTGCAGACACCCATGCCCCCGCGGGGGTCGTCCATGCCGGTCTGGAAGGAGATGTCCTGGAAGCGTCCGCCCTCGTTGCGCAGGAGCAGGTTGAAGGAGACGTCGTTGGCCACGTAGAGGTCCGGGTCCCCGTCCAGGTCGAAGTCCCAGAAGATCGGCTGCATGCCGCGGCCCTGGACGTCCTCCAGGCCCATCTCCTCGGTGCGGTCCACGAGCTTGCCGTCCACGTTCTCGAGGAAGGCGTTGCGGGCGCCGGGGAAGGCGAAGGGCAGCATCTCGATCGGGTCCTCGCGGGCCATGCCCGGCAGCTCCTCCACCGGCGGCATCTTGGCCGGGTCGTAGTCCAGGTAGCTCGTGACGTAGAGGTCCAGGTCCCCGTCCCCGTCGACGTCCCCGGCGCACAGGCCCGCGCTCCATCCGTCGCCCGCCAGCTCGTGCTCGGCGGAGACGTCCACGAAGCCCTGCTGACCGTCGTTGCGGTAGAGGCCGTCCGGACCGTAGTTCGCCACGTAGAGGTCCAGGTCCCCGTCGCCCTCGAGGTCGAAGAACAGGGCGCCCATGCCCGCGCCCGCGTCCTCGGCGCCGGGCACGGCCTCGAAGGTCCCGTCGCCGCGGTTCCGCATCAGGCGGTTCGTCGGCGCGCGGCTGCCCTCGCGGCCGCCGCCCTGGACGAGGTAGAGGTCCACGTGCCCGTCTCCGTCGAAGTCGCCCCAGGCTGAGCCCGGCCCCATGGTGGGGCGGATGTCGAGCTGCAGGTCCGGGCCCTCGAAGTGGACCTCGGAGAGACCCGCGGCAGCGCTCACGTCCCGGAAGCCGGGCGTCGTCGGCAGCTCGTCTCGGGGAGCCGCTGCCTCTCGGGCGGTGCTCGCGTCCGCGGTGCGCAGATCGACGATGAAGGTCGCGCTGCGCTCCTCGGCCCCGGTCTCCTCCGGCGCGGCGACGCGCAGGCGCAGGGCCTGCCCGGCGGGGATCTCCAGGGGCAGCTGCAAGGGCATGTCCAGGGCCCGACCGCGGGCGTCGCCGACCGCCAGCAGGTCCGCGGCGACGACCTGGACGGGAGTGAGGTCCTGCCCGGTCAGGGATCGGGAGGTGGCGTGGAAGAGCTGGTCGAGGCCGCGCTCGCCGACCTCCAGCTCCAGGCCCTCGTTCCCTCCCACGAGGTAGCGCCGTCCGAGCCCGAGGGCCGGCAGGTCATCGGGGCTCGCGAGGGAGAGGGCGAAGAGGGCGTTCCCGTCGGCCGCCGGCGAGACGCTCAGGGTCTCGCGGATGCAGCCCAGGCCGTCCCGCCGCGCGAGGCGGGGCAGGAGGTCGGCTCCGTCCGCTCCCCGGACCGCCACGGGCAGGCGCGGAGGGCCGACCGCGGTCAGCTCCCCCTCCACGATCAGGATCTGCTCGTCCGCCCCGTGGGCGACCGCGGAGAGGTTCCAGCTCTCCAGGACCAGGCTCCGGTCCGCCGCGGCGCGCAGGAGGAGCTCCACCCGGCCGCGGTGCAGTGCCGCGTGCCGTACCTCGGTGCTGCGGGTCACCAGGGGCAGCAGCAGGCGTCGCTGAGCGTCATCCAGAGCCGCGACCAGCACGTGGTCCTCTGCCCCGCGGACGAGGAGGTCAGGGGACTGCGGCTCGGAGTCGTGGGCCGCGGCAAGGATCGAGGCGAAGAGCAGGGTCGAGAGCATGTGCGGTGGGGTGGAGGTGGCCCGATTCTACGGGGACGCGCTCTCCGTGTGAGTCCCCGGCACGAACCCGTTCGCTCGAACGCGCGGCGCCCGGCCGCCGAAGCGACCGGGCGCGGTGTGCGAAAGAGAAATCGAGGTCGCTACTCGGCGGCCACCTCGGCTTTCTTGGTCTGCGCGGCGTTCGCGGCTGCCGGCGTGCTGCCGGGGGTCAACTTGAGCTCGCGCACGTCGTCGACGGCGAAGTCGACACTCGTCTCGCGCTCGATGTTGATCAGGCGTCCGGTGCCCTTGAAGGGGTTGAAGATCAGGGCGCCTTGCACGATGCGCCCGTCCTTGAAGCGCATGGTCACCTTGTCGGCCGTGCGGGCGTTGAGAAGGAGGTCGTAGATGCGCTCCGGAACCATCTCACGGCTCTTCTTGGTTGAGTTCATGGACTGCTTGCCTGCTTCGCTGGGTGTTGGGTCGGAGTCGCGCCGGCCACGGTGGGGTGCCGGCGGACCATTCGGTTGACTGAGTGGAGGGCTGGACTGCGGCGCGCGCTGCGCGGCCGAGGTCAAGCGAGGGAGACGCGGGGGTGGGGGAGTAGGTCGTCCAGGTGCTCGACGAGCAGCCGGGACCAGGTCTCGAAATTGGCGCCCTCGGTCAGGCGCTCGCGCAGCTCGCCCACGGGCACGAGCTCACCGGCGAGCTGGTCGTGCTCGCGGATCTGCACCGACCCGCGCACCTGGACCCATTGGACCAGGCCCACGTGGACGGCGCCGACGGGGTTGGAGTCGTCGTTCAGGAGGCCTACCGGACGGGCCGCGAAGGTGCCCTCGATGGTGAGCTCCTCCTCGATCTCCCGGCGGGTGGCGGTGCTGAAGAGCTCGCTCAGGATGGCCTCGCGGCCCGTCCCCGACCCGGCGTCGACCGGGTTGATGTGGCCGCCGATGCCGATCGACAGCTTGTCGTGTAGGCGTGCCTCCCCGCCGCCCTTGGTGCGGCGGACGAGCAACACGCGCTCCTCGCAGGTGACGATCCCGTAGGGGATGACCTGCTTGAGTTCCGGCCTGCGCTCGGCGTAGTCGCGTTCCACGAAGAATCCTTCGCCCAGGCAGCGCGTCTGGAACTCCTCCAGCGTCAAGCCCTCGGATCCGTCGCCCGTACTGAAGGGCTTCCATCCCTGGGGAAAGTAATCAGGGAACAACTTCTCCCTGGGTACGACGAACACGAACTCCATGAGGCGTGCGATCGGAATAAGGCCGGCTGCGACTGGCGAGTTGGGTGCAGCGTCTACTCCTTCTTCGGATGTCGTTTTGAGCGGAATGAGATAACGACGGACCCGAAGCAACGGCGGTGGCTGCTCCCCCTGAATTCGAGGAGTCTACACCCACTTCTCAAAACCGTCTAGACGCCACATTGCGCTTCCGAAGGTTCCCCCACTCAGAGTGGGCAACTCGAGGAGAATCGGGTGTGTTACCGGCTTGACGGGTCGGGTCCCTGCGGATCCTGATTGGTCGATCCGCGTTCCCCTCCGTGCAAGATGTTCGCAACCGTGAAGTGCTCGCGGGAGCGTGGCGCGGGGGGAAGCGTGAGAGGGCCTAGTAAGCCGGATTCTGTGACTCCCCTTGGGGAGCGGCAGCCATTTCTCTGGGATCGACCTCGCGGACGACCTCGAACGACCTACCCGGAAGGCACTGCGGTGCGGGCCGGCACCCGCCTTCCCTATTCGATCTTTCTCCGGGTGGGGTTTGCCCTGCCAGCCCTGTCACCAGGACCGCGGTGCGCTCTTACCGCACCGTTTCACCCTTACCGCTCGCCGGAGCGAGAGGCGGTCTGTTTTCTGTGGCACTTTCCCTGGTCTCGCGACCGGTTGCCGTTAGCAACCACCCTGGCCCGTGGAGCCCGGACTTTCCTCCCCCGGAACCGCGCGGCGCGAGGCCGTCGGCCCGGGAGCGGCTGCCCCGGCCCTCTCACGGGGCCCATTGTAGTGTGCAGAGTCGGACCCTCCAGGCCCTGAGGCCGTCCCTTTCACGGGACTTTCCGCCTAGGATGTGCCCCTCCCCACCGTCCCGGACCCCGACTCCCGCCCATGCTGCGTCCCACCGTCCCGCTCCTCGCCCTCCTGCCCCTCCTGGTCGCCGCCCCCGGGGTCCCGGGAGCCCCCATGAGCGTCCCTCCGCCCGCGGGCGTCCAGCCGGACGGGGCCCTGGAGGCCGCCCTGCGCCAGCTCGAGCGGGTCTCCCGCAAGGGGACCCTGGCGGAGCGGGAGAAGGCCCTCGAGGCGGTCCTGGCCATGGAGGACCACAAGGCCCTGGGCGCCCTGGGGAAGGAGCTGGGGGCCGTGGGCGTGGAGTGGCGCCAGGCAGCGGCGGACGTGCGCCAGCTCGCCTACGAGATCGTTCGCAAGGAGGAGCTGATCGCGGACCTGGAGCGCCGCTCGGATCAGGACGGCACCCTGGGCAAGTCCCTGGAGCGCCAGCGGAACCGCCTCGAGGAGTTGCAGAGCCAGTTCCAGTCCCGCAGGGGCCGGGCCGACAACCTCGGGCCCTGGGTCGCCCACCTCGGCGAGCGGCTCGAGGCCTTCGCCGCCGGGGCGCCCTCCGGGGCGCGCAAGAAGGCCGAGAGGGCACTCTGGAAGACCGCCGAGAGCGACGAGGCGCACATGGAGAAGGAGCGCGCCGCCGCCATCGACGTGCTCGGAATCCTCGGGGCCGGGGGCACCGCCGTGCGCCTGCAGAAGGCCGTGGCCGATCTTGTCAAGGAGCGCGCCGGCCTGCGCGGACGCCTGCCCAAGATGATGCGCGAGGTGATGGCCCTCGAGCAACGCATGCAGGAGGAGGCTGAGCGCACGCAGGGTCGCACCTCCCTCGGTCAGCAGTACAACCGCACGAAGGCCGAGGCCGCCGCGGCGCAGAAGCGCATCACCGACCTGGGGCTGTTGTGCGACGCCGCCGTGCGGGCCGGCGGGCGCGCTCTGCGCCGGGAGGAGACCGGTCAGCAGGACAGGTCCCTGGCCAGCCTGCTCAAGGCCCAGAAGCGCGGGAAGAACGGCGTCCAGCGCTACTCCCTGCAGATGATCGGGGCCTCGCAGCTGCCCGCGGCGGAGGATGCCCTGTTCACACTGATGACGGACTCGGACGAGCCCCTGGTGCGCGTGACCTTGATCGAGGTCCTGGCCCAGGGCGCCGTCGACTGGGGCTCCGAGGATCTGCGCCGGCGCTTCGAGTCCCACCTGCTGGAGCAGGGCCTCCTGGACCCGAGCTGGTTCGTGCGCAGCGAGGCCGCCGGAGCCCTGGACCTGATGCGCTCGAGGGAGGCGATCCCGACCCTGATGACGCGCCTCGACGACGAGGAGGGGCGCATGCTCGACGACCTGGGCAACGCCCTGACCTCCCTCACTGGGCAGGACTTCCACGGCAACGTGGCCCTCTGGCGCCGCTGGTGGGCCGAGAACGGTGAGGGCTTCGAGGTGCCGCCCATCGACGAGGTGCGTCGGGCCCAGCACGAGAAGGAGCAGGAGCGGCGGGGCTCGACCTTCTTCGGCATCAGCACCGAGTCGACCCGGGTGCTCTACGTGATCGACCTGTCGGGCTCGATGAACTACTCCATGATCCCCCGCAACAACCCGGACGACGAGCAGGGCAAGGAGCCCGACATGCCCAAGAAGGGCGAGCGCTCGCGGCTGGAGGAGGCGAAGCTCGCCCTGACCAAGGCCATCGGCGGAACCGCGCGGGGCGGTGTCTTCAACATCGTGTTCTACGCCTCGGACGTCTGGTCCTGGAGCGACTCCCTGGCGGAGCTGTCGGACGAGAACGCCTCCGAGGCCCTCGACATGGTCGGTCGCCTGGAGGCCGTCGGCGGCACGAACATCTACGGCGCCCTGAAGATCGCCCTCGAGATGGCGGGGGCGGACCCGGGTGACCGCTGGGCGGAGCCGGCCATCGACACGATCTACTTCCTCTCGGACGGGCGACCCAGCGTGGGCCTGACGACCGACCCGGACGAGATCCTGGCCTTCGTGCGCGAGTGGAACGCCTCGGCGGGGATCGTGATCCACACGATCGGCCTGTCGGGCGCCCAGGACCCGTACCTCCTGCGCTCCCTGGCCGAGCAGAACGGCGGGACCTACGTCAGCCGCTGATCCGGGCCCCGCTGCGACACCGGCCCCTTAGAGTGGAGCGATGGTCTCCCTGGCGCTGATCCTGCTGGCCTGGGCCCTCCCGGGGGCCTCGTCCGAGGATCCGCGCCTCGCGGCGGCCCGCACGCTCGAGGCGTCCTTCCCCGCGGACCTGGGAGACTGGGAGCGCCGGAGCAGCGAGCTGCGTCGGCGCGTGCGCGTGGCGGCGGGCATCTGGCCCGCACGCCCGCAGGTCGACCTCTGGCCGGCGGTGGTGCACGGGGCGGTCGAGCGCGAGGGCTACGTGGTCGAGCGGGTCTACCTCGAGAGCCTGCCGGGCTTCCACGTGACGGGCAACCTGTACCGCCCGACGACCCCGGGGCCGCACCCGGGGGTGCTCTGTCCCCACGGTCACTGGACCGGCGGGCGCTTCAGCCGCATCTCCGACCAGGAGTGCGTGGGTCAGATCGAGGCCGGTCAGGAGGCACGCTCCGCCAACGCCCGCTACCACCTGCAGGCTCGCTGCGCGACCCTGGCGCGCATGGGCTGCGTGGTCTTCCACTACGACATGCTCGGCTATGCGGACTCGCGTCAGCTGCCCCACGACGGGGGCTTCGGGGACGCGCAGGCGGAACAATGGGGATTGAGCCCCTTCGGGCTGCAGACCTGGAACTCGCTGGCCGCCCTGGACTTCCTCGCCGGACGCCCGGACGTGGACCCGACGCGCCTGGCGGTCAGCGGCGCGAGCGGCGGGGGGACCCAGACCTTCGTGCTGGGCGCGGTGGACTCGCGGCCGGCGGTGCTCTTCCCGGCGGTGATGGTGTCCACCGGCATGCAGGGGGGTTGCTCCTGCGAGAACGCCTCGTACCTGCGCATCGACGCGGGCAACGTGGACTTCGCCGCCCTCGCGGCGCCGCGGACCCTGGCCCTGACCGGCGCCGACGACTGGACGATCCGCCTGGAGGAGGACGTCCTGCCGGACCTGCGGCGGCTGTACGGTTCTCTCGGAGCCGAGGAGCGCGTCCACGGCTGGTGCTATCGAGACCATCCGCACAACTACAACCTCGTGGCCCGCGAGCACCTCTACGACCTGCTCGCGAGGGAGTTCGAGCTCTCGCGCTTCGAGGAGGAGCCGGAGCTCGTGCCCCTGGAGCCCGACCTCCTGTCGGTCTACGGCGAGGGCTACCCGCGGCCGGACGCCGGGCGCACGGAGGTGCGGGCGGCTCTGCTCGAGCTCTTCCGCGCAGAGGCCGAGCGTCTGCGCGAGCTCGTGGGGGAGGAGCCCGCGGAGTTCCGTCGCGTGGTGGGTGGCGCCCTGGAGGTGATGGTCAGCCCGCGCGATGGTACCGACGCTGGCTGGTGGTCGCGGATGGGCGAGCTCCTGGACGCGCGCTCGCTCGCGCGGGTGCGCGGCACCGGGAGCGGCTCCGAGCCACTGAGCTTCGTCGAGCTGGAGCACCCTCCCGGCGACCGTGGCCAAAGTGGACCGCGCCTGGTCACCAGCGCCGGCGGCGACCCGCGGCGCGTGGAGCTCGAGGAGTCGTGGATCGCGGCCGGGCGGTCGGGCCTCGTGCTCGAGCCCCTGCTGGGCGAGGACCCGCAGGCGCGCCTGCCCGTGGACGAGGGGCGCCATGGCCAGCACGTGGCCTTCACCTGGGGCTACAACCGGACCCTGATCGCGGAGCGGACAGGAGACCTCCTGGCGACCCTGCGGTTGGCAGCCGGGGCCGGTGACGTGGCCCTCTACGGCGGCGGCGACGCGGCCGCCGCCACGGTGCTGGCCGCGGCTCTCGGGCGCGAGCTGCCCCTGCGGGTGGCCGTCGAGTGGCCCGCGCACTTCGACGACCTCGACGACCTCGCCCACGGGGACTTTCTGCCCCGGGCCCAGCGTTTTGGAGGCCTGGAGGCCTTTGCGGCCCTGATCGCCCCGCGGCCGCTGGTCCTCTTGGGGATCGACGAGGTTCCGCCCACCGTGCGCGCCGCCTACCAGGCCGCCGGCGTGCCCGGGGCCGTGGAGGCGAGGCGCGCGATGGAAGGTCTCGACCTGGCGGCCTGGTTGGCCCGGGACTGAGGCCTGCGTAGACTGCGCCCATGACCCAGCGAGAGCTCTACGCGGTGATCATGGCCGGCGGCTCCGGCACGCGCTTCTGGCCCGCGAGCCGCCGCGCGCGGCCCAAGCAGTTCCTGCCCATCGCCGGTGAGGGATCGATGATCGCCGAGACGGTGGCGCGCCTGGAGGGCCTGGTGCCCCTGGAGCGCGTGCTGGTGGTGACCTCCGGCGACCTGGCGCCCCAGGTGCTCGAGTGTCTGCCGGAGCTCCCTCCCGAGAACGTGCTGGTGGAGCCGGTGGGGCGCAACACGGCCCCCTGCGTGGCCCTGGCCGCCCTGGAGATCGAGCGGCGCTCGGCGGACAGCGTGCACCTGGTGCTGCCGGCGGACCACGTCATCGAACCGGCCGCGAGCTTTCGCGCCAGCCTCGCCGCGGCGGTCGAGGAGGCCTGCCGGGAGGAGCGCCTGGTGACCCTCGGCGTCCGCCCGACCTTTCCCGCCACGGGCTACGGCTACATCGAGCTGGCCGAGGAGCTGGCGCGCCACGGGGACTTCTCCGCTCACCGGGCCGTGCGCTTCGTCGAGAAGCCCGACCGTGAGCGCGCCGAGACCTTCCTGGAGGCCGGCAGCTTCCTCTGGAACGCGGGCATCTTCGTCTGGCGCACCGCGGTGGTGCTCGACGCCCTGCGCACCCACGCCCCCGAAGTGGTCGCTCCCCTCGCGGAGGCCGGGCGCGCCACCGGTCTCGAGGAGCTCTACCCGACCCTGCCCGCCCTGCCCATCGACGTGGCGGTCATGGAGCAGGCGCAGAACCGCAGCGTGCTGCCCATCGACTACCGCTGGAACGACGTGGGCTCCTGGACCAGCCTGCCGGAGGTGAAAGACCTCGACGCCGCGGGCAACTGCGCGAGCGGCGGCGGCCGTCACCTCGCCCTCGACGCCAGGGACAACATCGTCTACGGGGAGCCCGGGAGCCTGACGGCGCTCGTGGGCGTGGAGGGTCTGGTGGTCGTGCGCGCGGGGGACGCGGTGCTCGTCTGTCCGAAGGAGCGCGCTCAGGAGGTCAAGGCCGTCGTGGAGCGCCTGGCCGAGGAGGGGCCGGAGTTCCTGTAGCGCGGACATGAAGACCGCCGCCCTCGCCGTGGACCACGGCACCCAGCGCACGGGCTTCGCCTCCACCGACCCGCTGCGCATCGCCACGCGACCCCTCGAGGTCTGGGAGGGCCAGGGGGACGATCCCGCGCTGGTTGAGTACGTCGGGAGGCTCGCCCAGGAGCACCAGGCGGAGACTGTGCTGGTCGGCCTGCCCTACAACATGGACGGCAGCGTGGGCGGCCGTGCTCGGGACGTCCTGGCCTTCATGGCGCGCCTGCGCGATGCCCTGCCGGGGGTCGAGGTCTTGCCGCAGGACGAGCGCCTGTCCACCAAGGAGGCCGAGGCCTTGCTCCTCGAGTCCGGCTTCCACGGCGAGGCGCGCAAGTCCCGGCGCGACTCATGGAGCGCTCTGGTGCTGCTGCGGGACTGGATCGAGCAGGGTGAGCCGCGCCGGGAGTGGCCCGAGCCCTCCTGACCGGGGAGCGCGATCCCGGTGGGCTAGAAGCGCGAGCGCAGGGGGCTGAAGCCCGGCGCCGGCAGGGCCCTGAAGGTGTCGTCGGGGTCGGTGAAGGGGGAGGTGAACACGCCCCTCAGGATGACCCTCGGCCGAGACATGTCCCCGCGCACGGAGATCGAGAGCAAGGAACTCTGCAGCCAGTGGATCAGGCTGCCCACCGGACCGGTCTTGTCCATCAGGCTGTAGCGCACCTCCAGGTCGTGGTGCAAGGTGCCGTCGATCCCGAGGCTGCCGGAGCCCTGCAAGTTGAGCAGGGGGCTGTGCACGTGCACCTCTTGCATGTCGATCCGCCCGTCGCCGAGGGTGAACTCCGTGCGCATCTCGTCGAAGACCGCGGTCTCGTCGAAGCCGAGCTGGCTGAAGAGGTCCCGCACCACGGGCACTGACCACAGCACGGTCTGGTCCACCCGTCCCCAGCCTGCGCCTCGTACGTCGAGCAGGTTGGCCAGCTCTCCGTGCATGCTGACCTGTCCCGTCAGGAAGCCGCGGTCGGCGATCTCGGAGGCGAAGACGTCCTCAAGCAGCTCGCGGATCTCGACGTCCCACAAGCCGAGCTGCGCCTGGAAGCGGTAGGGGGCGTGCAGGTCCACCGACAGCACAGGGCCACCGACCGTGCCGTTCGTGCCCAGCCCGCCGATACGACCGCGGCAGAACTGCCCCGAGAGGGACTCGATGGTGACCTGGGAGCCGTGGTAGGAGAGCAGGAGGTTCGCCTGGGCCAGGTCGCGCTCCACGGCCTGGCCGTAGAGGTCGTGGACCCGGCACCAGCCGCGCACGTCCTCGCCCTGGATCACCAGCTCCTCGAGGTCCACCCGTGCCGAGCGGATCGAGAGCGGCAGGCCGACGGTGACCTGCGCGTCGCTCAGGGTGCCGGTGCCCGAGAACACCAGGCGCGGCTCGCGGTCCGGGATCAGCTCGAGGCGGATGTGCCCCTGCTCCACGTCGAGGCGGCCGCGCAGCTCGAACTCCTCGACCAGGCTGCGCACCATCTCGGGCTCGATGAACTGGCCGAGCAGCGGTGCGTCCAGCAGCACGTCTCGAGCCTGTACGTCGGCCTCGATCACGACCTTCTCACCCTCCAGGCGCAGCTCCACCGCGCTCAGCTCGAAGGGGATCTCTCCAAGCTGCGCCCGCAGGCTGTCTCCCTCCAACCGGTCCCCGGTCCAGACCAGGCTGCCCGAGATGCGGTCCACGAGGAGACCGCCCAGCTGGTGGCAGAGGTTCTCTCGCAGGCGGAAGCGGAAGACGCCCTCGGGGTCCTTGCTGTCTTCGACCAGCTCGAAGGCGTAGTCGAAGTCGATCGCGCCGCCCACTTCGAGCTCCTCGAAGCCCGCCAGGAACTCCTCGGGGGCCAGGCCGGCGGCGGTGGCGATACGCTCGAGCAGCGCCCGATCCGCGGGCCGAAGGGCTGCGCCCACGAGGCGGCCGCCGCCGCCACGCTCCGAGTTCCAGTCCGCCTCCACGCCGATCGGCAGGTCCGCGCCAAGGGAGGCGACGAGGGGGGCCACGCGCACCTCGACCCGCTCGACTTCGACGTCATCAGGAGCGTCGCTCCCCTCATCGGGCTTCTCGAGGGCCTCCACCAGGAGCCGCCCGCGCCCGGCCTCGACCTCGAGGGGGAAGGCCGCCGGTCGCACCCGCAGGCCCGGCTCGGCCACGTCGATCTCGATCCACGAGCCTGGTGCGGCGGAGCCGCGGGTGGCGCGCGTGTAGTCGACGTCCAACCGTCCGCGGGGCTCCAGGTCGGCCACCGCCTGGTCCACTTCCTCCAGGGCCTTGCGCAGATCCGTGAAGCTCGCGCCCGGCAGCTCGAGCTCCTCCAGCTCGACCCGCACGAGATCGAAGCGCAAGGGCTGCTCTTCCGCCAGGGGGTCGGCGCCCTCGGAGCGTACGCGCCCCGCCACCCGTAGGGGCCCGGCGTCTGCGAGGGTGCCGTCGGCTCGGAAGGCGACGCAGTTGGCCCCGTTGCCGTTGTCGATCACGCGCACGAAGGCGTTCAGGCCCTCGGCTGGCACGGGC
The DNA here is from genome assembly GCA_964591315.1 of uncultured Planctomycetaceae bacterium. Lineage (GTDB taxonomy): Bacteria > Planctomycetota > UBA1135 > UBA1135 > JABACD01. The sequence continues at coordinate 15,574 of CAZQAT010000001.1, forward strand.
AGCTCCGCCCAGGTGGCGTCGACGCCGGTGGCCTTCACGTCCACCAGCACCGCACCGTCGGTCGCCATGCCCGCGCGCCAGGCGACGCGCACCAGGACATTCGCGGTGCCCTCCTCCCGCAGACCGTAGTCCTGGAAGAGCGTCCCCAGCTCGGGGACCTCCCACAGCTCCGGCAGGTAACGGTCCACCTCGCCGTCGATGCGGATGGAGGGTACGACGATCACGATGTCGTACTCGAACTCTCCGTAGCCCGGGGCGAAGGGCGGCATGTCCACCGGGGTCGACCAGGTCTGGTAGGAGCCGTGAGCCGGTCCGCTGGCGTGGGTGCCGGAGAAGCGCACCTCGATCAGGTCCTGGCGGGGGAAGCGCTTCTGGTGGGCGACGACCACCGTCACATCCTCCACGTCCACGGGCATCGGGTAGGCCAGGGGCCGCGCCTCGGGCTCGTCCTCGTCCAGCACGCCGTGGAAGGCCGCTCGCAGGGGGCCGGCCTCCTCGATCAGGACCGCCAGCTCCACCAGGGGCCAGAGCTCGTCCCCGGGGCGCAGGCTGTCGGCGATCGTCAGGCCGAGGCTCGCGCTGACTCTCCCCCTGGGGTCGAAGCCGTCGCGGATGATCGGCACCAGAGTTGGCTCCTCGATCGCCTGCAAGGCGGGGTTGAGGGTCGACAGCCCGAGGCCGTGCACCCAGCTCTCGAGGGCCAAGCCGGGTCGCGCCGCATCACCCAGGCGCAGGCCGGCGTGGAGGTTCTCGCCGGCCCAGGCGGCGGAGAGGCGTCCGCCTCCGCGCCAGGCGCCGGGGGTCCAGATGTCCTCGTCCGCGCCCGGTTCGTAGTGGGCCTCGAGCTCGAGGCCCAGGGCCTCGAGCGCCGGCTCCACGCCGGGGACCCTGAGGGAGCCCTGCTCGATTCGCGCCCGCAGGTTGCCGCGGACCTCCGGGTCCTCGCCGGTCAGGCGTACGCTGCCGGTCGTGTGCAGGCTGACGCGTCCGGCGGGGGAGAGACCCTCGATGGCGTCGAAGAGGGGCAGGTCCGGCATGTCCCAGGAGGCGAGCTCGAGGGAGTCGGTGATCGTGTGCAGCTCGAGCCGGCCGTCACTGCCCAGCAGACCGCTGACGTAGACCTCCGTGGTCGCCGCGTCCCGGTCCCGGGCGGGCAGGCGCAGGCGCCCCTCGAGCCGAGAGGGCACGCCGTGCTCGACGCGCATGGAGAGGTCGAGGGTGCCGAGGAGGAGGTCCTCCCGCGCGGGACCCTCGGCGGCGATCACCAGGTCCCGCACCTGGATCGAGGGCAGGCTGAAGTCCACCGGGCCCGCCTCCGGGCCACCGGACTCCTGCTCGACCCAGCTCCGCAGGCGCTCGACTCCGTCCTCGGCGATCGACAGGCGTCCGCCGTCCAGATGGACCCGAGAGGGCTTCAGGCCCGACTCGAGGTCGAGGGCTGCGGAGACGTGCAGGCGCCCGATGGCGAGCCGCTCCCGGTCGTCGACGACGAGCCGCAGGTCGCGCAGCTCCACGCCGGGGCCGATCCAGTCGATGTGCACGGAGCCCACCTCGAGTCGACCCAGGGGGGCGAGCCGGTCCCGCAACTGGCGCTCGATCTCGCGCTGGATCCAACCGCTGGTATCGAGGGCGAGCCAGGCGCCCGCCCCGAGCAGCGCGAGCCAGCCCAAGAGCCGTAGGGAGCCGAGCAGGCGCGAGCGCCGCCCCCGGGCCGCGGCCGGGCCTCCTTCGCGGTCGCGGGCTGCGGGAGACATGGGGGGGCTCAATCGCCGCCGAGTTCTGCTCGCGAGGGACGAGCCAGCGGAGCCTCGACGACCGCGGGAGCTGGAGTCGTGCGAGAGAGGGCCTCAGGCCGCGGCGGTTGGTGGGGGAGCAAGACATCCTCGCCGCCGCGGTACACCCGCGGCACGCGCTCGCCCACCGAGCAGGTGATCTCGTAGGGGATCGTGTGCGCCTTGCGGGCGACCTCCTCGAGGTCCAGGCGCTGGCCCGTGGACTCGCCGAAGAGCACGACCTCGTCGCCGACGGAGACGCCGGGGATGTGGCCCACGTCGATGGTGGTGTAGTCCATGGAGATGCGCCCGATCATCGGCGCCCGCTGACCCCGAACCAGGACCTCGCCGCGGTTGCCGAGACGCCAGGCGACCCCGTCGTTGTACCCGACCGGGAGGGTCGCTATGCGGGTGCGGCGGTGGGCGGTCCAGGTGGAGTCGTAGCCTACCCGCGCACCCCCGGGAACGTCCTTCAGGAACACGATCTGGCTGCGCAGGGACATGGCCGGGCGCAGCTCTTCGGCCCCCGGCAAGCCCCCGGGCAGGATGCCGTAGGCGCTGATTCCCGGGCGCACCGTGTCGAACTGAGGGCAGAGGTCCGTGAACAGGGCGGCTGAGTTCGCGGCGTGGATCCAACCCCGGCGCAGGCCGCGCTCGGCGGCCGCCGCCAGGACCGCCTCGAAGGTCCGGATCTGGCTCGCCGACAGGGGATCGAGGGCGCCGCGGGCCGAGCTGACGTGGGTCATGATGCCCGCCAGGTCCAGGTGCTCGGCCCGGTCGATCTCCTGCAGCAGACGCAGGGCGCTCTCGGGCAGCACCCCCAGGCGTCCCATGCCCGTGTCCACGTTCAGGTGCACTCGTGCCCGTAGCCCAAGCTGCCGCGCCAGGCGCTCCAGATCGTGCACCCGGTCCGCGGCGTGGATGCCGATCTCGACCCCGTGCCGCAGGGCCGGTGCGGCCTCCTCGTCCACGATCGTGCCGAGCACCAGGATCGGCAGGCGCAGTCCGCTCTCGCGCAGCTCGAGGGCCTCGGCGCTCGTGCCGACGCCCAGGGCTCCCACGCCGCAGCGCAGGGCGTGGTGGGCCACCGCCACCGCGCCGTGGCCGTAGGCGTCGGCCTTGACCACGAGCATCACCCGCACGCCGGCGCGCGCGCGCGCGCGTACGACCGCCAGGTTGTGTGTGATGGCGTCGAGGTCGATCTCCGCCCAGGCTCGATGGTGGTTCACAGCGTTCAGACTAGCGGTCTTGGGGGGGGGATCCAACGCCGTGAGGGTGGGTCCGCGGGCGACTCACTCTTGGTGACGAGCGCAGGACGGGTCCTCCGTAGTCGTCGAATTCCGGCAGAAATCCCGGGATTCGCGCCCATGCGGTTGTTGACACGATCCCGCTGGCTTGCCATTCTCGCCTTCGCGTACCGGATCTCGGAGGTTTCATTGATTCCCTCGAGAACGACTCCCTTCACGGGTAACAACAAATCGACACATGGCTAGGAAGAAAGCAACGCGCAAGAAGGCCAAGAAGAAGGCATCGCGGTCGACCCGCGGTCGTCGCACCAAGAAGAAGACCGGTGACCTGATCATCAGCAAGAGCCGCACCAAGGCCGCTGCTGGCATCAACGTCTCGGGCGACTTTTACTCGGCTCTCGATGAGGCCGTGCGTGGCCTGATCGCGACTGCCGAGGCGCGGGCGGAGCAGAACAACCGCCGCACGCTGCGTCCCCACGACCTGTAGCGAGCCAGTGCGGCTCTCGGCTCCGCGTGGGGCGAGGGTCGTCACGGGTGCCGCCGCCACTCGGCCCAGTGCCCGTGGTCTCGGCGGCCTCTAGAGACAACCGGCCGGACGACCTAGTCGTCCGGCCGGTTCACCATTGGGTCCGTGCCCCGGTCGGGGTCAGCGGCGGCGGACCTTGGCCTGAAACGGGCGCAGGTAGAGCGGGAGGACCTCGTCGAAGGCCTGGCCGCCGTGGCGCTCGAGGCGCCGTGAGCCAAGCTCGAGCAGGGCGGCCGCGGTGGGGGGGCCGACCTCTGCGAAGCGTTCCGTGACGAGCTCCGGCAGGCCGCCGAGCTCCAGGGCGCGCGCGTCGCCGAAGATGCGGCCCTCGGCGGGCAGGTGTTCGGCGAGCCCCGCGCGGGGCACGACCCGTGGTGCGAGCAGCACCTCGACCTCGTCCTCGGTCCGCTCGTAGTGCGCGAGGTAGAGCTCCTCCTGCCGCGCGTCGAGCAGGAAGGACCCCCTCTCTCCGGGGGCGCAGGCAGCCCATACGATCGACTCGCCGGACGGCACGCCACGCAGGCGCGCTCCCGCGCCGCGAGCGAGGCCCAGGGCGGTTCCGATGCCGATACGCAGGCCCGTGTAGGAGCCCGGGCCGGTGCCGACGAAGACGGCATCGATCTCCGCGGGCGTCGCGCCGAGCTCCTGGAGCAGGCTCGAGAGCTCGCCCACGGAGTCACTGGCGTGGGCGCGTTCGCCGGCCAGTCGGCGTTCGAGGCGGCGCTCGCCGAGACACGCGGCCACCGAGGCCGCGCGCTGGCTCGTCTCGAGTGCGACCTGCAGACCGGTCATGGCGACTGAGGGCTACGCCTCAACCGAGGCTGGCGATCTCGGAGGCCAGGAGCGCGCCGATCTCCTCCGCCTGGGCCCGGATGCGGACCTCGTCGGGGCCCTCGACCATCACCCGCGCCAGGGACTCGGTGCCGGAGTAGCGCAGGAGCACGCGCCCCTCGTCCGCCACCTCTTCCTCGACGCGCCGCACCAGGGCTGCCACCTCCTCGAGCTCCTCCAGGGGCGGCTTCCTCGCCACCGGCACGTTGAGCAGGACCTGCGGGTACGGGCTGTAGGGCGCCACGAGCGTCGACAGGGGGCGCCCGCTGCGGCGCATGACCGCCAGTACACGCAGAGCCGTGTAGAGGCCGTCCCCGATGTAGTGGATGTCGTCGCCGAAGATGATGTGGCCCGACTGCTCGCCCCCCACGGGCAGGGCCTCACGGCGCAGGGCCTCGACCACGTAGCGGTCACCGACCCTGCACTCGATCACGCTCACGCCGACCTCGGCAAGGGCCCGGTGCAGGCCGCGGTTGCTCATGACCGTGGCGACGATACGCGGGTCCTTCCAGCGCCCGGTGGCCATGGCGTCGTGGGCCTCGAGGGTCAGGATGCCGTCCCCGTGCACGAGCTCGCCGGTCTCGTCCACCAGGATGCAGCGGTCCGCGTCCCCGTCGAGGGCGATGCCGAGGGCGGCGCCGCGGGCGACGACCTCGCGCTGCAGGGACTCGGGGTGGGTCGAGCCGCAGCCCGCGTTGATGTTGCTGCCGTCCGGCTCCCCGTGGAGGGTCGTGACCCGGGCACCGAGGCGCTCGAGGACCCGCGGTGCATAGCCGCTGCCGGAGCCGTTGGCGCAGTCGATCACGATCTCCATGCCGCCCAGCTCGAGCTTCGCGGCCGCGTGGTCGATCAGGTAGTCCACGTAGCCCTCGACCAGCTCCTCGTCGAAGGGCACGGTGATGGGCTCGGTCTCGGCCTCGGGCTCTGCCAGGAGCAGGGCCTCGATGGCCTTCTCCTCGTCGTCCGAGAGCTTCTCGCCGCGACCGGAGAAGATCTTGATGCCGTTGTCCTCCGCGGGGTTGTGGGAGGCGCTGAGCATGGCGCCCAGGCCGAAGGGGCCTGAGCGGGTGACGAGCGCCAGGCCCGGGCTCGAGATCAGCCCGGCGCTGCGCACCTCGAAGCCCGCCGCGCGCAGGCCACGGGCCAGGGCCTCCTGCAGCACCGGTCCGGATGTCCGGCCGTCGTGGCCGAGCACCGCCCGGGGGTGCTCGCCGGCCTTGGCCTCCATCTTGGAGCGGTGGATGCGCCCCACGGCGCGTCCGAGGGCCGAGACGTTCTCGGTCGTCAGCCACCCCGCGCCTGCACGGCCACGGACTCCGTCGGTCCCGAAGATGCGCTCGCTCATGGTCGTGGGATTCTAGTTGTTCCGCAGCAGAACTGTGGGGGCGCTCGTCAGGACGACCTCGAGCCGGGCGCTGTTTCCGAACTCCTCCTCCCGGCCGGGGAAGAGCTGGGCCAGCCAGTCGCCGGGGAACGCCCAGCGCACGGGGACGGTCTCCGTGCCCGCCGCCAGGTCGGACACGTCCACGTAGGCCTTCAGGTTCTCCTGGGCGTAGGCCTGGATCATCTGATAGGTCTGGGTGTAGGCCGGGGTGTCCACCGGGGAGTCGAAGAGGCCCGCCGTGCGCAGGTCGAAGGTGGCCTTCTGGCCCCCTTGCTCGATGGTCCAGGCGCTGGGGTCGACGGCCGACAGGACGTCGAGGTTGACCACCTTGATGTCCCGCTCGATGCCCTGCAGGGGCACCAGGACCGGCTCGATGGGCAACACCACGGCGACCTGGGGGGCGCCGACGATGGAGACTCGTTCCTCCACCATCTCCGGCGACAGGCCCAGCAGCTCGCGCCGCGGGGCGCGGTCGGTGGACTGGATCACGATCGGCTCGAGGCTGAAGGGCAGGGCGTCCCCACGGATGCCCTCGATGGCCTCCCTGGGGCCCTCGATGGTGATGTTCGTGCGCCCGAACTCCAGGTCCTCGGTGCGCGCCACGAAGTGCGGGTCCAGCTTGGCGGTGTCCACGGTGACGTGGGTGGCCGCGAGGTCGAAGGTGTGGCGCACGTACTGCTCCACTCGCAGCTCCGGTGTGCGGGAGCGGGCCCAGCTGATCTCCAGCTCGGAGGTGCCCTGGCTCCAGGTGACGTCGTCGATGGCGATGTCGAAGGTGCCTTCGGGAACGTCGATCGGGACGTCGAGCACACCGCCGAAGCCCCGCAGACGGTCGTGGGTGGCCTGGGTTCCCTGGGTGGTCACCTCGAGCAGGGAGCCGCCGGTGGGAGACAGGAGGTGGAAGCGCGACTCGGGGAGGCGGATCTTCAGGGTGCCCGGGTTCGGCGCGGCGCTCGCGCCCGGCCCGGCCTCGGCGACCTGCAGGCTGTAGGTCTTCGTGACCACGATGTCCTGGTGGGCCAGGTAGATCATGCCCGAGCCCAGAGCCAGGGAGATCGCCTTGCGCAGCACGTCCTCGGTGAAGAAGGCTCGCACCCCCGCCACGAAGCCGGCCCAGGTCGGCCCTGTATGGATCGGGTCCTCGTCCCCGGAGGGCAGGCCGAGGGCGTCTCGCAGGGCTGCCTCCACGTCGGCGGGACGGATGTCGCGGCTGAAGAAGCCCTGGCGCGCGATCGAGATCTGCCCGGTCTCCTCGGAGACGGTCAGGGTCACCGCGTCGGTCTCCTCGGTCAGTCCCAGGGCGGCCCGGTGGCGCGTGCCCGTGGACTTGCTGAGCTGGATGTTCTCCGAGAGGGGGAACAGGCAGGCGGCCGCCACGACCCGGTCTCCCTCGATCACCACGGCGCCGTCGTGCATGGAGGCGCCGGGGTGGAAGATCCCCTCCAGCAGGGTCGCGCTGACCTCCGCGTCGACGTGCACCGCGTTGTTGGTCCAGGCGTCGAGGGGCGTCTCCTGCTGGAAGGCGATCAGGGCCCCGTGGCGTCGCTTGCCCATGGCGATCGCTGCGTTCGAGACGCGCGTGACCATCTCCTTCTGGCCGCTCTTGAAGATCTGAGCCAGGCGGTTCTGCTGGCCGAGGCGGGCGATGGCGCGCCGTAGCTCGGGCTGGAAGAGGATCACCAGGATCACCGCCACGTAGGGGGTGAAGCCCTCGATGATGTGATTGAGCTCCTCGAACTGCAGGTAGCGCGACAGCCCCCACAGACCGATGGCGCCGAAGAGGAAGGCCACCAGGAGTCCGCGCAACAGGCCGCTGCCCCGGGTCGTCCGCAGGAACCGCAGGAAGATGTAGATCCCCGTCGAGAGGATCGCCACCTGCAGGATCCAGTTGTAGGGCTGCTCTAGCACGAGAGGGGTCCGGAGTGGGCGGTGTGGGCGCCGATGGCGCCGGCCACGGCACAGGCCTCGGCCATGGCGGGCACGTCGTGGACCCTGAGTACCCCGGCGCCGCCCGCCAGGCAATAGGTGAGCGCCGCTGCCGTGCCTCCGAGGCGGTCCGAGGGGTCGTCGGCGGTCTCCCGCCGGGCCCAGTCGCCCTCGTCCTGGGTGCCGGTGACGTGGCCGATGAAGGACTTGCGGGAGGGGCCGACCAGCAGGGGCAGGCCCAGGGAGCGCAGCTCCGCCAGGCGGCCCAGGAGCTCGAGGTTGTGCTCGAGGCCCTTGCCGAAGCCGATCCCCGGGTCCACCAGCAGCCGTTCGGCCGCGATGCCGGCCTCGAGGCAGGCGGCGGCGCGCCGGCGTAGGAAGTCGGCGACCTCCGCCACGGCGTCCCCGTAGCGCGGGGCCCGCTGCATGTCGCGCGGGTCCCCCTGGCGGTGCATGAGGGCGTAGGCGCAGTCCGCCTGGGCCACGACCCCGAGCATCTCCGGGTCGTCGAGACCGGCCCCGACGTCGTTGACCAGGGTCGCCCCCGCCTCGAGGGCGGCCGCCGCCACCGGGGCCCGGCGGGTGTCGATCGAGACCCTCTCCCAGCCTGCCTCCCGCAGGCCGCGCACCACCGGAAGCACGCGCCTCAGCTCCTCCTCGACGCTCACCGGCTCGGCTCCGGGGCGGGTGGACTCGCCGCCCACGTCGAGCCAGTGAGCTCCGGCACGGCCCATGCGCAGGCCGGCCTCGACCGCGGCCTCGGGGTCGAGGTGCAGGCCGCCGTCGGAGAAGGAGTCGGGGGTCGCGTTCAGGATGCCCATCAGGCGCCAGGGCCGCGGCGGCGCCTCGAAGGCCTCGAGGGCTGCGCGCACCTGGGGGGCCGGGGTCGGGGCGCCCGCGCGCTCGAGGGCGGCGCGGTCGGTGACGGACCAGCTGTCCCCCTCACCTGGCGCGGCCCAGCGAGCGAGCTCGTCGCGGCCGGCACCGTCGAGGGCCTCGAGCTGCAGCCAGAAGCGCGGCACGCTCCCGCCTCCGAGAGCGCGGGCGCCCAGCTGGAGGGCCAGGCGCCCGAAGCGCGGTTCCAGGGAGGCGTTCACCCGGCCCCGTCAGGCGGGGGAGGGGGCGGCGTCTCCGGGCAGCTCGCCGGGCAGCTCGTCGGCACCGCCGCTGAGGCCCTTGTTCGTCGCGCCCTCGGCCGGGGCCGCGGGCGCCGGCTCCGGCTCGGCCGGGGGGCGCAGGTCCGAGACCGCCGTGCCCTCGAAGAGCTTGCGGATCTCGTCCACGTTGAGGGTCTCGTAGACCATCAGGGCCTCCACCAGGCGCTCGATCTTCTCGCGTCCGCCCTGGACGATCGCCATGGCGCGCTCGTAGGCGTCGCGCACGAGCTTCTGAACCTGCTCGTCGATGGTACGGGCGGTCTGCTCGGAGTGCCAGCGGCTGGCCATCAGCTCCGTTCCCAGGAACTCGGAGCCCTGGCGCTCGGCGTAGTTGATCGGACCGACCACGTCGCTCATGCCGAGCTCGGTGACCATGGCCCGCGCCAGCTCGGTGGCGCGCTTGATGTCGTCGGAGGCGCCGGCGGAGATGTCGCCGCAAAAGACCTCTTCGGAGGCGCGGCCGCCGAAGAGCACCGCCAGCTGGCCGATCAGCCGGCGCTTCTGCATGTGGTAGCTCTCCTTCTCCGGCAGCATCATCGTTGCGCCCAGGGCGCGGCCGCGGGGCACGATGGTGACCTTGTGGGGCGGGTCGACGTTCTCGATCTCCGCTGCCACCAGGGCGTGGCCAGCCTCGTGGTAGGCGGTGATCTCGCGGTCCGCTTCCTCGAAGTTGCGCGACTTCTTCTGGCGGCCGTAGCGCACCTTGTCGCGGGCCTCCTCGAGGTGCTCCATGGCCACCTCGTCGCTGCCGGCCAGGACCGCCATGATGGCGGCCTCGTTGACCGTGGCGGCGAGGTCGGCGCCGGAGTAGCCCGGGGTGGACTTGGCGAGCACCGCCAGGTCGATGTCCTTCCTGGCCTTCACGTTGCCCAGGTGCACGCGCAGGATCGACTCGCGGCCCGCCACGTCGGGCAGGTCGATGGTGACCTCCCGGTCGAAGCGCCCAGGGCGCAGGAGGGCCGGGTCGAGCACGTCGGGGCGGTTGGTGGCGGCGATGACGATGATGCCCTCGTCCGTGCCGAAGCCGTCCATCTCGACCAGGATCGCGTTCAGGGTCTGCTCGCGCTCGTCGTGGCCTCCGCCCATGCCGCTGCCGCGCCGCCTGCCGACCGCGTCGATCTCGTCGAGGAAGATGATGCAGGGGGAGTTCTCCCGGGCCTGCTTGAAGAGGTCGCGCACGCGGCTGGCCCCGACGCCGACGAACATCTCGACGAAGTCCGAGCCCGAGATCGAGTAGAAGGGCACCTCCGCCTCGCCGGCGATGGCCTTGGCCAGCAGGGTCTTGCCGCAGCCCGGCTGGCCGACGAGCAGGATGCCCCGCGGGATGCGCCCGCCGATGCGGGTGAAGCGTCCCGGGTTCTTGAGGAACTCCACCACCTCGTGGACCTCGTCCTTGGCCTCCTCGGCCCCGGCCACGTCGTCGAAGGTGGTGTTTGTGTTGTTCTCCTTCGTGTAGAGCTGCGCCCGGGAGCGCCCGAAGCTCATCACGCCACCCGCGCCGCCCTGGCCGCGCATCTGGCGCATCATGAAGAGGATGAAGATCAAGATCGCGAGCCACGGCCCGTAGACGAAGAGGGCCGTCGACAGCATCGAGCTGCTGTCGGCCCAGCTCGTACCGCGGTCGCTGGAGGTGTCGAAGGAGAGGCTCTCGAAGGTCGCGCCGGCGAGCTTCATGTCCGTGACCAGCACGGCCACGTCCTCCGTCTCCTGGACCTCGACCCAGAGCGGTCCGGGGCTGGAGGGGCGGGGCAGGGCGAGCCCGTCCTGCATCGCAACGGTGTCCCCCTCGCTGCGGGCCATCACCTCCGCGAAGACGCGGGCGGTGTACTTGCGCTTGCTGCGGGCGACTGTCGGCGCCTCGGTCGCGTGGGGCGTGCTCGGGGGCTCGTGGTACTCGGTGACGATCCGCAGCAGCAGGGGCGCGTAGTCGCCGGCGTTCACGGCCTCGCGGAAGCGCGCCTCGCTGACCTTCGCGTAGCGCGGGATGGCCTTGAGCTGCTGGATCTGGGTCTCGAGCACCGCCACGTCGGAGAAGCGCGTGACGAAGCTCTTGAGCTCATTGCCGTCCCGCAGGCGACCCTCGACCTTGTTGTCGCCCTTGATCTCCTGCTGCTCGATGTTGCCCGTGTAGAGGGCCAGCAGGTACTCGTCCTGGGTCAGGTCCTCCTGGGGATTCCAGGAGTTGCGGCCGACCAGGATCAGGATCGCGACCAGGATGAAGAGGAAGAGGAGGAAGGAGCCGTAGGAGCGGTTGCGGGCCGGCTTCTCCTGGTTGGGCAGCTTGGGGTCGGGCATGGTTCAGCTATCGGTCGGGGGGGGCTCCAGCCGTACAGACGAAGCCGCGCGGACGTCTATTAGACCAATTCTCGTACCGGAAAAGGCCTCTCCAGTGGCTCGAGGAGGGGTTCGAGGGGCATTCCCCGCCTCCGAGAGGGGCGGGCCGTCCGGGTGCGCGGGCGCCGGGGCCGCCCTCACTCCACCTCTTCGGGGTCCACCGTGTCGGCCTGGAGGGCCGCAGGGGCCCACTGGTCTTCCTCGGGGGTGGCTCCCGCCTCGGAACGGGCGTAGTCCACCTGGGTGAAGAGGTCGAGGACCATCTCCTGGGTGATCTGGGCCAGGGCGTCGCTGCGCGCCCCGCGCTCCTCCTCACCGGCCCGGATCACGTAGCGCACGGTCTGGTCGAAGAGGATCGCATCTCCCAGGCGCGCGCCGCTGGCACCATCCTCGAGCCAGGCGGTGAGCGTGATGCGAGCGCCGCTCTGCTGCAGCTCGCCGTCGACGCTCAGGACTCCGGTCAGGCGGCTGTAGTCGGCGATCCGTCCGCGGATCACGAGATCCGAGCGCGCCGGGGAGTCGAGCTCGGCGTCCAGCATGCGGTTGGCCTGCTGCGAGAGGAGCACGTACAGCTCCCGCTCGAGGGAGGGGTCGGGGCTGCGGTTGTCGAAGACCGTCACGCCCACGGTCTCGTAACCCTGCGGCGGGCGAACGCCCGTCGAGTAGCCGCAGCCGGAGAGGAGCGACGCGGCCAGGAGCGTCGCCGTCCGTCCCACACGGCCCGGGGTGAGGGCTCGCAGGAAGGCCCTCACGGCGCGGCCGGGCCGGGGGCAGCCGGCTCCTCGGGTAGACCGTCCAGGATGGCCTGGGCCTCGAGCCGGCGTCGCTCGTCTCCGGCGGCCTGGGCCTCGTCCCGGGCTCGCCGGGCGTGCAACCGCGCGCCGTAGTCGTTGCCGATCGTGACGTGGAAGCGGGCGATGCCCAGGTCGCTCTCCGCCAGGCGCACCATGGCGTCCGCCAGGTCGAGGCGCACCTCCTCGCTGACCTCGTGGCCGGCGTAGTCCCGCAGCCACTTGGCCAGCCCGTCGCGGGCGCTGAGCAGGGCGCCCCGGTCGTACTCCGGGCTCTCGATGCTCGCCAGCAAGAGGTGAGGGATGCGCGCCAGGCTGAAGGGGACGAGGTCGCTCGCGGGGAAGTTGGCCACGAGCTCCTCGTGGCGCGCGATGGCGATGTACCACAGGCTGTCCTCCTCGTACATCTCCGCCAGGCGCCTCAGCACCAGGTCGCCCCCGGGCGTCAGGGGGTAGTGGATCGAGCTGTACTCGAGGGCCTGGAAGGCGTGGTCCCGGTTGGAGTTCCAGAAGCCCGACTCGAGCTCCGAGAGGGCCAGTCCCGCCTCCACGAGCAGGCGCCCCGCCTCGGGACGCAGGTGGTGCGTCGGGTAGCGCCTGTCGATGCGCTCGATCAGGTCGAAGGTCTCGCTGTAGTCGCCCCGCTGCAGGAACAGGTCCGCGCCCATCAGGGCCCCGGTCACCGCGAGCTGGCGCGGCAGGTCGAGCTCGAGGATCTCTGCGAGGAGCTCCGGGGGCGTCTCGGTCGTGGAGAGCTCCTTCAGCCAGCGGTCGGCGGCGAGCTCGAGCAGCTCCTGGACACGCACCCTCTGGGTGGTGGGCAGACCCTCCAGCTGGCTCGCCACGCGCATCCAGTCCAGGGCGCGCTGGGGCTGTCCGTCGAGCAGGGCCTGCTCGGCGCTCGCGATGGCGGCCGGCACCTCGTTCGGCTCGAGCCCCGACGGGACCCCCTCGCTGCGCTCGATGTAGGTCATCTGGCAGGCGGAAGAGAGCGCCGCGAGGGCGACGAGCAGGATCGGGAGGGTGCGCGGCATTCAGCGGGGGGCGGCGGGGGCGTTGCGGTTGGCCTGGGCCAGGAAGGCCCGCAGGGCGCGGGGTCTGTTCTCGAGGTGGACGCCGAGGAAGCGCTCCACGAAGTCCCGCAGGCGCAGGACGAGCTCGGGGGTGAGTTCGGGCTCGGCGCCCGCCTGCATTCTGGCGGCGGCGTCGAGCACATCCAAGGGCAGGGTGCCGACGCGCCGCCCCTGGGAGCGTGCCTCATCCGCGCAGGGGCCGCACAGGCGGCCCCCGGCCCCCGCGGAGAAGGGGGCCCTGCCTCCCCGGGCCGGGGCAGCCTGGCCGCAGGCGGCGCAGTGCTCCAGGGCCGGGGACAGGCCGTGGCGGCGGAGGAAGCCCAGCTCGAAGCGTACGCGCACCATGTCCGCCGAGAGTTCGCCGGCCTCCAGCTGGTCGAGGGCCTCGCTCAGGGCGTCGAATTGCGCCGTCTCCGCCATCCCCGGCCGCATGCCGAGGGCGGTCAGCTCCAGCAGGGCGCTGCCGGCGGCGTAGCGCTCCGGGTGTTCGGGGATCCGCCGCCGGCGCACGCGCAGCTCCCCGGCGGCGAGGTGGTGCAGCTCCCCGTGGCGGGCGCGGTTCCAGACCAGGTCCAGGGTGTGGAAGGCGTCGAGCACCGCGAAGTAGCGCGACCTGGGGCGGTGAGCCCCCCGGGCCAGGAGCCGCAGGGGACCATGGCGGCGAGTCAGCACGGAGACGACCAGGGACGACTCCGAGAAGGGGCGGCGGGAGAGTAGGAGGGCTTGGTCCTTCGGCACGCTGCGGCGGCTGGTGAGAGACTCGGGCTAGGCACGCTTCTCGGCCGGCACCGTCCGCACTCGCACGCGGATGACCTTACGGTCGCTGGCCTCGACCACCTCGAAGTGAGTGCCCTCCCGGTCGAAGTGCTCGCCGCTCTTCGGGAGGTGTCCCAGCTCGGAGAGCACGAAGCCGCCGAGGGTCTCGTAGTCCTCCTCCTCGGGCAGCTCGAGGCCCATGGCCTCGTTGACCTCGGCCATGCGCAGGCCGGCCTCGATCAGGGCGATGCCCGGGCCGAGCTGGAGCACGGGCTCGGGATCCTCGCGGTCGTACTCGTCGCCGATGTCGCCGACGATCTCTCCCAGGATGTCCCCCAGGGTGACCATGCCGGCGGTGCCGCCGTACTCGTCGAGGACGATGGCCATCTTGCGCTTGCCGCGGCGGAACTCGGCCAGGAGGTCGGTGACCAGCTTGGTCTCGGGCACGAAGTAGGCCGGACGCAGGAGATCCTCCAGCGCGGCCTGGCGCGGGTCTCCCAGTGCCAGGCGCGCGACGATGCCACGGGCGGAGACGAAGCCCACGATGTTGTCGAGGTTCTCCTCGAAGACGGGGATCGAGGAGTGCCCCTCCGTGGCCGCCACGTGGATGACCTCCTCGAGGCCGTCCTCCACGTCGACGCCGTGCATCTCCGTGCGCGGCGTCATGATCTCCGCCACGTCCACGTCGCTGAACTCGATCACGTTCTCGAGCAGCTCTCGCTCGGTGTCGTCCAGGTCACTCCTGCGGGAGCTGTCCTCGATCACCTCCCGGAAGCCCTCGACGAGCTCGCGGGTCTCCGGCGCCTCCTCGCGCAGACCGAGCACCCGCAGCACTGCGCCATTGAGCCCCTCGAGGACCCAGACGAGTGCCTGCAGGGGAAGCTGCAGCACCGCGTAGGCGGGTAATACCCGCAGCAGGAAGCGGTCCCCGTAGCGCCGCGCCAGGCTGCGCGGCACGTACTCGGTCAGGAACAGCAGGCTCGGCACCGCGATCGCGGCGGAGAGGGCCAGGGTCGGCCAGCGCAGACCCTCGGACCCGGCCAGGGTGGCGAGCAGCAGCGACATGAAGATCAGGTCGCTGCTCACCTTCAGCACCCGGGCGCTGGCGGAGAGGCGGTCGCTCTGTTCGAGCAGGGCCTCCATGCGCTCCCCGAAGGCCTCGTTGCGGGCCATGGAGCGGATGCGGGCCGTGCGAGACTGCAGCAGGGCCTGGCGCAGGAGGGCGAAGCCGAAGGAGAGGGCCAGGATGGCCAGGGCCCAGGGGGCGACCTCGGTGCTGCCCTCTTGGAAGAGGGCAGGTGGAGGAGCGGGCTCCGAGGGAAGCAGGAGGAGGAGCAAGTCGAGACTCGTTACGGGGAGGTGGAGAAGCTCTCCCATTCTATCGGTGCGAGGGCCCCCCGGGTTTCAGCTCTCCGGGTCGAGCTGCCCCTGGGGGGTGCGAACCAGGTGGGGCATCGTGTTACGACATCGGAACTTGCCCGGCCCCTCGAACGCCGGGGGATGGCCGACTCACCGAGCACTGTGTCTGCAAGGGTAGCTCTTGCAGCCATTTATGGCACATGCACCGGTCTCGCGGGTACCTGGCACGACCCGTGCGATGGGCCCTGCGTGAAGAACACGAGCACCGCCGAACCGGCGCTCCTCCGGGACGCGCGTCGCCTGCCCACGAACCCCCTGGTGCGCGAGCTCCTGACCCGCCGCGGGGTCGCCCTCGAGCGCCTCGAGGGGGAGACCCCGGAGCTCTTCGAGGCGCGCCTCGAGACGGCCTTGATGGCTCTCTTCAGGGACCGGCGGGGAGAGGAGGAGTTCACCGCCCTGCACGAGCTCACCCAGGGCACCGTGCTGCGCTGCATCCTGGGCAGCGGCGTCGGGCTTCGCGGTCGGCTGGACGCTCAGGAGCTGTGCCAGGACGTGTTCGTGAACGTCTACCGCTACTCCTCGGGCTTCCGGGACGAGCAGCCGCGCTCCTTCCGGGTCTGGGTCGGGGCCATCGCCCGCAACGTGGTGCGGCGCCACCTGGGGGCACGCCGGCGGCTCTCGATCCACGACCTGCCCGATGGCGTCAGCGAGCCCGAGGATCCCCGCTTCGGCCCCTCGGCCCGGGTCTCGATCCAGGAGGAGCGTCAGTCCATCGCCCAGAGCTGGGGAATCCTCCTGCTGCACTACGCCGCCGCCTGGAGCAAGCTGTCGCCTCGGGACCAGGAGGCCCTGCACCTGATCGAGGTCGAGGGGCTCAGCTACACGGAGGCCTGCGAGCGCCTGTCCGTGGGCATGTCCAACATGAAGATGATCATGTTCCGGGCGCGCAAGCGCATCCGCGCCCACATCGCCGCCGCCATGGACTCCGCCCTGCGGGACCTGGAGGAGGGGCGTCGCCTGGCGGGATAGAATAGGGAGTCGGCCCTGGAGGCCAGGGGGGTGTCGAGGGAGGCACCGCGGCGGCGCATGGCGCCGCCGCAGTCTGTTAGGCTCCCGCCATGACGGCCGTGCCCCCCCCGGACGCGCCCCCCGAGGACGGGCGGGCCGACCTCTTGCTGACCGGCTTCACCGAGGTGGCGACACCTCGCGGCTCGAGCGCTCTGGGCGGTGCACGGCTCGGCTGCGAGCGCCTGCGGGACACGGCCGTGGCCGTGCGCGACGGACGCGTGGTCGACCTGGGGCCCGAAGCCGAGCTGCGCGGGCGCTGGAACGCCGCCGAGACGATCGACGGCGCGGGCGGCGTCCTGATCCCCGGCTTCGTGGACGCCCACACCCATCCGATCTTCTTCGGCACCCGCGAGGAGGAGTTCGAGATGCGCGCCGCGGGCAAGAGCTACGTGGAGATCGCCCAGGCCGGGGGCGGGATCCTCTCCTCCCTGAAGGGCGTGCGCGAGGCCTCGAAGGAGGAGCTCCTCGGCCGTCTGCTCGAACGCCTCGACCGCTTCGTGGAGCTGGGGACGACCACCGTGGAGGCCAAGACCGGCTACGGCCTCTCCACCGAGGACGAGCTCAAGTGCCTCGAGGTGCTGGCCCTCGCGGGGCAGGAGCACTGCGTCGAGATCGTGCCCACCTTCCTCGGTGCCCACGACTTTCCCCCGGAGTTCCGCGAGCGCAAGGACGACTACGTGGAGCTGCTGCTGAACGAGATGCTGCCGCGGGTGGCGGAGAGCGGCCTGGCGGAGTACTGCGACGTCTTCACCGAGAGCCACGTGTTCGGCCTCGAGGACTCCCGGCGCCTGATGCGTCGGGGGGCGGAGCTCGGCCTGGGGGTGCGCATGCACGTGGACCAGCTCACACCCCTGGGGGGCGCGGAGCTGGCTGCGGAGCTGGGGGCCGCCAGCGCGGACCACCTGGAGTGCGTCACGCCCGAGGGCATCGCCGCCCTGGCGCGGGCCCAGGTCGTCCCCGTGCTCTGCCCGGTCGTCCCGCTCTACATCCGCCAGAGCGAGGAGGCCCCGGCCCGCGCCATGATCGACGCCGGCCTGGCTCCGGCCCTGGCCACGGACTTCAACCCCGGCTCCTGCTACCTGCAGTCCATGCCGGAGGTCATCAGCTGGGCCGTCCTGCGCTACGGAATGAGCACGGTCGAGGCCCTCTGCGCGGCCACGCTGAACGCCGCCTGCTCCCTGGGGCGCGGCGAGCGCCTGGGCTCGATCGAGGTCGGCAAGCAGGCGGACCTCGTCTGCCTGGACCTGCCGGACGCGCGGCACCTGAGCTACGAGCTCGGGCGGAACCCGGTGTGGATGGTCGTCAAGGCGGGTGAGGTGGTCTATGAGCGGCGCGATGAGTAGGGGCTGGATCCTCCTGGCCCTCGGAGCTCTCTGCGTCCCGGGCGCCTCCGCGCGAGAGGGACAGGTCCGGGACGAGCTCATCGAGCGCGCCGAGGCCCGCGCCGCGGCCCTGCGCCTGGAGCGCGAGCGGGACCTGCGCCGGCTCTACGTCGCGGCCGATGCCGAGCTGCGGGCCCAGGCCGACGCGCTCCTGCGCGCGGGACGGGATCCGCGCCGCTCGCGGCGCAGCCCCCTGCCCCTGGCGACCCTGGCGGAGGCCCGGAGGCTGCTCGCGGGGCACGATCCCGCCGGCGTGGACGCTCCCTGGCGTGAGCTGGCCTCAGCCCTGGACCTGCAGGTGGTGCCGGGGGTCTTCGCCGCCCGCTCCGAGGGACGCGGCGAGGCGATGACGGTCCAGGTCGACTGCATCTGGAGGCCGGGCCTCGAGCGGGAGCCGGAGGGGGGCATCGAGGCGCGGCTGCTCTGGCTCTCGCCGGAGGGAGAGGAGCGCCTCGCCCGCCGTGAACCGGTGAGCGTCGCGGCTCTGCGCGCGGGTTTTCCGATGTACGTCCGTCCGCCCGAGTCCGACGCCGGGGCGTGGCGGCTCGTGCTCGAGCTGCGCACGGCCTTGGCCACCGTCCGCAGCTTGCCGGTGGTGGTGGAGTGCGTCGAGTCGTTGGATCGCCTGGCCGAGGGGGTCGCCGATGACGCGGATCCGGTTCCCAGCTCCACGCGCGAGCTGAGCCAGCGCCTGCGTGCGGCTCGGCGCTTCGGCCTGCGGGCCTGGAACGGTCTGCCGGTCGCGGACTGGACCGCGACGGGGGAGGTGCCCGTGCGCTGGCACTTCTCCGCGAGAGCCGAGGAGCACGGGGGCACGGTCTGGGGCACGAGCCCTCCGGGCGGGAAGCCCTCCCGCGTCTACCTGCTCCTGACCACGGGGCGCGAGCACCCGACGGACCTCCTGGCGGGGACCGTGGGGGAGGCCTGGTTGCGCGTCGCCGAGTCCCAGGGCGCGCGGGTCCTCGCGGCGCGGGTGCCCCTGCCGGGGACGGCGGGCTTCGACTTCTGCCGCTTCGTGCAAGGGGTGCGCGACGACGCGGGCACGAGCTCGATCGTGCTCGTCGCCCGCGGAGACGCGGGCCGGGTCCTGCCGGGCCTCCTCGTGGCCGACGCCTGCCGGGCCGTCGAGGCGCTCGTCCTCGCGGAGACCCCCGCGGCTCGCGTCTCGATGCCCGAGGAGCTCGACCTGCCCGTGCTGCGGATCGTGCTCGGCGCCGAGGCGGACCGCAGCGAGGGCCTGGACTCGGGAGCGCGCCGCGCGAGGGTGGAGCGACGCGCGCCCGCCCCTGTCGGGCAGGTCGGCATCCCGGACGCGGTCGCCGCGTGGGCCGCGCGGCTCTGAGCGGGGCGCGGAGCGAGGGGGCTCTGGCCCTCGTGCTCCTGGCGCTCCTGGTGGTCTGGCTCGGGCTCTCCCTGGGCGACACCCCGCGGGATCCCGAGACCGGCACGGCGGCCGTGGTCGAGGCGGACAGCGCCTGGCGCCTGCGGCGTAGCGCTCTGGCGGCGACCACCGCGCGCACGGCCCAGGTGGACGGCTTCCTGAGCTTCCCGGAGGCCATCCCCTGCGTGGACCTGCCCCTGTACGACGAGCTGCTCGCGGGGCTCGCGCGACTGAGCGTCGGGAAGGAGCTCGGAGTCGCACCGGGTCGTATCGACGGTGCCGCCCTGCAGCGCTTCGGCGCCTGGGTCGCGCCCGTGCAGCTCGCCTTGCTCCTGGCGCTGCTCTACGGCGGCATCCGCCGGGCCGGTGTGCGCACCCGGGCCGCGGTCCTGGGCGCCCTGGTCGTGCTCGTGGCGGCGACGGTGGTGGTCGAGAGCGGGCGACCGGGCCGCCTGCAGCTGGAGCTCTTCGCGGCGCTGCTCGTGGTGATGCAGCTGCGGACCCTCGAAGCGGTGGGGCGCGCGGGTCAGGACCTGGACCGCTTCATGTGGTCGATGGCCACGGGGGCGGTGACCGGGCTGGGCCTCCTGACCACGCCGGCCTTCGCGATTCCGACCCTGGGCACCTGGTGCGCCTTCGTGCTCACGGCCCGGGCGGCCTCGGGGGAGCGGCGCGCGGACGTGGTGCGCGCGGCGCTCTTGTTCTGGTTGCCGGCGATGGTGCTGGCCCATGTGCCGGCCATCGGCGGTCCCTGGGTGCCGGCCGCGGAGGGGCCGGTCGCCGGGTGGATCGACCTCGTGGGGGACGGTGCCCTCCTGGGTGCGTTGCCCCTCTTGCTCCTGGGCTGGCGTCCCGGGCGCGGGCCGGGGAGCTGGCCGACGCGTCCCGAGGTCTGGGGCCTGGTCACCTGCCTGCTGCTCTTCCTCGCCGTCCTGACGGCGCTCCTCGGGCCCGACCGCGCTCGTGGCGCGGCCTGGCTGGCAGCCCTCGGCCAGGACGCCGGGGCCTGGCGCGTCGCGGCCACGCACCTGCTCGGTCCCGGACTCCTCGCCCTCGGGCTCTTCGCCTGGGAGGTCAGCCCACGGGCCGAAGACGAGGGGGGGCCCTTCGCCCTCCTGCCCGGCCTGGGCCGGGGGTGCGTGGGGCTCGGCTGCGTCGGCGCCTCGCTCCTGGAGCCGTCCCTGTGGCTCTTCGCGACCCTGCCCCTGGGTCTTGCGGTGGCGAGGTTCCTGGAGCGACCGCCGGCCTGGCGCTGGGGGCTCGTGCCCCTCGCGCTCTTGGGCGGGATCCTCGAGCCCGACCGCGCCGCGGCCCGGGAGGCGCGTGGTGCTGGGCTGGAGGTGCTGCGGGCCGCGCGCTGGTTGAGGGACCACGACGAGGCCCCTGGCGCCTGGTCCGACCAGCGCGGTCGGGCGGGTCGAGGCGTCCTGGCGGAGGCCCCCTGGGCGCCCCTCGTGGCCTGGCATGCGGGTTGGCCCTGCGCGACCCTCGGGCCGCGGCGGAACGGGGACCGGGCCGGGCGGGGGCGTCTGGGCGAGTTGCTCTCCGTGGAAGAGGGCCGCGGGCGGGTGGAGCGCCTGTGGGCAGCGGGCTTCGCCTACGTGCTGGTGGACCCCGGCGGGGCCAGCCACTGGGAGCGCTTCGGCCTCGACCTGCGGGACCTCGAGGGTCCCACGGCCCCCCCCGGCTCCCGCCTGCTCTGGAGGTCTCCGGCCCCGGACGGAGGGGCCCCCAGCGCCTGGATCGGCCCCGACGGCTGACGAATCCCGGGTCTGCCTGGGGCCGAGCTGCTCCGCTGGTCGATAGGTCGCAGACGGACCCCTCTTCCCAGGGGGCGCCTCCTCATGCTCAACACGAAGGCACTCCATCGCCGCCTCGGTGGCAAGCTCAGCCTCCCCTCACTCCCGGAGGTGGTCCTGCGTGTGCAGGAGATGGTCGGGGACCCCGACTGCAGCATCAAGGAGATCGGTGAGCTGATCTCCGAGGACCCGCCCCTGGCGGCGCGCCTGCTGCGGATCGCCAACAGCGCCTTCTACAGTCTCAGCGCCCCGGTGCTGGACATCGGCCACGCTGCGGCCGTGCTCGGCGTCAATGCCCTGCAGGACGTCTTGATGCAGGTGACGGTGGCGGACCTGTTCTCGAAGCTGGGCCCGAACGGCGAGTTCGACGCTCGGGAGATGTGGAAGCACTCGACCCTGACCGCGCGTCTCATGGCTCGCGCCCCGCGACGCCTCTTCTCGGAGATCGATGAGAACGAGGTCTTCATCACCGGACTCCTGCACGACATCGGCAAGTTCGTGCTCTTCGAGCAGCTGCACCGGGAGTTCGCCGAGGCCACGGTCGAGGCGCAGCGCTCGGGCCGCGACCAGGGGGAGGTCGAGCGCTCGACCTTCGGCTTCAACCACGCGGACGTGGGGCTCTTGGTGGCGGAGCGCTGGCACCTGCCGCGGAGCGTGTCACGCGCCATCGGCGAGCACCACGACGCCAAGGTGGCGCGAACCGGCGAGGACCTGACGCTGCTGCTCGTCGCGGCGGACCACATCGCCCACGAGACCTTCGAGCGCGATCGCCCCAGGCTCTCCAGGAGACTCCCGAAGAAGGTCGTCGAGCGTCTGGAGCTGACACCCGAGGAGATACAGACCTGGGTGGCCTGCTCGATCGAGCTGCAGGCCCTGGAGGACCCCTTCTAGGGGAGCCGACCTCAGGGGAGGACGCCGGCGCGGAGCGCGCGCCCTGCCTCGAGCTCGCTCAGGAGCTCGCCCCAGCTCTCGAGCACCTCCGGCTCCTCGAGGGTGGTCGCCTTGCCGATCGCCTCGCGCAGGGTCCCGGCGGCGGTCTCGAAGTCCCCCGTCTCCGCCTCCGCGGCCGCGAGGCTGACGAGCAGGTCGAGCTGACGGCGCTCGGTCGCGCTCGCCAGGCGGCCCGCGAGGGCGAGTGCCGCGACCCCGTCCCGCTGCTCGTCCCCGGGCGCGGTGGCCAGGGCCCAGGCCAGGCGGTTCTGGACCGCCAGGTCCTCGGGGGCCAGGCGGGCCGCCTCCCGCAGTGCGGACAGCCAGGCGGCCGGGCGGCCGAGGTCCCACTCGAGCCGGGCGCAGGCGGTCCTGTGGCGCGCGACGTCGGGCTCGAGGCGCAGGACATCCTCGTACTCCCGCCGTGCGGCGTCCGGATCCCCGCCCGCGGCGAGCAGGCGCGCGACTCCCTCGCGGGCCGGCACGTAGCTCGGACGCAGGGCGATGTTGCGGCGGTAGGCGGCGATGCCCGGCTCGAGCTCTCCGAGGGTCTCGTGGAGGGCCCCGGAGTAGAAGTGGGCCGGGTCGTAGTCGGGATCGAGCTCGAGGGCCGCGTCGAGCTCGACCCGGGCCTCCTGGTAGCGCCCCACCCGGCGGTACGTGTCGCCCAGCAGGGTGCGAAAGCCGGCCCCGTCGGGTACCTCGGCGACGACCCGCTCGAGCGGCTCCAGCATGTGCTCGAACAGCCCCCGGTTCCCGAAGCCGATGGCAGCGTGGTAGAGCTCCAGCACCTCGATCCTGTGCATCGGATTGACGGCGCTGCCCTGCTCGCTGGCGGGGGCGGTGCCCTGGGCGTAGCCGAGGGCCGCCAGGCCGCCGCTCATGCCCTCGCCGAGCTGGGCCGCCGCGGAGCCGTAGCGGCGCATGGAGCGCAGCAGGGCGTCGAGCTCGGCGGCGAGCTCCCGTACCAGCTCGGTCCGCTCCGCCGCCAGGTTGCGAGACTCGCCAGGGTCCGCGAGCAGGTCGTACAGCTCGGGCTGTGGCGCGGCGATCAGCTTCCAGCGTCCGCGCACGATCCCGCGCAGGGAGCTCCAGCCGAAGTTCAGGGCGCTGTACTCGCTCTCGAGGTAGACCGGCGCCGGTGCGATCTCCTCGCCCCGCAGGAGCGGCGCGAAGCTCCGCCCCGAGACCTGTTCGACGGGGGGCCAGTCGTAGAGTTCGAGCAGACTGGGCATGAGGTCCACCTGCTGCACCAGGGCGTCCACCCGCAGCCCCGCCGGGACGCGGCCGGGCTGGGAGAGAATCCAGGGGATGCGCTGGGTGCCCTCGTAGATCAGGGCCCCATGGGTGTGCTCGCCCTTCTCGCCCAGGCTCTCCCCGTGGTCGGCGATGACCGCCACCAGGGTGTCCTCGACGAGTCGCTGGGCCTCGAGCCAGCCGAGCAGCCGCCCGATCTGGGAGTCCATGTAGGCGATCTCCCCGTCGTAGGGGTCGTCCATGCGGAAGTCCGCGGGCGGCCGGTACTCCGCGTGGGGGTCGTAGAAGTGGACCCAGAGGAAGAAGGGCCCCGTCCCGCCGGCGAGCCAGGCCAGGGCTCCGTCAACGGCGTCACCGCCGGGGCGATCGAGGACCCGTGTCTGGCCAGGGGGGGGCTCGCCCAGGTGGTCGTCGTAGAGGTCGAAGCCCCGGTCGAGGCCGAAGGAGCTGTCCAGGGCGATGGCGCTGACGAAGGCCCCGGTGCGGTAGCCGCGCTCCTGGAACACCTCGCCCAGGGTCACGAGGTCCGTGCCCAGGGCGCGCCGGCCGTTGTCGTGCAGGCCGTGCTCCGGCGGGAAGGTCCCGGTCAGGAGGCTGGCGTGGGTCGGCAGGGTCAGGGGCACGTGGGCGTAGGCGCGGTCGAAGCGCGTCCCGCCCGCTGCCAGCCCGTCCAGGTGGGGCGTGTGGGCCGCGCCGTGCCCGTAGGAGCCCAGGCGGTCGGCGCGCGTGGTGTCGAGGGTGACGAGCAGGAGATTCGTCGGGTCCCCGGTCGGACCCGGATCGACCTCTCCCGCCCCCTCCGCGCCGCAGGCGCCGAGGGCGAGGCCGAGCAGGGCGGCGGGCAGGGGGGCGGTTCGTGCGGGCGTGCGGGGCTCCATCGCAGGGGAAGCTAATCGACCGGCTCGGGGCTCGCAACGCGGGGCGCGCGGCCTATCCTCTGCGCTCCGGCGGCAGCACTCGAACAGGGCCGCCCGCACCCATGACTGGCGACGCTCCCAAGATCCAGCCGCGCACCCTCAAGGGCTTTCGCGACCTCCTGCCCCAGGCCGCCCTGGCCCGGGAGCACCTGGTGGACACGGCCCGGGGCGTCTACCGCTCCTTCGGCTTCGCGCCGATCGAGACGCCGGTGCTCGAGTACCTCGAGATCCTGACCGGCAAGGGGGGCGAGGAGTCCGACAAGCAGATGTACCGCTTCGAGGACGCCGGCAAGCGTCAGGTGGGCATGCGCTTCGACCTGACGGTGCCCTTCGCCCGCTTCTGCGCCCAGCACATCGGCGTGCTCGGGACCCCCTTCAAGCGCTACCACGTGGGCAACGTGTGGCGCGCGGAGAACACCCAGCGGGGGCGCTACCGGGAGTTCATGCAGTGCGACTTCGACACGATCGGCACGGAGAGTGTCCTGGCCGACGTGGAGGCCCTGCTCGTGATCCACGAGCTGATGGTGGCCCTGGGCTTCGAGGGCTTCCGGGTGCGCATCAACAACCGCAAGGTCCTGACCGGTCTGCTCGAGCGGCTGGGGCTCGCGGGCCGGGGTGGCCCCGTGCTGCGGGCCCTCGACAAGCTCGACAAGGTCGGCCCCGAGGCGGTGGCGGAGGAGATGCGCAGCGCCGCCGGCACGACCCCGGAACAGGCCGAGGAGATCCTGAGCATGACCCGCATCGAGGGTGAGTCCTCGGCGGTGCTCGACCGCCTGACCCCCCTGGTGGGGGAGAGCGAGGTCGGCGTCCGGGGCATCGCGGAGCTGCGCGCGGTGCTCGAGGCGGCCCGGGCCGCGGGCGTGCCGGACCAGCGCGTGGAGCTCGACGTGTCGATCGCGCGTGGCCTGGACTACTACACCGGCACCATCTACGAGACCTTCCTCGACGACCTGCCGGACATCGGCAGCGTCTGCTCCGGCGGGCGCTACGACGACCTGGCCCAGGTCTACGGCAAGCAGCGCCTGCCCGGGGTGGGGGCCTCCCTGGGGGTCGATCGGCTGCTGGCGGCCATGGAGGAGCTCGAGCTCGTGCCGGCGCGCTCCTCGACGGCCGAGGTCTTCGTGCCCTTCTTCGAGGAGGGGCGCCGGGACGACTACCTGGAGCTCTGCACCCGCCTGCGTCGGGCGGGCGTGGCGGTGGAGTTCTATCCCGAGCCCAGGAAGCTCGGTGCCCAGCTCAAGTACGCCGACCGGCGCGGGATCCCCCTGGTGGTGATCGCCGGCGAGCGCGAGTGGCAGGCCGGGACCTGCCAGGTGAAGGAGCTGGCGACCGGGGACGTCCAGGACGTGCCCCTGGAGGGCCTGGCGGCCCACCTGGCCGCCCAGGGCCGCCGCTCCTGACCCTGAACGGGGAGCCAGGGGCGTTCTCACGGCCGGGAGGCCTCCAGAGCGGGAGGACTTTTCTGAAATATCAGACGATAAGCAGATGTGGTGCTCCTAAGATGGTGCCGATGAAGGGGGAGAGGTCACCCCCTCGATCCGATGCGTTTCCTGATCACGGTCACCTTCCTGGCTCTCGCCGCCTGGTTCGCCCTGGGTTCGGGGTCGGGCCAGATCCCGGCCGGAGAGCCCGCCGAGATCGACCCCGCGGACATCGACCGGGGCCTGGCCCGGGCCGTGATGGGGGACCCCCCCCGCATCGATGTGGCCGGCTTCGAGATGTCCTGCCAGGACTGCCACGGGATCTTCGACTCGAAGCTCGAGATCGATGCTGAGGTTCGCCAGCACGGGCACATCCAGCTCGAGCACGGCCTGAACGCCCGCTGCTACAACTGCCACTCCCGGGAGGACCGCAACTACCTGGTGCTGGCCGGGGACGTGCAGGTGCCCTTCGCCGACGTGCAAGAGGTCTGCGCCGGCTGCCACGGCACGACCTACCGGGACTGGGAGCGGGGCATGCACGGCAAGGCCACGGGCTCCTGGGAGATCGGCAGCGCCGAGCGGTCCTTGCGCGGCTGCACGGAGTGCCACGACCCGCACCACCCGGCCTTCCAGCCGGTGGAGCCCCTGCCGGCTCCGCGCACCCTGCGCATGCGCGCCACGCAACGCGACCCGCTCCACCGGGTGCACGACGAGCGCAACCCCCTGCGGCGGCGCAGTCACGCGCCCGCTTCCGGGACGCATCCCCCGGCCGGCAAGGCCGAAGGAGAGCAAGGACCCCATGAGTGACGTCGACGACTCCGGCCAGAACAAGCCTCGCCAGGGCGGCCTCGGCCTCTCGCGCCGCAGCTTCCTGCGCCACAGCGGCGCGGCGGTGGGGGGCATGGCCGCCTGCGTGGCGGCCCTGAGTCCCCTGGCCGAGCTCGACGGGGACGACATCCCCTCCATCGACGAGTTCCTGCAGAAGCACTACAAGGAGATGGACGAGGCCGAGATGGGCGAGGCCCTGGCCCGCATCTCCGCCAAGGTCGAGGAGCGCTACGGCGTCGAGCCGAACCTGCGAGACGTCAGGCCGCGCGAAGGCGTCGAGTTCGTCTACGCCCTGAACCTCAGCCGCTGCATCGGCTGCCGCAAGTGCGTCTACGCCTGCGTCGACGAGAACAACCAGAGCCGCTCGCCCCAGGTGCAGTACATCCGGGTGCTCGAGATGCCCTCCGGGACCCTCGACATCGAGGCGGGCAGGCACGACTACGACACCCCGACGGTGCCCTCCGGCGACCACTTCTACCTGCCGATCCAGTGCCACCAGTGCGCGGACCCCCCTTGCACGAAGGTCTGCCCGGTGGAGGCCACCTGGCAGGAACCGGACGGCATCACGGTCGTGGACTACGACTGGTGCATCGGCTGCCGCTACTGCGAGGCGGCCTGCCCCTACTGGGCCCGGCGCTTCAACTTCTCGGAGCCCGAGCTCGAGCCCCAGGAGCTGAACACCGACATGGCCTACCTCTCCAACCGTCCCCGGGAGAAGGGGACGATGGAGAAGTGCCACTTCTGCCTGCACCGCACGCGGGAGGGCAAGCTGCCCGCCTGCCTCGAGGTCTGCCCCGTCGGCGCGCGCAAGTTCGGCAACGTGCTGGACCCCGAGAGCGAGGTCTCCCAGATCCTGCGCAACAAGCGGGTCTTCGTCCTCAAGGAGGACGTGGGGACCCTGCCGCGCTTCTTCTACTACTTCGACGAGCGCTACCCGCAAGGCCAGGCGGTGGCGAGCGAGGGACCCTGAGCCATGGGTGAGTACGTCCGCTTCGTCTGGCGCTCCCTCCGCCTCAGCCTGGTCGGCGACTGGCGCTACCACCTGTGGATGACGGTCCTGACGGTGGTCGCCCTGCTCGGCCTGAACGCCTACGCCAAGCAGATCGTCCACGGCCTGGCCACGACGGGGATGACGGACCAGGTCTCCTGGGGCCTGTACATCGCCAACTTCACCTTCCTGGTCGGTATGGCCGCGGCGGCGGTGATGCTGGTCATCCCGGTCTACGTCTACCGCAACAAGGAGCTGCACGACCTCGTCATCTTCGGCGAGCTCCTGGCGGTGGCGGCGGTGGTGATGGCGCTGCTGTTCGTTGTGGTCGACATGGGCCGCCCGGACCGCTTCCACCACCTGTTCCTGCGCTTCAACTTCCCGGTCTCGATGTTGACGTGGGACGTGATCGTCCTGAACGGCTACCTGCTGCTGAACATGCACATCTGCGGGTACCTGGTCTATTGCGCCTACCAGAAGCGCAGGCCGAGCCGGGCCTTCTACATCCCGTTCGTGTTCCTGGCGATCTTCTGGGCCATCAGCATCCACACGGTCACGGCCTTCCTGTACGTGGGCCTGGGGGGCAGGCCCTTCTGGAACTCTGCCATCATCGTGCCGCGCTTCCTGGCCTCCGCCTTCGCCGCAGGCCCGGCCTTCCTGATCCTCGCCCTGCGGGTGATCGACAAGGTCACGCTCTACGACGTGCCCAAGAAGGCCCTCTCGACGCTCCAGTCGATCGTGACGGTGGCCCTCTTGATCAACCTGTTCATGCTGGGCAGCGAGATCTTCACCGAGCTCTACGCCGGCTCCGCCCACGCGGTGTCCTGGAAGTACCTCCTGTTCGGCTGGCACGGCTACGACGCCCTGGTGCCCTGGATCTGGACGGCCATCGTGCTCGAGGTCCTGGCGGCCATCTGTTTCCTGACGCCGATCGCCCGCAAGCCGGTCCTCCCGAGCCTGGCCTGCCTGGCCGTGGTCATCGGCATCTGGATCGAGAAGGGAATGGGACTGATCGTCCCGGCCTTCGTCCCCTCGCCCATCGGCGAGATCGTGGAGTACGTCCCGACCCTCGACGAGTCCCTCGTCTGCTTCGGAATCTGGGCCTTCGGGCTGCTCCTGTTCACGATCTTCGTCCGCATCTCCCTACCCGTTCTCTCGGGTCGTATGACGGTCGACCGCGACTACGACCCGAACCAACCCGTTTCCCAATCAGGAGCCGTCGACGACCCCGAGGTCGGTGAGATGGCTCGAGGATGAACCTCATGTACATCGCACGAATCTCCCTGTCCGTCCTGGTCATCGCCGCGGGGGCCCTGGGGGTCGTCTCCGGGTCGGAGTCGGAGGCCCCCAAGGCACCTCCGAAGGCCAGCTTCCATCCGGCGCCGACTCAGGTCATCGGGTTGCCCGAGCTGAGCAGCACCTCCCGTGACTGCATCGCCTGTCACAAGAAGGAGAGCCTCGCCCTCTACCAGCAGTGGGGCGGAAGCAAGCACTACAAGGCCAACGTGGGCTGCTACGAGTGCCACCGCGCCGAAGAGGGCGACCCTGATGCCTTCCGGCACTACGACGCGACCATCTCGGTCATCGTCAGCCCCAAGGACTGCGCCCGCTGCCACCAGAAGGAGGTGCAGGAGTTCTCGGAGTCCCACCACGCCAAGGGCGGCCGCATCCTCGGCTCCCTTGACAACGTCCTGGCCGAGGTCGTCGAAGGCAACAGCGAGTTCGTCACGCCGGCCTTCCCCCATGGGAACTCGGCCGCCGCGGTCAACGGCTGCTGGCAGTGCCACGGCTCTAACGTGAAGGTCCTGCCGGGCGGCAAGCTCGACCCGGCCACCTGGCCCAACACGGGCATCGGGCGCCTCAACCCCGACGGCTCCGAGGGCTCCTGCGCAGCCTGCCACTCCCGTCACTCCTTCTCCGCGGAGCAGGCCCGTCACCCCGACACCTGCGGCAAGTGCCACATGGGGCCGGACCACCCGCAGAAGGAGATCTACGAGGAGTCCAAGCACGGCATCGCCTTCGCGGCCAACATCGACAAGATGAACCTGGACGCGAACAAGTGGATCGTGGGCGAGGACTACTACCACGCTCCGACGTGCTCGACCTGCCACATGTCGGCGACGAAGGACCAGCCCATCACGCACGACATCGGCCTGCGCATCAGCTGGAACAACCGCCCGCCCGTCTCGATTCGGCCGGAGGTCTCCGACGCCAAGATGAACCTGCCCGGGAAGGACATCCCGTGGCAGACGCGGCGCCAGAGCATGAAGAACGTCTGCACGAGCTGCCACAACAGCGTCTGGGTGGACAACTGGTACGAGCAGTACGATGCCCTGATCCAGCTCTACAACGACAAGTACGCGATCCCGGCCGGTGAGCTCTACGCGGCCGCCAAGCCGCTCATGAAGCCGATCAAGTTCGGAAACAAGATCGACTTCACGTACTTCGAGATCTGGCACCACGAGGGCCGCCGCGCCCGCCACGGCGCCTCGATGATGGGTCCCGACTACACGCACTGGCACGGGACCTACGACCTGGCGAAGCACTTCTACGCGAAGTTCGTGCCCGAGCTCGAGGAGCTGATCGCCAAGGGCCGCGCCTCCGGCGACGAGGAGAAGGTCGCGGCGGCGGACGCCCTGCGGGCCAAGCTCGACGAGGTGCTCGCCACCGACAACCACAAGTGGTTCAACGGCGAGATGGACCCCGAGGAGGCCGCCCGCCGGGCGAAGGCCGCCGAGGAGTTCAAGAAGCGCTACGGCCACTAGTCGGCCACCACTGATCTGGCCCCCGCATCCGGGGCCAGCTTCCCCCCCGGGGGGTCGGCCGTCTGCAGGCCGGCCCCCTCTCTCCAGTCCGGACCCTGCGGTACACTCGATCCCCATGGAACGCGAGAAGCTCGACCTGACCCAGGAGGACGGCTACAAGGCCCTCAAGGCCCACGTGGTCGAGAAGGCCCAGCTCGCGCGCCAGCGCTACGGTCCCGACCTGGACGAGGCGGCCCTGCGGGCGCTGCTCGAGGACCGGGATCTGGTGCGCTACCCGACCGAGCTCGTCCTCGACTCGGACCCCCTGCAGGAGGGGGAGTTCGCCATCGCGCTGCCCGCGGAGGGCGACGGCCCGCGCTCCTACCGCATCCACGTCCACGAGCACTTCGCCCGGCGTCCCCAGGACTGGCCGGCGCTCGTCGCCTATCACCTGCCGACCGTCAACTACGCCGACCTCGTGACCCACGAGGAGGCGGAGCTGTTCGGGGCGACCTTGCTGGGGATGGAGGTGGAGGCGTACTACGAGCTGGTGTGTGCTCTCGCCGACGAGCTTCCGACCCGTTCTTGATGCGGTGTCGACCCCGGGCCCCGCTGCCATGTGGTAGACGGCCTCGTCTGAAGTGAGCGGCAAGGGCAACCCGGCGGTCGCAGTGCGCTCACCGGAGGGGCGGAGACTGGCGCTGCGAGCCGGGGCTCTTCCGCACGTACCCCGCCCTCCAGGTCGAGGGGCGCCGGTCCTCCCGAGGCCTGTCTCGGCCCCGGATAGGGGCAGCGACGGGCCTCCAGGTCCCTGTGGCGGAGGAACTTGCGGAACCGTTCAGCAGGGCCTCGGGCCCGGTCGATGAAGGGGACGAGGCTCGATCCACGGCCTCCCCCTCTGCCATGACCAACCCCGACCCCCACACCACCCCCTCCACGGACCCCGGCACCGACACCGCGGACCGGCGGCGCGCTGCCCGTCTGGCGAGCGATAGCGCCGTTCAGGTCTCGATCGAGACCTCCGAGCTCGAGGGCGTGGCCAACAATGTCTCCCAGACCGGGATCCTGTTCTTCACCGACGGAGAGCTGCGCATCAGCGTCGAGTTCACCGAGGACGGGGAGCGCAAGAAACTGAGCGGCAAGATGGTGCGCTGCGAGCGCATCAAGGGCGACCGCCGCGGTTGGGCGGTGGAGTTCGACCGGCCCTGAGGCCGGCCGACGTCGCGCGGCTCAGAAGAGCCGGTCCAGGAACCAGCCCGGGGCGAGCCCCAGGGCGAAGACCAGGAACAGGCACACGCCCGTCGCGAAGGAGGCGCTCGGGCGGTAGGCCGTCGGCGGGGCCTGGCCCTCGGGCTCGGGCTTCATCCACATGGTCAGGATGACCTTCAGGTAGTAGGCGAGCGCCACCACCGAGAGCAGCACGCCGATCACCGAGACCGTCACCATGTCGGCGCGCAGGGTGCTCGAGAAGACGAAGTACTTCCCGAAGAAGCCCCCGGTGGCGGGGAAGCCGCCGAGGCTGAGCATGAAGACCGAGAGGGCCGCCGCCAGCCCCGGGCGTCGCTGGCCGAGGCCGCGCAGGGACTCGAGCCGGGTCCAGTGCTCGCCGTCGCCCTCGAGCAGGGCCACCATGCCGAAGGCGCCCCCGGCGGTGAAGACGTAGGCCGCCATGTAGTAGAGCGCCGCCTGGAGCGGGCCGTCCGCCAGGGGGTCGCCCACCAGGGTCGAGGCGACCACCAGCAGCAGGGTGCCAGCGTGGGCAACGGCCGAGTAGGCGAACAGGCGCTTGAGGTCGCCCTGCAGGAGCGCGCCGAGGTTTCCGATCGCCATCGTCACGATCGCGATCACGGACAGGCTGGCGACGGCGCTCTCGGGCAGGAGGAAGGCGATCTTCAGCAGAAAGGCGAAGCCCGCGGCCTTGGTCCCCGTGGACATGAAGGTCACCACCGGGGTCGGGCTGCCCTGGTAGACGTCCGGCACCCAGAAGTGGAAGGGGAAGACGCTGACCTTGAAGAAGAGCGCCGCGGCCATCAGGGCCGCACCCACCACGGACAGGTCCGTGGGCAGGCCGCTGGAGCGCAGGCCGGCGAGGGTGATGGTGCCCGTCGAGGTGTAGATCAGGGCCGCGCCGTAGAGGAACAGCCCCGCGGCGAAGGCGCCCAGGAGGAAGTAGCGCAGGCCCGCCTCCACGGAGCGCTGGCGCACGCGCCGGAAGCTGGCCAGGGCGTAGAGGGGCACCGAGAGCAGCTCGAGGCCGACGAAGAAGGTCAGGAGGTCCTCCGCCCCGGCCATGAGCATCATGCCGAGCACCGAGCTGAGCATCAGGATGTCGTGCTCGGCGGTGTGGGCCTTCTCGTCGCGGTAGTAGCGCTGACCGTAGAGCCAGGCGAGCAGCCCCGAGAAGGCGAACAGGATGCCCCACAGGGAGGAGGTGGCGTCCGCCAGGAAGGTGCCCTGGAAGATCGGGCCCACGGGCTCGGCCACGATGCGCAGCTCGAAGAAGATCGCGGCCAGGAGGCTGCCGCCGTAGGCCAGGCCCCGGGCCGGGCGCAGGACGGGCGTGATCTCCGCCAGCAGGGCCAGGAGGATGCCGGCGGTCACGCACAGCATCGGGGCGCCGCCGATCCACTCGGCGCTGCCCAGGGTCTGGATGTTCATCTCTTGCAGCAGGGCGAGGCTCATCGGGACTCACCTCCGTCGGCCTCTGCGCCGGCTGCCGTGGCGAGCTCGTGTCCGGCCGCCGACTCTCCAGCCGAGGCCAGGGCGCGGGCGTCCTCGACCCGCTGCACCAGGGCGTCCACCGAGCCGTCGGTCTTCTCCAGGAAGTGGTTCGGCTTGACGCCGATCCAGACGCACAGCAGCACGAGCGGGATCATCAGGCCCACCTCGCGGCCGTCCAGGTCCCGCAGCTTGCGGTTGGCCTCGACGGTCACCGGTCCGAACAGCATCTTGCGCGTCGCCATCAGGAGGTACACAGCGCCGAAGATCACCCCGGTCACGCCGACGGTCGCCCACAGGGGCGAGGCCTGGAAGGTGCCGAGCAGGATCAGGTACTCACCGACGAAGCCGTTCAGGCTCGGCAGGCCCACGCTGGAGAGCATCGAGAACACGAAGAAGAAGGCGAACACCGGCATGACCTTGGCCAGCCCGCCGAACTGCTCGAAGTCGCGGGTGTGGCGCCGCTCGTAGATCATGCCGACGAGCAGGAAGAGCAGGCCCGTGGAGAGGCCGTGGTTGACCATCTGGATCACGCTGCCGCGCAGGCCCTCCTGGGTCAGCGCGAAGAGGCCCATGACCACGAAGCCCAGGTGACTGACCGAGGAGCAGGCCACCAGGCGCTTGATGTCGGTCTGGGCCATGGCCAGCAGGGCCCCGTAGACGATCCCGACGGCCCCCAGGCCCATGAAGATCGGGGCGGCCTGGATGGCCACGCCCGGGAAGAGCCCGATGCCGAAGCGCAGGAGGCCGTAGGTGCCCATCTTCAGGAGCACGCCGGCCAGGAGCACCGAGCCCGAGGTGGGCGCCTCGGTGTGGGCGTCCGCCAGCCAGGTGTGGAAGGGCAGCACCGGCACCTTGATCGCGAAGCCCAGGGCGAAGGCCGCGAAGATCCAGGCCTGCTCGGCGCCGGGGAGGGTCGAGGCCGCGCTCGCCAGCTCGACCAGGTCGGCGGTGCCCGTGGACCAGGTCAGCCAGATGACGCCCAGCATCATCAGGAGCGAGCCCGCGACCGTGTACAGGAAGAACTTCATCGTCGCGTACAGGCGGCGCTCGCCGCCCCAGATGCCGACGATGAAGTAGAGGGGGATCAGGGACAGCTCCCAGAAGAAGTAGAACAGGATCAGGTCCTGGGCCAGGAACACGCCGAGCATCCCCGTCTCCATCAGGAGCAGCCAGATCATGAACTCCTTCACCCGCTTGGCGATGTGCACCTTCGTCGAGAGCACGACGATGGGCATCAGCACCGCGGTCAGGGTGACGAGCAGGATCGAGACCCCGTCGACCCCCAGGGCGTAGTGCACCGGGATGTCGCCGCCCCGCCCGGGCAGGGTGAACCAGTCGCGCTGGACGAGCTCCTGGGCCGCGGCGCTGGAGCCGTCGAAGCCCAGGTAGAGGGAGAGTCCCAGGCCGGCGACCACCAGGGTGATGATCAGGGTCAGGGCCCGCTGCAGGCCCTCGCTCCCGCGGGGCGTCAGGCCCACCAGGAGCGCGCCCACCAGGGGCAGGAAGGTCAGGGCGGTCAGCATCAGGCCGTCCCCCCGACGATCCAGGCCAGGGCCAAGAGGGCCGCTCCGGCGCCCATCCACAGGCCGTAGCTCGCCACGCCCCCGTCGGTCAGCCCGCGCAGCTTGCGGCCCAGGGCCCGGGCGCCGCTGGCGCAGCCGTTGACCGCCCCGTCGACCGCGAACTGGTCCACGACCACCGCGACCACGAAGGCCAGGAGCTTGAGGGGCTGCACGATCCAGAGGGTGTAGGCCCGGTCGATGGACCAGGCGTCGGCCAGGCGCCCGTACAGGGCGGGCCGTTCGGCGGCCAGCTTCTCGTCGGCCTTCTTGCCGTGCTTGTAGCGGTGGAAGCCCTGGTGGGCGAAGTAGAGCGCGATGCCGGCGCCGAGGGCGAGCAGCACCCACTCGACCGCGTGGGAGAGGTGCGGCGCGTGGTCTCCGTGCAGGAGCGCCGTGCCCCCGGCGGTGACCGGCTCGAGCCAGCTGTGCAGGATGTGCGTGAAGGGCAGCACCGGCGGCAGGCCCAGCACGCCGCCGAGCACCGAGAGCAGGGCCAGCACGGTGAGGGGCACCGTCATGCTCGGCGGCGACTCGTGGGGGTGGACCTTCTCCACGTCGAAGCGCTCGTCCCCGAAGAACACCAGCCCCACCATGCGCCAGGTGTAGAAGGCGGTGATGGCGGCGGTGACCACGCCCACGGCCCACAGGCCGTAGTGCAGGCCGCCCTGGGCGAAGTTCATGGCCAGGATCTCGTCCTTCGAGAAGAAGCCCGAGAGCACCGGCAGGCCCGAGAGGGCCGCGGCCCCGGCCAGGAAGGTGAGGTAGGTCCGTGGCATGTGGCGCCGCAGGCCGCCCATCTTGTGCATGTCCTGCTCCTCGTGCATGCCGTGGATGACCGAGCCGGCGCCGAGGAAGAGCAGGGCCTTGAAGAAGGCGTGGGTCACCAGGTGGAAGAGGGCCGAGGCCCAGGCGCCCGCCGCCAGGCCGAGGAACATGTAGCCGAGCTGGCTGACGGTGGAGTAGGCCAGGACGCCCTTGAGGTCCCGCTGGGCGAGGGCCGAGGTGCCGGCGATGAAGGCCGTGGCCGCGGCCACCACGCCCATGAACATCAGCACTCCCGGCGTCGCGGCGAAGAGCGGGTTGAGGCGGATCACGAGGTAGACCCCGGAGGTCACCATGGTGGCCGCGTGGATCAGGGCCGAGACCGGGGTCGGGCCCGCCATGGCGTCCGGCAGCCAGACGAACAGCGGCAGCTGGGCCGACTTGCCGCAGGCGCCGCCGAACAGCAGGAGCGCCGCCAGGGCGAGCTGGAAGGAGTGCTCGCCGCCCTCGACCAGGGCCGCGACGCCTCCGCCGACCTCGCTCAGGTCCAGGCTGCCGAACAGGTGCACCAGGAGGAAGCTCCCGATCAGGAAGCAGGCGTCCCCGATGCGGTTGACCACGAAGGCCTTCTGCCCCGCCTCCGCGGGCCAGCCCTTCTCGTACCAGAAGCCGATCAAGAGGTACGAGCAGAGGCCGACGCCCTCCCAGCCGATGAAGAGGCCGAGCAGGCTGCTGGACATGACCAGCATCAGCATCATGGCCACGAAGAGGTTCAGGTACGCGAAGAACTTCGCGTAGCCCGGGTCACCCTTCATGTAGCCGCCGGCGTAGACGTGGATCAGGAAGCCCACGCCGGTGATCACGAGCAGCATGACGCTCGAGAGGGGATCGACCACCATCGCCACGTCGATGGCGAAGTTCCCCGTGTCGATCCAGGACCAGGCGGCGCTCTCGAGCACCCGGGCGTCGGCCGGCAGGCCGCGCAGGGAGGAGAGGGCCACCAGGCTCAGCACGAAGCCCACGCCCACCGTCCCGGCGGCCACCAGGGACGCCAGGCCGGAGGGCCCGTTCGCGGCGGGGTCCCGCTCGCGGGCCCCGAGGGTCAGGAAGTGGAGGACGCCGCAGACGGCCGCCCCGAGGAGGGGCAGCGCCGGGATCCACCACAGCCACTGGGAGTGTTCCAAGTCAGTCTCCGAGCTCGGTCAGGGCGTCCAGGGAGACCGTCTGCTTGCGACGGTAGAGGGCGATCACGAGG
Source organism: uncultured Planctomycetaceae bacterium (assembly GCA_964591315.1). GTDB lineage: Bacteria > Planctomycetota > UBA1135 > UBA1135 > JABACD01. The sequence goes on from CAZQAT010000001.1 coordinate 51,745, forward strand.
GCCAGGCCGACGGCGGCCTCGACCGCGGCGACCAGGATCACGAAGAGCGCGAAGAGCGCTCCGTCCACGGCCGGCTCGCCCGAGGCGCTGTGCATCCGGCTGCCCGCGATGAAGGTCAGGTTGGCGGCGTTGAGCATCAGCTCGATGCTCATCAGCACCACGATCAGGTTGCGGCGCAGGCAGAAGCCGCCCACGCCGATGGCGAACAGGATCCCGGCCAGGATCAGGAGGTGCTCGGTGGGGACGGTCATGCTCCGCCACCTCCGCCCTCGGCGGCGTCACGGCGCCCCTCGCGCTTGGCGAGCACCAGCACCGCCACCGCCGCCGCGAGCAGCAGCACCGAGGCGGCCTCGAACGGCAGGAGGAAGGACCCGAACAAGAGCTCCGCCAGGGCGCCGAGGGTGTCGACCTCCGCCAGGGAGGCGGGAGCGGGGCCCGCGGCGTTCACGTCCCCGGAGCCGAGGACGCCCACGAAGGTGAGCAGCACCAGGGCGATGCTGGTCCCCAGAGCGAAGGGCAGCTTGCGCTTGCGCACGTAGGCCGTGGCCTCCTCCGCCGCCTGGGGTCCGCCCAGGTTGAGCAGCATGACCACGAACAGGAACAGCACCATCACCGCGCCGCCGTAGACCAGGATCTGGGCCGCCGCCAGGAACTCGAAGCCCGACAGGAGGTAGATGGTCGCCAGGCAGAAGAAGGTCCCGAGCAGCGACAGCACGCTGGCGATCGGGTTCTTCGAGGTCACCACGCCGAGCGCGCCGGCGACGGCCCCGAGCGCCATCAGGTAGAAGAGGAAGTTCGCCACCGGTCGTTGATCTTCTTGACGTAATCGATCCGCTTCTGGAGGGCGGATACGGGACGCTTGAGCTTGTCGATGCCGTAGACGAGGTCCGAGCGCTTGTCCGAGGCCAGCTCGAGCTCGTCGCCCATGAGGATCGCCTCCTTGGGGCAGGCCTCCTCGCAGAAGCCGCACAGGATGCAGCGCAGGAAGTCGATCTCGAAGCGCTCCGGCTCGCGCTCGATCGGCCGCTCGGTCTCGTGGCCGTCGATCGTGATCGCGTAGGCCGGGCAGGCGACCTCGCACATGCCGCAGGACACGCAGCGCAGGGTCCCGTCGGGGTTCTCCGCCAGGCGCGGCTGGCCGCGGGTGACCTCGGTCTTGAGCAGGGGCTCCTCGGGGTACTGGCGCGTGCTCTTCTCCTGGAAGATCTTGCCCAGGGTGATGCGCAGGCCGCGCAGCACCTCGGGCAGGTAGAGCTTCTCGGAGAGGGTCAGCTCCTTGCGCTTGACGATGACCATGCCAGGGCTCCTAGAGGGAGATGAACAGGCCGGTCAGGAAGATGTTCACCAGCGCCAGGGGCAGGAACACCTTCCAGCCGAGGTTCATCAGCTGGTCGTAGCGGAAGCGCGGGAGGGTCCAGCGCACCCAGAGGAACAGGAACAGGAAGAAGGACAGCTTGGCCACGAAGGCCAGCACCCCGACCAGCCAGGGCGCGTCGGCCCAGAAGGGCACCGAGAAGCCGCCCAGGAAGAGGGTCACCGTCATGCTCGCCATGACGATCATGGCGCAGTACTCGCCGATGAAGAACAGGGCGAACTTCATCGAGCTGTACTCGGTGTGGAAGCCGCCCACCAGCTCCGACTCGCACTCGGCGAAGTCGAAGGGGTGGCGGTTGGTCTCCGCGAAGGTGCAGACCACGAACAGCACGAAGGCCAGCGGCTGGCTGAACAGGTTCCAGTCGAGGAGGCTGCCGGTGTTCTGCTGTTCGACGATGGTCCGCAGGTTGAGGGTGTTGCTCATGGCGACCACCGCCAGCATGCAGAGGATCAGGGACAGCTCGTAGCTGATCATCTGCGCCGAGGCCCGCAGGCACCCGAACAGCGAGTACTTCGAGTTGCTGGCCCAGCCGCCGAGGATGACGCCGTAGATGCCCAGGCCCCCGATGGCGACCACGTACAGGGCGCCGACCGGGATGTCCGCGATCGAGAAGTAGATCGGCGTGCCGTCGATCTCACCGATCAGGCCCCCGAAGGGGATCACGGCCACGGACATCAGGGCTGCGGTGGCGGCGATGGCGGGGGCCAGCAGGAAGAGCCACTTGTTGCCCCCGGGGGGCACGAACTCCTCCTTGAAGATGAACTTGATGCCGTCCGCCAGCGGCTGGAGCATGCCCTGGGGCCCGACCCGGTTGGGGCCCAGGCGGTGCTGGATCCAGGCGCTCACCTTGCGCTCGGCGAGGGTGAAGATGCCGGCGGCGCTGATCAGGCCGCCGAAGATCACGACCGTCTTGAGCAGGGTGGCGAGGAGGACGGTCATCGAGCGTCGCCCCCCGTGGTGACGGTGGGGGAGAGGGCCGCCACGATGTCGAGCGGCAGGCGCAGGCCCGCGGGCATCGGCCGCGCCGGGCGGATGCGGCCCGCGTGGCCGTCCACGTTGACCCAGGTGCCCGAGCGCTCGACCCAGTTGGCCAGGCCGAAGGTGCCCCTGAGGCAGGCGGCCTCGGGCACCTCGACGTCGAAGAGGAAGGCCCGCAGGTCGGACGGCAGGCCGGCGAGGCCCTCGTGCCCGATCAGCTCGGCGATGCGCTCGCCGAAGAGGACCGCGGTCTCGGCGCCGGCCAGGAGCTCGAGCACCTCCTCGGGCGACCTGGCCTCGAAGCCCAGCTCCACCAGCCCGCGCCGGTTGGGGCCCGGGTCGCCGGTGTGCAGGAGGTCGTCCTCGAGCCCGTTGCTCGGGGGCGAGAGCAGGGTCGGCGTGGCGCCGATGCTCTGCGCGAGGTCGAGCAGGGCGCGGCCCTCCTCGACGGTGATCCAGGGCGAGACGACCAGGGCGTGGCGCTCGTGGGCGCGGTGCGCGGCGCGCACCGCCTCGAGGCCGTCCTCGACCTCCACCGGCTCGAGGCCCGCGTAGCCCCGCAGCAGGGCCGGCGCGCGCTCGCCGGGGTTGGCGCCCTCGAGGGCCATGCGCCCCACGTCGCAGATCCACCACTGGTTGACCTCGGCGTCGTAGCGCGGACGGATGCGCTTGACCTCGCCCTTGCGCAGCACCTCGACCGACACGGCACAGCCGCGGCTGCACTCGCCGCAGGTGGAGCTCTTCTTGAACAGGTTCCAGACCCGCGCCTGGAAGCGGAACTGCTTGAAGGTCAGGGCGCCGACGGGGCAGATGTCGGTGATGTTGCCCTGGTAGTTGCCCTCGAGCGGCCGGTCGCCGAAGGTCTCGATCTTCGAGCGCGAACCCAGGCCCGAGACGGTCAGCTGGGCCTTGCCGGGCACCTCCTCGAAGAAGCGCACACAGCGCGAGCAGAGGATGCAGCGCTCCTGGTCGAGGACGATCTTGTCCCCGAGGCTCTTGCGCTTCTCGAAGTTCTGGCGCGGCTCGGCGGACACCCCCGTGTCCTGGCCCTCCTGGTAGGTGTAGTCCTGGAGGGTGCACTCGCCCGCCTTGTCGCAGATGGGGCAGTCGAGGGGGTGGTCCTTGAGCAGGAACTCGAGGCACTCGCGGCGGGTGGCGTGGGCGGCCTCGCTCTCGGTGTCGACCACCATGCCCTCGCTGACCGGCGTGCGGCAGGCGACGACGACCCGCGCGGGGCGGTCGCCCTCCTGGACCGACACCTGGCAGATGCGGCAGGAGCCCACCGGCGTGAGCCCGGGGTGGTAGCAGTAGTGGGGCACGTGGGAGGCGTGCTTGAAACAGGCGGCGATGAGCGGCTTCTTGGGGTCCGCCTCGACCTCCCGGCCGTTCAGGATGATCTTGGTCACGCGCCCACCTCCGCCGGGGCGGCCTTCTTCAGGGGGCAGCAGCCCGCGCGCACGTGCGCCTCGAGCTCGTCGCGGAAGTGGCGCACGACCGCCAGGGTCGGGATGGCGGCCGCGTCCGCCAGGGCGCAGATGGTCTTGCCGGGGGCCATCTGCTTGGAGAGGCGCTCGAGGTTGTCGATGTCGGCCATGGTGCCGCGACCCTCCTCGATGCGGCCGAAGATCTCCGACAGCCACTGGGTGCCCTCGCGGCACTGGCTGCACTGGCCGCAGCTCTCGTGGTCGTAGAAGCGGGCCAGCACCTTCGAGGCGCGCACCGTGCAGGCGGTCTGGTCGAACATGATCATGGCGCCGGTGCCGAACATGGAGCCGGCGGCCTTGATCGAGTCGTGGTCCATGTTCGTGTCGATCGTGGTGGCGGGCAGGAGCCCGGTCGAGGAGCCGCCCGGGATCCAGGCCTTCAGCTCGCGTCCCTTCCAGACGCCGCCGGCGTACTCCTCGAGGATCGTGCGGGCGCTGATGCCGAGGGGCACCTCGTACACCCCGGGGCGCTCGACGTGGCCGGAGATCCCGCACAGGAAGTTCCCCGGGCTCGACTCGGTGCCCATCGTGTGGAACCAGGCGGCGCCGCGCTCGACGATGAAGGGCACGTTGAAGATCGACTCGACGTTGTTGACCGTCGTCGGCTGGCCCCAGAGACCGAAGCCGGCGGGGAAGGGGGGCTTGGGGCGCGGGTGGCCGCGCTTGCCCTCGAGGCTCTCCATCAGCCCCGTCTCCTCTCCGCAGATGTAGGCCCCGGCGCCCTTGTGCATGTGGATCTCACAAGAGAACTTCGTGCCGAGGATGTTCTGGCCCACGAGGTTCGCGGCGCGCGCCTCGTCGATGGCCTCCTGCAGACGCTGGTAGGGGAAGCGGTACTCGCCCCGCACGTAGATGTAGACCGCCTCGAGCCGCATGGCGTAGGCGGCGAGCAGGCAGCCCTCGACCAAGCCGTGCGGATCCTCGCGCATCAGCACCCGGTCCTTGCAGGTGCCGGGCTCGGACTCGTCGGCGTTGACCGCCATGTAGCGCTTGCGGTCGTCCTTCTCCGGGTCGGGCATGAAGGTCCACTTCAGGCCGGTGGGGAAGCCCGCGCCGCCCCGGCCGCGCAGGCCGGAGTCCTTGACCCGAGCGGTCACCTCGGCGGGGTCGACGCCCTCCTTCAGCACCTTCTCGAGCGCCTCGTAGCCGCCGCTGCGGCGGTAGGTCTTGAGCAGGTGCGACTCCGACAGCTCGGCCCGCTTCAGCAGGTAGGTCTCGCCGGAGGGGATCACGACAGGCCTCCCAGGATCGCGTCGATCTTCGCGTCGTCCAGGTCCTCGTGGTACACGCCGTCCAGGTCGAACATGGGGGCGTTGGTGCAGGCGCCCTGGCACTCGAGTACCTGCACGCTGAACTTGCCGTCCTCGGAGGTGCCGCCCACCGGCGCGCCGGTGCGCTCGCAGACGTGCTCGAGGATCTCCTGGGCGCCGCGCAGGTCGCAGGAGATGTTGTGGCAGACGCCGATCACGTGCTGGCCCTGGGGGCGCAGCTTGAACATGGGGTAGAAGGAGGCGACCCCGTAGACCTCCACGGGCTCGAGGCCGAAGAAGTCGGCGACGTCCTCCATGGTCTCGGGCGAGAGCCAGCCGCCGAGCTCCTCCTGGCAGCGGTGCAGGGCGGGGATCAGGCCCGCGCGCCGCTCCGGGTACTTCTTCACGAGCTGCTCGAACTCGCTGACGAGTGCGTCGGGGAGAGCCATCAGCGGTCCACCTCGCCCATCACGAAGTCCAGGCTGCCCAGGACCGCCACCACGTCCGAGAGCAGCTTGCCCTCGCCGAGGAAGGGAATCACTTGGATGTTCATCAGGCTTGGGGCGCGGATGTGGCAGCGCAGGGGGTGCGCGCTCCCGTCGGAGGCGACGTAGAAGCCGAGCTCGCCCTTGCTGGACTCCACGCCCATGTACGCCTCGCCCTCGGGCAGGCGCATGTCGGTCACGATCTTGAACTGGTGGATGAGCTCCTCCATCGAGGAGTGCACGTCCGACTGGCGGGGCAGGACGTAGTGCCGGTCCTCCGCCAGGAACTCGCCGCCGCGGGTCTGACGCAGGCGCGCCAGGGCCTGCTTGGCGATGCGCGCGGACTGGCGCAGCTCCTCGATGCGGACGAGGTAGCGGTCGAAGGCGTCGCCCTTCTCGCCGATCGGGACCTCGAAGTCGTAGTCCTCGTAGCCGCAGTAGGGCTCGTCCTTGCGCAGGTCGAGGGCCACCCCGCTGCCCCGCAGGTTGGGGCCGCTCAGGCACCAGGCCAGGGCCTCCTCGCGCGAGAGCACGCCGATGCCCCGGTTGCGCTCGTACCAGATGCGGTTACCGGTGAGCAGCTCCTCCCACTGGTCGACCTCCGCCAGGAAGTTGTCGTAGAAGTCCTCGAAGCGCGCCTCGAGCTCCTCTTCCAGGTCCGCGTAGACCCCGCCCATACGGACGTAGGTGTTGTTCATGCGGTGGCCCGTGTAGGCGTCGAGCAGGTCGTAGATCTTCTCCCGCTGGTTGAAGGTGAAGAAGAACATCGACACGGCGCCCAGGTCCATGGCGGAGACTCCGATGGCGATCAGGTGCGACATGACCCGGCTGGTCTCCATCAGGAGCACCCGGATCACCTGGCCGCGCTCGGGCACCTCGAGCTGCGCCAGCTTCTCGAGGGCCATGGCGTAGCCGCAGTTGTTCATCAGCGGCTGCAGGTAGTCGAGGCGGTCGGTGTGCACGAAGAACTTGCGCCAGCCGAGGCTCTCGCAGGTCTTCTCCTTGCCGCGGTGCAGGTAGCCGACGACGGGCTCGACGGTGTGCATGACCTCGCCGTCCGCCAGGACCCGCAGGCGCAGCACGCCGTGGGTGGCCGGGTGGGAGGGGCCCACGTTCATCTCGACCAGGGAGCCGTGCAGCGGGTCGTCGTGGTCCGCGACCGCCGACGGGTCGATCACGCCGGGGCGCCACTCGATGGTGCGCTCGTCCATGCCGCTCACGCCCCGTCCCCTTGCGGCGCGCGCCGCTCGCGGTCCCAGGCCTTGTACAGGCGGTCGGGCTCGATGCCGGCGTGGGGGAAGTCCTTGCGCAGCGGGTGGTGGTCGTAGGCCTCGGGCATCAGGATGCGCTTGAGGTTCTCGTGGCCCTCGAAGAGCACGCCGAACATGTCGAAGCACTCGCGCTCGCCGTAGGCGGCGCCGGGCCAGAGGGAGACGACGCTGGCGACCCGCGGGGCGTCGTCCGCGCCCTCGCCGCGGCCCGCGAGGGTCGCGTGCACCCGCACCCGATCTCCGTGCTGGACGGACTGCAGCTGCCAGGTCATCTCGAAGCGCGGCGCCGGCGGGTCCGGGTCGTGGTCCAGGGCGGTCACCAGGGTCAGGATCTCGAAGCCGCAGGCGTTCCGCAGGGCGGTCATCACGGGCAGGGCGTCCGCCGGCTCGATCGCCAGGGTCGGCATCCCGTCGCGGGCCTCGACCTCGCGCACTGCCAGGCCCTCGAGCCCGGCGCGCAGGCGCTCGAGCGTCGCGTTCGCGGGCTCTGTGGTCTCGGGCGTGACCTCGGCCGTCATCGCGTCTCCTCGTCGCGCTGGCCCGAGGGCACCGCCGCGTTGGGCTGCCGTTGGAACCGGCCGCTGCCCTCGAGCCACTCGTCCTCGGCGGTGCGGTCCGCCATGAGCTGCTTGACCGGCCGCTCGAGCTCGATCTTCTTCTGGAGCTTGAGCAGGCCGTCGATGACCGCGTCCGGCCGCGGCGGGCAGCCGGGCACGTAGATGTCGACGGGCAGGATCATGTCGACCCCCTGCACCACCGCGTAGGAGTCGTACATGCCCCCTGTGGAGGAGCACACGCCCATGGCGATGACCCACTTGGGGTCGGGCATCTGGTCGTAAATGGTGCGCGCCACCTCGGCCATCTTCCAGGTCAGGGTGCCGGCCACGATCATCAGGTCCGCCTGGCGCGGGGAGAAGCGCAGGGCCTCGGCCCCGAAGCGCGCGATGTCGTAGCGCGGCCCGACCATGGCCATCATCTCGATCCCACAGCAGGACAGGCCGAGGGGCATGGGCCACAGGCTGTTCTTGCGTCCCCAGTTGACGAAGGCGTCGAGCCGGGTGGCGAGGAAGCCCTCATTGGCGAGGGCCTCGTGGACGGGGTCTAGCGATCCCATTCGAGGCCTCCTTTGCGCCAGACGTAGGCCAAGGTGAGTCCGAGGACCGCCACGAAGGCGACCACCTCGGCGAAGATCAGGGCGCCCACGCCCGCCTCACCGAAGCCCTGGGCGTTC
>CAZQAT010000001.1:59918-77651 GCA_964591315.1 uncultured Planctomycetaceae bacterium
CACCTCGGCGAAGATCAGGGCGCCCACGCCCGCCTCACCGAAGCCCTGGGCGTTCGCGGCCCACAGGACGAGGAAGAGGGCCTCCACGTCGAACAGGATGAACAGCACGGCCACCAGGTAGTAGTGGATGGAGATGCGCACACGCGCACTCCCCACGGCGTCCATGCCGCACTCGTAGGGGCTGTTCTTCTCCTGGTTGAGTCGCTTGCGTCCGGCCAGGTTGCTGAGCAGCAGGACCGTGACCACGAAGCCGACCACCAGACCGAACAGGAGGAGAATGGGGGCGTATTCCGAGAGCATTTCGCGCGGCATATTAGCGGTGCCAGGAGCACTCCGAAAGGCCGAGGTCGCTTACATCCCGCCCGATTCGGTGGGAAATCGGCTCAGCCGTCGACCTGCAGGAACTCGCCCCCCGTGGAGGTGCACAGGCGCTCCAGACTGCCGTCCCCGGCGCCGCCGATCTGGACCGCGTGGAACACCACCCGGGCGGCGTCGTTGACGTCCCTCAGGAAGGGCTCGACCCAGTGCGGACCCTCGGCCGTCCCCCCGTCGCAGAGCACCACGATCGTGTCCGCCTCGAGGGCCTCCAGGTCCAGCTCGCCCCGCCGGTCCAGGTGCAGGGCGGCGTGGATCCCGTCCCGCAGGTGGGTGCCCCCCTTGGCCCCCCCGGAGCGCACCCAGCGGGCGGCCAGGCTGACGTTCTCCTCCGTGGCCCGCTCCAGCCTCCCGCGCCAGCTGCGGGCCCCGTCGCTGAAGACCACCACGTCGAAGCGCGTGCGCTCCCCGAGGAAGCCCAGGAGGCCCGCCATCTGGGCCGCGGCCTCGTCCAGGCGGGTGTGGTCGGCCTGCGACCCGAAGGCCGCCGCCATGGACCCGGAGCGGTCGAGCACGAAGGTCACCCGGTCGGTCCTCGGGCGCAGGCCGAAGAAGCCGCCCACGGTCAGGTGCTTGCGGGGGCCCTCGCCGCTCAGGGCCACCTCGCCCCGCTGGCGGGCCTGCCAGAAGGCTCGCCAGCGCTCGGGCTTGGGGCCCAGCTTGCGGGCCGAGCGGCGCTCGAGCTCCGCCAGGATCTCCCCCTGGACCCGGGCCGTCTGCCGCTCTGGGTCCGCCCCGCGGGCGACCCAGTCAGCGAGCCCCTCGATCAGGGTCGGGAAGGCCGGGTCGTGGGGCAGGCTGCGGGCCAGGGCCACCCCGCGGGAGGCCCGCCGCCAGTCCTCGTGGGCCAGGGCCTCGACCACGTAGCCGTGGACCTTCTCGACCCCGCGCCGGTCCTCGGCGGGGATCTCGACGGCTCCGAAGTGGGCCTCGACCCCGTGCCCCCAGAGCTCGAGCTGGCCCGCGTCGGCCCGGCGCAAGAGGTCCACCAGGCGCAGGTGCACGGCGGTCTCTCCGCGCCCGGCCAGGGCCGCGACCGCGGCGTCGAGCATGGCGGGGGGCGCCGCATCCTCGGCGGGCGCCGGTCGCGTGCAGGAGAGCAGGGCGAGCACCGTGTCCGGGCTCCTGTCCGTGGCCAGCACCTCGCAGGCCGCCAGCCGCCGCTCGAGGGGGTGAGGCTCCCCGTCCTCGCGCCCGAGCAGCACCTCGAGGGTCAGGAAGCGCCGCGAGTCCGGCAGCCGTCGCCCGATCATCGCCGCCGCCCGCCGCCGCAGGTCCGGCTCTCCGCGGGTGCCGAGGCCCGCGCTGGGGGTCCGGGGGGGGAGCCGCAGGGTCACCTGGCGCTCGATGCGCTGGCAGCGGCCGAGGAAGTCGAGCAGCTGGCGCTGGATCTCGTCCGAGCGCGGGGCGCCGTGGACCCAGGCCCGGTCCACGTCCTCGAGCAGCCGCTCGCACTTCAGGACCTCCTGGGGGTCGAACTGGGGCCCCTTCTTGCTCCAGCGGGCCAGGGCGGCCAGGTCCTCGTCCAGACCGGCCCTGGCGGGGGCGGGAGCCACGCGTGTTAGTGTTTTGTGTGGTGTGGGGGTCGGCGCCCCGGGCCCGACTCCGAGGGCGAGGATGATGAGCAGCGGGAGTCCCATGGCCGGCCAGCATACCCCCCCGGGAGCCCGGGGATACCCGGCAGCCACCCCGTGGGGTCGGACGGGCCCTCGCCGGGGGGTGGATTGGGAGCAGGTCCGGCTCCCGCCTATCATGCTGAGGTCCCGACCTCGCAGGCTCCTCCAGGAGTGACCGTCATGTTCGCCTCCCTAGTCCTCGCCGTCCTGCCGCTGTCCGCCTTCTCGGAGAAGGACTTCATCTTGAACTGCGGCCTCGAGTCTGAGCGCGCCGCGACCGAGGCCCGGACGGCCCTGGACCTGGTCCTGCCCCGGGCGCGGGAGGTGTACGACCTGCGCGAGGACTTCGAGATGGGGGAGCCGAGAGTCTTCCTGTACCCCGACCGGCAGGCCTACGAGGAGGTGGAGCAGGAGCTGACCGGCGGGGCCTTCAAGCGCAACCTGGCCTTCGCGCACATCAAGAGCCTGACGGCCCACGTGGCCCTGCAGCCGGAGATCGGTCCCGAGGCCCTCGAGCGCGTCGGGCTCCCGGCCCAGACCCTGCGGCTGTTGGCCCACGAGGCGGCACACCTGGTGCGCTTTGCCCACATGAAGAACAGCCGGAACCACCCCGGCTGGTTCTCCGACGGTGCGGCCTCGTGGATCGACGAGAAGGTGAGCCTCGACCTCGGCCTGTTGAGCGACGTGGAGACGGACCCGAACTTCGCGACGAACATCCTGCGGGTCCAGGGGCTGCTCGAGAGAGGGGCCCTGCCCAGCGTGGACGACCTCTTCCACGACCGCACCGAGGAGCTGGAGTGGAGCGAGCGCTACGACGTGCGCTGGATGTTCTTCCGCTTCCTGCTGGAGGGCGAGCACGGCGAGCGCCTGCGAACGCTCCTGGCCGAGGCGCGCCGGCTCGGCGGCGGCGCGGGCTTCACCGAGCGCCTGGGAGAGACCGCGGTGAAGGTCTTCGGGAAGCGGCGCTACGGAAAGCTCGACACCGAGTTTCGCGCCTACGTGAGTTCCTTCGAGCCCACCTGGCAGGAGATCTACCGCTGCCTCTACCGCTCGGGAGAGCACTGGGTGCAGGCAGCCTACGAGAAGAACGCCATCGCCTGGCGGCGGGAGCCTTCGGGGAAGGCCACCTACAAGGTCTCCGGTGAGCTCACGATCCTGCCGGGCTCAGGCAGTCAGATGAACCTGCTCCTGGGGCGTGGCGACGAGGGCTTCTTCTCGGTGGCCTTCACGGCCGGGGCGGGGGTCACCCTCTTCGAGTACCTGAGCGAAGGGAGCCGCTGGGAGCGGCGCGCCTTCGCGGAGTGCGCGGACGTCGTGGTCGGCGAGCCCTTCCGCTTCGAGGTGCGCGTGTCCAGGTCGAAGGTCCGCGTGAAGATCGAGGGAGAGTCGGTCGCGAGCGCGCGACCCCAGGAGCTGGACCTGTCCGGACCGTGGGGGCTGGGCGCCCAGTCTCGCTCGACGGGCCTGTGGAAGATCGACGGACTGGACAACCCGTGATGCCGCATCGCCGCGCGCGCGGACAGCGATCGGCGTGGAGTTGCCTGGGCGTCGCGCTGCTCCTGGTGATCTCCGCCAGCGCAGCCCCCGCGCAGGAGTCCGACGCAGCTCCCCCGGCGCGGCCCAACATCCTCTTCTGCATCGCCGACGACTGGGGTTGGCCCCACGCGGGTGCCTACGGGGACCCGGTCGTGCGCACGCCCGCCTTCGACCGGGTCGCCCGGGAGGGGGTGCTGTTCGAGCGTGCCTTCGTGTCGAGCCCCTCGTGCACGCCCTCGCGCAACGCGATCCTGACCGGCCAGGACTTCTGGCGCCTCGAGGAGGGGGCCAACCTGCACTCGACCCTCGCCCGGGACGTGCCGGTCTTCCCGCTGCTGTTGGCGGAGGCCGGCTACCACGTGGGGCGCTGGCGCAAGTCCTGGGGACCGGGGCGGCTCGGGCCCGGGGGCTGGGAGGGGGAGCACCCCGTGGGCAGGCGCTACGCCGGGGGCTTCGCGGAGTTCCTCGAGGCGCGGCCCGAGGGGGCGCCCTTCTGCTTCTGGCTCGGGGCCTCCGATCCCCACCGGGGCTACGAGAAGGGCAGCGGCGCGGCCTCGGGCCTCGACCTGGCCGCGATCCCCCTGCCGGGCTACTGGCCGGACACGCCGGAGGTGCGCTCGGACGTGGCGGACTACTACTTCGAGGTGGCGCGCTTCGACGGGGACGTGGCCGCGGCCCTCGCCCTGCTCGAGGAACGCGGTGAGCTCGAGGACACGGTGGTGGTCGTGACCGGCGACCACGGCATGCCCTTCCCGCGCTGCAAGAGCAACGTCTACGAGTGGGGGGTGCACGTGCCCCTCGCGGTGCGCTGGGGGGAGCGGGTGAAGGCCGAGCGGCGCCTGGAGGACTTCGTCTCCCTGACGGACCTGGCGCCCACCTTCCTCGAGCTGGCGGGCCTGGACGTGCCGGGCGCGATGACGGGCAGGTCGCTCGTCCCGCTGCTCCTGTCGGAGGAGGAGGGCCAGGTGGACCGCAAGCGTGACCACGTGCTCTTCGGCAAGGAGCGCCACGTTCCGAGCCAGCCCCTGCCGTCCATGGCGGGCTACCCCAGCCGGGCGGTTCGGGTGGACGGCTACCTCTACATCCGGAACTATCACCCGGAGCGCTGGCCCGCGGGCATCGCGGACGCCGAGCGAGCGCCCATGGGCTGGGCCTACTCCGACTGCGACGACGGGCCGACCAAGGCCGCGGTGCTGGCGCTCGCGGACGACGAGGAGGGCGCGCAGTACCACGCCTGGTGCTTCGGCAAGCGGCCCGAGGAGGAGCTCTACGACCTCCGTCGGGACCCGCACCAGCTCCGGAACCTGGCGGGCCTCGAGCAGTGGGGAGAGCAGCGCGCGGCCTTCGAGGACCTCTTGCCGCGGCTCCTGCGGGAGCGCGGCGACCCGCGGGCGACGGGCGCGGGGCAGGCCTTCGAGGCCTACCCCTACCACGGTCGGTCGCGGCGCAAGAAGAACTGACCGGCCGCGGGGCCCGGGCGCGCTACGGCTCGTCCCGCTCGAGCGTGTGGTCGAGCGCCATGACCCCGAAGGAGGTCCCGTAGGGCTTGGTGTTCTTCGCGATCCAGAAGTCCCAGATGGCCCCGTCCTTCTGCTGGGCGTCGAGGACCCCGGCCTGGATGTGGGGCGCGAACCTGGCCCGCTTCTCCGGCGGCAACAGCCGCAGCACCTGCGAGGCGTAGTAGTGGGCGAAGAGATAGAAGTAGGCCGCGTTGGCGTAGTAGGCCTCGTGGGGGATCGGCTTGTTGCGCGCCACCAACAGGAACTTGTGGTGCTTGACGAACATCTCGAGGCCCCACTCGAGCTGCTCCTGGGTGATGTCCTTGCCGGCGCGCAGGAGCGCCAGGTGGCCGATCTGGATGCGGCCCAGGGAACCCTTGATCTGGTTGATCGACTCCAGGGTCATGTGGCGCGGGATCGGGCTCAGGCCGTAGTCGAAGGCGCCGTTGGGTAGGTGGGTCACCTCGAGTGCGCGCACGGCGGCCTCGTAGACCTTGTCGTCCACGTCGAGCCCCGCGGCCTTGGCCTCGATCAAGGAGATCACGGCCACCGCCGTCATGAAGGACGTGCACCACTCCGGCCGCCAGTTGGCCTGGGCGCTCGAGTAGTAGCCCCAGCCGCCGCGCGGAGACTGGTACTTCTTGAGGCCGTCGACCATGGTCTGGCCCGCCCCGCGCAGGGCCGCGGTCTTCTCGTGGTCCTGGTAGCGCGGGTGCTGCAGGGCGCGGGCCAGGGCGTCCAGGCCGTAGACCAGGGCCCAGTTGTTGTCCACGTCCCACTCCGCCGGGCGCACGCACTCGGCGTTGGCGATCAGGAAGTCGAGGGCCCTGTCCGTGGCCGCCTCGTGCTCGGCGGTGGTGCCGAGCTCGAGCATCGAGCGCGTGGCGAGGCCCGTGGTGCCGATCTGCCACATGCGGTAGGTGACCGGGTTGGCGAAGCCGCTGGTGAAGGTCTGGTCCACCGTGCCGCCCCAGGAGCCGTCCGCGTTCTGGTCCGCGAGCAGGTAGGCGAGCCCCGCGTCGATGGCGAGGGGCACGTCCTCCTTCTTGAAGCTGTCGAGGCCCCGGGCCGGGGCCGCCTCCGCTGCGGCGCCGTCCTGCGCGGCTCCATCCTGGAAGGGGGCCGCGAGGACGAGGGTGCAGAGGGCCGCCCCCAAGAGGCTCGCGCCGCTCACTCCTCGTCCCCCTCGCGGGCCTTCTGCAGCTCCTTCTCGGCCCGCTGGACGGCCATCCTGGCCTCCATCAGCTCGAGCTCCTCGCGGGCCAGGGCGACCTTGGCGTCGTGCTCGGCGGCGCCCAGGGCTTCCGCGGCCTTCTTCACGGTCTGCTCGTGGCGCATCTGCTCCTGGGGCAGCTCGTGGGCCACGAGCGATGCCACCTCGGCCGCCTGGATCTCGATGCGCCTGGCGGCGCGCTCGGCACGGCGCTGGCCGCGGCTGACGACGAACTCGGCGGTCTTGTCCGCCAGGTCCTGCTCCTCGTACATGATCTCGATCTGGCGCAGCTCCTCGGCGGCCTCGGTGGCGAAGTCCCGGGCGCCGCGCAGGTCGAGCTCGGCGCGGGCCTTGCGGCTGGGCAGGGTGACCGCCACGAAGTTCTGCAGCTTGGCCTCGGCCATGGCGAGGTCCGCGCGCAGGTGCGCCAGCCTCTGCTCGCGCTGCAGGACGTCCCCCTGGATCTTCATCTCGGCGATGGCGAGCTTCGAGCTCCTGACCTGCAGGTCGTGCTCGAGCTTCTCCAGCTTGTCGAGCTTCTCCGGGTCGGGCGATTGCTGCTCCTCCTGCCCCGGCACGACCTCCGCCGCCGTGGCGTCGACCGCGTGCTCGCCCGCCGTGTTGGCGCAGGCGCTGAGGGTGGCGAGGGAGAGGGCGAGGGCCAGCGGATGGCGGTGGAGCTTCATGGGCGGGGTCTCGATGGGGGTCGGAGGGGCGCGGAGCGCCGCGCGGGCGGCCAGCCGAGGATAGTCCTCCCCCGGCCTCGGAAGGAGCCTCCGCTCCGGTGTGACGCAACTCCAACACCCAACCCCGTCCAGGGAGCAGGCCACCGGGTGGGGGCGGCCTCCGCGTGCAGGCTCCTTGGGCAGGGCGCCAGGGCCACGTCCTGCTCGACCGAGGGAGCCGCCCCGTGGGGGGGCGGCTCCCTTCGAATCGGTCTGGTCCCGGCGCGCGGGACCGTCTCTCCCGGCTCAGTCGCAGAGGTCCATCTGGATACCGTCGGACAGGTTGTAGCCGATGAGACCTCCGGCCACATCGCGGTACCAGTACTGGAAGTTGATGGCGTCACCGGGCTGGACGGCGCCGGGGCCCACGAGGAAGGGGTTGCCGAACCAGTTGATGGACTTGATCACCGATCCGAAGCTGTCGGCGACCTGCACGTCCAGGCGGGTCAGGTTGCCGTCGACGCAGCGCACGCCCTCACCCAGGAGCACGGCCGTCTGGTTGGGGCCGTAGAAGAACAGGCCGGGGGTGCCGGGAACCAGGCCGAAGCAGTTCAGGGCCAGATCGTTCGCGGCCTGGCTGGCGGAGCCGGTGAAGCCGATGGAGGCCCCGGCGCCCACGGAGTTCGGCGAGGTGCCGCAGTAGACGCTCGGGTCAGGGCAACCGAAGGGGTCGTAGCCGTTGAGCGTGGTCGGGTTGGTGCCGAGCGGGTCCAGCCACTGGCCCAGGTTGTTCGCGTTGTAGAACTGGTCGAAGCGACCGAAGTAGGCGGTCTGGTTACAGGAGAACTGGTTGACGCAGCAGGCCGGACCGCGCACCAGGCCGGCCTGGTCGAACAGTGGACCGCCGGAGGAGCCGCCCTCGAGGGTGCCCTCGCTCCAGAACACGCGCCAGAACTGGCTCTCGCGGATGGCTCCGTTCTGGTCGATGGAGATCTTCTTCGGCCCGCCGCTGGGGTGCCCCATGGCGAAGGCGTAGCTCGAGTTCACGTTCGAGCGCGACCAGCCGGCGTAGTACGGCTCGTGGGAGGCCGGGATCGCGGAGTTGATCCGCATCAGCCGGTTGTCGTAGGTGCCGTTGGACGCGAGGTTCGTCGCGCCCGAGACCGAGAAGGTGGTCGGGGACGAGCCGGAGCCGCAGCCCGCGCGCTGGTACTTGAAGCGGAAGATCGTGTTCGAGGTCTGGCCGCAGTGGTTCGCGGTCAGGACGTAGCCCGTGCCGTCCTTGGCCGTGTTGTTGAGCAGGGCGCCCGAGCAGAGGGAGCCGGCGGAGAGGGTCCGCATCGTCGCGCGCTTCTGGTTCTCCCAGGCGTCACCCTGGGGGCAGTTGACGTCGACCAGGCAGCTGCCCGGGTCGAGGTGCTCGTGGACCACCTCGGTTCCATCCATCAGGCCGAAGACGTCCCGGTAGTCGTAGATCAGGGTCGCGGTGTCGAACACCGGGTCCGCGATCCCCTCGGGGACGTCGATCTCGATCGTGATCTCCTCGCCCGCGACGGGCTCGAACACGAAGCCCCCGTCGTGGTGGTGGTTCTGGATCGTGTAGGCGCCCAGGACGGTCCCGAAGTCCTCCGTGTAGACGAACATCTCCGCGCCCGCGGGCAGGTAGAGCTGGTCGAACTCCACCGCCAGGGACTTGGCCCCCGGCGAGGTGAGGCTGATGCGCCAGGCGCGGGAGCGGTCGGGGAGGTCGGTCCACTGGCCGTCGGACAGGTCGAGGTCCAGGGCCACCATGGCGCCGTAGCGCAGGGGACGATGGTCGCGGGCCTCGTCCTCGGCCATGTAGGCGCTGACATCGGGAGCGGGCACCGAGTGCTGGGGCGCCGGGCGACTGAAGGCGCCCCGCAGCGCGGCGGGCTCGCCGCCGTAGCTGAGCTGGGCGCTGGCGGTGGGGGCCAGGGCGATCGCGCTCGCCGCGGCGGAGGCGATGAACAGGAGAGTCTGGTCTCGTCTGAACATTGTGAATCGGGGTGCTGGAGACTGGGAGCTCGAGGTCGGCAGCGAGTGCCTGTTGGATCCGGGCAGAGATCCCCGATGCCCAGGAGTGAGATGCTCCCGGGGCCCCGCGAGTTCCCTGACAGGCCCCTGATTCTCGTCGAGCGCCGCGGTCGCCCGTGGCTGTTCCCACGACGAGGGCGTCTCTTACGCCAATCGGCCAGGAGGCCGCTGTTCGTGCCACGAGGGGCTTGCTCGGAGGCCCCCTCCCTCGAGTGGGCCGGCGCCGCGGGAGCGGCCCTCAGCCGTCGGTGCCCTCCGTCTCGGCCCAGGCCTTCAGCCGCTGGTAGAGCTTGGCGCGAGAGATGCCGAGCAGCTCCGCTGCCTGGCGCTTGTCCCCACCGGTGATGCGCAGGGCGTGCTCGATCGCCTGGCGCTCGAGCACGGAGAAGGGCACCACCTCCTCGCCGCCGAAGGCGTGCCCCGAGCGGGACTCGACGGCCTGGGGAGCCGGCGGTCGGATCAGCTCCGGGTCCTCCAGGTCGCCCTCGCTCAGGACGCACAGGCGCGAGATCTCGTTGGCGAGCTCGCGTACGTTGCCCGGCCACTCGCGGCGACCGAGGGCCGCCAGCACCGCGCGGGAGATGCCCCGCGGCGCATCGCCGTTCCTTGCCTCGTGCCGGAGGAAGTGCTGCACGAGCTCCGGCACGTCCTCCAGGCGCGCGGCCAGGGGCGGCATCTCGATGCGCAGGGCGTCGAGGCGGTACATGAGATCGGCCCGGAAGCGGCCCTCGGCCACCTCATGGCCCAGGTCGCGGTTCGTGGCCGCCACCAGCCGGAAGTCCGTGTGGATCGAGCTCGTGTCGCCCACGCGGCGCAGCTCGCCGGTCTCGAGCACGCGCAGGAGCTTGGCCTGCAGCTCCAGGGGCAGCTCGCCGATCTCGTCCAGGAAGAGGGTGCCGCCGTCCGCCCGCTCGAAGATCCCAGCCCGGTCCCGGTCGGCGCCGGTGAAGGCACCCTTCTTGTAGCCGAAGAGCTCCGACTCGATCAGGGAGGGCGGCAGGGCTGCGCAGTTCTCCGTGACGATCGGGCCGTCGCCGCGCGCGCTCAGGCGGTGCAGGGCCTTGGCGGCGAGCTCCTTGCCCGTGCCGCTCGCCCCGCTGACCAGCACCGGCAGGTGGGAGGGGGCGGCCCGATCGATCATGGAGCGCACCGCGTCCATGGCGGCCGAGGAGCCCACGAGGTCCACGGCCGGCACGCTCGCGCCCGCCTCCTCGAGGGCCCTGTGGGCCTCCTGCAGCTGCTTCTCCCGGCTGCGCACTCGCTGGTTGAGCTCCCGGTTCAGGTCGCGGATCTCGTCCAGGCGGCGCACCTGTCGGATGGCCAGGGCGGCCTGGCCCGAGAGCAGCTCGAGCATGCGCTCCGCCCGGGGCGAGAAGGCGCCGATCTTGAGCCGGTGGTCCACGTAGATCGCGCCGCGCAGCTCCTGGTCGACGGCGAAGGGCGTCACGAGGATCGAGCGCAGCTCCAGGTTCTCCACCGACGGGGCGGAGGAGAGCAGCGGGTCGTCCCCCGCGTCCGACAGGCGCAGGGTCGTGCCCTCCTCGAAGGCCTGCCGCAGGACCGAGGTGGAGACCTCCAGCTCGGGATCGACGATGTCCCCACGGCGCGAGTGCCGCGCCGTGTCGAACTCGATCTCCCCGCCCTGCTCGAGCACCAGGAATCCCCGTTCGGCGCGGGTCACCGAGAGGGCGCTCTCGACGATCTCGCCCAGGAGCGAGCCGAGGTCCTCCTGGGAGACCAGGCGCTGATTGATGTCCAGAAGCGAGATCACGTCCATATCCAAGACTCCGCCCTCCTCGAGGGCACGTTCATAGGTGTCGACCTCGCGGGGGTCAGGGTCGGGGATACCGAGCAGGGTGCGGCGGGCCCTCACGGACTCGTCCGCGGTCAGCCCCAGCTCCACTTGCTCGAGCCAATTTCGTGCCAAGGAGAGGGCCTGGTCGCCCATCTCCGGGTTGTCGGCCCGCGCCATGGCCCGCAAGGCGACCCGGGCAGCCAGGTCCAGGTAGCCCGCGGCCCCGAGCTCCGTGGCGCGACGGAGGACGTCGCCGGGCTGGAGCGCGTCCGGGGGGGAGGTCGCCGCGCTCCAGGCCAGGCGCTCGGCCCAGGCCCGGTCCCGGGGGCCGGAGTCGGGCTCTTCCACCGTGCCCCTCTCCCCGAGCGCCTCGAGCAGGAAGGCCGCGTGGACCTCGACCCCGGCCTGGCCCAGGCGCGCGGCCAGCTTCCGGGCGCGTTCGGCCCAGTCCCGGGCCAGCTCGATGCGGCCGTCCAGGGCCTGGCCGCGGGCGTGGGAGAGCAGGATGTGGGGGTCGGCGGGAGGTTCCTCCTGGGGCGGGCGGGACTCGGACCGCAGGCGAGCGCTCAGCTCCGTCGCGCGCGCCTCGAGCAGCACCGCGTCCGCCGAACGCTTCTCCGCCCGCAGGCTCCGGGCGCTGGCCTCGAGCCCGTCCAGGGCGGCCCTCAGGTGACCGCCGTCCGCGTGCACCAGGCCGAGCATGCCGCGCACCGCCACGGCTCCGGAAGCGTCGCCGAGGCGTTCCCGCAGCTCGAGAGCTGCCTGCAGGTGGGGGGCGGCCTCCAGGAGCCTCCCGTCCCGGCGCAGGGCCCCGCCGAGGATGGCCTGGGCCTGGGCCAGGCCGGGCAGGTGGCCGAGCTCGCCCTGGATCTCGACCGCGCGTTCGAGCTGTTCGACTGCCTGGGGGGCGCGGCCGGCGCTGCGCAGCACGCTGGCCACGTTCAGTCGCGCCTTCGCCTCCCGCTGGCGGTCGCCGCCGCGGACCGCCTCATCGAGCTGTCCGCGCAGCTCCGCGAGTCCTTCCTCGAAGCGTCCCGAGCGGCAACGGCTCAGGCCCCGCAGGGCCCGTAGGCTCCAGAGGAAACCGTCCCGCGCGCCGGCGAGCCCCTCGGCCTCCGCACAGGCGGTCTCGACCGCCGCCTCGTCGCGCCGGTCCCAGGCCAGCATGGCCTCCCGGAAGAGGCCTTCGCCCCCGTCTTCGGGGTCCAGCTTCCGCGCGCGGCGCAGGAGTTCGAGGGCCTGCTGGTACTCGTGGCGCTCGTGGGCGAGGAAGCCCCGGGCGCGGGCCAGGGCGGCGGCGGCGGTGGGCGAGTGTCCCTCGCCGGCTTCGAGCTCGTCCAGGCGCGCGGCCGCAACCTCGGGCTGACCGAGCCGGGCCCAGGCCATGGCCACCTCGACCGCCGCGCGGGTGCCGTGCTCGGGCGCGAAGCGCCGGGCGTGCCGCTCCAGCTGCTCGGCTCCCTCGAGGGCGCGCTCGGCGCGGCCGGCGTCGCCGGTGTCTTGCAGGGCATCGAGGGTGTCCGCGAAGCTCCCGCCATCCGCCCTGGCGGCGAAGCGGGCCAGGCGAGTGCGCAGGTGGTCGGCCCCCTCCTGCTCCAGTTTCTCGGCCTGACGGGAGAAGAGGCCCCGGATGCGGTCCTCCGGCAGGGCGTCGAGCACGGCGTCCTCCAGGGGAGCGGCGGCCCCCAGGCGCGAGCGGCTCCCCGGCCTGCCGGTCCAGCGCAGGCGGCCCGCCGCCAGCCAGCGGGTCAGGGCGTCCCCGAAGTGCGTGGCGTCGAGTTCCGTGAGTACCCGCAGGTGCTCGAGCTCGATCTCGCCGTCCGCCACCTCGACCGCTGCCAGGAGCAGGAGCTCCGCCTGGTCGGGGCTCGGGGTCTCTTCCAGGGGGGAGCGGACCTCGGCCCAGGTCCTGGCGTCCGCGTCGGGCCGCAGGTGGAGGCCCTCCGGACCGGGGATCAAGTCCCCCGCGTCCAGGCCGCGCCGCACCAGGGCCCGGGCCCTGGTCAGGGCTCCTCCCGAGAGGGTGGTGAGCTCTTGCACCACGGGCGTCGGGAGCGACAGGCCGGAACCCAGCAACAGCTCACCAAGGGTCGCCGCCTCCAGCGCGGGGGCGCGATAAGCGTCCACCGTCGGATCCATCGGGCCCCGTGGGTCGTGGTGGTCGGCAATCGCGATCAGTCGTGCCGGGGTCGCTCGGCCCTCCGGCCGCGCCTGCTGGAGGGCACGCCGCAGGTAGTCGAAGCGGTGCCAGGCCTCGTGGTCACCTGCCGAGATGGGGAGCAAGAGCGTCGCTCCCTCGCCCTCCGCGAGCCGCGCTCGGGAGTCGGCGTCGAGTCCGAGCTCCGGGTCGACGGGCTCGAGCACCTGGGCCGGCAGGTCCCGCAGGGCCCACCAGAGTCGCAGGGCGCGGGCCACCTCCGAGGGGTCCTCTCCGGCCGGGAAGCGCAGCAGGCATGAGCGTGGGGTGTTGGGCTCGAGCTCCTCCAGCCAGGCCTCGCGACCCGACAGGGGCGACCAGCGCAGGGGTTGCCGACGGGGATCCTCGCCCCTCGTCGGGGGCTCGAGCCCCAGGAGTGCGCGCAGTCGGCCCTCGACCTCCAGGGCCGAGGAGGGGCGTCGGTGGGGGAGGCGTTCGAGCAGGGCGGAGGCGAGACCCCGGGCCCAGTCCGGCAGCTGCTGCTCGGTGGTGTCGGTGGCCCGGAAGAAGTCCTCCCGCGGAAAGCGGCCGTAGAACTCCGCCGCGCTCACGGAGGGGCGTACGAGCAGGGCGTGCAGCAGCACCCCGAGGGCGAAGAGGTCCGCCGCGGGTCCGGGCGCGTCCCCGCCGAGCACCTCGGGGGCGAGGTAGAACAGCGAGCCGGAGGTCCCGCCGCCCTGCCCGCTACGCCGGGAGAGGCCAAAGTCGGTCAGGTGCGGACGGCCGGCCTCGTCCACCAGGACGTTCTCGGGCTTCAGGTCCCCGTGGACGAAGCCGCGCTCGTGGAGCTCCTGCAGGGCGGGGCAGAGCCGCACGAGGAGCTGGCCCAGCTCCTTCGGGTTCCGGCGCCCCGCCCAGCGACCGAGGTCCTCGCCCTCGATCCAGGTCCGGGCCACCCAGCGGTCGCCGGAGGACTCCACGCGGCCGAAGTCGACCAGGCCCGCCAGGCCCGGGTGGTCGAGGGTGGCGAGCACCTCGAGTTCGGCCCGGCTCGTGGGGCTGGCCGCGGCGGACACGATCCGCAGGGCCACGGGGCCGTCCGGGCCCATGGCATGGTGCAGCTCACCGTCCGGTCTCGAGGCGAGTCGCTCGAGGGAGTGATAGGCACTGGGGAACGCGCGCATGGACTCGAGATTTCGAATGATTGTCCCGAATTCTGGACCGATTGTCCAGTTTTTGGACGGCGGGCCCTGGTCTGCAGGGCGGCGTTCGCGGCACTCCAGAGCCACCAGCGAGGCCTGCCGAGGGCATCTCCGTGGGCGGGTGACCTTTACGTAACCCTGCGATCGTGGTTCTTGGGGTAACTTGGGGGGACCAATTTCTATCCCCCCCCCCGTCTATTCTTGTATTCACCAGCGCACTCCGGTCATGAAGCGCCTCTATCTGCCCCTCACGCTCCCGCTCGCACTCTCGTTGCTAGCCGGCTCGAGTCCGGCCAGTTCCCCAGGGGAGATCCAGGCCTTCCTCGGGAGCCCCGTGGGCCAGGGCCGCATTCGCTCCTTCCAAGAAGGGACAGGCCAGATGCTCCCGGCGCAATCGGTCCTGCGAGGGCTGCGCTTCTTGCAAGTCGACTTCAACGGACGCCTCGGGGTTGACGAGCTCCGATCGGGGCGTCCGCGCTGGCACGACGACCTGTCCGGGGCCAGTCGCATCGCGCTGCCCTTCGAGCTCGGAGTTCTCTACCACTTCGAGCGCGCAGTGCCGGGCGTTGACGGGAGGTTCGGCTTCCTGCGAGTCACACCCAACGGCGACGCGCAGCTCCTGGCCGAGCGCAGTGGAACGGGCGCCGGCGGCGCGACGGACCCCTACCTGGACCGCGTCGCCCTGGCCCCTGATGGGAAGAGCTTCCTGGTGGCGACCACGACGGCCGCTGGCGGAGACTTGCTCGAAGTGGACGTGCTGACTGGCGCCGTTCTCGACCGCAGCCCGAACCACGGGCCCCTCGAGTTCCGTCCCCAGAGCCTGCGCCGCTTCACCGGCTGGCTCGTGGCGGTGGCGAACGAAGGTGTGTTCCGCGCCGGCGTCGGCCCAGGCGACCTCCTGGAGGCGGTGCCCCTCGGAGCCGAGTCGGTTCACTTCAGCGGCGAGCTCGTGCCGAGCCCGAACTCAAGCCGTGTCCTGACCACCGCTGGCCCCGCGGCCGATGACCTCTTCGCCTGGGTGTTCGAGAGCAGCGGGCCCGCCGTACGGGCCTCTCGCGTGTCCTGGCCCATGTCCGGGGCCGGCTACCTGCCCGAGGCACCCCACGGTCCCTTCCTGGCGGTTGACGACAACGGCTCCCTCGTGGCCTGGCGCACGGTCGACGCGGTGGCCTCGAATGAGGTGTACGTCCGCAACACGCAGCTCGCGCCTACCCTCGACGCCACCATCGTGACCGGCGACGCCCACTTCACCGACACCCTCGACGAGGCGGGCGTGCTGGGCATGGCCCAGCCCGGCAAACTGATCATGGCCGTGGGGGAGAAGGGCGTGGATCCGGGTGTGGGGATCGAGAAGGTCGACTTCTTCGAGGTCACTCTCGACGCCCAGGGAGTCCCCACCTTTCTCAACCTGAGCGCTTCCTCCGGCCAGCTCGCGCCTCCCTACCTGGCGATTCCGCAGATCTCGCCCGGCTTCATGCGTTGGGTGGAGAGCGCGCAGGCCTATGTGCTCTATGACGAGGATAGCGGCGGCACCGGGTCCCTGATCAGCTTTGACCCGGTGACCGCGACCGTGCAGACCCTGATTCCCGGGGTCAAGGATGTCTCGTTCATCGAGGACGTCGGGGACGAGCTGGTCATCTCCCTGCGAAAGGATGACGGCCAGACTCCTTATGAAGTCTACAGCCTGAAGGACGACCTGAGCGCGCCGGCGGCCCTCGTCTACGCCAGCGGTGATGCTGAACTGCTTCAGCCCGCGGTGGATGCGGCCGGGTATATCGCCTACGTGGAGGTGCCCGATACCGGCGGACAGCTCCTGCACCTCTACTCCTCGGTGACGGGCCAGTTTCAGACCCTGCCCCTGCTGAGTCCGGGCTTTGGCTCCGTGATGAGCTGGACGTCCGGGGGCGACCTCGCGTTCACCTTCGAACAGGGCGGCCTCCGCTACTTCGGCGCATGGCCGCGGACTGGCGGTGCGCCCTACCGATTGCGGGCCGTGGCCCCGGAGGCGGCCCTGCTGCCGGGGCGCTGAGAAGAACGAAGAGAGGAGTCTCGATGGAGCGCCGCCCCCCGAGGGGCGGCGCTGCTCCATTCAATGGGGGCACCCGACGCCCGCCCTGACCGCTAGGATCGGGGGCCCATGCCCCGGCCTGTCTCGAACCCGCCCAACCCCTGGCAGAGTGCCCATGTCGAGTGGCTCGGGGAGCCGCCCGCGGCGCGGCTCGAGATCTTCGAGGAGGAGGCCAGGAGCCTGATCACCGAGAATGACTCGCCGGACGTGCCGTTTCGGTACGGCGTGAACCCGTACCGCGGCTGCCAGCACGGCTGCGCCTACTGCTACGCCCGCCGTGGGCACGAGCACCTGGGCTTCGGAGCGGGTACGGACTTCGAGACGAAGATCGTGGTCAAGCGCAACGCCCCGGAGGTGCTGCGCAGGGAGCTGGCGCGGGGCAAGGCGCGGCGGGAGGGCCTCGCCTTCTCCGGCGTGACCGATTGCTACCAGCCGCTCGAGGCCTCCTTCGAGCTGACCCGGCGCTGCCTCGAGGTGTGTCTCGAGTTCCGCACGCCGGTGGGCATCATCACCCGCGGCAACCTGATCCGGCGCGACGTGGAGCTGCTCGCGCGCCTGCGCGAGCGAGCCGGCGTCAGCGTGCACCTGAGCATCCCCACCCTCGACGCCGACCACGCCCGAGCCCTCGAGCCCCTGGCGCCGGCGCCGGAGCAGCGCCTCGAGACCATACGCCTCCTGAGCGAGGCAGGCCTGCCCGTCGGGGTGGCGGTTGCGCCGATCATCCCTGGCCTCAACGAGCACGCCGTGGCCGGGGTGCTGCAGCGCGCGAGCGAGGCCGGCGCGTCGCGGGCCTTCATGATCCTCTTGCGTCTGACCAGGAGCGTGGGGGAGGTCTTCCACGAGCGCATGGCGACCGTCCTCTCCGAGCGGGCTGAGCGCGTGCGCAGTGCCCACGCCGAGATGCGCGAGGGGCAGGGGGACCTGCGAGCCGACTTTCACACGCGCATGCGCGGTCGCGGGGAGCGCTGGGGCGTGGTGCAGTCGCTCTTCGAGAGCACCTGCCGGCGGCTGGGTCTCTCCTGCGGGGAGGAGAGTCTCGAGAGTGTGCGAGTGCCCACGAAGGCGCCCGGCCCGGAGGAGCGGCAGGGCGAGCTGTTCGGTTAGGGAGTCGGGACGGTCGGAGTCCGCGAGCTCTGGCCCTTGTAGGTGCTGCGTGGAGTCTCGCTCGGGTCGCTCTCCCATGAGGGGGCGACTCTCGGCAGCCCTTGGACTCCCGGCGCGGACCCGGAGAGTGGAGATCCCACTTCTTGGCGAAGGAACTCCGGGACCGTGCGCACTCGAGAGCCGTGGGGCAGCGACCTTCGTGAGCCTCCCCGCCGGCCCGGCCTTCCGCCCCGAGATAGCAGCATCCGAATGGAGATCCTCGAACAAGTCCTCTCGAGCATTCCTTGGTTCGCCTGGATCGCCATCGTCGCGATTCTGGGCGGCACCCTGAAGTCGATCATCCAGCTCTCCCACGAGCACGACGAGCGCATGGAGCGCATCCGGTTGGGCTAGACTCTCGTACGCCTCCCCGAGAGGGGGCGACCACCAGTACGGAACACGGACCTCCACGCCCATCGAACCATGACC
>CAZQAT010000001.1:77751-147867 GCA_964591315.1 uncultured Planctomycetaceae bacterium
GAGGGGGCGACCACCAGTACGGAACACGGACCTCCACGCCCATCGAACCATGACCCTCCGTCTCGGCGACACCGCCCCCGACTTCACCCAGGACTCCACCCAGGGCCAGATCTCCTTCCACGAGTGGATGGGCGGCAGCTGGTGCATCCTGTTCTCGCACCCCAAGGACTTTACCCCCGTCTGCACGACGGAGCTCGGCGCCGCGAGCCGCCTCAAGGGTGCCTTCGAGGAGCGCAACTGCAAGATCATCGGGCTCAGCGTGGACGGTGTGGCCGACCACGAGGGTTGGTCCGGGGACATCGAGGAGACCCAGGGCGTGGCCCTGAACTTCCCGCTCCTGGCGGACGCGGACCGCAAGGTGTCGGACCTCTACGACATGATCCACCCGAACGCCAACGACACCTTCACGGTGCGCTCGGTGTTCGTGATCGACCCCGACAAGAAGGTGCGGCTGATCATCACCTACCCCGCCAGCACCGGGCGGAACTTCGACGAGCTCCTGCGGGTGGTCGACTCTCTGCAGCTGACGGACAGGCACAAGGTGGCCACGCCCGTGAACTGGAAGGCGGGGGAGGACGTCATCATCGTGCCGACCCTGTCCAGCGAGGAGGCGCGGGAGCGCTTCCCCGACGGGTGGGAGGAGCTGAAGCCCTACCTGCGGGTGACGAAGCAGCCGAGCTGAGGGGCGCTCCACGCCCGCTCGAAGGACGCAAGCCCCCCGGGCTCCCACGAGGTGGAGCCCGGGGGGCTTGCGCGCGTCCTCAGTCCGTCAGGGTCACGAAGCTCTCCTGCCCCGCGACCACCTCGACCTCGTCGAATACGTCGCTCTCCCGCTGCGACACGCGCCAGGTGCCCGGCTCCAGCTCCGTCAGCAGGGCGGTGCCGTCCCTGATCATGCCCATCTTCGTGGTCGCGTGCTCTCCCTCGCCCACCTGGCGGGTCGCGGTCACAGACTGGAACATGGCCGTCGTGCCCTCGACCTGGACGCGGATCGAGCCGGCCTGGGAGACCTCGACCTTCACGCCCCGCTCCAGGCTCTCCTCCGCCACCTTGAAGTCCTTCGACCGGTTGGGCACGTAGCCTGGCGCGCGGGCCTCGACGACCAGGGGCGTGTCGGTGGGCACTCCCTCGATGACGAAGTTGCCGTCAGCGTCCGTGCGGACTCCGTCGTTGGAGCGGGCCCCGAAGAAGGAGAGCGCCAGGTCCATCCGGGCGTCGCGCCCCGACTCCGGGTCCTCCGGATCGTAGCGGTGGATCTGGACCGAGGCGCCGGCCACCCCGCCGCCCTCGGCATCGACCACGCGCCCCTCCACGGCGGAGCCGGGCAGGCTGATCTCGGCCCGGTTGGTGCCCAGGCGCACGTCGATCGGCTCGTAGTGGGAGGGCATGCCACCTGGCCGTCCGACGCGGATGCGGTACTTGCCGGTCTCGACCTCGTCCAGCACGAAGCGCCCGTCCGAGTCCGTGCGTGTGGAGGCCGGCCGGTTGGGCATGAAGTTCGACATCTGCTCGTTGAGCTGGGCCCGGTACTCGTCCTGGTCCGAGCCCTCCTCGCCCTCGAAGAGGGAGATGGCCGCCTGGGCCACGGGCTGACCCCGCAGGAGCACCTGACCCTCGATGCGCGCGGTGGGGGGCAGCTCGAACTTCAGCTCGACGCGGCCGCCGCTGGTGACCACGGCCTCCTGCCAGGCCCGGTCGTCCTGGCCGTCCTCGTTGACTCGCACGCGTGCTCCGCCGCGTCGGCCCCGTCGGCCGCGGCGGCCACCCTCGCCGCGCTCGGCGGCGAAGGCGTGGGGACCCGTCGGGAGGTCGCGGATGCGCGCCTCGCCCCGGGCGTTGGTCGAGAGGGTCTGGGTGTCGTCGTCCGGTCCCCGGTGGATGACCCGGGCGTTGGCGGCGGGCTCGCCCTCGGCGTCGAAGACCTGGACGCGCACCTCGCCGCCCTTGGCGAGCTGGACCACCTCGACGGCGTCGCCGCCGCTGGGCATGGCGAGCTCCTCGAGCACGGTGGCCGCGTAGCCGCCCTTGTTGACCGTCAGATCGGCCGTGTCCGTGGCGCATGCCTCGAGCACGCAGACTCCCTCCGAGTCGGTGCGGCCGGTCTGGACCTTGCCCCCCAGGGAGAAGATGTTCGAGTCGCCGAGGTCGTCCGTCGAGCCGTAGCGAGGCTGCAGGACGACCCGCGCCTTCTTGACGGGCTTGCCGCTCCTCTCGTCGATCACACGCACCCGGAACTTGGGCGCCTGATTCAAGCGGATCACCCCCAGGTCGACGGTCTTCAGGTCGTGGACCTCGATGTCCTGGACGCGATGCTCCAGGTAGCCGTCCGCGAAGACCGCCAGCTCCAGCTTGGCGGGGGAGGGGTTGGGGCGCAGCTCGCCGATCTCGACCCGCGTGCCCTCGTAGTCGAGGGCCTTGCGGGCCATGGCGCTGAAGCCGCCGCCCCCCCCTTGCCAGCGGTAGCGCACCGTTCCACCTCGCAGGGGCCGGCCGGTGCCCGCGTCCTCCACGTCGAAGACGATCCGGGCTCCGGACTCCCAGGCGAGCTCGACGGTCTCGTCACCGGAGGCGACCTCCAGTTTCTGGCTGGCGGGGCTGCGGCCGAAGAAGCCGTCCTTGACGAAGGCCTGGACCTCGTAGCTGCGGCCCACCTCGAGCCCGCGGATCTCGAAGCTGCCGTCCTCGGCCACCTGGGCCTTGTCGTCGCCGGACAGGGCGCCCCCGAACATCTGCTCCATGGGCGCGGGCTCGCTGCCGCCGGTGCGCACGGGTACGGCGGAGACGGTGGCGTTGCGGTCGTCTCCGGGGTAGTCGAGGATGCGTCCGGCGATGAGCGCCGTGGGGGCCATGCGGATCACGATCGCCAGGTCCTCGCCTCCCTCGGGCGGGGTCTCGGACTCGTAGCGGGCCTTGGGGAAGTCCTCGTGCTCGACGATCAGGGCGTACGGGCCGAGGGCCTCGAAGGGCAGCTCGAAGGCGCCGTCCGCATCGGTGGTGGACTTGCTCTCGCTCCACTGCCCGAAGGTCGCGGCGAGCCGGATCATGCCGTCCATCGCGCCCGTGTCCTCGATGCTCGTGCGGCGCACCTCGGCGCCCTCGACGGGCTTGCCCTTGGCGTCGTACACGTGCCCGCCGAGCACCACGCCCCGCTGCAGCACGAAGGTGCCCAGGTGGCTGTCCCCCGTGTTGGCGTCGGGCATGCGGTTCTCCTTGGACGGGAGGTGGCCGCGGGCCTTGATGGAGACGCTGACGTCGTGGGCGGGCCAGCGGCCACGGGAGAGGGCGAAGTCGCCGTTGCGGTCGGTCTCGCCCTTCTGATTCAGGGCGATCTTGCCCAGGCCCATGAAGCCCTCGAGCAGCTGCCCCTCGATCTGGACCTCGGCGCCGCGCAGGGGGTGTCCGTCGGAGCCGAAGACGGTGCCCTGCAGGAAGGGGCCGGCCTCGGCCTCGGCCTGCCTGGTGGCGGCTCTC
This sequence comes from uncultured Planctomycetaceae bacterium, assembly GCA_964591315.1. GTDB lineage: Bacteria > Planctomycetota > UBA1135 > UBA1135 > JABACD01. The sequence goes on from CAZQAT010000001.1 coordinate 81,223, forward strand.
TCCTCGGCCTTCTCCTCCTCGGTGCGCACGCGGGCGACGGCCTCACGGTTCTCGCTGCGGGGCGGGGCGGCTGCCTCCTCGAGGAGGGTCGAGCGCGGCGCGGTGGTGTCTGTCGCGCCGGGGACCAGGCCCCCCGGCTCGAGGGCCGCCTCCGGGGCGTCGTTGCCGGAGTCGATGAGGAGCAGGGCGCCGGCCGCGAGGGCGGCGCCGAGGGCGAGCAGGATCGGGGTCTTACGCATGTCGGGCTGGGGAGGTGCGGGCCTCTACGGAGGGCCCACCCCCAGTGTTTCTTGGAAGTCCAAAGTTGCCGGTTCGTAAGGAGCCCGATAGCCGGAGCCTCCAGGCCGGGCTCGGCGCTCGCAATTCTTCACAGTGCCTGGGGCGCCGCGTCTTGACGCCTCGCGGCCCTGCCCCTAGAACCGAGACCGAGATGGGATCGGTGCGTACATCCTACCGAAGGCTCGGGAAGCCGCGGCTCCAGCAGCTCGCGGTTCTCGTCCTGTTTGCCGCGAGCCAGTTGCTCGTCGGCGCGCACCACGCCTTCGAGGAGCACACCCTCTGCCCGGTCGACGGTCAGTGGGCCCACGGGGCGCACGAGCACGCCACGGCCTGCTGCCCGGTCGAAGAGGCCGAGACGGCCTGCTCCGACGAGGAGTGCTCGGGAGGGGCCTGCGAGCTCCCCTTGGCCGCTCCCGGGGACGAGGAAGGGGAGCACGCCTCCCACTGCTCGGTGCCGACGCTCCGAGAGCTCCGGCTGGTCGACTGGACACCACCGCCGGCTCTCGAAGTCGCGGCGGTCCGCGCCCTCGAGCCGGTGGCCCTGCGCGCTCAGGTTCGCGGGCCCCGTGAGGAGCTGTATCGACTCGCACCCAAGAACTCGCCCCCCGCGGCGCGCTCCCTCTGCTCGACGGTCCTCCGTCGGGCGAACCGAGAGCGGCCGCACATGTCAGAGGCGTAGCGACTTCAGGGCTCCAGGTCCGATACCGGACAGGCCCGGAGAGTCGTGAACCCGTGGGCATGGGCTGCTCTGCACCCATCCCCACGATCCACGACTCACCCTGACTGTCCATGCAATGCCCCCAACACCCGACCCATCACAGACCGACGAATCACCAGCCGCCCGAGAGACCGGGCGCTCCGGACCACCCCCGTCCCCGACGGGGCTTCGACAGCCCCGAGGACTTCAATCGACGGGTCGAGCCCCACCTCCCGCGCATGTTCCAGGTGGCGCGCGCGGTCCTCTCGAGCGATGACCTCGCCTGGGACGCAGTCCAGGAGACCCTGCTGCGCATCTGGGTCGCGGGCTGGCTCCCCGACGAGCCCACCGGCGCTCTGGTGAAGCTCGTCCAGGCGTCCAGCTTGCATCAGCGGCGCTGCGCATCGAGGCGCCGGCGCCACGAGCTGCTCTCGGAGCCCCAGGGCAAGGTCTGTTGCGAGGAGGATCCGCTCGCCTTCCTGGAGCAGAACGAGCGGGCGGCGGCCGTGCGTGCGGCCGTCCAGACGATGCCCCTCGACTTCCGCCGGGTCCTGGAGAAGTTCGAGTTCGACGGCGCGAGCTACCAGGAGATCGCGGCGGAGCTCGCGCTCCCGCTCGGGACCGTTCGCTCCCGCCTCAGCCGGGCGCGCGGGCTGGTCCGCAAGCAACTCCTGCGGGGGGGAGGGGAGAGCGTTGCGGCCTCCTGAGTAGAAACCTCCGAGTTTCCGGGAACTCATCGCCGGCCGCCGGCATGAGACGGCTGGGAACCAAGCCCCTGGGGCTCACCGGGCTGCTATCGGAGAGCCACAGTGGGCGCATCTCGATTGATGAGCTTGTTTCTGAGCTCGCACGACTCTGCCGCAGCATCTGGATAGCACTCCACTTGAGGACTGCGGTCGGGCCCGTGCGACAACGAGCCGGGGAGCCGTGACGGCGGCTCCCCGGCTCACTTTCATCCGACCGATCACCTCATGGAGAGGCCGTCCGTGGGTTTCGCTGTGGAGCTGGGAACCCGGAGCGAGCGATGGGCATTCCCCGAGTGACCGCGGGGCGATGGTGCCACCGCGCTGGCTTGAACCAGGTCCGCTTCTCACTCATAGACCAATGAACCTGCTCCGTTCGGCGAGTTTCGCCACCGTCATCACGCCTCTGCTCCTGAGCCCCAGCGCCTTTGCCCTCGACGAAGAGGAGGGCCTCTTTCCGATCTTCATCGTCGACGCGACCCACGACCAGGTGTACCGGGGGATCGACGGTGACGAGGACCGCACCTACAACCAGGCCGGGGAGATGACCGTCTTCTACGACGACACCCTCGGGTCCCTGGACCTTGACACCCCGACCTCGCTCCACACGTCGCCGAACGACTTCCTCTTCATCAGTGACAGCTCCCACCAGCGGATCGTCACGATGGAGGACCTGAACGACGACGGGACCTGCCACGACACCGGTGAGCACTTCGTCTTCGCGGACTCCACCAACGCCTCCGGTGTCCCGCTGCCGAACCTGCGGAACGTCTACGTCCGCAACCTCGGGGAGCTGTGGGCCACGAGCTCGAACGCCGACATCACGGAGAGCGACGCGATCCTCTTCTTCAACGACGCGAACAACGACGGCGACGCGAATGACGCCGGCGAGGTCACGGAGTACTACATGATCGCGCCCGGCGGCGCCGTGAACGACAGCGACCCGACTGCGGTGATCCAGCACCCGGACGGGCTGGCCTACTACGTCGAGAACGGCAGCTCGGGCGCCATCGCGAAGGGCGTGTACTGCCTCGAGGACCTGAACAACAACGGCGTCATCGACGCGCCGCTCGAGGTCAGCCCCTACTACCTGCCCACGGGAACGGGCATGGAGCTGGTCGCCCTGGACGTGGACGAGGCGGGCGTGGTCTATCTCCTGGACAACGGCCTGGACCGGATCTTCCGCCTCGAGGACTCCAACATGGACGGCGTGATCACCCCGGGTAGCGAGGACTGCGTCTACTACACCGCCCCCTCGAGCCAGGACTCCCCCGACCTCTCCGTGTCGCTCGACGGTCACGAGCTGATGGCCCTGGAGATCGCCTCCCTGGACCAGATGTGGCTGATGGAGGACGAGGACGACGACTGCAGCATCGTCCATGGCATCGAGCGCGCTGAGGCCTACAACGACGTCGGCGGGAGCGTCTCCTGGGGTGAGACCACGGGCATCGACTGGGACTTCCACGGCCACGAGGTGGTTGGCACCCCCTTCTGCTTCGCCGTGCGGGACCGCTGCCCCTGCTCCAACGACTTCGGCTTCTCCGGCTGCGCCAACTCCACCGGTGGCGGCGCCATCCTCGAGGGCGAGGGGACCGCTTCGGTCTCCCTCGACGACCTGGCCTTCCACGCCGTCGGGATGCCCGCGGGCGTCTTCGCCGTCCTGTTCCAGGGCGACGCGATGGTCAACGGTGGTCTCGGCAACCCCTTCTTCGATGGCCTCTTCTGCGTGGATACGAACATCCAGCGCCTGGGTGCCGAGCAGGTCAGCGCCGGCGGCGACGCCGAGTGGGGCCCGGGGCTGCTGGCCGGCCTGGGTGAGTGGTCCGTCGGTGAGACCAAGAACTTCCAGGTCTGGTACCGCGACGTGACCGGCCCCTGCGGCTCGGGCGCCAACACCACGAACGGGGTGAGCATCACCTTCGAGCAGTAGAGCTCTAGCAGGGCTCCAGTGCGGGGGGGTCGGGCGTTGGGGCCCGGTCCCCCCATTTCGTGCCGCTCAGTCCGCTGGCGTCAGCTCCTCGCGGCAGAACTCCACGGCCTCGACCAGGCTCTTGGCCTCGTGGACACCGGTCACTGCGAGGCGTGCGATGCCCTCGCCTTCGAGGCCGAGCTCGAGGGTCTGACCGAGCTCGATGGCCTCGCTGCGGGAGATCTCGAGCTCGTCCTCCGCGACCAGCTCGCCGTGCGCGTCGAGGGCCCGCACCTGGAAGAGGATCAGGCGGTCGTTGAGGCCGGGGATCTGGTGTCCCGCCCGGTTGGCGACGCGCAAGACGACGCCGTCCTCGGTGCGCCGCGCGGAGAGCCCGAAGGCCTGGCGCAGGAAGCCCGGGTCGCGCGGGGTCTGCAGGGCGTGGCTGCGGCCCTTGCGGGGGGCGTACTCGGTCTTGCCTTCGGGGTCGTTGGCGATCGGCCGCTCGACCGGCGCCATGTGACAGCCCACGCAGGAGAAGCCCCGCTCGCCGAGCTCCTCGTCGTCGAAGTCGCGGCCGATGCCGATCACCGGGCCCACGCTGCGAGAGTGGCAGGAGAGGCACAGCTCGTTGGAGCCGAGCTCGCTGAAGAGCTCGTCCTTCAAGCTGCCGTGGGCTTGCTGTTCCTCGCCCCAGGGGCCGTGGATCTCCCCGCCGGGGCCCAGGTGGCAGGTCAGGCAGTCGACCCCCCAGTGCACGTTCTCCGCGCGGGTCTTGGGCCGCTTCGTGATCCCCGCCACGAGCAAGGGCTCCGGGGCGTGGCAGGAGGTGCACTTGGACTTCTTGCGGATCTTGGCCAGCTCCTCCTGGTAGAGCTCCTCGTTCCAGGCCTGGCCGTGGCGGGTGCCGGCCCACTCGAGGGCGATCGTCCGGTGGCACTCCGCGCAGCTCTGCTCCTCCCAGGCGGGGTTGAGCTCGGTGGCCGGGCTCTCCGCGGGGGCGGGGGTCTCCAGCTTCCAGGCACGGCCCGGGAGCTCCTCCTCGGCCGCCCGTTGGGCGATGGCCACTCCGATGGCGCCCAGGGCGATGGCCAGACCGGGGGCGAGGCGAACGAAGGTGGGGGGCACGGGCCGCCTGGGGCGCTCCCTACTTGTCGAAGATGTTCGTCTCGCTCGGGGAGAGCCGCTCGTCGACGCGCTCGACCGTCAGGTCGAGCTTGGAGAAGTCCAAGCCCTTGGTCTTGTCCGTGACCGTCTTCGTGGACTCGTCGCGGCGCTTCGAGGTCGGGTCCTGGGGAGTCTTGGTGTCGTCTTTCTTCATGATCTCCTCCGAGTCGTAGACGCCGATTGGGCCACCTGAGTTCCGAGGGAGCTGGGGCTGATTGCGGCGCGCACCGACCCGGAACCCTCCGAGGGCCTGAGTCTAGCGGTCGCTGTACCCAGTTCCAGGGTCGCCCAGAGGTGGGAATTGGTCAAGGGGTCCAGCCCTGCGAGGCGGTTGCGAGGGGTCTGAGGACCCCCAGGCGGTGCAGCTCGCCCGCGAAGGTGTCCAGGCGGCCGAGGGCCTCGCGGCCGGCGGGCATGGCGGTGTCGATGGAGTCGCGCAGCTCCGCGAGGGAGCCGGCGTCCCGCAGGGCCTCCAGCGCCCGCAGGCCGTCGGGGCGCAGCTCGATGAACTCCGCCTCCTGGCCGGCGTAGATCAGGACGCTCTCGCGCGGCTCGAGGGCCGCCAGCTCGCGGGCCGCGATACGCGCGGCCTCGGCGTCGAAGGTGCCGGTCTGGTTCTCCGGCCGCGCGGCCAGGGCCAGGCGCGAGCGCAGGGTGCGGCGCGTCTCGCCGTGGCTGAAGGGGACCTCGATCACCTCCAGGTCGTCTCCCACGCCCAGGTCACCCCGGGCCCCGCGGGCGGTGCGGGCCTCTTCGCGCGCGCGGCAGGCGGCGCTGAACTCCGAGGGTGTGGCGCCCGCCGCCAGGTGAAGGAAGTAGTGGCTCTTCTGCATGAAGTAGAGCACGTTCTCCCCGTTGAAGATCGGCAGACAGGCCCGCAGGCGTGCCCGGGCCTCACCATGGAGGACCGCGGTCTCCTCCTGGCTCATGCCGGACTCCACGCTGTAGTCGTGGTACAGCTGCAGGTCCGCCTCGGGGTCGTCGTGAATCGTGATCCCGTAGCGCTCGGGACAGCGGAAGACCTGGGCCACCTCGTCGATGTGGAAGGTCTGCAGGCTGACCTCCTGGATCGTGCCCGCGTGCTCCTCGATGAAGCGCAGGGTGGCCTCTGCTTCCTCCCGCGTCTCGGTGGGGAAACCGACCATCGCGTACCAGGTGACGCTGATGCCCGCGGCGTGGCAGGCCTCGGAGACGAAGGTCACGTCTTCCTTGGTCTGGCCCTTCTCCATCATCTGCAGGATGCGGGGCGTGACCGACTCGAAGCCGAAGAGGAGCTTGCGGCAGCCGGCGTCGAACAGGAGTTGAGCCCCCCCGTCGTCGTAGGAGCGCCGCTCGACCTTCGCGTCGCAGGACCAGGTGATCCCGGCTCCGCGCTCGATCAGCTCCCGGGGCAGCTCGCGCAGGGTCGCCGGCGGCATGCAGTCGGTGATGAAGTAGAAGCGGGAGCGCCCGTGTCGCTCCTTGAGGGCCAGGATGTCGTCCACCATCTGGGTGATGCGCCGGGTGCGGAAGCCCGGGCCGATGACGGTGGGGAGGGTGCAGAAGGTGCACTCGGAGTAGTAGCAGCCCCGGTTGATGTCGTAGGGGATCACCACGTCCGGCGAGAAGTAGAGGTCCCAGGGCAGGTCCTCGAAGTCCGGGGTGGGCGCCTCGTCCAGGGAGACCGGGTGGCCGCGCAGGTTCGTCACGGGGACGGCTTCCGGTCCCGAGCGGTCGAGCCAGAAGAGGGAGCCGATCTCCGTCAGACCGCCCCCGTCCTCCGAGGGGGCGCCGTCCCGCAGGGTCCGGGCCAGGAGCTCGATCGGCCGCTCCCCCTCGTGCTCGACGATCGAGTCCAGGCAGGCGCCGATGCCCGGGGCGGCCATCAGCTTCTCGCCGATGTAGGCCAGGAAGCCGCCGCCCATGGTCACGTGGCAGTCGGGCAGCTCCTCCTTGATCATGCGACCCAGGCTCAGGGCCGGGATCAGCTGGCTGCCGTAGATCACGCTCATGCCCACCAGCCGGGGGCGGCGCGCCACCAGCCGCGGCAGCACCTGCGTTCGGAAGTAGGCGAGGTAGGGGTTCTCGGCCTCGTCCGTCGTCGCCGCCAGGACCTCCTCGGAGCGGTCGATGGCGTAGCGCATCGTGAAGTTGTGGGGCGTCAACGCCGTCGGGAAGTGGGCGGCGGAGACCAGGCGCAGGCCGTTGTAGATCGTGCGCAGCGCGGGCAGGTAGCGCTGCTCGTCGTAGAAGTCCTCGCCGCGCAGGACGGCCTTGGCGTCCTGGATGCGCTCGATCACCTGGCGCGCGCTGACCCGGGTCTCCACGGCGGCCCGGTAGGCGGCCATCTCATCGAAGGGCAGGCGGTCGCGTCCGCCGTAGCTCTCGACGTCGAGTCGCTCCTGGGCCCGCAGGGCCGCTCGCTCGAGGTAGGCGGGGGTCAGGAAGTGCTCGTAGGACTCGACCGAGAGGTCGAGCAGCTCCACGTCCTCGAAGCCTGCCCCCTGCAGCCAGGACTTCAGGCAGGGCAGGGCCAGGTAGGGCTGCGTGAAGTGCGCCTGGGGTGGGAAGATCAGGGTGATCGGGAAGTCGTCGCGCGAGCTCATGAGGGGCGGGAGGAGTCGTGGGGGGCCGGGCGGCTCTCTACGAGCCCAGCCCGGTGCAGTGAGTCGAGGGCACGTGAGATTCCGGGGTGCTCGACCTCGAGCTCCTCCGGGGTGCGGGGCTCCCGCAGGAGCTCCAGCACGGCGGCGGCGCCCGGGGCGAGCCTGTCACTGCGCACGCCGCTGGGCGTGGGCGTGACCGCGAAGGCCGTCGGGCAGGGGCTGCGATCGAGCTGCGAGGCGCCCCGCGCCAGCTCTTCCACCGTGCGTGCCAGGTCGTGCTCGAGGTGGACCACACGGGCCCGAGAGACGATGGTGCCCGGGCGCCCGTCGCGCGGGGGTCCGCCCCCGAGCTCGCCCAGCTCGGCCGCCGCGGCCTCCCAGGCGAGGGCGTCGCGCACGAGCCCGTCGTCCACCTGGGCGGCGAACCGGGGGAAGTCGAGGCCCGAGTCGCTCCAGGCCCTGTACAGCTCGTGCTGGCCACGGCCGGTGGCGCGGCGCACGAGCTCCCAGCTGCGCGGGTAGCTCGCCAGCACCGTGGGCAGCTCGTTGGCGAGGCGCGCCAGGTACAGCCAGCGCTGCTCGTCGCCCGCCGGCAGGGCCCAGGAGCTGAACAGGTCCGGGTGCTCGGCGATCAGGGCCAGCTCCGGCCCGGTCTCCCCGGCGCCGAAGGCCATGTCCGGCGGCACGCCGTCGATCGGGCGCGCGCCCTCGCCGTGGGTCTCCGCCAGGCCGCAGCCCGGCTGGGGGTTGGGCAGGTGCAGGGAGACGATCGCATCCACCCGCAGGCTGGCCTGGACCACGAGGTCGAGGGACGCCTCGAGCTCCGCCTCGCCCTCACCCGGCAGGCCGAGGATCAGGGAGAGGATCGGACGTATACCCGCCCGGCCCAGGCGCTCGACGGTGCCGAGCACGTCCAGGTCCTCGGGCTGGCCCTTGTGCGCCGCCTCGCGCACGGAGTGGGCGGCGGACTCCACCCCGAGCAGCACGCGGTAGCAGCCGGCGGCGGCCATGCTCTCGATCAGCTCAGGGTCGAGGTGGTCGACCCGCGCGCGGCACTCCCAGGGGCGCACGCCGGCCTCGACCAGGGCCGCGCAGAACTCGAGGGCGTGCTTGCGGTCGGCGCCGAAGATGTCGTGGCAGAGGTAGGCGTTCTTCGCGCCGGGGATCCCCTCGAGGGCGTGCACCTCCTCCACGAGCCGCGCGGCCGGCAGGACGCGCGAGCGGCGTGACCAGTAGCGGCCGATGGTGCAGAAGCTGCAGTCGTAGACGCAGCCCCGGCCCGAATCCAGGGGCACCAGGCCATCGGGCTCGCCGGTGATGTTCTTGTAGTCCTCGAGGGGCGGGAGCAGGTGCCAGGCGTAGGCGGGCAGTGCGCCCAGGTCCGCCAGGGGAGACCGCGCTGCCTCGCGCACCACGGCGCCCTGCTCGTCGCGCCAGAAGACGCCCGCGACGCCCCGTGCATCGCGGCCCGCGCCCCAGGCCTCGATCAGCTCCGGCAGGGTCTCCTCCGCCTCCCCGTCGACCACCGCGTCGATCCAGGGGAAGCGCTCGAGCAGGGCCGCGGCGGTGCCGGTCGTCCCGGGGCCGCCGAGCACCAGGCGCGCAGTCGGTTGCAGCTCCCGCAGGCGCCGGGCGATCAGGAGCGCCGCGGGCAAGGTCGCGCCCATGACCGACAGGCCGATCAGGTCGAAGCTGCCGCGCTTGTGGACCAGGCGCGCGGCGCTCTCGCACAGGAGGCTGCCGCTCGCCAGCTCACCCCGGGCGGAGCGGAAGGCCAGGTCCTCCAGCTCCACCGCCAGGCTGCGCCGCTCGAGCTCCGCGCCCAGGCGCAGGAGGCCGGGGGGCGGCATCGAGTAGCCGAAGGTGTCTCGGAACGGGGCTTGGACCAGGAGGGTGCGCATGGGGGCACATGATCCGGAACGGTGGCGCGGCCGCCAAGGCGCGTCTTTTGGAAGCTTCGGCCGAATCTTAGAGTGGCGGGTCGTAATACGCCCTTCGCCACACCCTCTCTCCAAGGGCGGCCTCGGCCGCCGGGTGCCCACTCCCACGGAGCCAACTCGATGTCCCATCGTCAATCGGTCAGCCTCTTCGTCGCCCTGTGCCTCCTCGCCGCCAGCACCTGCACCTACTTCGCCTTCTTCGAGGGCGACGACAGCGAGGTGGAGTCCTCCCTGCAGAAGGGGCAGACCTCGGCCGAGACGGTCCAGGCGCCTTCGACCGACCTGGTGGACCAGGAGGCCGCGCCGGAGGTCGCTCCGGAGGTCGGGGAGCTTCAGCCCCGGGAGCAGGAGGACGAGCGCGTCGACGCCACCAGCCTGGAGGAGCCGGTCGAGGACGAGCAGGAGCCGGCCGAGCTGACCTACGTCACCGGCCGCGTGGCCCTGGGCTTCGACCTGCCGGCGGACGAGGTCCTCTGGGTGGCCAGCGTGGACCGCGAGCGGGGAGCCAGGTCCCTCTACGGCAACAGGGGCGTGGTGGACCCGATCTGGTCCCCGGGCGAGGAGCACCATGGCCTGATCAGCCACGCCCGGGTGGAGCCGGACGGCAGCTTCCGGGTCGGCCTGTCCGCGGACGCCGACGAGGGCTTCCTGGCCCTCACGGGGCGCTACGTCATCTCCAAGCGCACGACCCGCGTGAGCACCGCCGAGGGCTCACCCGAGCCTGTACTGACGGGGGAGCTCGGCTCCTGGATCACCGGTCAGCTGCGCGTCCCCAGCGGGCTGGCGGAGGACGTCCCCCTCGGGGGCATCGAGATGGAGCTGGGCGTCGACATCACGGCGGCCTTCAACCCCATGGAGATGCCCGGGGTGGCCTACGACATGGAGGTCGAGACCGACGCCGAGGGGCGCTTCGAGTTTCGCGGCGTCTCGAGCGTGGTCAGCCACGGGATCATCGTCCACCACGAAGACCTGGCGGAGACCCTGATCCTGGGCCTGCGGCCGGAGCCGGGCGAGCACCGCGAGCTCAACGTGCGCCTGCAGGAGGGCGCGACCCTGAAGGGCATGGTGGTGGACGAGAGCGGCGCCGGCGTGCCGGGTGCGGAGCTCGAGGTGACCCTGCGCGGCACCCTGGGCGACTCCATCGGGGACATGCGCAAGGCCAGCACCGACGCCGAGGGCAACTTCGTCCTCGAGCACGTGGTCACCGGCCATCAGATCGAGATCCACGCGGAGGTCGAGGGCATGCGCCCGGGGGAGCTGAAGCTCGAGGACAAGCTCCGGGACGGACAGCTGCTGGAGGGCCTGCGGATCGAGCTGCGGGAGGGCCTCAGCATCGCGGGCCGCTTGCTCTACCCCGACGGCCAGCCCGTCTCGGAGGGGGAGGTCCGCGTCGTGAACGACCTGACCAGCTCGGACCTGGCCATGATGGGGGCCCGGGCCGCAGCCATGCGTCGCATGGAGGTGGAGAGCGACGAGGAGGGCCGCTTCGAGGTCAAGGGCCTGGACGAGGGGACCTACATGCTCGCGGTCAAGCACGAGAACGACGAGGGGGCTCACGAGGGCAAGTGGCGCGCCCGCCAGGGCGGCGTGACCGGCGGGACCACGGGACTCGTGCTGGAGCTCGAGGGCCTGACGCCCGTGGCCGGCTTCGTGACCACCGAGTCCGAGCGTGAGCTCGAGACCTTCACGGTGCAGATGACCCTCCAGGGCTCCGGGGGCATGATGGGCGTGGGGGCCGAGCGCCTGCGGGAGGAGTTCGATTACGACGCCGAGGGCGGCTTCGAGAAGGAGAACGTGCCCCCCGGGGTGTGGGACGTGACAGTCGTGGCGGCCGGCTTCGCCCGCTCCGAGACCCAGGAGGTCACGGTTCCTCAGGGTGAGGGGCTGCCCCTGCCCGAGTTCGCCCTCGTCCCGGCGGCCGGGGTCCAGGGCACGGTCTACGACACGGCCAACCAGCCCGTCGCCGGCGCCAAGGTGACCCTGGAGCTGGACCTCGCCTCACGCATCAACGTGGCCTTCAGCGGAGAGCAGCCCTCGGCGCTCTCGGACCACGAGGGTCGATTCACTCTCGGTGACCTCGACCCGGGCTCCCTCTCGGTGGTCGCTGGCCTCGACGGCTTCGCGGACAGCGAGCCCTTCGCCGTGGACCTCGAGCCGGGTCAGCTGGCCACGGACGTGAACCTGGTGCTGCGCCTGGGGGGCACGGTCTACGGGCAGGTGCTGGGCGCGGAGGGCAAGCCGGCCGTCGGCCGCATGGTCATCGTCCAGCGGTTGCCCAGCTACGCCTCTCAGCACATGGGCTCGAGCGACTCCGACGGCGAGTTCAGCTTCGAGCACCTCGAGCCCGGCCAGTGGCAGGTGGTGTCGATGCCGAACATGATGACGGGCGAGCTCGATGTGGGGTCCGGCGACGGCATGGGGGAGATGCTCAGCGACCTGAAGATGGACATGGTCGACGTCGTCGACGGGGGCGAGCACGAGGTCATCCTGGGCCAGCCGCCGGAGGACCCTGTCCAGGTCCTGGGCAGCGTGACCCACGACGGTGGGGGCATCCCCGGCGCGCTCGTGTCGTTCATCTCCGAGAAGTCCGAGGGGATCGGGGACCTCAAGATGACCACGACCAACGAGGAAGGAAACTTCTCCGTGCAGCTCGACAACCGGGGCCACTACATCGTCAATGTCCAGAACAACGTGGGCACCGGCCGGCAGAACAACCTGGAGTTCCAGGAGCGCATCCCTGAAGAGGGGGAGACTCATCGGCTCGAGCTGAAGCTGCCCAGGGCCGCCATCGCGGGCAAGGTGATCGGCCTGGACGGCAAGCCCGCGCCGAACTGCCGCGTCTCCCTCAACGTGGACGGGGGCATCCCGTACGGCTCCCTGCTCGGAGGTCACTTCGCCGAGCTCGCCACGGACGCGGAGGGTCGCTATCAGTTCGACTACGTGCGCCCCGGGAGCTACACCGTCAGCGCCGGCGGAGCGACCATGGCGGGGGTGTTCGGTAACGACAGCCTGGGGGGCCGCGTGGTGCGCGACGGCATCCAGGTGGCCGAGGATCAGCTGGTCAAGGGGGTCGACTTCCGCCTGGAGGAGCCTGGCTCCTTGGGCGGTGTCGTCTACGGCCTCGACGGGCAGCCCGTGTCGGGGGCGGCGGTCTTCGTGCGCGACGCTGCAGGGCGCCGGCTGGAGCGTTTCTCGATGATCAACACCGACAACGCCGGCCGCTACGAGTACCACGGGCTGGGCAAGGGGGAGTACAGCGTCGCGGCCCGCAAGGGGGGCTCCGTCAGCGAGGGCAGTGGGCTGGTCAGCGTGCGCGCCGGGGAGACCTCCAAGGCGGACGTCACCCTGGGGGACGGGACCGTCTTCCTGATCAGTGTCATCGACCGTACAGGCGCCACCGTCGACGCCCGCGTGCAGGTCATCAACGAGGCCGGCCACGAGATTGGGGGCATGCTGTCCCTGAACGAGATGATGAACTACATGGGCGGCGGCTTCTCGCACGACGAGCAGCGCGTGGGGCCCGTGCCCCCCGGCAAGTACCGGGTCGAGGTGACCCTGGAAGACGGGCGCTCCAAGCGCAAGAGCGTGCGCGCCTCGGGACAGTCGGAGCGCAAGCTGAAGATCCGGATCGACTAGCCCGGCGGGGGGCTCCCCGCCTCAGGGCTTCTTCGCCTTGCGCGGCGGCGGACCCATGCCGTCGAGGAAGGGCAGCGCCAGCCGCTGGGACTCCTCCTGCCGCATGCGGCCGGGGGCCCAGCGGTGGACGATCCGCTCCCGCAGCTTGAAGGCCTGCTTCTGGGCCTTCTTGCCGTTGGGGTCCAGGGCGCGCATGCGCTGGAAGCCCCGCGGGTGGAGGGCCAAGGTCACCCGGGCCACGGCGGCCTTCTGGAAGTTGGCCAGGAAGCCCTTGGTGAGCTGGACCTTCTGGCGCGGATGGAGCTTGCTCATCATGCGCCGCCAGGAGTTCCGCTCGCTGACGAGCAGCACGTGGTTGAAGATGAGCTTGTTGGTGGTCATCGAGAGGGCCTTGCGGGGCACAGTGCGGTTGACCAGCTCGTCCAGCTCGTCGATCTCGTCCAGGCCCTTGAGCGTGGCGATGAGCTTCCAGCGGCTCTCGAGCACGTAGCGGTCCGCCGAGAGCTCCCAATACAGGTGCCCGAGCCCCTTGGTGCGCGCGAAGCGGCACAGGTGGTAGGGCACGAAGTGGTTGTGGGCGATGGTGTCCGCCGCCAGGTGCGCCAGGTAGCCGTAGATGAAGGCCTCCTTGGCCGGCGTGTCCGCCAGCTCGCGCATCTCGTCGATGATCGTCCAGCGGTGGCAGTGGTTGTAGTCGCCCCCGTAGGCCTTGAAGTTGATGATGTCCGCGGCGATCGAGCCGTAGCAGAAGGCCTTCTTCTCCTCGCTCAGGAGCTGAGCGACGTCCTTGGGCAGGGTCTCCCGACGGCGGCGGTGCACGCGCTCGGCGAACTCGAGGTGCTGGCCGGGGCCCCAGGGCAGGAGCAGGGTGACGAGCAGCACGCAGGCGAGGCCTGCAAGGAGAGGGAGGGTCATCGGCGGGGGATCGTGCGCAGCGCCAGGCAGGCGGCCAGCACCCAACATAGACCACCGGCCCAGAGCTTCCAGCCCGCCCGCGCGCGGATCAGGGCCCAGGCCTCGGCCCGCGAGGGGCTGCTGCGGGCGCGGAACACCAGGCTGCGGTCCTGATAGACGCGCCCTCCCCTGGTCATGCCCAGGAGCGGGGGGGCCGGGGGCGTGCCGCCGTGGAAGGTCTTGAGGGACGGGCCGTACTCGAAGCCCACCAGGCGCGCCTCCTGGTCCACGGTCAGGCGGAAGCCCAGGTCCTTCCAGCGGCTGTCGGCGATGGGCTCGAACTGGAAGTAGGCGTAGCCGCCGCGGGTCGACTGCTGCACGTCGAGCAGGGCCACCCGCAGGGGCGGGTCCTGGGCCAGGTCGGCCCCCTCGTCGAAGACCTCCAGCCTGGCGCGGCCCCCGCGCACCGCCTCGAAGGCGAAGGCCACCGCCGCGAGGTGGGGGTGGGGCACGCGGCCCCAGGTGGGGCGCGAGCCGGGCGCAATCGAGTGGTCGAGCAGCTTCCCCTCGAAGACCGTGCCCGGGAGGATGCGATCGCCCCAGGGGGCGTCCGTGCCCGGCTGACCGTGGTAGCGGACCCAGGCCGAGTAGGGGCTCTGGACTCGCTCTCCGGGGACATCGAGCTCGAACCACAGCTCGCGGCCGGCGGAGTCGTCCAGGGGCTCGAAGGCAAAGGTCGTGAAGGCTCCACCGGCGGCCAGCTCGGCGGGTCCCAGCCGCGCGCGGCGCAGCAGCTCGCCGTGCGGGCCGTCCGCCCGCAGGACGAGTTCGAGCTCCGCCTCCGCAGCGGGGCCGAGGGGCGTCAGGGCCACCTCGATGCTCCGCAGGCCGTTCCAGCGGCAGCGGAAGCCCTGACCGACGGGGCTCTCGTCGAGCAGGCGCCCGGTCTGGGTGCGTCGGGGCGCCGTGCGCACCTCCACGTCGAGAACCTCGTCCAGGGCCGTGTGCAAGGGCCACAGCCCGAACAGGAGGCACAGGACGGAGCCCAGCAAGCAGGCGGAGAGGTTGCGCCTCACGAGCCCCACACTCCGTACTGGTTCCAGACGAGGCCCGACCCGAGGAAGTAGGCGTCGAAGGCCAGCAGGGCGGCGACCACCAGCCCCACCGCCGCCCCGCGCCAGGCCCGCGGCAGGGGGAAGTAGAGCCCGCAACCGACCAGGGCCGCGCAGGCGGGCAGGACCGGGATCGCGTAGCGCCCGGCGGCCTGGCCGCGCAGGAAGACGAGCAGGAGCTGGGCGGCCACCGCGCTCAGGCAGAGCAGGAGCAGCCCGCGCCGCACCTCGTCCGTCCGGCGCAGCAGCACGAACAGCAGGCCCAGCCCGGAGAGGAGCAGGGTCCACTCGACGGCTCGATGGACCGCCCCGGGCAGGTCTCGCGAGTACCAGTTGAAGGCGCCGATCGCCGTCCGCAGGAACTCCCCGCGGAACTCGGGCTGCACCGCGCGCTGCAGGCGCAGGAGGAAGTTGTCGAGGCGCAGGGGGATGGCCGGGTTGTTCGTGAACTGGTAGGCCACCGGGACCGCCAGCACGAGGCCGACGACCGCGACCCACAGCCAGGGCCGGGCTCGCCCGGGAAGGAGCCTCCGGCCACGCCGCAGCCGCCACAGCACGGCCAGCCCGAGGGGCACCAGCACGCCCACCGCGGTGGTCTTGACCGCCAGTCCGCCCACGGCCAGCAAGAGGGCCAGCATCACCCGCCGGCGCGTGAAGCCCTCGGCAGCCAGGTCCAGGGCCACCACCAGGGTCCAGGCCGTCAGGACCTTGACCAGCACGTCGTTGTTCACCACCGCCGCCTGGCGGGCGTGCATCGGCCACCAGGCGACGAGCAGGCCCACCAGGACCGCCCAGCGTCCGTCCGCCGCGATCCGCAGTGCCAGGGCGTGGGCCGCGAGCACCACCGCCAGGTAGCACAAGAGGGCCAGGCCGCGCACGACCCACATCTCCTGGAGCACGTCGCCGTCCCCGAGCAGACGCGCCAGGGTCCCGGCGAGCACGTAGTAGGCCGGCGGCTGGTGGGTGGCGGTGAAGTAGGGGGAGACCTGGTCGAAGCTCTCGGCCTGGCCGCCCCAGGCGGCCCAGTCCACTCGCTCCCAGAAGCCGTGGGCGCGCATGGAGTCGAGGATCGCGGTCTGGGTGCCCACCAGCTCCTCGCGCTCGAGGCCGCCGAGCTCGCGCAGGACCTGCACCTGGGAGGGGGAGTACTCGGACAGGTCCTCGATCGAGATGGCGCGCCCGCCCCAGGGCATGTGCCCCTCCGCCACGTAGTGCACGTACTCCACGTGCCAGGGCTCGTCCTCACCCATCCAGGGCGGGAGCACGAACAGGTAGGCCAGCCCGTGAAGCAGAGCCGCGAGCAGGAGCAGCCAGGGCAGTCCCCCCCGCCCCTTGGCCACGGCGCTTGGTGCTTCGGGGGTCGGCTCGGTCATGGTCGGGCGCCGCGGCGCCCGACCAATCTAACCCGCGTCGCGTGAGGTTCCCTCACCCATTCGGCGCGGCCCGCGCCGCGGGCTGGCTCACACGTGGTGCTTCAGGCTCTCCCGGAGGGTCGGGTCCTGCACCGGCACCAGGGGGGCCCCGGAGAGGTTGCGCAGGGTCTGCCACAGGAACAGGCTGAGCAGGCCGACGACGGGGCCGATCTCCCACAGCCCGAGCACGGGACCCTCCCGCATCAAGGCCGGCTCCACCAGCATGTACAGGTTGAGGGCCTGCCCCACGAGCATCACCCAGGCGATGCGCACCAGGGCCGTCTCGCTGCGACGCATGGCCCGGGGCATCAGGGCGAAGAAGGGGATCATCCAGTTGAGCAGCAGGTTGGCCGCCATCAGGTGCTTCCAGGCCCCCTGGCCCCGCAGCACGTAGTAGGGCGTCTCCTCGGGCATGTCCGTGTACCAGATCAGCATCCACTGGCAGTACCAGATGTAGCCCCAGAAGAGGGCCAGGCCGATGCCGATCCTGCCCAGATCGTCCAGGTGGTCCATACGGATCACGCCCCGCAGGGGACCGCGGCGCAGGTAGACCGCCAGCAGGATGCAGACCGCCAGGCCCGAGGTGCCGACCCCCGAGAGGGTCACCAGGCCGTAGATCGTGCTGAACCAGTGGGGCTCGATCGACTTCAGCCAGTCGATGCTCGCCAGCGAGAAGGTGACCGCGAAGATCGGCATGAAGAGCGCCGCCCACTTGACGCGCTCGCGGGAGTGGCGCCGGTCGCCGTCCAGGTCCTGGGCGTGAGAGGTGCGCACCAGCCTGCGGCAGATCCAGATCCAGAGGCTGAAGAAGAGCACCAGCCGCAGCAGGAAGAAGCCGGAGTTGAGGTACGGCGCCTTCGCCTGGAGGATCGGGTCCGCGATCACGGCCGAGTCGTGTGACCACTCGTAGAGGGAGTGCACGCCGCCCGCCAGGGCCACGCCGAACAGGGCCGCCACCGGCAGGGTGCCGCTCATGGCCTCGGGGATGCGCCGCAGCACCGTCGCCCAGCGGGCGTTGGAGAGGGTCAGGACCGAGATGAACAGCCCGCCCGAGAGGGCCAGGCCGACGAAGAAGGTGAAGCCGATCAGGTAGCCGGCCCAGGCGCGCTCGGGGGCCACGAAGAGCCCCAGGAGAAAGGCGAGCCCGCCGACGATGGCGGCGGCCCGCAGGCCCAGCATCGTGTCCCGCGGCGGGACGAAGGTCAGGGGGTGGGGGATCATGGCGACTCCGACTGTTGCAGGGCGCGGATGTGCAGGACGACCTGCCAGCGCTCCTCGCGGGAGAGCTGGGCCGCGTAGGCGGCCATGTTCCCCTGGCCGTAGGTCAGGATGTGGAACAGCTCTCCGTCCGGGAGGGTCCTGGCGCGTGCCGAGTGGAGCGACGGGGGCGGCAGCACGCCGCGCTGGGTCACCTTCCCCTGGCCGTCACCGCCGGGGCCGTGGCAGAGGGTGCAGTAGATGCCGTAGAGCTCCCGGCCGCGGTCCACGTGGGAGCCGTCCGCCGGGTCGAGGGGGTTGGCCAGCTCGCGGCCCATGCGCTGGGCCTCCTCGGTGCCGGGGCCGTAGCGCAGGGGTAGCTCGCCGCGCGGCACGACCCCCGCCACCAGGGGCTGCTGGGTGATGCCGCCGGGCAGCACGCCGTTCTCGGAGAAGCTCTCGGCGGCCTTCGAGTACACCATCTCGGTGAAGACCTCGAGGTTGCGCTGGGTCGGGTCCGTGCGCCACACGGCCCGCAGGCCGAGCGTCAGGAGCCCCACCAGGAGGGCGATCAGGACGTAGCCTCGCGCGCCGCTCACGACGTCACCTCCTCGGACTCCAGGCGGATCTCCACCGCCCCGTGGCGGTGCAGGAGCTCGTGGAACTCGCCGTCGCGGAAGGCGGCGTCCGCCTGCGCCAGGATCAGGGCGTGGCGGTCGTCGGTGGTGGCCTCGAGCCCCTCCGGCGCACGTCGACCCGGCCACAGCCCCGAGCGCAGGAGCAGCGCCGCGGCCGTCGCGAGCCCCGCGAAGAGGATCGTCAGCTCGAAGCCCACCACCGCGAAGGCGGCGAACGAGTTGAAGGGCTTGCCGCCCACGTTGATGGGCCAGCTCACGCCGCTGGACCAGTACTGGAACCAGAAGCCGAGCACGCAGCCGGTGGCCCCGCCGATCAGGGTCACCCAGGGCAGGCGCGAGCGGCGGATCCCGAGCACGTCGTCCAGGCCGTGGATGGGGAAGGGCGAGATCACGTCGACCACGGGGATGCTCCGCTCGCGGCACTCGGCCGCGGCGGCCAGCAGGGCGTGCTCGTCCTCGAAGAAGCCGGTGTGCAGGCGGCGGCTCATGCGACCTCCCGGTGGGCCGCGGCTGACCCGCTGCGCCGCTCGAGGTTCGGCTTGACCTCGAACATGGCGATCATGGGCACGTAGCGGCAGAAGAGCAGGAAGAGGGTGAAGAACAGGCCGAAGCCTCCCACCAGGGAGCCGACCTCGATCCAGGTGGGCACGTAGCCCGACCAGCTCGAGGGCAGGAAGTCCCGGTGCAGGGAGGTCACGATGATCACGAAGCGCTCGAACCACATGCCCACGTTGACCACCAGCGAGAGCAGGAAGAGGAGCAAGAGGTTGTTGCGCACCTTGCGGAACCACAGCAGCTGGGGCGAGATCACGTTGCAGGTCACCATGATCCAGAAGGACCAGGCCATCGGGCCGCGCATGCGGTTGAGGAAGACGAACTGCTCGTACTTGCTCTGGGAGTACCAGGCCACGAAGAACTCGGTCAGGTAGGCCAGGGCCACGATGCTGCCGGTGAACACGAGCACCTTGCAGATGGCGTGGATGTGGCGCATCGTGATGTAGTCCTCGAAGCGCATGGTCTTGCGCGCCACGAGCATCAAGGTCAACACCATCGCGAAGCCCGAGAAGACGGCCCCGATCACGAAGTAGGGCGGGAAGACCGTCGTGTGCCACCCCGGGATGACCGAGGTGGCGAAGTCGGAGCTCACGACGCTGTGCACGGAGACCACCAGAGGCGTGGCCAGGGCCGCCAGCAGCACGCAGGCCGCCTCGTAGCGCGACCAGGTGCGGGCGGTGCCGCGCCAGCCGAGGCTGAGCAGGCTGAAGATCTTCTTGCGGAACCCCTTGGCCCGGTCGCGCACCGTGGCCAGGTCCGGGATCATGCCCACGTACCAGAACACCAACGAGATCGTGAAGTAGGTCCCGATGGCGAAGACGTCCCACAGGAGCGCCGAGCGGAAGTTGACCCACAGGGGCCCGCGGAAGTTCGGGTAGGGGAAGACCCAGTAGGCCAGCCACGGTCGCCCCATGTGGATCACCGGGTACAGGCCGGCGCAGATCACCGCGAAGATCGTCATCGCCTCCGCGGAGCGGTTGATCGAGGTGCGCCACTTCTGGCGGAACAGCAGCAGGACCGCGGAGATCAGGGTCCCCGCGTGGCCGATCCCGACCCAGAAGACGAAGTTCGTGATGTCGAACCCCCAGCCGACCGTGCGGTTGAGGCCCCAGGTGCCGATGCCGTTGGCGACCTGGTAGCCGACCGCGAGGACGCCCAGGAGCAGGGCCGAGAGGGCGGCCAGGAAGCCCGCGTACCACAGGCCCGTGGGCTTGCCCTCCAGGGGCCCGCACACGTCGCGCGTCATGTCCCCGGCGCTCTTTCCGCCGGTGATCAGCGGCGGCTCGTCCGGGGGCGCTGCAAGGGGCGGGGCGAGGGGCGCCGCCAGGTGCTGCTCAACCGTCATGGTGTCCGGCCTCCGGGCTCGCGTGCCCGTCGCTGGGTGGGTTCGTGATGCGTGCCAGGTAGTGCACCGAGGGCTTCACGTTGAGCTCCTCGAGCACTCGGTAGGAGCGCTGTCGGTGGGCGAGCTTCGAGACCTCGCTCTCGGGGTCGTTCAGGTCGCCGAAGACGATGGCGCGGGTCGGGCAGGACTGCTGGCAGGCCACCCTGATGTCCCCGTCCGCCAGGGGCACGCCCTTGCGCACCGCCTCGGACCTCGCCTCCTGGATGCGCTGGGCGCAGAAGCTGCACTTCTCCATGACCCCGCGGGTGCGCACGGTCACGTCCGGATTGAGGGCCTGGTTCTCGAGCTCGTCCTCGTGCGGATAGTCGAACCAGTTGAAGCGCCGCACCTTGTAGGGGCACGTGTTCGCGCAGTAGCGGGTGCCGACGCAGCGGTTGTAGACCTGCTGGTTGAGGCCGTCGGTCGAGTGCACGGTGGCCAGCACCGGGCAGACCGCCTCGCAGGGGGCGTGGTCGCACTGCTGGCAGAACATGGGCTGGTGGGCGGCGCCCAGGTCGTCCTCGCCGCCGGTGAAGTAGCGGTCGATACGCATCCAGCTCATCTCCCGGTGGCGCAGGACCTCGTCCTTGCCCACCACCGGCACGTTGTTCTCCGCCTGGCAGCCCACCGCGCAGGCGGAGCAGCCGATGCAGCGGGTCAGGTCCACGCTCATGCCCCAGCGGGGGCCGTCGTTGGCGTGGTCGTCGGGCCACAGCTCTGCCTCCGGCAGGTGGTGGCCGTGGGCCAGGGCGTGCTCGGGGTCGTGCTGGAAGTCGGCGAAGGTGGCGGCCCGCACGGCGTTGCGCACCTCGCCGCCCTCCGGGGCGACGTGCGGCGGGACCTCGAGGGAGTGGTGGTCCTGGGTGGAGGCCAGGTCGACGCGCCCGCCGGCCGCCTCGACCCGCAGGCCGCCGCGCTGGTGGCGCAGGGCCCCGTCGCGCAGCTCGCTCAGGAGGGCCGCGTTGGCGCCGATGGTCTCGCCTCTCTCGATCGTCGGCTGGCCCTCGAGCCACTGCGGGCCGACCTTGGCGAAGCGGTCCGTCCCGATGCGTCCGTAGCCCAGGGCCACGGCCACCACGTCGTCGTGCTGGCCGCGCTGCACCAGGGTCGGCAGCACGAGCTCCGGGCCGCCCTCGGCGGCCACCAGGCGCACCAGGTCGCCGTCCTCCAGGCCGAGCTGCTCGGCGCGAGCGGGGGAGAGGCTGGCCCAGTTGTCCCAGGTGACCTTGGTGATCGGGTCCGGCAGCTCCTGCAGCCAGGGGTTGTGGGCGTGGCGGCCGTCGAGCTGGGCCAGGTTGGCGTGCAGCACGAGGGTCAGCCCGCCCGCCGCGGCGCCGGTCGGCGCGGCGCCGAGGGCAGCGCCGTCGAAGGCAGGCTCCGCGGGCTGGCGCGCCTCCTGCACGAAGCCGTCGTGCAGGGCGCGGTCGAAGAAGGCCTGGAAGTCCTCGCCGGCGGCGACCCGCGGGTGAACGTGCGCGCGCCAGGCGTCGCGCAGGAGGTCGTAGTCCTCGCGGGCGTCACCGATCCAGGAGGCCAGGAGGCGCGCCAGGCTGCGCGTCTGGCGCAGGGCCGGAAGGGCCGGCTGGGTCAGGGACCAGCGCCCGACCTCCGGCTCTCCGTCGCCCCAGGCCTCGAGGGCGTGGGGGCGGGGCAGGACGAGGTCCGCCAGGCCCACGGTCTCGTCGAGGCTCGCCGCGTGGGCCACGTGGGTGCCGGCCCTCTCGATCGCCGTCACGACGTCCGGCGGCAGGTCGTAGGCCGGGTTGACGCCGGAGGTGATCAGGAGCTCGACACTGCCCGCCTCGAGCTCCGCGCGCAGGTTGGCCAGGGCGCGGTCGTCCCCGCGCATCTGGTTCGAGGGGCGCGCGACCGACAGCGTTCGGCCGTAGGCCCCGAGCAGCTCGTTGGCGTAGGCGGTGTGGAGCTGGGCCTGAAGGTCGTTCTGACCGCAGACGACCAGGGCCTGCCCGCGGGCGCGCCAGAGCTCGTCCGCCAGCTCCTCGACCCAGGGCGCGGCCTCGACCTCGCCGTCCAGGCGGCCGCCTGCCCCCGCGCGCGTCTCGAGGGCGCGGCAGAGGGCGAAGAGCTGGGCGGGCACGTCGTCCGGGGCGACCCGCAGGCGCCGGTCGGCGACGGTGCCGGTGAGGGACACCCGCGCCTCGAGCTGCACGTGGCGGGACATCCAGCCCTCCTCGCGGTCGGGCCGGCGCCCCTCGGCGTAGGCGGCGGCGAAGGCCACGGGCGAGATCCAGGTGCCGAGGAAGTCCGCCTCGAAGGAGGCGATCACTTCGGCCTTGTCGAAGCGGAAGCTCGGCAGGGCGCGCACCCCCCGCGTCAACCCGTGGGCGTCGAGCAGGGCGGAGACCGAGAGGGCGTCGTAGGCGACGTGGCGGGCGTTCGGGTTCACCTCCAGGAAGGCCTCGAGCGCCGCCTGCTGGGCGGGGCCGTGGAGGCTGCCGGTCAGGAGGCGTACCGCGCCGCCGGAGGCCCGGGCCGCGTCGAGGCGCGCGGCGACGAAGGCGTCGGCCTCGGACCAGGTGGTGGCCTCGAAGCCGCCGCTGTCCGTGGCGCGCTGGGGTGCGGTGAAGCGCCTCGAGTCGTAGAGGGAGAGGACCTCTGCCTGGCCCACGGCGCACAGGCCGCCGCGGGAGAGGGCGTGGGTCTCGTTGCCCTCGAGCTTGATCGGGCGCCCGTCGCGGCACTTGGCCAGCACCCCGCAGGCGGCGGAGCAGCCGGCGCAGGTGGTGGCCAGCCAGTAGGCCCGGCCAGCTACGGTGCCGACGGGGGCGAGCAGGTTCGGCACCACGTGCCGCAGAGGCGCGCGGCTACAGCTGCTGAGGGCCCCGGCCGTCAGGCCGAAGCCGGTCAAGCGCAGGAAGGCGCGTCGGGAGACGTCCGTGTCCTCGCCGGGCAAGAGCAGGGAGGCCTCGGCCGCGCGGAGCTCGGGGGGCAGGGGGTCGTTCGGGCTCACGGCTACAGGTGGCAGGTGGTGCAGTTGGTGGAAACGTGGTCCCCGACGCGCTCGCCCTCGAGCGACGCCTCGCCGTGGACGGAGACCCGCCGGGTGCGGTGGCAGTCGATGCACCAGCCCATGCTCAGGCTCTCCTCCTGGCGCATGCGGTCCATGCTGCGCACGGGGCCGTGGCAGGACTCGCAGGCCACGTCCCGGGCCACGTGCACCCGGTGGTCGAAGTAGACGAAGTCCGCCATGTCGTGCACGCGCACCCACTCGATGGGGCGCGGCTCGGCGTCCGGACGGGGGTTCAGCTCCTCGTCCAGGCCCAGGGCGTCGTAGAGCTTGCGCAGCTCCGCCGACTCGATCCGCGCGGGCTCGCGGCCCTCCGCCTCGGCCCGGTCGCGCTCCTCGAGCACCGCGTCGAAGCCGGCGGTGACCGTCTTGTGGCAGTTCATGCAGAGATCCGCCGGAGGGACCCCCGCGTGGCGGCTGGAGCGGGCGCCGTAGTGGCAGTACAGGCAGTCCATCCCCAGCTCTCCCGCGTGCAGGCGGTGGGAGAACTCGATCGGCTGCACCGGCGCGTAGCCCTGGTGGTTGCCCGGCAGGCGGACCTCGCTGGTCAGGGCGACCACGACCAGGCCGAGCAGCAGGCTGCAGAGGCCGAAGATCACGTGGTTCATCGACATGGGCGCGTCACCTCAGGGGTTCTTGTGATCGGCCTTCGGGCCGAGGTAGTACCACCAGTTCAGGACCACGCAGACCGCGTAGAAGGCGGCCAGCCCGTACATGGCGTACTCGGGCGTCTTGGCCTTCATCTGCTCGCCGATCAGCTTCGGGATCAGGAAGGCGCCGTAGGCGGCCACGGCCGAGGTCCAGCCGAGCACCGGGCCCGCCTGCTCCTTGTCGAAGACGATCGAGATCGTGCGGAAGGTCGACCCGTTGCCCACGCCGGTGGCGGCGAAGAGGATCACGATCAGCACGAAGAAGGGCATGAAGAACTCCTCCGGCGTCGCGGACTGGTAGGCCTGGGCGGAGTAGTAGCCCACACCGATGGCCGAGAGGGTCATCACGATCGCCACCACCTGGGTCACGATGGCGCCGCCCACCTTGTCGGAGATCATCCCCCCGATGGGCCGGATCAGGGCCCCGACGAAGGCGCCCACCCAGACGAACATGAAGGTGGCGGGGGCCTCGGGGTTGGGCGTGGTGTGGGTCATCACGCCGTCGACCTCGATGTGCTGGAAGCCGAAGATGAACTTGATCGCGAGGCCGACCGCGGCGGAGAACCCGATGAACGACCCGAAGGTCATCGTGTAGATGATCGTCATCACCCACGTGTGCTTGTTGCCGAAGATCTTGTACTGCCGCTCCAGGTTGCCCTTGATCTCCCCGGGGGAGAGGGCCTTCATCAGGACCACGGTCAGGGCGATCACGGCCGGCAGCACGATCCACTTGACCCAGGTCAGCTCGGGGAACTGCAGGATCACATAGAGCCCGGCGCCGGCCGTGGCGAAGCCGATCAAGAGCAGCCACGAGATTCGCCCGAAGCACACCAGCGGGTTCTTGATGTTGGGCGTGACGTGCTCGGTGGTGATGTTGTTCAGCCGCGTCCAGCCCAGGATGGCCAGGGGGATGAGCCAGTACATCCACACGAAGCCGGCGCTCGAGAGCCAGGTGTCCGAGCCGGCCTCGATGCGCTTGAAGATCGTGCCGCTCTTCGACGCCAGGGTCATCGGGTCGCCGCTCAGGGGGCCCACGATGGCTGCCGTCATCCCGAGCGGGATCAGGATCTGCATCGTCGTGACCCCGAAGTTCCCCAGCCCCGCGTTCATCCCGAGCGCGTAGCCCTGGACCTTCTTGGGGTAGAAGAAGCTGATGTTGGACATCGACGAGGCGAAGTTCCCGCCGCCGATGCCCGACAGGAAGGCCAGGGCCTGGAACACCCACAGGGGCGTGTTCCTGTCCTGCAGGGTGATGGCCGCCCCGAGGGCGGGGATCATAAGCAGGGCCGTCGTGAAGACGATCGTGTTGCGCCCCCCGGCGAGCCGGATGAAGAAGGTGCTGGGGATGCGCAGGGTCGCGCCGGTCAGGCCCGCGATGGCGGTCAGGGTGAAGAGCTCCGACTGGGTGAAGTCGAAGCCCAGGTTCTTCATCTGGACCGTGATGATCCCCCACATCAGCCAGACGGCGAAGCCGCACAGGAGGCTGGGGATCGAGATCCACAGGTTTCGGTTGGCGATCTTCTTGCCGGTGGAGTCCCAGAACGTCTCGTCCTCGGGGTTCCAGGTCTTCAGGTCAGCACTCATGGCGCGGTGGGGAGGGAGGGCGTGGTGGTTCCGCGGGAGGGTCAGGAGGACTTCCGGATGCGCTTGCGGTCCCAGTTCCAGACGACGACCTGGGTCTTGCGCCACAGGTAGGGGTTGGGCACGACGAGGACGTGCACCAGCCGCGTGAACGGGAACACGAGGATGATCAGCCAGGCATTGATGATGTGCGCCTTCACGAGCCACGGCATGGGCGCGATGTAGGACACGTCAGGGTTGAACTTCACCAGGGACCAGAGCCAGGGCGTCATGTTCGTTGCGAACCAGGAGCTGCCCCAGCTGTGCTGGATGGAGATCGCTATGCCGGTCACGACCTGGACCAGCAGGCCGCCGTAGATGAACCAGTCCCCGGGGGTGGTCACCCGGCGCGCCTTGCTGAAGCGGAAGCGCCGGATGACGATGTTCACCAGGCCCGCCAGGGTGAGCACGGCCACGGCCAGGCCAGTGACCTCCAGCAGCACCAGCCGGAAGGTGGAGGCGTTCCAGCTCAGCAGGGTCTCGGGCAGGAGGAAGGCGAAGATGTGCCCGGCCAGCACGGTCAGGATCCCGTAGTGGAAGGGGACCGAGGCCCAGAAGTGCTGCTGGTTCTCCAGGAACTGCGAGGACAGGCTCGAGTAGGAGAAGGAGGCCATCCGGTAGCGCCGAATCGTGACCAGGAAGAACACGACCAGGGAGACGTAGGGCAGGACGCCGAACCAGAGGTAGTCGTTCATCGCTCGAGCTCGCTCGGGGCGCCCCCGGCGGGGGCGGCCTCTTCGGAGGGGGTGGAGTGGGCGCCGTCGACGAAGCGTTTCAGACCGCGCAGGACGCCGTAGTAGGGGTTGTCCTGGTCCCCGAATCCTTCGAGGACCTTGGCCAGGGCCGGGGAGACGACGCCGGAGGCGATCGCTCGGGCTGTGCCCGCGTCGGCACGCGCGAGCACCAGGAGCACGTGGGAGATGTGGTCGGGTAGCTCGGCGTTCTCGGTCACGTCGTGCCGCCTCAGGAGGTCGCGCATGCGGACCATGAAGGCGCCGCGGGCGTAGCTCTCGCCGTACAGGTGCCAGCCCACCTCGAGGGCGCGCTCGGCGTTGGAGTCGAAGGTCCTGGTGAACACCTCCTCCAGGGCGCTGGGGCCGTTCTCCTGCAGGTACTCGAGCAGGGGCAGCAGGTCCGGACCACGCTCAGGGGCCTGCTCGAGGACCAGTCCGACGTGCTCGGAGAGGGCCGGGTCTTCCCCGCGGCCGGGGTAGCGCAGGAGCTCCGCCCAGGCGGCGTAGCAAGTGGCGTGGTCGGGCTCGACGCGCACCATGGCTCAGCTCCGCTTGGGGGCCACACGCTCGCCGAAGCCCGCGTTGGAGCGGTGCTCGTGGGGGTCCTCGAGCATCTCGATCGCCATCTCGCGCTGGAAGGGCGGGACGACGAAGCGGTCCTCGAAGGTGGCCAGCGCCGACAGCTTGTAGATGTCCGTGGCCTCCTCCGCGGTCAGGTCGGCCTCCATCAGGGAGCGCTGGGCCTTCTCCTCGTCGATGTCACCGACGGTGACGTGCCGACGCCAGACCCGCACGGCGAGCTGCTTGCGCAGGGCGTAGCGCAGCTTGCCCAGGTTGCCGCCGGTGAACATGCTGCCCAGGTACTCCATCGGGGCCCGGGCCTTGTCGATGTCGGCGAAGAGCTCGTCCAGGTCGTTCTTGACCACGTCGCCCTGGGTCATCGACATGACCGGCAGGAGCGGCGGCACGTAGAAGAGCATCGGGAAGGTGCGGTACTCCACGTGCATCGGGAGAGCGATCTTCCAGTCCTTGACGTACTTGTAGACCGGCGACTTGCGGGCGCTGGCGATCACGCCCTCCGGCACTCCGTTGCGCCGCGCCTCCCGGATGACCTGGGGGTCGTGGGGGTCGAGGATCATCTCGCGCTGGGCGTCCACGAGCTCCTCGTCCTTGAGGAGCGCCATCTCGTGGATCTTGTCCGCGTCGTAGAGCAGGTTGCCCAGGTAGCGGATGCGGCCCACGCAGGAGTGGAAGCAGGCCGGGGCCTGGCCCGACTCGAGGCGCGGGAAGCAGAGGATGCACTTCTCCGACTTGCCGGTGGACCAGTTGTAGTAGGTCTTCTTGTAGGGGCAGGCCGGGATGCAGGCGCGCCAGGCGCGGCAGACGTCCTGGTTGACGAGCACGATGCCGTCCTCCCCGCGCTTGTGGAGGGCGCCCGAGGGGCAGGCAGCCACGCAGGCCGGGTTGAGGCAGTGGTTGCAGATGCGCGGGGCGTAGAAGAACGCGATGCGCTCGATGGCAAGCATCTGCTCGCGCTGCTCGGCGGACAGCCCGTCCATGTTCGGGTCGTTCTTCGCGTAGACCTGCGAGCCCCCGAGGTCGTCGTCCCAGTTCGGGCCGGACTCCACGTCGATGTGCTCGCCGGTGATCATGGACACGGGCCGCGCCGTGGGCTGGTCGTCGCCCTCGGGGGCGTTGAACAGGTCCTCGTAGCGGTACGTCCAGGGCTCGTAGTAGTCGTCCATCGACGGCTGAGCCGGGTTGTGGAAGATGTTCGGCACGAGCTTGGCCTTGCTCGTCGAGCGCAGCTCGAGCTGCTTGCCGTCGGTCTTCCAGCCGCCCTTGTAGGCATCCTGGTCCTCCCACTTCGTGGGGTAGCCGGTGCCGGGCTTGGTCTCGACGTTGTTCCACCACATGTAGTCCGTGCCTTCGCGGTCGGTCCACACGTTCTTGCAGGCGATGCTGCAGGTGTGGCAACCGATGCACTTGTCGAGGTGGAAGACCATCGACACTTGTGAGCGAACGTCCATGGATCAGGTCCTTCTGGCTGGGGTTACCAGGTGAGCTTGGGGAGCTTGCGCACGAGGATGTGCGTGTCGCGGTTGCAGCCCGTGGGCCCCCAGTAGTTGAAGTGGTAGGTGAACTGCGCGTAGCCGCCGAGCATCAGGTTCGGCTTGAGGCGCGTTCGCACGAGGCTGTTGTGGCCGCCGGCGCGTCGGTTGCCCCTGAGGGGTGACTTCGGCACGGAGTAGGTGCGCTCCGGCGAGTGGTAGATGATGCAGATGCCGCGCGGGATCCTCGCGCTGACCGCGGCCCGCGTAACGACGACGCCGTGGTCGTTGTGGACCTCGACCCAGTCGTTGTCGACGACCCCGATCTCCTCCGCGTCCTGGGGGTTGCACCAGAAGGGCTCGACGCCGCGCGAGAGGGTCGACATGCGCTGGTTGTCCCCGTACGTGGAGTGGATGTGCCACTTCCCGTGGGGGGTCAGGTAGTTCAGCATCAGCGTGCGGCCCTCCTGCTTGCTGAAGTTCAGGTCCGCGTACTGGTGCGGCTGAGGCTTCGGCTTGTAGGTGGGCAGGTGCTCGCCGAACTGGATGTAGCCCGGGTGGTCCAGGTAGAGGTGCTGGCGCCCGGTCAGGGTGCGCCAGGGCACCATGCGCTCGCGGTTGTAGGTGAAGGGCGCGTAGGGGCGGCCCTTGTCGCACAGGCCGGACCACATGGGGCTGTTGAGCAGGCGCCGCGGCTGGGCCTGAATGTCGGCGAAGCTCGTCCGCACGTCGCGGGTGTTCGCGGCCAGGTCGACCAGGGGCATGCCGGTCTTCTTCTCCATGCCCTCGTACGAGCGGTAGGCGAGCTCGCCATTCGTCACCGTCGCGAAGCGCAGCACGATGTTGGCGGCGTCCTCCGCTTCCCGCAGGGAGGGGTAGGTGGTGTCGCCCCAGTGCTCCACCGGCGCCGTGGCCAGGGCCTCGTCGTAGAAGTCCTCGACCTCGTAGTGGGTGCCGTGGGCTCCTAGGCCGTTCTTGCGGACGTCTCGCCCGTAGGAGCAGAACTGCTTGTAGAGGTTCGGGTAGTCGCGCTCGACGACCTTGAAGCCCGGCATGGTCTTGCCCGGGATTGCCTCGCACTCACCATCGATCCAGCTCTCGATGCGCGGCTGGGCGATCTCGGCCGGGGAGTCGTGGGCCAGGGGCACGGCGACCACGTCCTTGGTCTTTCCGGGCAGGTGCTTCTCAGCCAGCTCGCTGAAGCGCTGCGAGATCTCGGCGAAGATGTCCCAGTCGCTCTTCGACTCCCAGCAGGGCGGCACGGCCGCCGAGAGGGGGTGGATGAACGAGTGCATGTCGGTCGAATTGAGGTCGCTCTTCTCGTACCAGGTGGCCGCCGGCAGGATGATGTCGGAGTACAGGGCCGTGGTGTCCATGCGGAAGTTGAGGTCCACCACCAGGTCCATCTTTCCGGCGGGGCCCTCCTCGACCCACTCGACGTCCTTCACGGAGTCCTGGGCCATGTCCTCGTTGATCTGGTTCGTGTGCGTCCCGAGGTAGTGGTGCAGGAAGTACTCGTGCCCCTTGGCGGAGGACATCAGGGCGTTGCCGCGCCAGATCCACCACAGCCGTGGCCAGCACTCCTCGGCGTCCGGACGCTCGATGGCGAACTTCAGGTCGCGCTTCTTGAGGCGCTCGACCAGGTGCTCGGGGACGTCCTTGCCGGCCTCCTCGGCCTGCTTGACGAGCTCGAGGGGGTTCTCGTCGAACTGGGGGTAGAACGGCAGCCAGCCGTTGCGCACCGCCCGCACGTTCGAGTCGATCGTGTGCTCGTCGACGATGTTCTTCTCGGGCTGGTCAGCGGGCACCGTGTGGTAGTCCCGGAAGCTCTTCTCGTAGCGCCACTGGTCCGAGTGCACGTAGTGCCAGCTCGGGCCGTTCTGGAGGCGCGAGGGTCCGTACCAGTCCTTCGAGAGGGCCACGCTGGCCCAGGACTCCATGGGCGCGAGCTTCTCCTGGCCGACGTAGTGGGCGAGGCCGCCGCCGTTGGTGCCCACGCAGCCGCAGAACACCAGGGCCTGGATGGCGGCCCGGTACATCAGGTTGGCGTGGTACCAGTGGTTGACGCCGGCGCCGATGATGACCGTGCACTTGCCCTCGGTCTTCTGGGCCGTCACGGCCCACTCGCGGGCGAAGCGGATCAGGGTGTCGCGGGAGATGCCCGTGTAGCGCTCGGCCCAGGCGGGGGTGTAGACCGTGTCGTCGTCGTAGCTCTCGGGGTAGTCGCCCTCGAGGCCGCGGCCGACGCCGTAGGTGGCCATCAAGAGGTCGAAGACCGTCGCCACGCGCACCGGACCGTCGGCGGTCTCGATCGTCCGCACCGGGACGCCCCGGTGTGTGGTTCCGCCGGCGGCGAAGTCGTCGAAGGCGACCTGGAGCACCCCGTCGTTCTGGTCCAGGAAGGTCAGCTCCGGGTCGATGGCGCTTCCGTCGACGCCGTCCTTCAGCTCGAGGTTCCACTTGCCCTGGGCCTCGCCCCAGCGGTGGCCGACGCTGCCCAGGGGCATCTTCGCCCGGCCGTCGCCGGCGTCCCACATGAGGAACTTCCAGTCCCCGTTCTCCTCGCCGTCGTAGCCCTCCACGCGGCCCGCCCGCAGGAGCTGCCCGGCCTTCCAGCCGTCGCCCGCCGGCTCGAGCTCGACCAGGAAGGGCGAGTCCGAGAACTGCTTCAGGTAGTCGAGGAAGAAGGGCGTCTTCTCCCCGTGGTGGAACTCGTTCAGGATCACGTGGTTGACGGCCATCCACCAGGCGCCGTCCTGCCCCGCGTTGAGGGAGATCCACTCGTCCGCGTACTTCGCGACCTGGTTGAAGTCCGGCGCGAAGACCACCATCTTCGACCCGTTCTGGCGCGCCTCGGCGGCGAAGTGCACGTCCGGGGTGCGGGTCATGTTCAGGTTGGCCCCCATGACCGCCAGGAACTTGGCGTTGAACCAGTCCGCGGACTCGTTCACGTCCGTCTGCTCGCCCCAGGTCTCCGGGGAGGCGTTGGGCAGGTCGCAGTACCAGTCGTAGAAGGACAGGTTGACCCCGCCCATCAGCTGCAGCATGCGCGAGCCCGCCGCGTAGGAGAGCATCGACATGGCCGGGATGGGGGAGAAGCCGGTGATCCGGTCCGGGCCGTGGGCCTGGATGGTGTGCACCGCCGCGGCGGCCTGGATGTCGAGCACCGTGTCCCAGTCGGTGCGCCGCAGGCCGCCCTTGCCCCGGGCGCGCTGGTAGCGGGCGCGCTTCTCCGGGTCGTTCATCAGGCTGCGCCAGGCCTCGACCGGGTCGTCGTGGCGGGCACTCGCCTCACGCCACAGGTCGAGCAGCGCCCCGCGGATCATCGGGTACTTCACCCGCAGGGGGCTGTAGAGGTACCAGGAGTAGGAGATGCCGCGCTGGCAGCCGCGGGGCTCGTAGGGCGGGATGCCCTCCTGGATCGACGGGTAGTCCAGGGCTTGCATCTCCCAGGCGACGATCCCGTCCTTGACGTGGATGTTCCAGGAGCACGAGCCCGTGCAGTTCACGCCGTGGGTGCTGCGCACGACCCGGTCGTGCTGCCAGCGGTTGCGGTAGAACTCCTCCCACTTGCGGTTGGAGGGGTCGACGCGGTCGAGGATGAAGGGGTTCTTACCTTGGTCCATGAGGCTCGTAGCAGGCTCAGCGTTGGGCGAGGAGGGCGCGGCGCACGGTGCGGAAGCGGCGGCGCCAGAGGACGTCGAAGAGCACCATCAGCAGGGCCGCCATCAGGATCCCGGCCAGCACGAACTCGAGGGCCGTGGTGGGGGCCTCCACCTGCCCGCTCTCGGCCTCGCGCTGCAGGTAGGCGACCAGGGCCAGGACCTCTTCGGAGTCCATGGGGCTGTCCGAGAACAGGGGCTGCATCACCACCGAGGGCGGGGAGCTGAGCCAGGCACCGAGGGCCTTGCGCCCCTCGAGGCGCGAGTAGGCGCCGGTCAGGTCGGGACCCAGGCGCCCGCCGCCGAGACCGTCGAGGCCGCCGACCGCGTGGCAGGAGATGCAGGCCGGGCCGCCGGCCTCGAACTGCTCCTGGCCGGTGAAGAGCGCCCGTCCGCGGGCCACGTCGACCTCGGTCAGGGGGCGGTCGCTGAGCTGCACGCCGGCGAAGCGCGAGGTCTCGAGGGCCGACTCGGCGTCGATCAGGTCGAGCAGCTTGCCCGCCAGCTCTCGGTCGCCGGCCAGGGGCGACATGACGGCCCCGTTCGCGTCGGCCAGGAGCTTCAGGGCGTAGGGATCGCCGCTGTCGATGACTCCCTGGGGATCGAGCATGAAGTCGACCAACCACGCGCGCTCCTGGCGGGTGGAGACGTCCTTCAGGTCCGGCCCGCTCAGGGCGCCGCCTCCGATCGTGTGGCAGCTCGAGCAGCTGGTCTTGAAGAACTTGATCGACTCCTCGGAGGGCGGGTCCTGGGCCGCGAGGGGCGCGGCGGTCAAGAGGACCGCGGAGAGGAGCGTGGGGAGGGGCGGTATTCGGAGTCCAGACACGGGGTGCACCTCGGCGTGGGAGGGGAGGTCTGGACCCCCTTGTGCAAGGGGTGTGCCGCGGCGAGATCGCCAGTGGCGGTGCCCTCAGCGGGGGCGGCCTGCATACGCCCGTATGCAGCGGGCCGCGTGCCGTATGCACTCGGCAGCTCGGCTCTGGCGGGGAGTGCCTAGCGGAACCTGCCCGGGTCGATCCCGAGCTGGCGCAGGATGCGCTGCAGGGCCGCGCGGGTCATTCCGCAGCGCTGGGCCGCCTGGGAGACGTTGCCCCCGGTGCCCTCGAGGGCCCGCTGCACGAACTCCCGCTGGAAGGCCTCCACCGCCTGCTTCTTGCCCTGCGCGTAGTCGGTCACGTCCTGCGCGCCGCGCGCCGGCCCGGCCTGGCTCCAGCCCTGGGGGCTGAGCCCCAGGTGGTGGGGCAGGAGCTTCTGCCCACCGCAGACCACCAGGGCCCGCACCATCGCGTTCTGCAGCTCGCGCACGTTCCCGGGCCAGGGGTGGTCCCGCAGGGCGTCGGTGGCGCTGGCGCTCAGCTGCGGGGACTCCGCGCCGGGGCCGAGGCAGGTGGCCGCGGCGTCGGAGAGGAAGCGCAGGGCCAGGGGCAAGACGTCCAGGGGCCGCTCGCGCAGGGGCGGCAGGTGAATGCGCACGACGCTGATCCGGTAGAAGAGGTCCTCGCGGAACTCGCCGCTCGCGATGCGCGCCTCCAGGTCGCGGTTCGTGGCGCACACCAGGCGAAAGTCGACGGGCACGTCCCGGTCGCCGCCCACCGGGCGTACGACCTTCTCCTCGAGCACCCGCAGGAGCTTGCCCTGGAAGCCGGCGGACATGGAGCACAGCTCGTCGAGGAAGACCGTGCCGCCCTGGGCCTGCTCGAACAGGCCGGGGTGGTCCCGGTCCGCGCCGGTGAAGGCGCCCTTGCGGTGCCCGAAGAGCTCGGACTCGAGCAGGGAGTCGGAGAGGGCCGCGGCGTTGACCGCCAGGAAGGGGCGCTCGGGGTGACCGCTGCGCGCGTGGATGGCCGAGGCCACCACCTCCTTGCCCGTGCCGCTCTCGCCCTCGACCAGGACCGGGACCGGGCCCGCGGCCACGCGCTCGACGAGCTGCATGACCCGCTGCATGGCCGGGTCCTCCGCCACCAGCTCGGGCCGCTCGGCGTCCGGGTCCTGGGTCTGGCGCGCAGCAAGGAGCTGGCGCCCGAGCCGCTCGACCAGGGACAGCACCTCGCGGTTCTCGAAGGGCTTGGTCATGAAGTGCGCGGCCCCGTTCTGCAGGCAGGAGACCGCGGTCTGGATCGTGCCGAAGCCGGTCAGCACCACCACCTCGACCTCCGGCGCGCGCTCCTTGACCGCCGGCAAGAGCTCGGTGCCGGTCATACGCGGCATCATCAGGTCCGTCAGCACCAGGTCCGGCTGGAAGCGGTCGAGGACCTCGAGGGCCTCGAGGCCGTCGGCGGCGGTGGCGACCCTTGCGCCGAGGGTGCCGATCAGCTTCTCCAGCCCGCGGCGGATGTCCGTCTCGTCGTCGACCACCAGCACGCGCAGGCCGGTGATGGGGGGGGAGCTCACGGAGGTCTTCGGGACCGTCTGGGTCATGGGGTGGTGGGGAGCGCCGTGGATTCGTGGACGGGGGCCGTGTCGAGCAGCAGCCGCACCCGGAAGTGGCTGCCGCGGGGGGAGCTGTCCAGGAGCTGGAGGGTGCCCCCGTGCATCTCGGTGATGCGCCGCGCAGTGGGGAGGCCGAGGCCGGTGCCCTCGCCGCGCTCCTTGGTGGAGTAGAAGGGGCGGAAGATCTTCTGGCGCGCCTCCTCGGGGATGCCGGCGCCGGTGTCGTGGATGTCGACCACCGCATAGCCCTCCTCGGCGCGGGTCGCCACGCGCACCTCGCCGCCGTCGGCGCCGATGGCCTGGATGGCGTTCACCAGGAGGTTGACGAAGACCTGCCGGAGCTGGATCTCGTCCATGTTGACCTCCAGGGACCGCTCGGCGAGGTCGAGCTCGATGCGGACGTTCGAGCGCTCCCGCAGGAGGCGCAGGAAGCCCGTCACGTCCTCGACGGTCGTGTTGACGTCCACCGCCCCCAGGTCCGGGGTCTGGTTGTTCGAGTAGTCGAGCAGGTCGCGGATCGTGCGCTTGCAGGACTCCACGTTGCGCTGGATGACCTCCACGTTCTCCTGCAGCCCCGGGTGTTGTGGGAGCTCGGTGGCCAGCATCTGGTTGTAGAGGCTGATGGCCGCCAGGGGGTTGTTGAGCTCGTGGGCCATGACCGCCGCCACCTCGCCCAGCACCGCCAGGCGCTCCTGGTGGATCTGGCGCTCGTCCTGGGTGATCCGGTCGCCGATGTCGCGGCTGACCAGCACGCGACCCGAGAGGCCGCGGGCGTCCGGGGCCAGGCGCGTGGCGTGGATCTCGAAGACGCCGCCTCCGATCTCGACCACGCAGGAGCGCGAGCCGACGTCCGGCGAGAAGAGGCAGGTGCGGCAGGCGGTGCGCTCCTCCTCCGCGTTGGCGCAGGTGTGGTGGGAGGTCAGCTCCACGCGCTCCGTGCGCAGGGCCTCGAGCAGGGGCTCGGCGGCGTCGTTGTGGACCACGAGCTGACCCTCGGGGTCGAGCACCACCAGCCCGTCGCGCATGGAGGAGATCACCTTGCGCAGGCGGTCGCGCTCGAAGGCCAGGGCCTCCTGGCCCTCGCGCAGGGCGTCGGCCGTGCTCTCCAGGTGGTGGGTGCGCTGCTCGATGGCGCCCGCCATCATGTTGAAGGCCGAGGCCAGCTCGCCGAACTCGTCCTTCTGGTCGAGCTCCACCCGCACCTCCAGGTCGCCCCCCGCCAGCCGCCGGGCCGCGCTCGCCAGGTGTTGCAGGGGCCGGGTCAGGAAGCTCATCGGCAGCAGGAACAGCACGCAGGCGACCACGCTCAAGATGGCCCCGAAGCCCATGAAGCGGCTCTGCAGGCCGGCCACCGCGGCGCGGATGCCCTCGCCCGGCAGCGCCACGTGCACGGCCCAGCCCGCGGCGGGCATGGGAAAGCTGTGGTGCAGGGCGTCCGCGCTGTCCTGGCTGCCCTGGGCGTTCACCAGCCGCAGGCCGAAACCGGAGCGCACCAGCTCCGAGTCCGGGCCCGGTCCGTGGCTCGTGGTCAGATCGGGATGCACGGCCAGGCGCTGGCCCCCGGCGTCCTGCAGCTCGAGCCCCGGGCGGCCGCTGGAGGCCTCGGAGTCGAAGCCGCTGGTCTGCAGGGCCCCGACGATCCAGACCCCGGGGTGCACCCAGGCGATCAACTGGCCCAGCGGCTGGCGCCCCTCCCGGCTGTGGAGAGGGGTGCCGAGGGCGATGCGCGGGTGGGGGGCCTCCTCCCCGGCGGGGATCCAGTTGGAGAACCAGGGGGAGCCCTCGCGGTGCGGGCCCCGGGGGAGGTCGGCGGGGGAGGACCCGGTGGTGTGCACCAGGGCACCGTCCGGCCCGACGATCGCCAGGTCCATGAAGGCCGGCTCGATCGAGAGCTTGTTCTGGACGAGGTGCTGCTGCAGCTCCCCCTCGAGCACCGCGCGCACCCGGTCGCCCTCCAGGAGGGCCTCCGCGTGGTCGCGGATGAAGCCGTCGGAGGCGAAGTCCTGCAGGCGCGAGCCCAGGAGGTCCAGCCGCCCGTCGAGGGCGGTGGCGTAGGCCCGGGCCTGGAACTCGAGCCGGCCGCCGACCTCCAGCTCGAGGGCCTCCTTGGCGGAGGCCGACACGAAGTACCCCCCGACCCCGAAGGTCGCCACGCAGACGCTGACGAACATCAGCGCCAGCTTGCTGCGGAGGGTCATTCCACGCATGGGGATCATCTTATCGTCTTGCTGGTGGAGGGGCACCTGCAGGCGGACGGATCCCGGCAGGCAGAGCGAGGTTCCCCTCTGCCGCCCCCGCTATGCGGGGTGCATAGCGGGCTATGCAGCCGGCGGCCCCGCGCCGCCCGTGTCGGGGCCAGGGAGGGGGGCGGCGGCGCGGCACAGGGCTTGCGTACCAGCGGCGAGTCGCCCCTTCACCCCTCCCGGAGACACCGTCCATGGAAGTCCAGAACAAGGCCACGCGCATCGAGCTCTTCAGCCTGCGGACCCCGCAGATGCGGGCCTTCCACATGTCGTGGTTCTCCTTCTTCCTCTGCTTCTTCGCCTGGTTCGGCATCGCCCCCTTGATGCTGGTCGTCAAGGAGGAGCTCGGGCTGACGAAGGCCCAGGTCGGGAACACGATCATCGCCTCGGTGGCGATCACGATCCTGGCGCGCTTCGTGATCGGGGCCCTGTGCGACCGGGTCGGACCACGCAAGAGCTACACCTTCCTGATGGTCCTGGGGTCGATCCCGGTGATGTGCATCGGGCTGGCGGACAGCTACACCACCTTCCTCTTGTTCCGGCTCGGGATCGGGGTGATCGGTGCCTCCTTCGTCATCACCCAGTACCACACCTCGGTGATGTTCGCCCCCAACTGCGTGGGGACGGCCAACGCCACCAGCGCGGGCTGGGGAAACCTGGGTGGGGGGGTGACCCAGATGGTCATGCCGCTCGTGTTCGCTGGCTTCCTCGGGCTGGGCTTCGACGAGAGCGCGAGCTGGCGGCTGGCGATGGTGGTCGCAGGCGCGGTCTGCTTCCTGGTGGGCATCGCCTACTACTTCTTCACCCAGGACCTGCCCGACGGCAACTTCAAGGACCTGCGGGCCCAGGGCAGGCTCACGGCCAAGGAGAAGTCCAACGGGACCTTCTGGCTGGCGGCCCGGGACAAGCGGGTCTGGGCCCTGTTCCTGATCTACGGCGCCTGCTTCGGCATCGAGCTGACGATCAACAACATCGCCGCGATCTACTACGCCGAGAAGTTCGAGCTGGGGCTGAAGTCCGCCGGGCTCGTGGCCGGCCTCTTCGGCCTGATGAACATCTTCGCCCGCACCACGGGGGGCATCATCGGGGACAAGTTCGGCCAACGGGGGGGCCTCAAGGGCCGCGTGCGCTGGCTGTTCATCGCGGTCTTCGTCGAGGGCATCGCCCTGATCCTCTTCTCGCGCATGGACGTCCTGCCCGTGGCGATCGGCACGATGATCGTGTTCAGCCTCTTCGTGCAGATGTCCGAGGGGGCCACCTACTCGGTGGTGCCCTTCGTCAACAAGAAGGCCCTGGGCTCGATCTCGGGCATCGTCGGCGCCGGCGGCAACATGGGCGCCGTGGCGGCGGGCTTCCTGCTGCGGGCCGAGGGGCTGACCTACTCAACGGCGCTCATGATCCTGGGCTGCATCGTGCTGCTGTTCTCCTTCGCGACCTTCCTGGTGCGCTTCAGCGCCGAGGACGAGGAGGCGGCCGCCGCGGAGCACGCCAAGGCCCTCGAGGAGCGGGCGCGCACGCGCAAGAAGCCGCGCTTCGAGCTGCCCCGGCCGCGGCCGACCCGCCGCCGCCTGACGCCCATGACCGTCCTGCGGGTCTACCTGGGTGTGGCGCTCATGATCAAGGGCATCTACTACATCACCAACATGGGCGACCTCGAGGCCCAGCTCGGCGAGAACTTCGGGGAGACCCAGAACGTGATCGCCTGGTTCGTGGTCTTCGCCCACGCGGTGGGGGGCGCGAGCCTGGCCCTGGGCTTCGCCACCCGCTGGGTCTCGGCCCTCAACGCAGTCGTCCTGGCGGGGGCCACGGTGCTGCACCTGGTGGGCTCGGAGCTGATGATGGTGGAGAACCTCGAGCTCCAGTTCGCGGCCCTGGTGCTGATGACCCTGATCGTCTTCACCTGGCAGGGAGCGGGCCGCTTCTCCCTCGACACGCTGGTGTGGGGGGACGAGAACGGACAGGGCGCACCACCGGCGCAGGCCTGACGGGATCGCGGCCGTCCGGCCCTGGTGGCGGGCGGCGGGGAGCCGCCGCCTGCTGCCGCTCCTCGCTCCGTGATCGAGTGAGGGCTGCTACTCCCTCAGGTGCAGCTCCACCTCTGAGGTCGCGCCCGCCGCCACGTGGACCGTCACGGACTCCGACTCCAGGCCGTCGCTGAGCCAGGCGCGAATCGAGAGCTTCTCCGCCGGCATGCGCCGCGCCGTGAAGCGGCCGGTCTCGTCCGTGACGGCGACACCCCAACGGGAGAGCTCGCGGCCCTGGGCATCCTTGGCGTAGATCTGCGCGCCGATGGCGGGGGAGCCGTCGGGATGGCTGACGACGCCGCTGATGCGACCAGCGGGCTCGAGGCGGATTCGCAGGTCGGTGCGCTGCTCACCTTTCTCGAGGTGGACGGCGTCGATCCGCTTGATCGCGTAGCCTCCGTCGGCGCCCTGCAGCCACCAGTCGGACTGGCCCACCTGGAGGCTGTGCTCCCCCGGGTGAAGGAAGCGCAGCTCGAAGGTGCCGTCGGAGCGGGTTGCGCCGTTGCGGGTCTTGGAGCTGTGGTCCTCGGATTCGCCCTCGACCAGCGTCAAGGTCAGGTCGACGCCCTCCAGCGGGTCTCCGTCCGGGCCCAGCACGATGCCCGCCAGGCTGGCAGCGGGCAGCTCGATGTCCAGCCGTTGCTCCTCGGGGCCCGTGATCTCACGACGCAGGTCGAAGCGGGAGCTCTCCCCAGTCACGGAGAACGAGTGTCGGCCGGGGCCCTCGACCTCGAGCTGGTAGTTGCCGTTCGCGTCCGTGGTGACCAGGTCCTTGTGCTCCAGGCTGCGGGACTGCACGGTCAGGCCGGCCGCGGGCGCGCCGCCGTGGGTCACGCGGCCGAAGACGCGGATCGGGTTCTCCGGGGGCCCGCCGAGCACCACGTGCACGCTGCCCGCCTCGGGCACCTCCACCTTGACCCGGTCCGAGAGCGCTTCGCGCTGGGCGGAGCTGAGCTCCTCATCGGAGTCCGGCGGGTACAGGCGCACGTTGATCTCGCCCGGGGGCAGGCCCTCCACCTCGAAGGCGCCGCTCGCATCGCTGCGGGTCCGGCGGCTGAAGGTCTTGCCCCTGACGCTGATCTGGCGGCCCGCGACCGGGTTGGCGTTGGGGTGCACGGTGCCGGTGATGCGGCCCCCCGTGCGCAGGGCGAGGGCCTGGCCGGTGACCTCGGCACCCGGGTCGAGCTGCACGAGCACCAGCTCGCTGCTGCCCCAGCCCTCGGCCTCGGCGTGCAGCTCGTACTTGCCGGGGGTGACGCCCTCGAACTGGAAGGCGCCCGTCTCGTCCGTGGTCCGGCGCTCGTCGGGGTCGAGCAACCAGCTACCCACACGGTGGTCCCTGACCGGCTCGATCTCGACCCTCGCGTCGGGGACGAGCTCCCCGGTGGGGGTGCGCACCACGCCGCTCAGGGTCGCGCCCCGGGGAACCACCAGCTCGACGGGGCCGGAGCCAGGTAGCTGCGCCTCGACCCAGGCGCCCTCGCTGCCCTTGCGCTCGCTGGCGCGCAGTTGCCAGATGCCCTCGCTCAGGCCGCTCAGCTCGAAGACGCCCGCGTCGTCCCGGAAGCTGCGGCTCTTGAGCCCCTGCCCGACGAGGAGCAGGCCCTGACCCTCCCGCACGGGCTTGGCCTCGACCAGGAAGCTGGTCAACGGCTGGCCGCGGTCGTCCATCACGTGGCCCGTGAGGTCCAGGCCCTCGGTCAGGGTCAGGACCAGTCCAGCGGTGCCCGGCTGAACCTCCTCGGTTCGCTGGGTCAGGCGCGGGCGCTTCCTGCGCTCCCCGGTGGGTGTGTCCTCTCTTGCCGTCAGCCGGGCGCTGGCCTCGACGATCACGGGCCGGTCATCGAGCCCCTCGACGCGGAAGGCACCCTGGCCGTCGGTCTCGCTCAGGAACTCGCGCGCCTGCCAGTCGAACAAGCCGTCCTCGGAGGCCTGCTTGATCTTGACCGTGGCTCCGGCCGCGGGGCTGCCGTCGGGCCAGTGGACGGTTCCGGCCAGGAAGCTCCCGGTGCTCGGGGTCAGGAGGAGCCCGAGCCGCTCGTCGCCGTCCTCGAGCTTGCCGAGGTCGAGCACCACCTCCGAAAAGCCCTCCGCCCGGGCGGTCAGGGTCGCGGAGCCGGGCTGGAGTCCACGCAGGTCGAAGGCGGACTTCTCGTCCAGGGGCACCGGCCGCATGTGCGTGGTCCGGCCTCCGTTCGCCTTGACGTTCAGCTCGAGCTCGAGGCTGGCCTTCTTCACGGGCCGCC
Source organism: uncultured Planctomycetaceae bacterium (assembly GCA_964591315.1). Taxonomy (GTDB): domain Bacteria; phylum Planctomycetota; class UBA1135; order UBA1135; genus JABACD01. The sequence continues at coordinate 122,059 of CAZQAT010000001.1, forward strand.
CGGCCCCGTCGACGATGCTGCCGCTGATGCGTGCGCCGCGGCTGAAGGCGAGCTCCACCCGGGTGTCCTCACCACGCCTCACGACCTGGTCCTCGAGGGTGGCGCCGGCCCACCGGCCCGACTCGATGCGGATGTCGTACTCGCTGCCGGCGGGGACAGTGTCCAGGTGGAAGGTGCCGTCGGCGGCGATCTGTGCTTTGCGCCGCACCTGCCTGCCGCCGCCGCCGTTCCAGGCGAAGAGCGAGGCCCGGGCCCCCTCGAAGGTCTCCGCGTCCGGCTGCAGTCCGAGGGGCGGCAGCACCCGGCCGAGGATGCGCCCCCCGAGCCGGGGCTCGAGCACGACCGGGCCCTCCTGCTTCTTGGGCTCGACCTTGACCCGCGAGGAGAGGTAGAGGTAGCGCGCCTCCAGCTTCAGCCAGCCCTTGCGAGTCGACTCCGAGAAGGGGACGCGGAAGTTCCCGCTCGGCTCCACCTCGACCACCATCTCCCGCGGGCTGCCCTTGGCCTTGCCGAAGCGCCGGCCGCGTGCTTCGACCCGGAGCACCTCGCCCATCGGCGTCTCCGGCGGGAGCACCACCCGGCCCTCGACCCACAGGGCGTCGTCGGGGGCCACGAAGGCGGCCGGCTCCGGCGGGGCGGTCTCGACCGGCGCCTCGACGCGCTCGGCCGTCGTGTCGGCCGCGAGGGTCGGGAGCTCCTCCGCGGCCGGCGCGGCCTCCTCGAGCACCTCCTCGGCTCCTGCGCCCAGGGCCTCCTCCTCGAGGGGAGCCTCCGGGGCCGGGTCCGAGCCCGCGAAGTAGAGGAAGGCGGCGGCGAGCAGGCCGAGGAGCAGCAGCAGGGGGAGTGAGCGGCGGGTCATGGGTGTGGCGCGCGGTGTGGGAGGCGGGTGGGAGGGCCGGGGTCCAGCACGAACCTAGCGGGGAGTCCTGCGCACGGGCGACTCCGTAATTCGCGGGCCTCGCCCGACTCCAGCCCCGATCCGGGGTGCGACCCGACCAGGCGCGCCCCCGCGCTGGTCTCGGCCGGCCCATTCGCTACCCTCACGCCCGCTGGCGGTTGCGGGGCGTGCGCGGCGCGCCCCCGAGCGCCCCCCTCGACATGGGATCCCTCCACCGACTGCCCGTCTGGACCGTCGCCCTCGTGGTCGCCGGGACCCTCGGTTGCTCGGAGCGACCCTCGCGCTCGTCTCCGGCCACCTGGCGCCAGGCCCTGGAGCGGGCGGAGGCCCTGGAGCTGCAGCTGGTCGGGGTGCCGGGGGACTCGCTCATCCACGAGCGCATCGGGCGGGCGGCCCGCAGCGCGCAGGCGCGCACCGGCCGCCCCGTGCGGATCGGCAGCTACGTGGACCAGGGCACCTGGCCGCGGATCGTCGTCGGCGCCTCGGGGGCGCCTGAGATCGCGCCCCTCCTGCAGCGCCTCGGCTTCGAGTGGGACGGCGATGCCCTCCTCCTGGGCAGCGCAGTGATGGCCGGGAGGGGCCTGGTGCTCGACCTGTGCGTCGCCGACCCGACCCGACCGGGCTTTCCGCTGCAGCTCCTCCTGGCCGCCGACCCCGAGCAGCTCGCGGAGCGGATCGAGGATCTCACGCCCCGGGCGCGGCCCGGCCTGGTGCTCTCCCACAAGCGACTGCCCCCGCGCCGCTTCGACACCGCGGGCCGGCCCCTGGGCCCGGAGGCCCTGGAGCTGGAGAGGGCGCCCTTCGAGCTGATCGAGAGTACCGACGCCCTGGCGCTCCTGGCTCAGCCGGACGTGGACCCCGCGCGCCTCGAGCGCTACGAGACGGACAGCCGCTCGGCCCTGGCGCGAGTGCTCGAGTGGACCGGTGCGGCCACCGGCGAGCGGCTCGAGCTCCTGGCGGTGGCGAGCGTCGACCGCCTGCGCGCCCACACCGACCGCGCCGAGCTGACCGCCGCCGAGGGACCGCGCTCGCGGCGCGTCGTCTTGCTGGCGCCCGGCGTTCCGGACGACCGCGGCCTGGCCGCCGCCCGCTGGGCCGTGGCCTGGGGCGTGGAGCCGGCGGACGACTGGTGGCTCGACGGCCTGGCCGTCGACGCGGTCGGCCAGTGGTGGGGGAGGGCGCTCGTCTCGTGGGGCGGCCACCTGCGTCGCGCCGGGCTGATGCCCTCGCCGGCGGAGATCGTCGACCCCCGCAGCGTCGATCGACTCTCCCAGCACGTGCTCGCGCCCGCCCGCGGGCTCCTCTCTCGCTTCCTGCGCTCGACCCGTGGCGAGGCCTGGACGCGGCTCGTGCGCGGCGAGGAGGAGCTCGTCTGCGACGACGACCTGCGCCTGGCCTTCGAGGCCTGGCTGGGCGGCGAGGCCTTCGCGGCGGATGCCCAGGCCCGAGCCCGGGCCTGGGACGAGCGCCGCGGTCGGCTCCTGGCGCTGCCCTTCCAGACGGGGGTGGCCATCGACTCGAACGCGCGGCTCGGTGGCGGCTTCGACGACCGGCGCCTCGAGGCCAGCCTGGTGGGTGCCGTCCAGCTCGGCGCGGACGCGGTCTCGATCACGAGTGACTTCGCGGAGGTCGCACCGGAGGCGACCCACTTCGGTGGCCGCCTGCCCGCGGGCCGTACGAGTCTCGAGGGGGATGCGACCCTGGCCCAGGCCGTGGCCTGCGCCCGGCGCGCGGGTGCACGGGTGGTCGTGCTGCAGCCGCACCTGCTCCTGTCCGAGAGCGCCGGTCACTCGGCCTGGCTGAGACGGGCGACCCTCGAGCACTGGGAGGAGTTCTTCGCGGCCTTCACGCCCATGTCGACCCACTACGCACTCCTCGCGGAGCTGCTCGAGGTGGACCTCTTGTGCGTCGGCACGAACCTCTCCACCTCGAACAAGGCCGGCGGCCTCGACCCGGAGACCCGCGAGCACCACGACCGGCGCTGGGGGGAGCTGCTGGCCCTGGCCCGCGGAGCCTACGGAGGCGCCCTGACCTACGCCGCCGGGGGCGCGGACGAGGCGGAGGGCTGGGCCCACTGGGAGCCCCTCGACTACCTGGGCGTCTCCCTCTTTCCGCGCTTCGCGACCCTGAACGAGGCGCCGCCCCCGACCCCCAGGCTGCGCCACCAGTGGGGCGCCCAGCTCGATCGCCTGGGAGCCCTGGCCGCGCAGGTGGACAGACCCCTCCTGCTGGTGGAGGTCGGTCTGCGCTCGACGGAGAGAGCGGGCACCGAGACCACCATCGGCTCCGGCGCCGCCGACGGGGCCGAGCAGGCGCGCCTGTGGGGGGCCTTCGCCGCTGCCCTCGACGAGCGGCGCGCGGCGGCGAACGCGCCGGCGGGGGTCTACCTCTGGAAGTGGCCCGCCCGCCCGGGCGAGGACGAGGCCCGGGGCTGGGCCGTGCGCGGCAAGCCCGCCGAGCCGCTCCTGCGCGCCCTTTCGGGCGAGAAGTGACCGTCGGGGTGCGAGCGGCGTTAGCTTGGGGCGAGCCCCGGAGGTCCGCGATGAAAGCCCAGCTCCCTGCCCCGCTCTCGACCCTACCCGCCGCGCCCGCGACGGGTGACGAGGTGGAGGAGCCGGTCGAGCTCGGCGGGCCGGGGCTCGCCGTCGTCGGCCCGGGCGCCGAGTGCTGGCAGACCCTCCAGCGGGAGGGCTGGCTGCGCGCTGCCCTCCTGGAGGTCGCGGAGTAGGAGCGGCGGGGCGGCTTGGAGGACGAGCGACAGCCCGGCGACCCCCTCGAGGTCCCGGTCACCGTCCTGCGCGGGGTGGGGCCGGCGCGGGCGGTCCTGCTCGAGCGGCTCGGGATCGAGCGCCTGCGGGACCTGGTGCTGCTGGTGCCCCGGCGCATGGAGTCGAGCGGCAGCGCGTGCACTCTGCCCCAGGCCCGCGAGGCGGCCCGTGACGAGGTGGTCGTCTTCAGCGGCACCGTCGCCCGCCACCGCTTCTCGCGCTTCGGCCGGCGCTCGACCCTGCGCCTGACGATCGCCGACGGGGAGCAGGAGCTGGAGGTCGTCTACTACAACCAGCCCTGGCAGCGAGAGCGCTTCGCGAAGGGCGAGACGCACACCTTCGCGGGGCGCGTCACGAGGTCGGACAAGGGTCCGCTCGTCGTCGCGCCGCGCTCCGCGCCCGGCGCGGACAGCCTGCCGGTGGACCGCTGGGAGCCGGTCTACGGGACGACTGAGGGACTGGGCCAGGAGCTCCTGCGGGGCTGGGTGCGGGAGGCGACCGAGCGCGCGGGCGACGGGCTCGCTGAGCACCTCGAGGCCGCGTTGCTCGCGCGCCTGGAGCTGCCCGCCCTGCCCGAGGCCGTGCGCGCATTGCACGAGCCCGCGGACCCAGCCGAGTTCCTCGCCGCGCGCCGGCGGGTGCTGTTCGAGGAGCTGCTCGCGATCCAGGCGCGCGTGCTCGGTCGCGCTCGCGCCGGCCGCGCCGGTGGGGGAGCCCTGGCCGTCCCCGTGGACGCCGAGGTGCGCGCGCGGGTGGCCGGGGCCCTGCCGTTCCGCCTGACCGCCGGCCAGGAGGCCTGCCTCGACGAGCTGGCGGCCGACCTGGAGAGCGGCGCCCCCACGCGCCGTCTGCTCCAGGGCGACGTGGGCTCGGGCAAGACCGTGGTCGGCCTGACCGCCTGTGCCGCGGTCGCCGCCGCCGGGGCCCAGGCGGCCTTCATGGCGCCCACCGAGCTCCTGGCGGAGCAGCACTTCGACGGGGCGCGGCCGCTGCTCGAGGCCCTCGGCCTGCGCGCGGAGCTCCTGACCGCCTCCCTGCGGCCGGCGGCGAGGCGCAAGCTGCTCGGGCGCCTCGAGGCCGGCGCCATCGACCTGCTCTTCGGCACCCACGCGCTGTTCTCACGCGACGTGCGCTTCGCGCGCCTGGCCCTGGCGGTGATCGACGAGCAGCAGCGCTTCGGCGTGGCCCAGCGCGCGCGGCTGGTGGAGAAGGGCGAGCACGTGCACCTGCTCCTGATGACGGCCACGCCCATCCCGCGCACCCTGGCCCACACGCTCTACGGCGACCTGGACGTGAGCCTGCTGCGTGAGAAGCCGCCCGGGCGCGGGGCCGTGCGCACCCGCTGGCTGCGACCGAAGGACCGGGACCGCGTTCCGGAGTTCCTGGCCGAGCGCCTGGCCGCCGGGGAGCAGGTCTACTGGGTCTCGCCCCGCATCGGGGCCGAGGAGGAGACTGGCGCGACCCGGGCCTTCGAGAAGCTCGAGGGCTCGGCCCTCGCGCAGCACGGCCTCGAGCTGGTGCACGGCCGCCTCGAGGCCGGCGAGCGGGCGCGGCGCCTCGAGCGCTTCCGCCGCGGCGAGGTACGCCTGCTGGTGGCGACGACGGTGATCGAGGTGGGCGTCGACGTGCCGCGAGCCACCGTGATGGTGATCGAGGAGGCGGAGCGCCTGGGCCTGGCGCAGCTGCACCAGCTGCGCGGCCGCGTGGGGCGCGGCGAGCTCGAGTCCTGGTGCCTGCTGTACGGCAAGCCGAGCTCGAGGGAGCGCTTCGAGCTGCTCGAGGGCTGCGACGACGGCTTCGAGCTGGCGGAGGCGGACCTCGCCCGGCGCGGCATGGGGGAGCTGGCGGGGCGCCGGCAGTCGGGGGAGCTGGGCGGCCTGCTGGCGAGCCTGACCGACGACGTCGACCTCCTGACCGCGGCTCGGGACGTGCTCGCGGCGGATCCCGACCTGCGCGACCACCTGGCGGGCGGCGCGGTGGGGACGATGGCGACGCCCTAGGGCAGGCCCGTGGAAGCCGTCGGCTCCGCGGCCCTCGTCATCCCTGCCCCTGCGGACCCTTGCGGCCCATTTCGTCGAGCGGCGTGCTCCCGGGCCTGAGTGACGGGATCGGCCGGGCAGATCCGGGCTCGCTTGGTATCCTCTCGGGCTTCCCAGGGTAGCCCCCGCACCCTCAGGACCCCCTTCGCCACAGGACTCCCCACATGTCGCGTCCCCACCGCAGCCGGCTCCTCGCCGGCGCCCTGGCCCTCGCCTGCCTGCTCCTGGGCTCGGCCACGGCCTCGGCCCAGCTCAAGCTGCCGAAGAACCGCAAGAAGGACCAGGGCACCGAGGCCGGGACGGGGGGCGCACAGGGCGAGGCCGACAAGAAGGGCGGCCCCAAGCCCGGCAAGGACGTCAACCGCCCGCCCCAGAAGCCGGAGCCGGGCCACAACGGGCTCGTTCCGCACCTCGTGTGCGTGGTCTGCGGGGAGCACAACTACATCTCGAACTTCAACCGGCCCCAGCCGGACGGGACCTTCCTGGCCCACTGCTCCTTCTGTCGGCGGGATCAGAAGCACGCCCGCTCCCAGGAGGTCGAGGAGAGCGAGAAGCTGAGCCTGCCGGGCAAGGGCCGCAGGTCGCGGAGCTCGAGCTCGGTGCCGACCGCCGGGCTCGGCGGCCTCCAGCGCTACGGCGACACGGCCGCCGGCTTCATCCTGCGCCAGGTGGCGGAGGCGGATGACGCCTCGGCCTCGATCGTCGGCAAGGCGGTCGAGTCCCTGCTCGGGCTCGGCGAGGACGGCCTGGTGGTGGCGCGCATCGTGCTGCACGACGAGGTGCCGACCGTGGTCGTGACCGCCGGCCGTGTCCTGATCCGCGCCGGCTACGCGGAGGACTCCGAGCGTGTGGTGGCGCGCCTGCGCGGCACCACCCCGGGCCGCAGCGGCGTGCTGCTCCTCAACGAGCTGGTCGAGCGCAACCCGGTCGCCGCCTCGCCGCGCTTCCTGATCGAGCTCCTGTCCCACGAGAACAAGCCCCTGCGCACGGCCGCCCTGCGGCACCTGAAGGGCAAGGTCGGGAGCGCCGAGCTGCCCCTGATCAAGCAGGCCCTGGACTCGCCGCGTTCGGACAGTCGCGCCTACGCCCTCGAGCTGCTCGAGGGCATCGACGACCCCGAGGTGCTGGACGTCCTGCTCGAGCACCTGGACGATCGCTCCACGAGGGTGGCCGAGCAGGTGATCGAGATCCTGGCCGGCTACACGAATGAGCGCACGGACCTGGAGCTGCTCGCGCGCGGCCTGTCGAGCAAGTGGATCCTGCGCGAGAACGCCTACGCCCTGCTCGCCATCCTCGAGCGGGAAGACGCGACCCTGCGGCCGATCCTCGACGACCGCCACGCCGACGCCCTCCTGGCCGGCCTGCGCTCGAGCGACCTCTTCGTGCAGGGCACCTGCGCCGCGGCCCTGGCGGGCATCGGCTACCGCAGCGCGCGGCCCTTCGACACTCCCTGGCTCGACCGCGAGGTCACCGGGACCATGGTCGGGGCGATCTCCGGCCGCCGCTTCCACAGCGACTTCGCCACCATGCAGCCCCGGGTGCTGCGCCGCCTGCGGCTGCTGTCCGGCGCGGACTTCGGCACGGACGGCCCGCGCTGGGCCGAGTGGTGGGTCGGTCAGCGCTCGAGCTTCTACGCCCACCGGGCCTACCTCAAGGTGCCCGAGGGCGGCGAGTCCAAGCTCGAGGTGCACTACCGCGGCAGCGGCCGGGCCGCGGCGGCCTTCTCCCTGATGGGCGCCCAGGCGGCGGGCTTCGAGGCCCACAAGCGCGCCGGCGCGGGGGAGAGGCTCTTCCTGACCCTGCGCGAGTGCCAGGACCTGATCGCCCTGATGGAGCGCGAGGGCGTGCTCGGTCCCGAGCAGCCCCCGGGCATCCGCGGCTCGCGCGGCGTGGGCCAGCGGGAGGTCGAGGTCGTGCTCGACGGCCGCGGCAAGACCTTCCTGTTCGGGCCCGGCCGTCAGGAGGCCTGGTTCGAGAAGCTCAACGCGGCCCTGTTCGACCTGCGCGAGCGCAACCGCTGGCAGCGCTTCCCGAACACGCTGCGCTACGACACGGCCCTGGCCTTCTGGGAGGAGGAGTCGGGCTGGTGGGCCGGCGAGCACTCGCAGCTCGAGCGCGGCCTGCGCATGAAGGAGCTGATCTTCGCCTCGGTCCAGCAGCTGCCGCCCTCCCGGCGCAACATCGCCCTGCGCGAGCTGGAGAGCGCCTACGACGTGCCCGGCGTCACGCAGGAGGCGGACTTCGTCTTCCTGATGGACCTGCTGCGCGACGAGGGCTTCTACGCCGAGCGGGCCGAGCTGCTGGTGGCCCTGGCCCTGCGGGCCGGCGGCGTGGAGCTCGACAGACCCGATCGCATCCGTCCGGAGCTCGGAAGCCAGTTGGTCGACCTGCTCCTGGCGCGCTTCGCCCGCACGGCCCTGCCGGCCATGGGGCGCGTGGCCCGCGCCTGCGGCGAGAGCCACCTGCGCGACCTGGCCCGCGACGAGCGCCCGATCCTGCGCGCCGTTGCCGCCGCCGAGCTGTCGCGGGATCCCGGTCAGGAGGACGTGGCCCTGCTGCTCCAGATGCTCGAGGACGAGGAGGTCGTCGTCGAGGCCGCCGCGGTCGCCTCCCTCGGCACCGCGCGGGTCGAGGAGGCGCGCACGGAGCTCTTGCTGCGCGCGCGCCTGGCGGATCCGCTCGTGCGCGCCGCCGCCCTGCGGGCGGTGGGGGAGCTGGGGGGTGAGTACGTGCTCGAGGCCCTGGTGCTCGGGGTCAGCGACCCGAGCGCCGAGGTCAAGCGTGGCGCGGCTGAGGGGCTGGCGGCCCTGGGGGATCCCCAGTCCGCACCGCTCCTGATCTCCCTCCTGCGCCAGGGGCGCGACTCGGAGACCTACGCGACCGCGCGCCAGGGCCTGATCGACCTGGGCGAGGCGGCCAGGACCGACCTGCTGCGGGTGGTGGGCTCCCCGGCCCACGCGGCGCGCCGCGAGTGCGCGCTGCTCCTGGCCCAGATGAGCGCACCGGAGGTGGCGCCGGCCCTGATCCAGATGGTGACCCTCGACCCGAGCGACGCCGAGGTGTCCTTCGAGCTGGCGGTGCTGACCTGCTTCGACGCCCGCGGCGAGGAGGACCCGGGGGGCCGCTGGAGCGAGTGGTTCGACGGCGTGACCCACACCGACTCCCTGGCCTGGCTCCTGGCCGCCATGGAGCGCCGCGGCATCCCCGCCAGCATGACCGCCTCCTTCGACGGGGGCCCGGGCACCCGCGAGGGGGCCCTCTTCCTGCTCGAAGTGCTCGGCGGCGAGGAGGACTTCCTGGTGGAGCGCGCGCGCCGCGAGCTCTCGCGCCTGTTCGGCGCGGACATCGGCGAGATCCCCACCGCCAGCGGCGAGCGCATCCCCTGGATGGCCGCCCTGCGGGAGACGATCCTCGAGCGCTTCGAGGCCTGACTCGGCTGCTGAGACGTAGAATCCTCGACCCGCGGCGAGGGCTCCCGACCTCGCCTGCGCTCTCGGAGGCATGACGCCCGCACACGAACCCCTGGCCGCCGAGCGGCGCCGCAGGCGCTGGCCCTGGGGGGGCCTCTTGCTGCTGCTGGTGGTGGGCTCCGGCCTGGCGGGCTACCTCTGGCCCCGGGAGGCTCGCGCCCTGCTGCGCCGCATGGCGGACCCGATCGTGTTCGCCCGGGTGGAGGCCTTCGCCGAGGAGATCGACGCCGCGGCCCGGGAGTCGGGGCTCGACCCGAACCTGGTGGCGGCCATCGTCTACGCCGAGTCGAGCGGCCGGCCGGCCGCGGTCTCGAAGGCGGACGCCCTGGGTTTGATGCAGCTCAAGGAGGACGCCGCCAACGACGCCGCGCGCCGCCTGGGCCTCGAGGCTCCGTCGCGCGAGGCCCTGCTCGAGGACCCGGCCCTCAACCTGCGCCTGGGGGCGTCCCAGTACGCCTGGACCCTGCGCAACGAGGAGGCCGACCCCCTGCGCGCCCTCGTCGCCTACAACGCGGGCCGCACCAAGCTGCGGCGCTGGATCCGCAAGGCGGGCAGCTACGAGGCCTGGTACGCCGAGCAGCGCCTCGACGGCGACTCGGGGGTCCTGGCCTACGCGGACAAGGTGCTCGAGTACACGGAGCTCTTCCGCGAGCGGGGCCGAATCGGCGGTCCGGCGCCCATTCCGGTCGAGCTCGTGGAGTAGGCCGACGGCCCCGGGTCGAATATCCGGCGGCCCGGCCCTACGGACCGGGGATCCGAGGCGGTAGCTTCCGGGGGTCGGATCTCCCCCTCAGGGACTGCAATGAGCGCCGCCATGAACCGGACCCCGATCCTCCACGCCCTGGGGCGCCTCGCCCTCTGTCTCTGCCTCTTCCTGGCCCCGACCGCCGCGGTCGTGGTCGCCGCGCCCCAGGACGAGGGCGCGCCGACTCAGGAACAGCCCGCGGTCGTCCACGCCAGCCCAGAGGCGGTGGTGCAGGCCTTCCTGTCGGGGATGAAGCGCTACCACGCGCTCAAGTCCTACGACGACGCGGACCTGCGCCTCGCCCTGTCGGCCTTCGACAACCGAGACGGGGCCAGGTCGAAGGAGGAGCTGACGCGGCTGGCGATCGAGTTCTACGACACACTGAACCGCATGACGCGGGTGGACGTGGAGAGCGTCCTCACGCCCAGGTCGGGCTCGAAGGCCCACATCTGGCGCGTCGCCGCGGACGACATGTCGGGCAGCGCCGAGGTGGTCTTCGTCCGCATCCAGGAGCCGGTGGACGGCAAGCCGGCCAACTGGCGCTTCGCACCTGTCGTCCTGGAACGTATCCCGGAGTGGTACGAGGCCCACAAGGACAAGGAGGAGGTCGAGGAGTTTCGCGAGGAGGTGGAGGCGGCCAAGGCCAAGCTGTCCCTCTTGAACCGACTCGGCCACTGGGTCGAGGGTGCCGCGCCTCCGTCCCTGCGCGAGCGGGGCTTCCTGCTCGAGAACTGGCAGTGGCTCGGCCTGCTGGCCCTGGCCCTGATCGGCACGGTCCTGGGGCGCATCGCCAACTACCTCGGCCGCTGGCTCTCCGCGCGCCTCGAGCGCAGCGAGCGCCTCCAGGTCGACAAGGCGGTGCTACAGGGATTCGAGCGGCCCTTCGGCCTGTGGGTCATGGCCTGGATCGTCTTCCTGATGCTCCCGGCCCTGCACCTGGACCCGCGCTTCTTCAACGTGTTGCGCCTGGCGGTGGCCTTCTTCCTGTCGGTCACGGGCGTCTGGTCGGCCTACCGCCTGGTGGACGTGGGGGCCTCGGTGCTGCAGTCGAAGGCGCGCCGCACCCACAACAAGTTCGACGACATGATCGTGCCGCTCCTGCGGCGCATGGCGAAGATCTTCCTGACCTTCGTTGGCATCGTGTACGTGGCCTCCTTCCTGTCCGACGACCTGTACGGGATCGTGGCCGGACTCTCGATCGGCTCTCTGGCCATCGGCTTCGCCGCCAAGGACTCGATCGAGAACCTCTTCGGCACCCTGACGGTCCTGCTCGACAAGCCCTACGAGCTCGGGGACTGGATCACGGTGGGGGACATCGACGGCACCGTGGAGGAGGTGGGCTTCCGCTCCACGAAGGTGCGCACCTTCTACAACTCGATCATCAGTGTCCCCAACAGCCGCTTCATCTCGGCCCACATCGACAACTGGGGGGCGCGGCGCTACCGGCGCATCAAGACCAACGTGGGCCTCGCCTACGACACGAGTCCCCTGGACATCGAGGCCTTCTGCGAGGGGGTGCGCGAGCTGGTCCGCAGGCACCCCTACACCCGCAAGGACTACTACCACGTCTACCTGAACAACCTCGGGGCCTCGTCCCTGGACGTCCTGGTCTACTGCTTCGTGGAGACCCCGGACTGGTCGACGGAGCTGCGTGAGAAGCACCGCCTGTACCTGGACATCCTGCGCGTGGCCGAGGGGCTCGGCGTGGAGATCGCCTTCCCGACCCAGACCCTCCACGTGCACTCCACGGACGGTGCCGCCGGCGGGGGGGACGACGGCCCGCCCGTGCCCCATCCGCCCGAGGACTCCCGCGGAGCCCAGCGCCTGGGCCGTGAGCTGGGCAACCTGATCGTCAAGGAGGGCCTGACGGAGTACGACGGCCAGAAGCCGCCGCCGGTGGTGATCGACTGAGGTCCGCGCCCGTTCGAGGGTCGTAAGCGGGCGGGGCCGAGTGCGCGGGGCCGCCTGCGCCCTGCCGATGGGCTCTCTCGCACGCTATCCTGTCGGGCTCGATCCCCGGGACGGGAGCCGAGCGCTCGGGCCAACAGAGGCCGGCGTGCTCCGTAGCCCCGCCCATGCCCACCCCCCTCACTGCCGCCATGACGAGCCAAGCCGTCCCGCCCCCCGAAGCCGCCGAGGTCGAGCGCGAGAGCGCCTGGATGCGCGAGCTCGAGGACTCCCTGAGCGAGGTCATCGTCGGCCAGCGGGGCCTGGTCCGGGGCCTCTTGATCGGCCTCGTCAGCGGCGGGCACGTGCTGCTGGAGGGGGTGCCGGGCCTGGCCAAGTCCCTGGCGGTCTCGGGCATCGCCCAGGCGGTGCACGGGGAGTTCGCGCGCCTGCAGTTCACGCCGGACCTGTTGCCCTCGGACCTGATCGGCACGGAGGTCTACAACGCGAAGGAGCACAGCTTCTCCGTCCGCAAGGGTCCGATCTTCGCCAACTTCGTCCTGGCGGACGAGATCAACCGCGCCCCGGCCAAGGTCCAGTCGGCCCTGCTCGAGGCCATGCAGGAGCGCCACGTCTCCATCGGCGGCGAGACCTTCGCCCTGCCGGAGCCGTTCCTGGTGCTCGCCACCCAGAACCCCCTCGAGCAGGAGGGCACCTATCCCCTGCCCGAGGCCCAGCTCGACCGCTTCGCCCTCAAGGTGGTCGTGGAGTATCCCGACCGCGGCGAGGAGCTCGAGATCCTCAACCGCATGGCCAACACCGCGCCGGTGCCCGAGGTGCGGCGCGTGGTGGAGCTCGACTCGATCCTCTCGGCCCGGCGCTTCGTGGACCAGGTCACCATCGACGAGCGCTTGCGGCAGTACATCGTCTCCCTGGTGTTCGCGACCCGCGAGCCCCAGAAGGTCGGCCTCGAGGAGCTGGTGCCCCACATCCAGTACGGCGGCTCGCCCCGTGCGACGATCTGGCTGGCCCTCTGCGCGCGGGCCAACGCCTTCGTCTCCGGCCGCGGCTTCGTGACGCCCGGAGACATCAAGGCCGTGGCCCCCGAGGTCCTGCGCCACCGCGTCGTGCCCACCTACGAGGCGGAGGCCGAGGGCCTCGACTCCGACGCCCTGGTGGCGCGCGTGCTCGAGACGGTCCCCGTCCCGTAGCGGCCGGTGGGGAAGGAGGCGGTGAAGCGGCGCGGCAAGCGGGAGGGCGCCGACCCGGCCCCCGGCGACGCCCTGCTCGTGCCGGAGCTGATGGCGCGCGTGCAGCAGCTCCACCTGCGCACCCACAAGCGCGTCAACACGGCCCTGGCCGGGGCCTACCGCTCCACCTTCCACGGTACTGGCCTCGAGTTTCAGGAGGTGCGCCTGTACCAGCCCGGGGACGACGTGCGCGCCATCGACTGGAACGTCACGGCGCGCACGGGTGAGCCCTTCATCAAGAAGTACGCCGAGGAGCGCGAGCTGACCGTGCACCTGCTGGTGGACCAGAGCGCGACCATGGACTTCGGCAGCGCCCGCTGGACCAAGCGCGAGGCCGCGGCCCAGTTCGCGGCCCTGGTGTCCTTCGTCGCCATGCGCAACCAGGACCGGGTGGGGCTCGGCCTCTTCGGCGAGGAGCCCGGCCTGCACCTGGACGCCCGCAAGGGCAACCGCCACGTGCTGCGCGTGATCCGCGAGGTGATCGCCGCGCGTCCGAGCGAGGGGCGCAAGGACCTGGCTGCGATCCTGGAGCACAGCGTGCGCGGCCTGCACCGGCGCGGGATGGTGTTCCTGATCAGCGACTTCATCGGCGCCCCGGCCGAGGCCGGCGACCAGGAAGGGGAGCACGGCTTCTGGGGCGACCACCTGCGCCACCTGGGCCGGCTCCACGACCTGATCTGCGTGCGCGTGGTGGATCCCCTCGAGGAGCGCCTGCCCAGGGCGGGGCTGATCGAGACCCTGGAGGCGGGCAGTGGCCGGCGACTGGAGCTCGACTCCCGCTCGCAGGCCGTGCGCGCGGCCTGGGCCGCGGCCGCCGACCGGCGGCGGGCGGACCACGAGCAGGTGCTGAACGCGGCCCGGGTGGAGGGCATCGAGCTGCGCACGGACGGCGACCTGGCGGACCCGCTGCAGCGCTTCTTCCGGCGTCGCACCCTCAAGCACGGGGGGCACGTGGCGTGAGGCTTGCTCCGGCCGTCACCGCTCTCCTGCTCGCCCTGCCGGCTCCTGGAGCCTTCGGCCAGGAGGCGACCCTGCGCGCCTGGTGCGAGCCGGCCGAGGTCGTCATCGGCGAGCCCTTCGACCTGTACGTGGACGTGGTGCACCCGAGCGAGCAGCGCGTCTTCCTCGACCGTCCGGCGGAGGGAGAGGAGGAGTCCCTCGGCGACGCCTGGATCACCCTCGCGGAGCGGCGCGTGCTGCAGCTGCCCCTCGCGGACGAGCCGGGCCGCAGCCTGACCCAGGCGCGCTGGCGGTTCCTGGCCCTCGAGCCGGGGGAGCACGAGCTCCCGACCGTGGGCGCCGACCTGATCCTGGGCGGCGCGGTGGAGCGCCTCGAGGCCGGCACCTTCCGGCTCCGGGTGCTGCCCGAGCTGGCGGAGGGCGAGGACGAGCCGCGCCCCCTGACCGGCTTCCGGGAGCCCCCCGAGCCGGTGGCCTCGCCCCCGCGGCGCTGGGGGCTCTTCACCGCTGCGCTGCTGTTCCTGCTCGGCGCGCGCACGCTCTTGCGCCTGGCCCGCCGCATCGCCGGCGCCGATCGGCGAGAGACCGCCGGGTCCGGCCCCACGCCCCGCGAGCGCCTGGCGGTGCTCGAGGCGCGGGACGGCGAGGAGCGCGAGACCTTCTACACCCTCTCGCGCGTGGTGCGCGAGGCCCTCGACGCCGAGGCCACCGAGCCCGAGGCCCTGGACGGCCTGACCGACGAGGAGTGGGTCGCACGGCGTCGCGGGCGCAACGGCCTCGCCCCCGAGCGCATCGAGCGGGCTGCCCAGCTGCTCGCCACCTGCGAGGGGGTCAAGTACGGGGCCCGGCGGCCGACGCGCTTCGCCGTGGAGGAGGCCCTGCGCGAGGCCCGCGAGCTGTGCCGGGCGGAGCCGGAGGGGGAGGGGCGCGCATGATCCAGCTCGCACTCCTCGCCGCTCCGCAAGGACCTGGCCTGCCGTCGATGGCGGTCGAGGGCACCAAGAGCGCCGCCGAGGGCCGGCTGCACCTGTGGGGCGACCTGTTCCTGGCGGACCCGCTCTTCCTCGTGCTCTTGCCGGTGGTCGTGCTGGGGCTCCTGTACGGACGGGCGCGCAAGGCCCGGGCCCGGGCGCGCTTCTCGGTCCTGCCCGAGGTCCGTCTGCCCCGCTCCTGGGCGCAGCGCCTCGCCTGGCTGCCGCCCCTCTTGCAGCTGGCCGCCCTCTCGCTGGTGGTCGTCGCCCTGGCGCGCCCCCTGCGCGGGGACGTGGAGACCAACTCCATCTCCGAGGGCGTCGACCTGGCGCTCCTGATCGACCGCTCGAGCTCGATGGGCCACACGGACCTGGAGCGTGGGCGCACGCGACTCGAGGTGGTCAAGGACGTGGTGGCCGACTTCGCCACCCGCCGCATGACCGACCGCGAGGGGGCCAGCGACTACGTGGGGCTCTTCAGCTTCGCGCGCTACCCCGAGGAGCTGTGCCCCTTCACCCTCGACGTGGACGCGGTCACGGGCTTCCTCGAGGGCGTCGAGCTGGCCCGCGACCGGGCCGAGGACGGCACCGCCATCGGCATCGCCCTGGCCAAGGCGGTGGCCGTGCTCAAGGAGAGCGAGGCCAAGTCGCGGGTGGTCGTGCTGCTCACCGACGGGGAGAACAACATCGATCTGATCACTCCTGCTCAGGCCGCGGAGCTGGCGGCCGAGGAGGGCATCCGGGTCTACACGGTCTTCGCCGGCAGCTTCGTGATGGACGCCTTCGGCCGCATGCGGGAGGTGGTGCCCGAGTACGACACGAAGGAGCTGCAGGACATCGCCGACCTGACCGAGGGGAGGTTCTTCCGGGCCCGGGACCGCGTCGCGCTCGAGGAGGCCTACGCGGAGATCGAGGCCCTCGAGCGGACCGAGCGCCAGGAGAGGCGCTTCGTGGAGCACTACGACCTCTACCCGCGCTTCCTGCTCCTCGCGCTCCTCTCCTACGTGGGCGCCTGGCTGTGCCTCTCGACCTGGGCCCGGAGGATGCCGTGAACGAGCCTGTCTTCCTGGGCTTCAGCTGGCTGCGGCCGGCGGACCTCGCCTGGCTCCTGCTGGCGCCCCTGCTGGTGGGCTTCGGCCTGTGGAGCCTCACGGCCCGGCGCCGGAGTCTCGACCGGCTGGTGGACGCGCGGCACCTCGAGCGCTTCGCGCCCCGCCGCTCGCGCCTGGTGCACCTGGCGCGGGTGCTGCTCGCGGTGGCGGCGACCTTCTTCCTGGCCCTCTCCCTGGTGGGGCCGGTGCGGGGCTACAGCCTGCGGGAGGTGGAGCGCAAGGGCCTCGACCTGGTCGTGTGCCTCGACACCTCGCGCTCGATGCTGGTGGAGGACCTGCGGCCGAACCGCCTCGAGCGCGCCAAGCGCGAGATCCAGGGCCTGCTCGAGAAGCTCGAGGGCGACCGCGTCGCGGTGCTGGCCTTCGCCGGCGACGTGCGCCGCGTGGCGCCCCTGACCCACGACCGCCACACCCTCTCGGCCTTCGTCTCGACCCTCTCGCCGCGGGACAATCTGGTGGGGGGCACGAACCTGGGCGCGGCCCTCGAGGCTGCCCTGGAGCTCTTCGACGGGCGCACCGGCTCCCACGAGGCGGTCGTGCTGCTGACCGACGGCGAGGACCTGGAGGGCCGCGGCCTCGAGGTGGCGATGACCGCCGCCGAGCGCGGCATCCGCGTCTACGTGGTGGGCATGGGCACCGAGGGCGGCGGCAAGATCTCCGACGGTGTGGCCGGCTTCGTGCGCGACGAGGCGGGCGACGAGGTGGTCTCGGCCCTGGACGGCACCACCCTCGAGGCGATCTCCGACGAGACCGGCGGCGCCTACCTGTCGGCCGCCAGGAGCGCCCTGCCCCTGGAGGAGCTCTACGACAAGCGTATGTCCCAGCTCGAGGCCCGCGCCCTGTGGGCCGGCCGCGAGCGGATCCCGCACGACCGCTACCAGTGGCCCCTGGTGCTGGCCTTCGCCTGCATGTTGATCGAGGTGTCCCTGCGCGAGCGCCGGCCCGAGGTCCGCGCCACGACCCCGTCCGAGGAGGTGCGTGATGCGCTGGCTTGAGGCCCTGGCCTTGGTGACGAGCCTGGCGGTCTTCGTCGCCACGCTCCTGTTCACCGACCCCGTGAGCTCCCCGGGGCTCCGCACGGGCCTGGAGGAGGTGCGTGAGCTGGCCGAGGCGGGGGAGACCGACGCCGCCCTGCTCCGTGGCCACGTCCTGCTGGCGCCGAACGCCTTCGCCGGGTGGCGGCGGACCCTCGAGCTCGAGGAGGCTGGCCTCGTCCTGTCGGCGGTCGAGGCCCTCGACCCGCTCTTCACGCTGCTGCGGCTCTCAGGGCTCTCGCGGCGCGAGCGGGCCCACGTGCAGTTCGCCCTCGCCACGGTCCACGCGGGCGCAGAGGAGGACGAGGAGAATCCGGGGGGCCACCGGGCCGCCGCCCGCCGCGAGCTGGGCTCCGCCCTGGCCGGCGCCGGATCGGGGGACCTGCGCCTCGACGCCCAGTACGACCTCGGCACCCTGTCGCTCCTCGAGGGCGAGGAGTGGCGCGCGCAGCTCCCCGAGCTCGGCGGCCAGCCGCCGGCCGGCGCCCAGGCCACGGTGCCCATGGGCGCGCCCCCCGCGCCCGGCGCCGACGCGCCGGAGCCCCCGGATCCCCTCGAGCAAGCGCGTCGTGCCTACCTCGAGGCGAAGGACCACCTCGTCGTGCGCCTGCGCCTCGACTTCGAGGACGCGGACACCCGCGCCAACACGGAGCTGGTGATGCGCCGCCTGCGCGAGCTCGACGAGATCGAGCAGCAGCGCCAGGAGCAGCAGCAAGAGCAAGAGGACCAGCAGCAGGATCCCCAGGAGCAGGAGGATCAACAGGACTCCCAGCAGGACGAGCAGCAACCAGAGGAGCAGCAGGACCAGCAGGACTCCCAGGAAGAAGGCCAGGACCCTCGACAGGAGGAGCCCGAGCCCCAGGAGCCCCCGGAGGAGCCCGAGCCCCAGGAGCCCGAGGACCAACCGGGCGAGGAAGAGACCGAGGAGCAACCCCCCGAGGAGCGCTTCCTGACCAAGGAGGAGGTGCAGCGCCTGCTCGAGCGCCTCAAGGAGCACGAACAGCGGGGCGAGGAGCTGCGCGAGCGCATGCGCGCCCGGCGCCGTCGTCCCACCGCCAGGGACTGGTGATCGCCATGAATCGACGAACCCACGACGCACTCCGATCGACCTGGGCCCGCCTCCTCGCGGTCCTCTTCCCGGCGCTCCTCTCGGGCGCCGCCGCGCCCCAGGGCAGGACGCCCGAGGTCACCGCTCAGCTCGCCACCGGGGTGGTCAAGCTCGGCGCGGTCGTCAGCTGCGTGGTGCAGGTGGGGGACGCCCGCGAGGCGACCATCCGCGAGGTGCCCACGGTGGACGGCCTGCCCCTCGAGCGCATCAGCGGCCCCAGCGTCAACCGCTCGATGAGCCAGATCGGCGGCCGCATCCGCCAGCGCACGGTCCTCTCCTGGGTGGTCACCTTCCGGCCCCAGCGCAAGGGCGACTTCGTGATCCCGCCCATGGAGCTCGACGTGGACGGCAAGGCCGCCTACACCCGCGAGCTGACCCTGAGCGTGGTCGAGGACCTGGTGGGGGAAGAGCTGGGACACTTCGAGTTCCTCGGCGCCCCCGAGACGGTCTACGAGGGCCAGCCCTTCACCCTGCGCATGCAGTTCGGCTGGGACACCAAGCTCGAGGGGATGGTGAACTACGCCAACCTGATCCTGCCCTGGTGGAACGAGCTGCCCGGCACCCTCGAGGTTGACGGCGGCGCCGACCAGCCCGGCGCACGCTACGTGGAGGTGCAGGTCAACTCCCGCTCTCGCGTGCGCGCGATCGAGCTCGGCGAGCGGGAGCTGGACGGCACGCGCTTCCGCGTCCTCGAGCTCTCGCGCTCCTTCGTGGCGACCCGCTCGGGGCGCCTGGACTTTCCCCAGAGCTGGCTGGAGTTCGGCAGCATCCGCACGCGGGTCTTCAGCGAGAAGCGCGAGACCTATCACGTCGGTGTGCCCGCCTTCGCCGTGGAGGTGCGCACCTTGCCCGAGGCGGGGCGGCCGCCGGAGTTCTCCGGTGGCGTGGGGCGCTTCGAGGTCCAGGGGGACGTCAACCGCCGGGACCTGGACCTGGGGGAGTCGATCAAGCTGACCGTCGACTGGACCGGCGAGGCCAACCTCGAGTTCTTCGAGCTCCCCAACCCCGCGCGCCTCGACGCCTTCGACGGCTTCCGGGTCTACGGCACGACCAACGAGCGCTTCTACGGAGACCGGCGCCGCGTGGTCTACGACCTGGCGCCCAAGACCAGCGACGTCTTCGAGGTCCCGGCCCTGCCGCTGGTGGTCTTCGACCCCGAGGCCGGCGCCTACCTGACCGTGGCCACACGCCCGATCCCGATCCGCGTTCGCGCTCCGGAGGGCGAGATGGGGCTCAGCCTCGAGGGAGAGGGGGCCGGACCGGTGCTGGCGGCCCGGGACATCCAGACGCGGCCGGACGAAGGGCAAGGCGCCGGCGCCGTCGGTGGGGGGGTCCTCGCCGCCGGCTGGTTCGGTCTGCCGTTGGCCTGGCTCGTGACCCGCGTCCTCGTGCGCCGCCGCGGCGATCCGGACGCTCCCGCCGCGCGTCGCCGCCGGGCGGCGCTCAGGCGCCTGCGCAAGCAGCTGCGCCGGGCGGGGTCGGCCGGCGAGCAGGCCCGGGCCCTGGCCTGCTTCCTGGCGGACCGCACGGACGAGGAGCCCGAGGCCTGGGAGGGGCGCGACCCGGTCGGCTGGTGCCGCGAGGTGGAGCTCGAGCTCCACCCGGCGGCCCTGCAAGAACTCGTGGACCTGAACGTCGAGCTCGACCGCCGGCGCTGGGCCGAGGACGACGGCAGGCTCGAGAGCGGTCGCTTCGAGCGCGTGGCGGATGCCCTGCTGGCGGGGGGGCTGTGATGGTGTCGCGCACTCTCTTCATCCTCGCGCTCCTGCTCACCCTCGCGTCGGGCGTCGCCCGGGCCCAGGTCGAGTCCTCCGCTCCCGACAGTTCGGCCGTCGCGGCCTACCGCGACGGCGACCTGGAGACCGCACGCCACCTGTGGCTGGAGGCCCTCGAGGAGACCGAGCCGGCCCTCTCCGACGCCGAGCGCGGACGGCTCTGCTACAACCTCGGCAACCTCGCTGCCCGCGAGGAGGCTCATCTGGAGGCGGTCGCCTGGTACACGGCCTCCCTGCGCCTGCGACCCCGGGACCCGGACACCTGGGCCAACCTGGAGCTGGCCCGACAGAGGGCCGAGCTCGACCCCGCGGACCGGGGCGACCTGGCCGCGACGGTGGAGCGCCTGCTGGGCTCCTGGACCCCGGCGGAGGCCTCCTGGCTCGCGCTCCTCGGGCTCCTGCCCCTGACCGTCTGCCTGCTCCTCGAAGCCCTGCGTGGCGGCCGCCGCTGGCGCTGGCTCGCCCTCCTGGCCGCGGGCCTGACCCTGATCTGTGCGGGTCCCTGGTTGCGGCACGCCCTGGGCGCGGGCGACGCGCCACAGATGGTGCTCGCGACCGATGGCGCCGGCGTCCACGCCGAACCTCGCGCTGACGCGGAGCGCATCGCCGAGCTGGACGCGGCCGAGGTCGTGTTGCGCACCGACGGCCTGCCCGAGTGGATCGAGGTCCAGCTCGATGACGACCGACGCGGCTGGATGAGGAGCGAGGGCCTGTTCCCTCTGAGCCGCTAGCCCGGAGTCAGCCGCGGAGCTCGGAGTTCGGACACTCCGGTAGGGAGTTCCGGGGGCGTGTTCTCCAGAGATCCCCTCAACCGCGGTCGATCTATCCGGGTAATAACGTCATAATGGTGGACGGGCCAATCGGCTTCCTGACCCCACGTTTCGATACGCCTCCATCCATGTCCAAGGACCTCAAGCGCCACGTCTTCGTGTGCATCGCGAACCGCCCGCCCATGGCCGGGGCCTCTTGCGGATCCAACGGCTCCGCAGCGGTGATCGAGAAGCTGCAGTTCGCCTTGCTCGAGGGCGGCCTGATGGACCGCGTGCGGATCAACGGCTGCACCTGCCTCGGCCCCTGTGACGACGGGCCCAACCTGGTGATCTACCCCGAGGGCGTCTTCTACGCCCGGGTCACCCCCGAGGACGTGGACGAGATCGTGGAGAAGCACCTGGCTGGCGGCGAGCCGGTGGGGCGATTGGTCTACAAGGGCGAGTAGACGATCTCCTTGAAGGTCCTCCTGGTCTGCAACGGCTTTCCACCCAGCGGGCAGTGGGGGACGGAGTACTACACCCACCAGCTCGCGACGGGGCTCGAGCGCCAGGGCGACGAGGCCCTGGTGCTGCATCCCGTGCGTGACCCCCGGCGCCCGCGCTTCGACCTGCGCGAGGAGGAGCGCTACGGCTTACGGGTGCTCGAGGTGGCCAACAGCGGGGATCCGCGCAAGGCCTTCGCCGACAGCTACCGCTGCGAGGGCATCGAGCGCGTCTTCGGGGAGGTCCTCGAGCGGGAGCGCCCGGACGTGGTGCACTTCATGCACCTCCTGTGGGGGCTCTCGGTGCGCCTGCCGCTCCTGGCCCGTGAGAGAGGCATCCGGACCGTGGTGACGCCCACGGACTTCGGGCTGATCTGTCACCGCGGGCAGCTCCGGGACTGGCGCGCCAGCGACTGCTCCGGGCCCACGGACCTGGAGCTCTGCGCCCGCTGCGTGCGCGAGCCCGGGCGCTGGGACCGTGGCCCCCTCTTGCGCCAGGCCAAGCGCCTGGCGGTCCACGGGCTGGCTGGTCTGGGGGGCTTCGGCCGCGTCGTCGTACGAGGCGACATCGAGGACCGGCATCGCTGCATCGCGGAGGCCAGCGCCGCGGTCGATCACTGGATCCTGCCCACTCGCACCCTGGGGGCGGCCCTCGAGCAGTTCGGCATCGGCCGCGAGAACTCCACCCAGCTGTACTACGGCATCGACGAGAGCAAGTACGCCCGGCGGGTTGAACAACCCCGGCGGGACGGCGTGCACTTCGTCTACATGAGCCAGTACATGCCCCACAAGGGGCTGGTGCGCCTGCTCGAGGCCGCTCGCATCCTCGAGCGACGGCTGCCCGAGTCGGTCGAGCCCTGGAGCCTGTCCCTGCACGGCAACGGCACTCGCGACCGGGACCGGCTCTACGCCCGCACGGTTCTGGCGGGGCCCCTGCCCCGGCACGTGACCGACTGCGGCCCCTTCGAGCCCCTGAGGGCGCCGGAGATCCTGGCGGGAACGGACTGCGTGGTGGTGCCCTCGGAGTGGCACGAGAACGCGCCCCTGACCGTGCTGCAGGCCCGGGCGGCCGGGGTGCCGGTGATCGCCAGCGACGTGCCCGGCGTGCGGGAGATTCTCGAGCCCGGCCGCCACGGGCAGCTCTTTCCGGTGGGAGACGTGGAGACCCTGGCGGACCACATGGGCGCGGTCATCCGCGGCGAGTTCGGGCGCTACAGGCCCGCGCCCCTGGTGCGCTGGGAGGAGCACCTGGAGGCGGTGCGCAGGATCCACGCCGGCGAGGTGGGGCCCGTGCGCGTCCCGCAGCGCGCTCCCGCCCTGGCGGGTCAGGGGGGCTGACCGGGGGCAGGCGCGCATGGGGGCCCGAGGAGACACGCCGCCGCCGCAGCTGCGGATCGGCTTCCTGGTCTCCGGCTGGTGGCCCGAGCCGGGAGGCGTGCAGCGCCACACGGCGGAGCTGGCCCAGGCCCTCGCCTGCCGCGGGCACCGGGTGTCGGCCCTGGCCTTCGGTGCCCGCGGGGCAGAGCCGGAGGAGTCGCAGGTGGGCGGGACCTGGCTGCGTCGGCTGCCCGATGACTGGCGCAGGCTGCGCGGCGCCGCGGACCTGCGCGGTCGAGCGCGGCTCGCCCGCGAGGTGGCGGCCTGGTGCGTGGAGCAGGGCCTCGACCTCCTGCACGTGCACGACACCGGGGGCTTCGGGACGGGCTGGATCCCGTCCCAGGCCAGGCGCCTGCCGGTCTTCTGGACCTGGCACGACTACGGCGCCCTGTGTCCCCGCGGTCAGCTCTGGCACGTGGACGGTCGAGCCTGCGAACGCGCCGAGCCCAAGGAGTGCGCCGGCTGTGTGGCCCGCACCTGGACCGCGGTCGCCGGGGACGAGGAGCTGGAGACGCAGCTCGCCGCGCGCCTGGAGGACGGCCGTCGTGCGGCCGGGGCCTGCGCGCGGGTCTTCGCTCCTTCCGAGGCGGCCCGGGCCGTCTTCGGTCGCCACGGCCACGTGCAGGAGGGGGTCGAGTGGGCGGAGAACGCCACCGCCGTCGACGCCGTGCCCGTGCCGCGGCGGGCGCCGGACCCCGAACGCCTGGTGGTGGGCGTGCTCGGCAGCCTGCAGCCCTCCAAGGGCGTGCTCCAGCTCGCTCGCTGGATCGCGGAGCTGGGGCCGCCCTTCGAGCTCGAGCTGCACGGTCCCGGGGTCGCCTACCACGGCGACGACGACACCCTCCGGAGCCTGCGGGCCCTGGTGGCCGAGGGCGCGCCCCTGCGCCTCGCCGGCGCCTTCGCTCCCGAGGAGCTGGACGATGTCCTGGGGCGCCTCGACCTGGTGGCCGTGCCGTCCCTGTGGGAGGAGGTCCACGGCCTCGCCGCGCGCGAGGCCCGCGCCCGGGGGCGGGCGGTCTTCGCCGCGCGAACGGGCGGGCTCGACGACCCGGGTTTCCAGCTCCTGCCCCCCGGCGACGGCGCGGCCTGGAAGCGGGACCTGGTGCGTTTCGCCGCGGACCCCGCCTGGCGCACGGAGCTCGAGGGCCGGCCGACCCGCCTGCGCGACGTGGACGCGCTGGCGGACCAGCTCCTCGCGGCCTACAGTGAGGCCCTCTGAGATCTGCGGTGAGTAGGGGGAAGACGCTGCCCCCCCGGCCGTCCTACCCTGGCCGAAAGCCATGCGCTCTCTCTCCTCGAAGACCGGGTCCGCGAACAGCGGCTGTTCGCCGCGCCGGGTCCTGATCACCGGCATCACCGGCCAGGACGGGAGCTATCTGGCGGAGCTCCTCCTGGAGGAGGGCTGCCAGGTCTTCGGCCTGGTGCGCCGCTCGGCGAGCTCGGACCCCTGGCGCATCGCGCACCTGGCGGACCGCCTGACCCTGCTCTCGGGGGACCTGCTCGACCCCTCGAGCTTGCACCGCGCCCTCGAACGCGCGCGGCCCCACGAGGTCTACAACCTGGCGGCCCAGTCCTTCGTGCCGGCCTCCTTCGAGCAGCCGCGCCTGACCCTCGAGGTCACCGGCGTCGGCGTGGTCAACCTCCTGGAGGCCCTGCGCCAGGTGGCGCCGGAGGCGCGCTACTACCAGGCCTCGACCTCGGAGATGTTCGGCCGTGTTCGGGAGACCCCTCAGAACGAGGACACGCCCTTCCACCCCCGCAGTCCCTACGGCGTCGCCAAGGTCTGCGCCCACTGGGCGACCGTCAACTACCGCGAGGCCCACGGCCTGTGGTGCTGCTCGGGGATCCTGTTCAACCACGAGTCCCCGCGGCGCGGCGCGGAGTTCGTGACCCAGAAGGTGGCCACCGGCGCCGCTCGCATCGCCCGCGGCCTCCAGCGCGAGCTGCACCTGGGCAACCTGGATGCCCGCCGGGACTGGGGGCACGCCCGGGACTCGGTGCGCGCGATGCGAGCGATGCTGCGCCAGGCGGAGCCCCGGGACCACGTGATCGCCACGGGCGAGGCCCACACGGTGCGCGAGCTGTGCGCCGCGGCCTTCGCGCGGGTGGACCTGGACTGGCGCGATCACGTGCGCGTGGACCCGGCCTTCGTGCGGCCCGCGGAGGTGGACCAGCTGGTGGGGGACGCGCGCCGCGCCCGGCGCGAGCTGGGCTGGCGGCCGACCGTGAGCTTCGAGGAGCTGGTGGAGGAGATGGTGGACGCGGCGCTGGCGCGCCTCGACGGACCTCAGCGGGAGACCGTGCTCCGGGCCACCACATCCCAGGCCTCCTCGAGCCGCGCGGCCGAGAGCTCCCAGGGGTAGCGCCGCTCCACCAGGGCCGCGGCCCGCTCCGCGCGGCGCCTGCGCTCCGCGCCGCACTCCAGGGCCCGCGTCAGGGCCGGACCCAGACCGGCGAGGTCCTCGGCCGCCCACAGGTGCTCACCGTCGTGCAGGGCGAGGCCCTCGGCGCCCACCGCGGTGCTGACGACCGGACAGCCGCTCGCGGCGGCCTCGATGATCTTCAGGCGCGTGCCGCCGCCCACCTCGAGGGGCACCACCAGCGCCGTGGCCCGGGCCAGCCAGGGGCGCACGTCGTCCACGGCGCCCACCAGCTCGACGCCCCGCGGCCAGCCGCGACCGAGCCCCGCCGGCGCTCCCCGGCCGACGACCGCGAGGCGCAGCTCGGGAGCGCGGACCGCGAGGGACGGCCAGACCTCCCGCAGGAAGCGCTCCAGCCCGCGCAGGTTCGGAGCGTAGTCGAGGGAGCCGAGCACCAGGAGTCGCTGCTCCTCGCGCGGCTCGTGGGGCGCCGGGCGGAAGTGCGTCGGGTCGAAGCCGTTCTCCACCACGCGGGCCTCGACCCGCGGGTGCCGCGCCTGGAAGCGCCGGGCGTCCTCGGCGCTGCAGAAGAGGTGATGGACGCTGCGTTCCACGGCCTGACTCTCGAGCCTGCGCCAGCGCGCGACCTCCAGCGAGCGGCGCGCTCCGGGGGGAGTGAGGTCCCGCGCCAGCTCCAGGTCGAGCTTGTGGTGGTGCACGACCAGGGGCACTCCGAGCTCCCGCGGCAGGGCGGGCAGCAGGCACGGCTCGTCCAGGTGCACGAGGTCGAAGGCGTCGAGGGC
>CAZQAT010000001.1:147967-166184 GCA_964591315.1 uncultured Planctomycetaceae bacterium
ACGGAGAGCCCCAGGGCGCGGCTGGCGAGCACGCGGATCAGCTGGCCGTGGGCGGCGACGACGAGGGTGCCGCCGTCGAGGCGGGCGAGGGCCTCGCCCACCGCCGGCCAGGCCCGCAGGAAGAGGCGCTCGTCCCCCTCGCCCCCGGGCACGTGCCAGCGGTAGGGGTCGTTCCAGTAGGCATCGGCCTGGGCGTTCCAGCGCGCGGTGAACTCCGCCCTGGAGAGCCCCTGCCACTCCCCGCGGTTCATCTCCCGCAGGCTTGGGGTGGTCTTCAGCGGGCAGCCGGTGACCCCGGCGATGCCCTGGCCCATGCGCCGGGCCCGGTCCAGATCCGAGGCCAGCACCGCGCTCACCTCCTGGCTCGCGAAGGCCCGGGCCAGCTGGCGGGTCGCGCGCTCACCCGCCTCGGAGAGCTCCACGTCCATGGAGCCGTAGGCCACCTCGTGCCAGCGCTCGGCCACCTCCGCGTGGCGCACGAGCCACAGGCGCGAGCCGCTCCCGGAGTGCGGTGCGCGGGGCAGGCCGTCGGCGCTGGGCTGGTAGCCGGGCGGGGGGGGCGGCGGTCCGATGGCCTGCATGGCGAGATCCTACGTGGCGCCGGTGCTCGTCCCAACGACCCAGCGCGCTACACTTGCCCCCGGCAACGTATCCCCCTTTCAATCCCATGACCTCTGGAGTCCTCCCATGACGCGAGTCGGCCTCGTTCTCTCCGGTTGTGGCGTCTACGACGGCGCCGAGATCCACGAGTCGGTGCTCTCCCTCCTGGCCCTGGAACGAGCCGGGGCCGAGGTGATCTGCATGGCCCCCGACGTGGATCAGATGCACGTGATCAACCACCTGACCGGCGAGGAGACCGGCGAGACCCGCAACGTGCTGGTGGAGTCCGCCCGCATCGCCCGGGGCGAGGTGCGGGACATGGCGGGGGTGCGGGCCGACGAGCTCGACGCCCTGATGTTCCCCGGGGGCTTCGGGGCCGCCAAGAACCTGTGTGACTTCGCGGTCAAGGGCGGGGAGGCCACGGTCCACCCGGAGGTGGCGCGTCTGACGTGTGAGCTGCTGGCGGCCAAGAAGCCCATCGCCGCGGTCTGCATCGCTCCGGCCATGCTGGCGGCCATCTGCCGTGACGCCGGCGTGCGCTCCCAGGTCACCATCGGCACCGACCCGGCCACGGCGGCGGGGGTCGAGTCCATGGGCGCCGAGCACGTGGCCTGTCCGGTGGACGAGTTCAGGGTGGACGAGGAGAACCGCCTGATCACCTCACCGGCCTACATGCTGGCGGGCAGCATCAGCGAGGCGGCCACGGGGATCGAGCGCACGGTGGCGGAGCTGATGCGGATGGCGGGCTGAGCGT
Organism: uncultured Planctomycetaceae bacterium; assembly: GCA_964591315.1. Lineage (GTDB taxonomy): Bacteria > Planctomycetota > UBA1135 > UBA1135 > JABACD01. The sequence goes on from CAZQAT010000001.1 coordinate 149,322, forward strand.
GCTCTCGGCCGGCCTGACCCTGGCCTGGATCGAGCACGGGCTCGAGCTCCTGGCCCTGGTGCCGCTGGTGCACCTGGCGGGCTTCTACTGCGCCTACCGGGCCCTCCTGCACACGCGCACGGCCCAGGGGGCGATCGCCTGGGTGATCTCGCTGATCGTCCTGCCCTACGTGGCCCTGCCCATGTACGCGGTCTTCGGGCGGCGCAAGTTCGTGGGCTACGCAGAGGCGCGCCAGCGGGGAGAGCTGGAGATCAACCGGGTGGCCCTCGAGCTCAAGGAGCACGAGGCCGAGCACCGCACGGAGCTCGCGGGCCGCGAGGACGTCCTGCTGGCGATCGAGGCCCTGGCCAAGATGCCCTTCACCGCCGGTAACCGGGCCGAGCTCCTGATCGACGGGGAGGCGATCTTCGCCTCGATCCTCGCCGGCATCGAGGCCGCCGAGCACTACGTCCTGGCCCAGTTCTACATCGTCGAGGACGACGAGCTGGGCCGCGACTTCCAGCGCCGCCTGATGGACAAGGCTCGCACGGGAGTGCGGGTCTACTTCCTGTACGACGAGATCGGCTGCTACGCCCTGCCGAGCTCCTACCTGGAGGAGCTGCGTGGCGCGGGGGTGCACGTGCACGCCTTCCTGACGACCCGGGGCCCCAACAACCGCTTCCAGATCAACTTCCGCAACCACCGCAAGATCGTGATCGCCGACGGGCGCGTGGCCTGGGTCGGTGGGGCGAACGTGGGGGACGAGTACATGGGTCGCAACCTGGACATCGGACCCTGGCGCGACACCCAGTGCCGCTTCGAGGGGCCGGTGGTGCAGTGCATCCAGCTCGCCTTCGTGGAGGACTGGTACTTCGCCACCCGCGGCCTGCCGGACCTCGACTGGACCCCGCGCCGGGCGGAGGGAGGCGAGGTGGACGTGCTGGCCCTGCCCAGCGGCCCGGCGGACCCGGTGGAGACCTGCAGCCTGTTCTTCGTGCACGCGATCAACTCCGCCAGGCGGCGCCTGTGGATCGCCTCGCCCTACTTCGTTCCCGACGAGCGGGTGGTCGGGGCCCTGCAGCTGGCGGCCCTGCGGGGGGTGGACGTGCGCATCCTGCTGCCCGCCCGGCCGGACCACGTGCTGGTCTACCTCTCGTCCTTCTCCTACCTGGAGGATCTGTGCGGCCTGGGGGTCAAGATCCACCGCTACCAGCCGGGCTTCCTGCACCAGAAGACCCTCCTGGTGGACGACGAGCTGGCGGCCGTGGGCACGGCCAACCTGGACAACCGCTCCTTCCGGCTGAACTTCGAGATCTCGATGGTCTGTCTCGACCGGGGCTTCGGCCGGGAGGTGGAGGCCATGTTCGAGGAGGACCTCGCCCGCTCGCAGCAGGTCGACCTCTCCCATCTCCAGGAGCGCCCGGCCTGGTTCCGCTTCGGCGTCAAGATCGCGCGGCTGATGGCGCCGATCCAATAGACTCGTCCGCCATGGAGCGCGCGAACCCGATCGTCGCCGGCCTGTCGCGTGAGACCGCAGGGGCAGAGACCGTCACGAACCCCTTCGACGGGACGCCGGTGGGAGAGGTGGGGCTGGCCGGGGCCGAGCTGATGGACGAGGCCATCGCGGCCGCCGCGGAGGCCTTCGCCACCACGCGGCGGCTTGCGACCCACGAGCGCGTGCGCGTCCTCGAGGGAGTGGCCGCGGGCCTCGCCCGGGAGCGCGAGGAGCTGGCGGCGCTGATGACCTCCGAGAGCGGCAAGCCGATCCGCTTCAGCCGCGGCGAGGTCGACCGCGCGGTGGTGACCTTCGAGCTGGCCGCGGCGGAGGCGCGCTCGGTCGGCGGCGAGGTCTGGCCGATCGACCTGGAGGCCCGCTCCGAGGGTCGCCTGTGCCTCACGACCCGCGTGCCGCGCGGGCCCGTGGCGGCCATCGCGCCCTTCAACTTCCCCCTCAACCTGATCGCCCACAAGCTGGCGCCGGCCATCGCCGTCGGCGCGCCGGTGGTGCTCAAGCTCCCGCCCCAGTGCCCGCTGACGGGGCTCCGACTGGCGCGGCTGGTGCTCGAGGCCGGCTGGCCCGCGCAGGCCCTCAGCGCGCTGCACTGCGCGCCGGAGGTGGCCCAGCGCATGGTCGAGGACGAGCGCATGGCGGTGGTCTCCTTCACCGGCAGCGACGCGGTCGGCTGGCGGCTCAAGGCCCTCGCCGGACGCAAGCCCGTGCTGCTCGAGCTGGGTGGGAACGCTCCCTGCGTGGTGGACGCGGGTGCGGACCTCGAGGCGGCGCTGCCCGCCATCCTGGGCGGGGCCTGGGCCCACGCGGGGCAGGTCTGCATCAAGGTCCAGCGCCTGTTCGTGCACGCCTCGCTCTTCGACGACTTCCTCGAGCGCTTCGTGCAGGCGACGAAGGAGCTGCCCTGCGGCGACCCGACGGACCCCGCGACCGTGGTCGGCCCCATGATCGAGCCCGGGCAGGTGGAGCGCGTCCTGGCCTGGGTGCGCGAGGCGGTCGAGGGCGGCGCGCGCCTGCACTGCGGAGGCACCGCCGAGGGCCAGGTGGTGGCCCCGACCATCCTGACCGGCGTCGAGCCCCACATGCGCGTCTGCAAGGACGAGGTCTTCGGCCCGGTGACGGTGGTCGAGTCCTTCGACGACTTCGACGCCGTGCTCGAGCGCTGCAACGCCACCCGCTTCGGCCTCCAGGCGGGGGTCTTCACTCCGGACGTGGGCCGCGCCCTGCGGGCCTACCGGGAGCTCGACTACGGCGGCGTGGTGATCAACGACGTGCCCACCTTCCGGGTGGACAGCTTCCCCTACGGCGGGACCAAGGCCAGCGGCCTGGGGCGCGAGGGGGTCCGGGCGGCGATGGAGGAGCTGAGCGAGCCGAAGGTGCTGGTGCTGCGCTGACCCCGGGAGGGGTCCCGAGGGGTCGTGGAGGGGCCCCCAGGGCCTTTGGCGCGGCCCGGCTCAGGGAGGCCGCCGCCGCCGGTCGATGAGCCCTGCACGCCCCGCCACCGCTCCCGGCTCCCTCTCCGCAGCGCGCATGTCCCGCCCCACCCGCGTCACCGACACCCGCCTCAAGGCCCTCGAGGTCAACCTCGCCAGCAAGCGCTACGGCACCTTCGCCGAGATCGGCGCCGGCCAGGAGGTCGTGCGCTGGTTCTTCTCGGTGGGCGCCTCCTCCGGCACGGTGGCCAAGAGCATCTCGGCCTACGACATGCAGGTCAGCGATGCGATCTACGGCGACACGCAGCGCTACGTTTCCCGCGCAAGGTGCGAGGAGATGCTGCGCCACGAGTACGACCTGAACCTGGAGCGGCTGGGCCCCGAGCGCGGGAGGGACACGGCCTTCTTCGCCTTCGCCGACACCGTTGCGGCGCGCAGCTTCCACGGCACGAACGAGTGCCACGCCTGGATGGGCATCCGCTTCCAGTCGCAGCCCCGCGACGACGCCAACCAGATCCTGATCCACGTGCGCATGAAGGACCTGGACAACCTGCAGCAGCAGGAGGCCCTGGGCATCGTGGGCGTCAACCTGGTCCACGGGGCGTCCTTCCTGTCCCACGACCCGGAGCTACTGCTGGAGTCGCTGGTGGACTGCCTCTCGCCGGACCGGATCGAGATCGACCTGGTGGAGTTCTCGGGGGTCGAGTTCCGCAGCGTGGACAACCGCGTCATGAGCCTGCGCCTGGTGCAGCTCGGCCTGAGCGAGGCGGCCATGTTCTCGAGCCAGGGCCAGGTGCGCCAGCCGTCGGAGGTGCTCTACAAGACGCCCGTGCTCGTCCAGCGCGGCCGCTTCCGGCCCGTCACCAAGGTGCACCTGGACATGCAGTCCTGCGCCTGGCGCGAGTTCCGGGCGGAGTGCGAGCCGTCCGAACGGGAGCCCGTGTCGCTGCTCGAGATCACGATGTGCAACCTGCTGACCGACGGGGAGGTCGACCTGGCGGACTTCCTCGACCGGGTCGACATGCTGACCGCCACGGACTCCCACGTCTTGATCTCGAACTTCAAGCGGCACTACCGCCTGGTGGAGTTCCTGACTCGCTTCCGCTCTCCACGTATCGGCCTGGCCCTGAGCGCCCTGACCCTGGGAGAGATCCTCGCGTCGCGCCACTACCAGCACCTGCAAGGAGGCGTGCTCGAGGCGATGGGGCGGCTCTTCAAGCAGGGCGTGCGCCTGTACGTCTACCCCGCCTTCCACCCGCAGGAGGACTCCGTGCTGACCGCCGAGAGCGTCCCGCTCGAGGCGGGCCTCGAGCCCCTGCACCGCTACCTCTTCGAGCGCGGGGCCCTGCGCGACCTCGAGGGGGCCGACCGCAGCTTCCTCTCGATCTGCTCCACGGACGTGCTCGAGATGATCCGCCGCGGCGAGGCGGGCTGGGAGGAGTGCGTGCCCGAGGAGGTCTGCGCGGTGGTCAAGAGCCAGCGGCTGTTCGGGCACCGCTGACGGTCGCCTCGACCGGGCGCAAGGGGAGCCGGTCCGTGCGCCCGCGCTCCGCGCGGGCGGGCAGGCTGCTCCGCAGGCGGCGCAGCACCTCCTGCGCCGTCGCCCGGTAGCCGGTCAGCTTGCCCCCGTAGACGCCGAGGTAGCGGGGGGCCGTCTCGTCGTCCGCCACGAAGATCGTCTCCCGCGTGCGCTCGAAGGCGGAGCCCGCGGCACGGGGCAGGACACGCAGGCCGGCCCAGGCGGTGCTGACCGTCGCGTCCCGGTCGGGGAAGTGGTGCAGGAAGGTCTCGCGCAGGTACTCGATCTCGGTGTCGGTCGGCCCGCAGGTCGCGGGGTCGCCCTCGTGGAAGCGCTCGGTGGTGCCGACCATCGTGTGCCCCTTCCAGGGGACGGTGAACACCGCCCGCCGGTCGCGGGGGGCCTCGGTGTAGTAGATGCCGCGCTCGACCGTGCCGGGGAGCTCGATGTGCGTCCCCTGGACGAGGTCGACCTCGCGGCCAGGCGGGGTGGGGCAGACCCGCTGGCGCACGAGCTCCACCCAGGGGCCGGCGGCGTTGATGAGCACCTGGCAGGTGAAGGTCTGCTCGGCCTCGCCGCGCCGCACGCGGACGCGGTAGCCCTGCGCGACGCGTTCCGCGGCGACGAGCTCCGCGGGGCACCACAGCTCCGCGCCGAGCTCCTGGGCCGAGCCCATCACCGCCCGGGTCAGGGCCGCGTCGTCGGTCTGGGCGTCGGAGTACTGGAAGACGTGCTGCAGGCCGTCGGTCCGCAGGCGGTCGAGGCCCTCCCACTCCGAGCGCGGGACGCTCCGGAAGCGCCCGCTGGGCCGCAGGTTCGCGAGCAGGGCGTAGAGGGTCAACCCCGCCCGTACCTGCCAGGGCCGGCGCGTGGTGTCCTGATAGATCGGGATGAAGAAGGGCACCAGCTTCACGAGCTCCGGTGCGATGCGCAGCAGGGTCGCCCGCTCACCGAGGGACTCGCGCACCAGGCCGAGCTCAAAGCTCTCGAGGTAGCGCAGCCCGCCGTGGATCAGCTTGCTCGATTTGCTCGAGGTGCCCGCCGCCAGGTCGCGGGCCTCCACCAGGCGCGTGGAGAGTCCGGCGGCAGCCGCGGCCTGGGCCACGCCCACCCCGTGGATGCCGCCGCCGACGACGAGCAGGTCGACCTCGGGGGCGCTCACTCGCCTTGCAAGCGCAACGCGTCGCGCATCTCCGGGTAGGCGAAGGTCTCCACGAAGCGCGCGCCGCGGGCCCCGAGCAGGGCGGCCAGCTCCGGGTCGACCACCTCGTAGACCACGAGCCGTGAGTCGAGCTCCAGCTCCCCCTCAGGGGGCAGCCGGTCCACGTCGCAGAAGGTGTACTCGCAGCCGAGCTCGGGACCCTCGCGCGCGAGCTGCTCCCACTCGGTGAGGATCAGGCCCCGCTCGAAGGGGGTCGCCGCCGCCGCCCGCAGGCAGTCGGTGGAGAAGGAGATGATCGCGCAGCGCCCCTCGAGGCCGGCCAGCTCAGCAGCGACGGCCGCGACCGCCGGCCCGGCGCCGAAGGCCGTCACGGCCACGGGCTTGATCTCCACGAAGGTGAAGACCTCCGGCCGTCCGCGCAGCTCGTCGGCGACGGCGGACAGGCGCGCGACGGGCTCGTCCCGGAAGGCGTCCCCCAGGCGCGGGGCCTCCGAGGCGCGCAGGCCCTCGATGCCCGCGTCCGAGAGGTCCACCAGCCGCCCGCCGACCCCGCACACGCGCTGCAGGCTCTCGTCGTGGAAGAGCCAGGGCGTGCCGTCGGTGGAGAGCTGGACGTCGATCTCCAGGTGCCGCGCCCCCGCGTCCAGGGCGGCCCGGATGCCCGCCAGGGAGTTGTCCGGGTAGCGCTGGGGATAACCCCGGTGGGCGACGAGCTGGAAGTCCTGCACGGGCCGCCATCAGGCGCCTTGGGGGGGCGGCTGTCAACACGGGAGAGGGCGCGTCCGTCTAGTCCTCGGCGGAGACGGGGAGTACTCTCACCGACCCTCGTGGAGGAGACCATGACGAACGCCGAGCCGAACCCCGCCGACGCCTCCGGGCCCGAGCGCGCCCACGATGCCTCGAGCCCGCAGCCGACGCCGGAGCCCGATCTCGCGCCGGTCTCCCTGCGGGTGGCCGGTCTGTCCAAGAGGTACGAGGACACGCTCGCGGTGGAGCACCTCTCCTTCGAGGTGCGGGCCGGGGAGATCCTCGGCCTGGTCGGGCCCAACGGAGCCGGCAAGACGACGACCCTGCGCTCGATCGCGGGGGTGCTGCCGCTGCAGGAGGGGCGCGTCGAGGTGGCCGGCCACGACCTCGTCAGCGAGGAGGTGGCCGCCAAGCGCGAGCTGGCCTGGGTGCCGGACGACCCCCAGCCCTTCGACACCCTGACCGTGCGCGAGCACATCGAGTTCACCGCCCAGCTCTACGAGGTCGACGGCTGGCGTGGCGAGGGGGACCGCCTGCTCGAGCAGTTCGAGCTGGTGAACAAGCGCGACGCCCTGGGGAGTGAGCTGTCCCGGGGCATGCGCCAGAAGCTGGCCTTCTGCTGCGCCTGGCTGTCGCGGCCCAGGGTGATCCTGATGGACGAGCCCCTCTCGGGCCTCGACCCGCGGGGCATCCGCTCCGCCAAGGACGCCATCGCGAGCATCGCCCGGGCCGGCGCGGCGGTGATCCTGTCCTCGCACCTCCTCGAGCTGATCGAGGAGCTCGCCGACCGGCTCCTGATCATCCACGGCGGACGGCGGGTCTTCTTCGGCACCCTGGCGGAGGCCCGGGCGGCCCACGCGGCCCAGGACGGCTCGAGCCTGGAGGAGATCTTCATGGCGGTCACCGAGGAGGGGAGCGCGCCCGCGCCGCCGACCTCGCCCATCCCGTCCGCGGACGGCCCGGAGCCTCGCTCGCAGGAGTCGTGATCACCGGACATCCCGCCCTGCTCACGCTCGCGCGCCTGAAGCTACGCGGCACCCTGCGGCGTCAGCTGCGGAAGGTGCGCTCGCCCTCGGGGCTCCTGTTCGCCCTGGTCGGCGGCCTGATCTCCGTGGGCTGGATCGGCTCCCTGCTGATCGGCCGGGCCGCCTTCCAGGGGGACCCGCCGGCGCCGGAGGTGGTGCGCGACTGGACCCAGTTCGGTATGGCGGTGCTGGTCTTCATGAGCCTGCTGTCGGCGGTCTCGCTGCGCGGGGTCTACCTGCCCAAGCAGGACATCGAGCGCCTCTTCGCCGCGCCGGTCTCCCGGCAGGACCTGGTGCGCTTCCGGATGATCGTCGACGCCGGGCGCGCCCTCTTCGGCGCGCTGGTGATCGCGCTCCTGACCTTCCATCGCATGCCCGTGCCCCTGTACGGTTTCGTCGGGGTGATGCTGGCCGTGCTGACCCTGGGCATCCTGCGCCAGACCTTCTCGCTGCTCCTGGGCTCCGCCCACAACAGGCTGGGCGCCTTCCTCGAGGGCCGCAGCCTGACCTTCGTGCGGGTCGTGCTGGCGCTCTTGATCTGGCTCCTGATCATGGGGGGGGTGCTGGGGGCGGACTTCGCCCAGAGATTCCTCGGGGACCTGGCGGTCCTCGACCGGGGCACGGAGCTGGTCGGGCATCCGCTGGCGCAGAAGCTGCTGCTGCCCTTCCGGCCCTGGGCCATGATGACGACCGCCGAGGGCGCCCTGGACTTCGCCCTCTGGGGTGGCGCCTGCCTGGCGCTGGGGGTGCTGCTGTTCGAGGTCACCGCGCGCCTGCCGGTCGACTACCGCGAGCACTCCCTCGAGACCTCGGACAAGATCGCCCGGCGCATCTCCCAGGTGCGCCGCGGCGGGATCTTCACCGGTGGCAAGGCCTCGAGGCGTACGGCCCACTGGCGGCTGCCCTGGCTGTTCGGCCGGAGCGCGATGGGGGCGGTGGCCTGGGTCAAGCTGGTCTCGATGGTGCGCAAGGCCCGCGGGACCCTGTTCATGGGGCTCCTGATCGTGACCCTCGTGACGGTCTTCGTGACCATCATCTTCGGCCTCGACGAGAGCTTCACCGAGGCGGAGCTCGCGGCGAGCTCGGGGCTGATCGGCTTCCTCGGGATCGTCTACCTGTCCGGCACCCTGCGCTTCGACTTCCGGGCGGACCTGGACCGCATGGTGCAGGTCAAGGCCTGGCCCCTCGGGCCCCGGCGCATCTTCGTCGCGACCCTCCTGCCGGAGGTGGTGCTGATCAGCGGCCTGCTCGGCCTCGCGATCGCGGGGCGCCTGCTGTTCCTGGGCAGCTTCTCGCCGCGGGTACTGCTGGTCACGGCGGTCCTGCCGCTCTTCACCTACGCCTGGCTGGCGGTGGACAACGCGGTCTACCTCTTCGCGCCCGTGCGCTTCGTGCCGGGGCAGGAGGGGTCGCTGCACCACACCGGGCGCGCCCTGGTGCTGGTCTTCCTGCGCATGCTGCTGGCGGGCCTGGGCCTGGCGCTGGTGGGGGCAGCGACACTGGCGATCTTCACCATCGGCCCGGAGGTCCTGGGGCTGAGCGAAGAGCAGGCGGGCTGGCTCTCCGCGGGCATCGGCCTCGCGGTCCTGCTCGGCCAGTGTGGCCTCCTGACCTGGATCGGCGGGCGGATGATGCAGCGCTTCGACGTGGCGCGGGACACGGGCTGAGCAGCGCGGGGCGGGAGCGTCCCGGTACGACCGTCGGCGGGTGACTTCGGAGGAATCGGAAACGCCCCCCGGTCCGGGGGGGTAGCATGGCCATCGGCTCTCCCGATCCCCATCGAGTCTTGTCTTCCCGCCTCCTGCTCCTCGCCCTCGCCTGGCTGGGCCTCGTCGTCGGCGCCCGCGCCCAGGACGACGACGCCCGCTTCGAAGCGGCGTTTCAGGAGGGCATCCAGGCCATGACCCAGGGGGACCACCGGGCGGGGGCCGAGGCCTTCGAACGCTGCCTCGCCCTGCGTCCGGAGCACTCGGTCAGCGCCTACAACCTCGGCTGCGCCCACACGCTGCTCGGTGAGCACGACGTGGCCTTTGCCTGGCTCGACAAGGCGGCGCGCTGGGGCTTCGGCGACATCGGCCCGAACATCGCCCACGCCCAGCGCGACCCGGACCTGGCGCAGCTGCGGGGGGACCCGCGCTTCGCAGCCTTCATCGAGGGCATGCGAGAGCGAAAGAAGGAGCTCGAGGCCTACCAGAGGTCCCTCGAGGGCTACTGGTCGAGGCCCGCCGTCCACGTTCCGCGGGGCCTCGTGGGGCGCGAGGGACTGCCGCTGCTGGTCGTGCTGCACGACGCCGGCGGGCGCAAGGAGGGTGTCGTCTCCGGCCCTTGGCGGCGCCTGGCGGACGAGCTGGGGCTCGTGCTCGTGGCGCCCTCGGGAACCTTCCCGGCCTCGCGTGACCCGGAGCCGGGCATGAACTGGTTCGACAGCCTGGAGGGCTACACCGAGCAGCACTGGCGCTACGAGCGGACGGTGGGCCGTGCCGTCAAGGCCGTGCGCGAGGAGCACGACATCGACCCGCGGCGCGTGCTCCTGGCCGGTGAAGGCCAGGGGGCGATGGTGGCCTTCAACGTGGCTGTCACCGCCCCGGGGCTCTACCGCGGCGTCTTGGCCCTGAACGGCCTGCCGCAGCTCCTGCTGGCGGAGCCGGTCGCCGAGCGCGCGGGCCGCATGGGCTTCGCCGCGCGCTTCGTGTTCGACGAGCGCCTGCGGTTGCCCCGGTCCAGTCCATCCGTGCAGGAGATCAACCGCCGGCTCGAGGAGATCCTCGGCGGCTGGGGGCTGGCGACGAAGGCCGAGCAGGTCGAGGGCGCGTCGCAGCCGCAGTCGAGGACCGCCGAGGCCCTGGCCCGCGCTCTCCGCGGGCTGCTGGAGGTGGAGGCCGCGGTGGGGGAAGGCCGGTGAGCGAGCCGCCGCCCCTGCCGGATCCGCGGCGTATCGCCCAGGTCCTCGGACAGACCCAGAGCGGTGAGCCGCGCGCCGCCGAGGAGCTCCTGCCCCTGGTCTACGACGAGCTGCGGGGCCTGGCGCGCGCGCAGCTGGCCCGCGGCGCCCGCGGGCCGACCCTGCAGGCCACCGCCCTCGTGCACGAGGCCTGGATGCGGGTGGTGGGGGACTCGGACCCGGGCTGGGAGTGCCGCGCCCACTTCTTCGGTGCGGCTGCCCGGGCCATGCGCAACATCCTCGTGGAGCAGCACCGTCGCAAGACCCGCCGCAAGCGCGAGGGTCGCCGGTCCGAGCTCGACGAGGACAACACGGTCGAGATCCAGGCCGAGGCGGAGGTGGCCGACCTGCTCTCCCTGGAGGACGCCCTGCAGCGCCTCGAGGCCAAGGACTCGGTCAAGGCGGAGATCGTCATGCTGCGCTTCTTCACGGGGCTGACCATGCCCGCCGTGGCGGAGACCCTCGGCCTGCCTCTGACGCGGGTCGAGCGGGAGTGGCGCTTCACCCGCGCCTGGCTCAGCCGCGAGGTCGAGGGTTTCGGGGGGGACTGAGCCATCGATCCCCGCGACGAGAGAAAGGTCGAGGAGCTCTTCGAGATCGCCGTGCACCTGCCGGCGGAGGAGCGCGAGGCCTTCTTCGACCGCCACTGCCGGGACGAGCCCGGCGTGCGGGCGGAGCTCGAGTCCCTCTTGGCCCACGACGACGAGGAGACCAAGGGCTTCCTGCAGAGCCCGGTCCAGACCGAAGGCGACCGCGAGGCGACCCGCGTCTGGCCCGCGGGAGGAGCGCCCACGGAGGACGGCGCCGCAGCCAGCATGCCGGAGGCTGTCGAGCACGCCCCCGAGCGCATCGGCCGCTACCTCGTGCGCAAGAAGATCGGCGAGGGGGGCATGGGCTCGGTCTACCTGGCCGAGCAGCGCCACCCGGTGCGGCGCGAGGTGGCGGTCAAGCTGGTCAAGCCCGGCATGGCCAGCGCCGAGGTGCTGGCTCGCTTCGCCCGCGAGCGCGAGACCCTCGAGCTGCTCGACCACCCGGGCATCGCGCGCATCCTCGACGCGGGCACCACGGCGGAGGGCGCGCCCTTCTTCGTGATGGAGTACGCGCCGGGCCTGCCCCTCGACCAGTACTGCGACCGTGAGGAGCTGGACGTCAAGCAGCGCCTGAGCCTGTTCTGCCAGGTCTGCGAGGCGGTCCAGTACGCCCACCAGAAGGGGATCCTGCACCGTGACCTCAAGCCCGGGAACCTGCTCGTGACCGACGCAGAGCACGGTCCGCGGGTGCGTGTGATCGACTTCGGAATCGCCGTGGCCCTGCGCGAGGACGCCGCGGACCAGGAGCGGGCCACGGCGGCCCACCAGGTGCTCGGGACGCGCCACTACATGAGCCCGGAGCAGTCCGACCCGGAGCGGGCTGCCGGGGTCGACACGCGCTCGGACGTCTACTCGCTCGGGGTCGTGCTCTACGACCTGCTGGTGGGGGTCCTGCCCTTCGACTCCCGGGACCCGTCCCCCGCCGCCGCGGAGGCGACCCCCGTCCCGCCCAGCCGGCGCTTCTCGTGCCTCGGCGAGGAGTCGACCCGCATCGCCGAGGAGCGCCGTACCTCCCCCGGGGCCCACGCGCGTCGCCTGTCCGGTGACCTGGACTGGATCACCCTGAGGGCCATGGAGTGGGACCCCGCCCGGCGCTACGCCTCGGCCTCGGAGCTCGGCGGCGACGTGCGGCGGCACCTCCTGCACGAGCCCGTGCTGGCCGGGCCGCCGGAGCTCTCGTACGTGCTGAGCAAGTTCCTGCGCCGCCACCGCACCCTGGTGGTCGCGGCGGGGCTGGCCCTTGCGGCGCTCCTGGTCGGGACCGCCGGGCTGGCCTTCGGCCTGCTCGAGGCGGCGACCCAGCGTGACGAGGCGATCGAGGCCGGGAAGCGCCTGCAGGCCTCGCAGGCGGCGGAGGAGGAGCGCCGCCTCGAGGCCGAGTCGGCCCTGGCCCAGGCCGAGGCGGCGCGGGCCGAGCGAGAGCATGCCCTGGCCCTGGCCGAGAAGCGCAGCGCTGACGCCCAGGCGGTCACCGACTTCCTCGTCGAGACCGTCGCCCTGGCGGACCTCGAGGTCTCCCTCGAGCCGGACCTGAACCTGGAGCACATGCTGCGACGGGCGGGGGAGCGCGTCATGGAGGCCTTCGCGCACTACCCCGAGGGCGAGGTGGCCGTGCGCGGCGCCCTGGGGCGGGCCTTCCACTCGATGGGCCGCCTCGACGACGCGGAGGAGCACCTGCGCCGGGCCTACGACCTGGAAGCGGGGCTGGTGGCCACGCCCCGGGCCCAGCTCTACGCGACCATGCGACGCCTGTCCGAGGTCTTCGGCGGCTCCGACAGCCACGCGGACGCGGAGCTGCGGGCGCGCACCCATGAGCTGGCCCTCTCCCTGGTGGAGGAGGACTCGCCGCTGCTGGGCGGGCTGCTGCGCCGCTTCGACGAGCGCGCCCGGCGCGGCGACACACCGCCGCCGCCCGAGGAGCTCGCGGCCCTCCAGGGCTGTGCATCGGATGAGCTGCCTGAGGACGCGCCCACCTGGCTGGTCCTGGCGGACGCCCTCGAGTACCTGGGCTACCAGCTGGCTGCCTTTGGCGAGGACGAGCAGGCGGTCCCGCTGCTCGAGCTCACGCTCCAGATCCGCCGCGCCCAGCTGGCGCCGGTGCACCCGGAGATCGCCCGTAGCCTGGGGATCCTGGTCAGCGCTCTGACCGCGGTGGGGCGCGCCCGTCACGCCGAGGAGCTGGTGCGCGAGTCGATCGAGATCTACAGCGCCGCCCTGCCCCGCGAGCACTGGTTGCTGGCCGAGGCCCACTCGCTCCTGGGGGAGACCCTCGACTATCAGCGCGACGGTGCCGGGGCCGAGCGCCTCTTGCTCGAGAGCCATGAGACGATCATCGAGGCACGCGGCCTCGCCAGCCGCCCCGGGGTGCTCTCGGCCTTCCGCCTCGCGAACCACTACGAGCTCTACGGGGACCCGGACGCGGCCGATGCCTACCGCGCCGAGCTGCGCGACGCCCTGGCCCACTCCCAGAACCAGCCCTGGCGCTGGGGCGCGGAGGAGGCGGCCTTCGGCCCCCAGTACGGCCGCCTCCTGTTCGCCCTCGGCGGCCTCGACGAGGCGCTGCACGAGGCGGGCCACGTGGAGGAGGGTCTGCCGGACCCGCGGCCCTACGAGTCGGCCCTCGACCAGCTGCTGCTCGAGTGGGACGTCACCACCGATGGGGCGAGCTCGGTCTCCCTGATCCTGGCCCGCTGGTTGGCGGACTACCCCTTCTACCCCGGCGAGCTGGACCCCGAGCTCGTCCGTCGGGTGCAGGGCCGCATCCTGTCCGTGCTGGAGTCCTACGGCGTCGAGTTCCTGCGCCCGGTGGTGCGCTGCCACCTGAACCTGTTCCGCCTCGAGCAAGCGGAGGGCAATGGGGAGCGAGCCGAGGCCTGCCTGCGACAGGCCCTCGTGGCGGCCCGCGGCGGCGAGCTCCTCGGACCCCTGCGGATCGACGTGGAGCGCCAGCTTGCGGAGCACCTGGCCGCGGAGGAGCGCTTCCTCGAGGCGGAGGAGATGCTGCTCTCCACCTGGGAGGCGGCGGCGGTCCACTTCGGTGTCAGCCACCGGCGCACGCGGGAGGCGGTGCGCTCCCTGCTCCAGCTCTACGACCTCTGGGGTCGACCTCTGCGGGCAGCTCCCTGCCTGGCGCGTCACCTGGACGGGGGCACCGCTGCGGACCAGGATCCCGAGCGTCTGGCGGAGCTGGCCTGGTTCGTCCTGCGCAGCGAGGGCTTCGAGACCGAGCTCTACCGACGTGCCCTGGCCGCCGCGGAGCGAGCCGCGGCCCTCTCGCCGGATGCGGAGGAGCGGCGCAGCCTGGTGGGCATCGCCCGGGTGCGCCTCGGGGAGTTCGAGGAGGCCCAGGAGCTGCTCGAGGGCTGCACCGAGTTGATCGAGCGCGACGACCTGCGCCACGGGGCCTTCCGGACGATCCTGCGCATCCGGCTGGGGCGCTTCGAGGAGGCCGAGCTCTTGGCCGAGCGGCTGGAGTCCGCCGCCGAGGGGGTTGCCGGTGAGCGCCGCCGGCTCCTCGACGAGGTCTCCCAGCGCCTCGCCCGCGGCCGCTGACGGCAGCCATAAGTGACTGTCGCTCTGTGCCTTGGGGGGTGAGCGGGGGATTCGGCGCGAGAACTCCCGGGGATTCGAAGGGGAGCGACCGCGGTGGGCGGATGGACCTCTGAAGGCAGGGGAAATCGCTCCCGCCTCCCCGGTCAGCCATTCCCCCTTTCCCCCCAACTGACCATGGGGAGTGCCCGGCGCCAATGATCCCGGCGTCGGGCCTGCCACCTCTCTCGGACACCTTTCAGGACTCGCTTCACCCTCAGGATTCGATGATGAATCGCACGCTGTTCCTCTCGGGCCTCGGCCTCGCCCTCGTCTCCTCGAGCGCCATCGGCCAGCAGGCGCCCCGCACACCGTCCTCGACCGCCAGCACCTCGGGCGGGGTGACCCAGAACATCCCGATCGGCGACTGGCGCTGCGGCACGCCGCCCTCCGTGGGCTTCCCGACCGGCCTCCTGGCTCCCTCGGACTGCGGCTTCAGCAACACGGTCATCAATCCCCAGTACAACCCGGGGACCGTCCACACGATCCCGGTGGTCTTCCACGTGATCCAGCAGACCAACGGCAACGGCTTCGTCAGCCAGGCCCAGGTCCAGAGCCAGGTCCAGATCCTGAACGAGGACTTCGGCGCTCTGGCCGGTAGCAACGGGGCCCCCGGCACCGACTCGGCCATCCGCTTCGAGCTGGCCAGCACCGACCCCAACGGGAACCCGACCAACGGGATCACCTACTCGACCAACAACACCTGGTTCAACGACGGGGGCGGCTACTACAACAGCCTGGCCTGGGACCCGCACAACTACCTGAACATCTACACGAACAACGGCGGCGGGGCCCTCGGCTACGTGCCGAACATCCCCCAGGGCGGCATCGTCGGTCAGGCCCTGGACCGCATCGTGCTGCTGTGGTCGACCGTCGGTAACAACGCCCCGATCGGCCCGCCCTTCCACCTCGGCCGTACGGCGACCCACGAGGTGGGACACTACCTGGGCCTCGAGCACACCTTCAACGGCGGATGCGGCGGCGCCAGCTGCTACAACTCCGGCGACCTGCTGTGCGACACGAACCCGGAGTCCACGCCGACCAACGGCTGCCCGGGCAACAAGGTCACCTGCGGGAGCCCGGACCCGATCCACAACTACATGGATTATTCGAACGATAATTGCATGTGGGAGTTCACGCCGGAGCAGATCAACCGCATGCGCTGCACCCTCGAGGAGTGGCGCCCGAACCTCGCGGACAGCAGCGGCCCGCCGCCCACCGGTGACGCGGTCAAGCTCAACATCGACATCGGGAGCAACACCTCCTTCCCGCCCCCGGGCAGCAACTACGGCGGCGCGGCTGGCCAGACCGGCGTCTGGAACGGAATCCCCGGCAACGCCAACAACGTGGCCCTCCTGGCCACCGACGGCAGCGCGAGCGGCGTGACCGCCACCGTGGCCGGCGGCAACGGCAGCTTCCAGTTCAACAGCACCCAGACCACCGGGAACCCCGAGCGCCTGCTCGACGACCTGCAGGACGCGGGCAACTCGACCTGGGCCTTCAACGGGGTGCCGAACGGCACCTACGACGTGTACCTGTACTCCTGGGCCCCGGACGACCCGACGGGCTTCACGAGCCAGCTGACGGTGGTCGGCGGCACCGGACCGCAGGTCTGCGGCGGCGCGAACTTCGGCGGCACCTGGGTCAGCGGCCAGCACTACGTGGCGGACACGGTCACGGTGGCCAACAACACCATCGTGGTGCAGACCGCTCAGGTCGGCGGCGCGCCCGCCAGCCTGAACGCCATCCAGATCGTGGGCCACGACAACGGCGGCGGCGGAGGCTCTGGCAGCGCCTACTGCCTCGGTGACGGCACGGGGGTCTCCTGCCCCTGCACGAACGGTGGTCCCGGCTCCGGTTGCGCCAACACCACCCTGCAGGGGGCGACCCTGACGGGAACCGGCAACGCCGAGTTCGGGAACGACTCCTTCGGCCTGCAGGTCAGCGGCATGCCGGCCGGCAAGGCGGGCCTGGCCATCAAGGGCTCGTCGGTCCTGGGCGGCGGCAACGGCAGCCTGCTCGGCGACGGCCTGCTCTGCACCAACGCGCAGATCCGCTCCCAGGTGATCGTCTCCAACGGCACCGGGTCGGTGACCATGACGAACTGGAAGGGCGGGCCCTTCAGCTCCTGGCCCGGCGCCGCCAACTTCGGCGCGACGACCTACTACCAGTGGTGGTACCGCAACCCCGAGAGCAACTGCTCGGGATCGGGCTTCAACCTCTCCAACGGCTGGCAGGTCGACTGGCAGTAGCCAGCACCTTCCACTGACCTCCAGCAGGCGGCGGGCCTCGGCGGGCCGGCCCGCCCCCCCCCCCAATAACCCCCACCACGGCCCCCCCCCCGGGGGGGACCCCCCCCCCCCCCCGGG
>CAZQAT010000001.1:166194-219353 GCA_964591315.1 uncultured Planctomycetaceae bacterium
GGGGGGGGGGCGGGTTCTCGTGGGGCGGGCCCCCGCCTCAGTTCGCGCCCTCGAGGGCCCGCGCCAGGTGCGGTCCCAGGCGCGCCGCCGTGGTGGCGTTGGCGTAGCCGACGAAGGAGACCGGCGTGCTGCCGTCGAGGGGGAAGTCGAGCTGCGCGCCGTCCGCGGCGGTCACCACGCAGCCGGCCTCGCGTGCGACCAAGAGGGCTCCGGCGCAGTCGTAGGGTTTGGCGGTGGTCACCGGGCCCTCGACCCGCGCTGCCAGCTGGGCTCGCAGGTCGGCCACGAAGCGGTAGGTGCCCAGGGAGAGCAGCACGAGCTGCCCGCCGTTCGAGATGTACTGGTCCTCGAAGCAGTGGCGCGTGTCGGCTCCCTCCTCCTCGGCCAGGATGCTGAAGAAGCTCGCCTCCAGCCGGCCCAGGAGGGGGCGCAGGGCGGGGGTGTAGCGGAAGAAGCTGAAGTAGCCGTGGTCGACACGGTCGTCGGCGTCCGCGACGAGGGAGGAGTCCTCGAGGGTGGCGCCGTCGGCCCGGTCCCGCAGGGTGAGGCGGGCCCCCGCGCCGCGCCGGGCGCTCAGGGTCCGGAAGCGGGCCGCGCGGGAGTCGGGCAGCTCGGAGACGAGGCCGAGCTCCAGCTCGGCCAGGCGCGGCTCGCCACGCCCGGGGGGGGCGAGGCCGATCACGGTCCAGGCCGAGCGCAGGTCCGCCATCAGGTTGCGGGTCCCGTCCACCGGGTCGATCACGATGCGCGGGCCCCCGTGGTCGAAGCCGTCGAGGTCCGCGGTGGCGCCGCCGGGGCTGGGACCGCGGTGGCGCCAGCCCGCGTCCTCGGTGAAGAGCGACAGGGGTCCCTCGCTGGCGAGCTCGTCGAGAATCCCCTCGACGGCGGTCTCGGTGGCCCGGTCGAGGGCGTAGGTCACGTCGCCCACACCCTGCGCGACCGGGCGCGGGCCGCCCTGCTCTCCCGCTGCCGCCCCGAGCTGCGCCTCCGCGGCCCGGCGGATGGCCTCCGCCAGCCGGCCGAGTCGCCCCGTCCAGGGGCCCGCGTCGAAGTCGTGGTGGGGGAGGTGGCTCAACGTTCTCTCCGCCGTGATCGGGTCCCACGTCTGGGACCCGCTGGAGGCCGCCGCTAGGCTAGGCCCCCCCCTCGACCGCCGCCAGGGCGAAGGGGGGCATCCCGACCCGCGCGGACCCCCGACCCTCATCCCACGCGAATCCGCACCCATGTCCGAACTCCACGACGTCGTCATCATCGGCTCCGGCCCCGCCGGCTACACGGCGGCCATCTACACCGCGCGCGCCAACCTGAAGCCCCTCATGTTCCAGGGCATGCAGCCCGGCGGGCAGCTGACCATCACCACCGACGTCGAGAACTACCCCGGCTATCCCGACGGGGTCATGGGCCCGGAGATGATGGAGCAGTTCAAGGCCCAGGCCGAGCGCTTCGGGACCGAGATCCGCATGGAGACCGTGCACGAGGTGGACCTCACCAGGCGCCCCTTCCACATCAAGTCGGACTTCGGCGAGCTCGACGCCAAGGCGGTCATCATCTCCACCGGCGCCAGCGCGCGCCTCCTGGGCCTGGAGAGCGAGACCAAGCTGATGGGCCGCGGCGTCTCCGCCTGCGCCAC
This sequence comes from uncultured Planctomycetaceae bacterium, assembly GCA_964591315.1. GTDB lineage: Bacteria > Planctomycetota > UBA1135 > UBA1135 > JABACD01. The sequence continues at coordinate 167,825 of CAZQAT010000001.1, forward strand.
CTGCGACGGCGCCTTCTACCCGGACAAGGAGGTCCTCGTGGTCGGCGGCGGTGACACGGCCATGGAGGAGGCCCAGTACCTGACACGCTTCGCGAGCAAGGTCACGATCGTCCACCGCCGCGAGGTCTTCCGGGCCTCCGAGATCATGCTCGCGCGCGCCCAGAAGAACGAGAAGATCGACTGGATGCTCAACAAGACCGTCCACGACATCCTGCCGGACGACGAGAACAAGGTGCGCGCGGTGATCCTCGAGGACACCCAGACCGGCGAGAGGAGCGAGGTGCCCTGCGACGGGGTCTTCATCGCCATCGGGCACACCCCGAACAGCAAGCTCTTCGAGGGCAAGCTGGAACTCGACGAGAACGGCTACATCGTCGTGCACGAGGGCACCAAGACCACCGTCGAGGGGGTCTTCGCCGCCGGGGACGTGATGGACCACGAGTACCGCCAGGCCGTCACCGCCGCGGGGACGGGCTGCATGGCCGCCATCGACTGCGAGCGCTGGCTCGAGAGCCAGGAAGGCTGAGCTCCCCCGGCTCCCTCCCTCACGACACAGCCCGGGCCGCGCTCGCGAGAGCACGGCCCGGGCTGCTTCCTGCGTGAATCGAGCTCAGAGGATGTTGACCATCGGAGCCCAGAGGGTGCGCTTGATGGTGACCTGATTGTTGTTGGTCACGTTCAGCATGTCCTTCGTGCGCTTGTCGTAGTTCAGCCGCAGCCCGATCTTGTAGGTCGAGTCCGGCGGGTTGGCGCCCGTCCCGACACCGCCGAGGTTCTTGCGGCCCGGGGCCAGGACGCCCAGGTCCGGGCAGACCATGGCGCCGTTGATCTGGAGCTGGCCCTTCATGCGGTCACCCCGGTGCACGATGCCGAAGATGGCGTTGTTGGTGTAGAGCAGCCCGTCGATCTCCATCGGCGAGTCCCAGGCGTGCTTGGACTCGAAGTACTCGAGGGCGGCCTTCTGCATCTGGTCCGACAGCCAGCCGTCCTTCGGCGTCAGCTGAAGGATCGCGGCGATGGCCGCACCCGAGCCCTGGTCGTACAGCTCGTCGTTCGTGGTGTCGTTCGGGTCCCAGATGCTCAGCTTGTTCGGGTCCCAGACCAGGGGGACCTCCTCGTCGCCCATCCAGGTGAGCGTGTTCTCGTCGAAGTAGATGTCGCCCATGTTGTAGATGGGGATCTCGTCGCCCGGGCCGAAGTTGTAGTAGCGCGGGACGTAGTCCGCTCCCTCGTAGCTCGGGTTCTCGGCGGTCCAGGTCGAGGGGTCGTTCTTGTCCTCACCGTGACCCGGCAGCACCGGCTGGGTCTTGGCCCACTCGGAGCGGTTGAAGAGCGACAGCTCCGCCAGGGCGAAGTTCCACTCTCCGGAGGCGCTGCCGTCGATGATGTCGTACTGACCGGGCGAGGTGAAGACCGACGGCTTCAGGTAGTCGCCCAGCAGCATGTTGCCGCCGGCGGCCAGGCCCAGGGCGTTCTTCGTCCCGTCCTGGGCGATGCCGAAGGTGCGGGGGCCCGTGGGGCTTCCCGGCAGGTCGCCCTCCAGGTAGGTCAGGCCGTCCAGGTACTTCAGGTCCGTGGGCACGTAGATGTTGCCGCTGACCAGGATGTTGCCCTCGCCCTTGAGGTAGCCGTCGATCACCAGGTCCCCGTCGATGGCGATGGTCCCGTCGATCACGATCGGGTTGCCCTCCGTGCCTGACAGGATCACGTTCCCCGAGGTCGAGGACTGCAGCCGAGTGCTGTTCCCCGTGAACAGGGCCGACGCGTACTCGGGCACCGTGTCGATCACGAAGCTCGGGTCCGAGACGTTGATGATGCCCGCAACCACGGCGCCCTCGGCATCGGCGGCGGCGGCCGCGAACTCGAAGGGGTCGACGACCTTGTTGCCCGCGCCGGCGGAGCTCGGCTGGCCCGTGGCGGGGTCGATGCCCCCGTCGTCCGGGAAGGGCGGCGGGAAGTGCGTCGGCAGGTTGCCGTCGGGCATCTGGGCGTATTCGGTGGGGTAGTCCAGGTAGATGTTGTGCCCCGGCTGGGTGGGGTCGACGCCCGGCGCGAAGGGATTCGGCGACAGCACTCCGTAGCCGTCCTCCTGGAGCAGGCCGTCGGCGTCGAAGTGGTAGGACTGGAAGGTCTGGTCCGACCAGTTGCCGGTGATCGGGTTCCCGTCGTGGTCGGTCAGCGAGCCCCGCATGTGCAGGGTGCCGGCGATGTAGGAGTCCGCGTCCCAGTCGTTGATCGTGTTCGGGCGACCGTCCCCGTTGTCCCGGATCATCAGGCTCTCGAGGGTGCCGACCTTGATGCGGTCGAAGGTCGAGTACTCGCTCGGGTCCGTGTTGTAGAAGCGATCCGTCGAGTCGATGACCGTGTGGCAGAAGATGCAGTTGACGTTGTTGCTCAAGACCCCGTACTCGAAGCCCTCGAACTGCTCCGGCTCGACCGTGTAGACGAGCTGGATCGCGCGGTTCAGCACCGGGTTGACGATGCCCATGCCGCGGTTCGTGCTGGCGGAGACCGTCACGAAGAGCTGGGTCGACTCCCCGTCGTCGCGGCGCACGACGCGCAGGGCGTCGATGTTGACCTCGTCGAACTCGGGGTTTCCTGCGTCCGTGCCCGGGATTCCGGTCAGGGCCAGGAAGTCCACGCCCTCGTCCGCGGTCGGCGGGCCTCCGGGGCCCGAGTCCGGTAGGCCCTGGGCGTCGAGGAAGGTCCTGAAGGTCCCGATGGACCCGGCTGCACCCCCCTCCTCGGCCAGATAGCCCGACCACAGCCGGTCCGTGGTGATGATGCCGACGCTCTCGACCGCGCTGGTCAGCCGGTACTCGTCACCCTGGTAGTTGACCACCCGCGACCCGTCGAGGGTCGCCTGCAGCATGGAGAGGCCCAGCATGGCGAGCAGCGCCGCCACCATCAGGGCCGGGATCAGGGCCGAGCCCCGCTTGTCCGTTCGTTTCGTATTCACTCTCATGATTCGGTTGCTCCCCCCAGAGCTCCCAACTTCCCCTCAGTTCTCCGGCTCGTTCCGGAGAAAGACCATCGACTCCACGCCCCGCACGATGGGGATGTCCGCGTTCGTCCGCCCGAGGATGAACAGCTTCACGTGCAGCTGTCGCATCTCGTCGTCCCAGAAGAACAAGGGGTCGTCGAAACCGTCACCGTCCAGGTCGCCGCCCCAATTGCAGCGCTCCTGCAGGATGTTCGTCGGGCCGAGTCCCAGGTCCATCGGCGGGTTGGACGGGTCCAGGGTGTCCCAGATGCGGCGGCGGATCTGGCCGATGTCGTAGACGTCGGTCGTGTCGCCGTCGTTGTTCAGGTCGTCGCCCGCGTCCTCCTCCCGGAACTCGAAGCGCGGCTCGTAGTAGAGGCAGGCCCAGTTGTCGGTGCTCGGGACGCCGCGCAGGCTGTGGCCCCACTGCAGCTCGTCGCCGTTCAGGTAGACCGGCGGGATCGAGTTGCTGGGGTCGACGGGGACGCGGTAGCTGAAGCCCGAGCCGTCGCCGCGGAAGAAGACCTGCCCCGCGGGCAGCAGGGCGACGCCGTCGAAGAGCTGCTGGTCCGGCTCGTCCTGGAGCTCGATCGGGTCGGCGATGCCGGCCCACAGGACGGAGATGCCCTGGCCGGAGACGTGCAGGGTCGGCAGGCTGCACTGGACGCCGCGGGTGAGCTCCGTGAAGCGGTCCTGAGCGGCCACCAGGCCGGCGTAGTCGATGCGCTCCTCGCTCTCGGTGCCGCGGTCCAGGAGCAGGGTGCCGCTGGGAGGGAAGCCCAGGGTCATGTCCACCAGCATCTCGGCGGTGTCCGCCGTGCCCAGGTCCTGGGTCAGCTGGGCGATCGGCACGGCCCCCCTGGCGTTGGCCAGCTCGCCCTCGATCTTGCGCAGCATCTGCTGCGCCTTCATCTCGGACACGGCGATGCCCAGGGTCGAGTGGGCCAGGTGCGTGTCGCGCTCGATGACGCCGAAGACCGCCAGCAGGATGGTGGTCAGGATCCCGAAGGACAGGATCAGCTCCAGGATGGTCATCCCCTGGCGGGCCGCGGCGGCCCGGCGCACCCGCGCCTCGAGTCGTTCCGGAAGCACCATGGCTAGTACCCGATCACGTAGAAGGGGTGGACGATCTGCACGTTGCCGGACACCCCGCGCCACCGGGCGCGCACGACCACGGGCAGGATGCGAGCCGTACCGCTCACGTCCGTGTTGTCCACGCTGCCGTCACCATCGAGGTCCCGGGGCATGCCGAGCTCGAAGCCGAGCGCGGCGTCGGTCAGGGTCTCGTCGGTGATGATCTGGATCGAGCCCACCGAGTCCTCGCCGATCCGGGTGTTCAGGTCCTGGATCGCGAAGCTGTCGCCCACCTCGCCGCCGGGGGAGAGGGTGGCGATCAGGTCACCGGACCAGTCGTTGCTGGTCCGGCGCAGGTTGTCCGAGCTGGCGTGGATCTGCTCCGAGAGGGCGCGGATGGCGTTCTGCGCCACGGCCCTCTCCCGGTTCTGCCGGCGCAGGGAGCTCATGCGCAGGGTCGAGGCGCCCATGGCCATCAGGGCCACCAGCAGGATGGTCATGGCCAGACCGATCTCGACCAGCGTGAAGCCGGCGCACTCACGCCGGCGCACCCCGAGCACCCTTCGGGGACGTCGTGCTCTTCTCGACATGCTTGTTACTCCCAGAGGACTCCTCCCTCCGCCGGGCGTCCCCACGACACCCGACTGCCTTCGATTCCTCAGACCCCTCTTCGGATGCCGTGACCACGGCCCTAAATAAGAAGTCCCAATTTGGGAGAGGGAGGCCGCGGCCCGAAGAGGGAGGCTCGGGCGCGCCCCGGGGGGGTCCTATCGGGCAGAATCGCAGGGGGTCTCCGCGGCCCCGACCGCCCCATGCGTATCGCCCTCGTCGCCCACGCCTTCCCGCCCGCCTCATGCACGGGCGTCGAGGTCTACACGGAGGCCCTGGCCCGTGCCCTGGCGCGCGGCGGCCACGAGGTGGAGGTCTTCGCCCCCCGCCCGGACGGGAGGAGTCCGGCCCTGACCCAGACCCGTGAGGAGCGCGAGGGCTTCGGCCTGACCTGGCTCTCCCTCGATCCGGCCGAGGACGACGAGGAGCGGCGCCGTGCGCGCCCCGGCGCCGCGGTGGCCTTCGGCCGCTTCCTCGAGCGCGAGCAGCCCGAGGTGGTCCACTTCCAGCACCTCCTGGGCCTCGGCCCGGGGCTGGTGGACGAGGCGCGCCGGCGCGGGCTGCCGACGCTCTTCACGGCCCACGACTTCCACGGCATCAGCGACGAGCTCAACCTGCTCGCGCCGGACCTCACGCCCCTCGCCGCGGAGGACCTGGAGGCCCAGGCCCGTTGCCGCCTGGCCCGCGGCCGGCTCGATCGGGCTCTCGACGCCCACGACGGCTTCCTGGTCCCCGGCCAGGCGCCGGAGGCCCTGCTGGCGGAGGTTCGGGCCGTGCTCGCTGGACAGTCCGAGGAGGAGGAGCGCGTTCCCGAGCTGGTGCGCGGCCTGCGAGCGTCCCTGGGCGCCAGGCGCGAGGCCCTGGCCCGCGTCGACCACGTCGAGGCGCCCACCCGCTGGTTGGCCTCGGCCCTCGAGGGGGCGGGCATCGGCCGCGAGGTCGCCGTTCGCCCTCAGGGCATCGAGCTCGCAGCTCTGTCCCGCGTCGAGCCCCCGCGCGGCGCCTCCGACGGGCCTCTGCGCGTCCTGTACGTGGGCGCCTACCACGAGTACAAGGGCGTGCACGTCCTGCTGGAAGCCTGCGCCCAGCTCGGCGACCGGATCGAGCTGGACCTGCGCGGCTTGCGGGGGACCAGCGATCACGCCGATCACCTCGAGCAGCTCGCGCGTCGTGCGGGCACGACCCTCGGCCCGCCCTTCGAGCGCGAGGAGCTGCCCCTCTTGCTCGAGCAGGCGGACCTCCTGGCCCTGCCCTCCCTCTGGTCGGAGAACGCCCCCTTCGTGCTCCGCGAGGCCTTCGCCGCCGGGCGCCCGGTGCTCGCCAGCGACACCCCGGCCCTGCGCGAGAGCGTGCGCGACGGCGTCGACGGGCGGCTCGTACCGGCGGGAGATGTCGAGGCCTGGCGCACCGCCCTCGAGGAGCTGGCGGGAAATCCCGCGGCCTTGGCGGAGCTCGTGGCGGGCGTCGAGCCTCCCAGGTCGATCGAGGCCGACGCGGCGGAGCTGGTGGAGCGCTACGGCGAGCTGGCGGACCGCTGTGAGCTGGGTCGCGCGCGGCGCTTGCGCGGCCTGCCCGAGCACCTGCGCCCCTTCGCCGGGCGACACGAAGCCCTCACGCGCCTGCCGCACCGGGAGCTCGTGGCCCGCGGCCTGGCGGGGCTGGAGGCCCTGGCCCGGGAGCGCGGCGTGGAGCTCGTGAGCCCCGCGGCCCTGGTGGGCGAGCTGGACGCGTACCAGGGCCTGCGCGAACGCCTGGCCGAGGCGCAGCGCGCCATCGCCTGGCGCCGGACGGTGGCCGCGGACCGCGAGCGGGCTGTCGAGGCCCTCGAGGCGCGCCTGGCCGAGAGCGAGGCGGCGGTCGAGGAGGAGCGCCGCCGGGCCGGCTGGCTGGAGGGACTGGTCGCGGAGCGCGACGGTCAGCTGGCGTGGGAGGCGACGACGGTCAGCGACCTGGAGACGACCCTGGAGGCCTTGCGGGAGGAGCTCGTGGAGGCCCGCCGCGGCCGGGAGGAGTTCGAGGGCCGGGCCGCGGCGGCGGACGCCCACCTGGCGAGCCTCGAGGCCGAGCGCGACGCCCTCGCCGTCGAGCGCGACGCGCACACCCGGGAGAGCGCCTGGCGCGAGGAGGAGCTTCGCGGCCGCGACGCGGAGCTGGCCTGGACCCGGGAGAGCCTCGAGGACCGCGGCGCCCACCTGCGGGAGCTCGAGCAGCGGATCGAGCAGGCCCGCGCGGCCGCGGAGGACGCCGAGGCGGAGCGCGCGCGCCTGGCGCAGCTGGTCGAGGCCCGCGACGGCGAGCTGACGGAGGCCCACGCCGCTCTCGAGCGGGCGGTGGAGCTGGCCCGAGACGACGAGGCCGAGCGCGGCAGCCTGCACGAGGCCCTGCGGGTCCTCGATGCGGAGCTGGCCGCCACCACCGAGGCCTACCGCGCCCTGGGCGCGGAGCGCGAGGCGGCGCGGGAGCACGAGGCCTTCCTCGAGGCGGAGCTGGCCGAGCGGGGCGCCGCCAGGAACCGCGCCGAGACCCTGCTGGCGGAGCGCGAGGCCGAGATGCGCGCCGCCGCCGAGGAGGGGCGCGGACGCTTCTTGCGCCTGGTGGCGGGGCACCTGGCGCGCCGCCTGCAGAGCTGGCGGGAGGAGGGCCGGTGAGCCTGGCCGTCTCGATCGTCGTCCCGACCCTGGACGACCCGGAGCTGCTCGACCTCTGCCTGGGTGCGGTCTTCGCCGAGCGCGACCGCCGCGGGGTGGGGGACGAGGTCCTGGTGGTGGACGACAGCGGGGAGGGCGCGGTCGTCGAGCACCTGCGGGAGCGCTTTCCCGAGGCGCGCACCGAGGTCCACGAGCGCAACCTGGGCTTCCCCGCCGCCCTCGAGCGCGGCGTGCGCGCCGCCCACCACGCCCTGGTCCTGGCCCTCAACCCGGACGTGGAGCTGCGGCCCGGAGCCATCGATCCCCTGGTGGAGACCCTCGGCCAGGGGGGGACGAGGGCCGTGGCGCCCCTGGTGATCGACGGGGACGGGCGGCTCTCCGAGGAGAGCCTGCCGCGCATCGTGGTCGAGGGCGGCCTGCCGCGGGTGGTCTGCGCCGAGCTGGACGTGACCCCCGGCGCGGTCTGTGCCGCACACCCGGAGGGGATCCCCGTGGACTTCTGCCTCGGCGGCGCCTTCCTGTTCCGGCGCACGGCCTTCCTGCAGCAGCCCTTCGATCCGCGCTTCGAGCCCTTCTACTGGGAGGACGTGGACTGGGGAGCCGAGGCCCGCGGCGGCGGCGAGACCCTGCGCGTCGATCCCAGGGCCGTCGCGGTGCACCGCAACCGCGGGACGATCGCTCCGCGAGTTCCCGAGAGCTTGCGGCGGGCCGCGATCGAGAAGAACCGCCTGCTGTACGCCTGGAAGCACTTCGAGGGGGAGGCGCTGCGGGAGCACCTCGAGGCCCTGAGCAAGCGCCTGGTGGAGTGCGCTCTGACCGAGGAGCGCGACGAGCTGGTGGCCTTCTTGCTGGCGACCGAGACCCGCAAGAGCGCGCGGCGGTCCATCTGGCCGCTCTGAACCGGCCCCCCGAGACCGTCGGCCGGCGCGGCCCCGTTCAGCGCCGGGGCTCGGGATCCTCGTCCCAGACCATCGGGAACTGGCGCTGGCCCGCCTCGCTCGCCTTGGCGCGCTCCATGCTGATCGAGCGCCGGTGGCCGTCGCTCCAGCGCGGGGCGACCAGGCCCGCGTCCCAGGCGGCGTGCAGGGCCTCGAGCTCCGCCACCAGCACGGGCCTCTCCGCCGCCAGGTCGCGGTCCTCGCCCAGGTCCTGCTCCAGGTCGTAGAGGGCCGGCGCCTCCATGGAGACGTCCCGCACGAGCTTCCACCTCCCGCGACGGACCGCCCAACCCTCGCCGCCGCAGACGCGCCAGTGGAGCGTGTCGTGGGGCGCTTCAGTGCGCTCGCCCAGGAGGTGAGGCATCAGATCGAGGCCGTCGAGATCCGCCGGGAGCGGCAGGCCCGCGAGGCTCACGGCGGTCGGCAGCACGTCCAGGGCCGTGATCGGCGCGTCGTAGGTGACGCCCGCCGGCAGGACGCCGGGCCAGGACATCAGGAAGGGCACGCGGATCCCGCCCTCGTGCAGCCAGCCCTTGTTGCCCCGCAGTGGGCGGTTGTCGGAGGGGCCGCGCCGCCCGCCGTTGTCGCTGAGGAAGACGAGCAGGGTGTCGCGCGCGATCCCCAGCTCCTCCAGCTCGCCCATCAGGCGCCCGACCCCCGCGTCCACGCCGCCCACGAGCCCCGCGTACCTGCGCCGGCGCTCGTTCGGGATGTGCTGCAGGGACGCCATGTACTCCTCGGTCACGTGGTCGGGGGAGTGGGGCGCGTTGTAGGCGAGCAGCAGGAAGAAGGGCCGCTCCCGGTTGCGCCGCACGAAGGCCAGGGCCTCGTTCGTCAGGTCGTCGGTGAGGTAGGTGGGCTGCTCGTCGGTCGGCGCCGCCCCGCGCCAGAGGGGCCCGGCGTACTCGCTCGAGCCGTCCGCGCGGAAGTAGTCGTGGCCACCCCCGAGGAAGCCGAAGAACTCGTCGTAGCCCCGGGCCAGGGGCCGGAAGACCTCCCCCGCGCCCACGTGCCACTTGCCGACGTGCGCCGTCGCGTAGCCCGCCTCCGACAGGAGCGCCGGCAGGAAGGTCTCGCGCACGTCCGACCCGATCTCGTCGCTGGCCTCGTCGTAGCGCGGGTTGTGCTCGTGCCCGAAGCGCTGCTGGTAGCGTCCCGTCAGGATCCCCGCGCGCGACGGGCTGCAGTAGGGGTGGGAGACGTAGCCCTGGGTCATGCGCACCCCCGAGGCCGCCAGGGCGTCCAGGTGCGGCGTGGGGATGTCCCTTGCGCCCTGGCAGCCGAGGTCCCGCCAGCCGAGGTCGTCGACGAGCACGACCAGCACGTTGGGCCGCGCGGAGAGCTCCGGTGAGGTGCCCTGGGCCGCGCAACCGAGGAGGGAGAGGAGCAGGGGCAGGTGCTTCATGCTCGGAGCAGCCCCTCGAGGCGGTCCAGGTGTCCGTCGGCGCGGAAGTCGCGCTCGACCCGCTCTCTCCCCGCGGCGCCCAGGGCCGCGCGCCCCTCGGGGTCCGCGGCGAGGGCCGTCAGGGCGCGTACCATCCCGTCGTGGTCCTTGCGCTCGACGAGGGCGCCGGTCTCACCGTCGGCGAGCCACTCGCCCACGCCTCCCACGTCGAAGGCCACCACGGGCTTGCCGTGGGCCATGGCCTCGATGCCGACCAGGCCGAAGGGCTCGTTCCAGACCGAGGGGAAGACCACCAGGTCGCAGGCGGCGTAGAGGGCCTCGGTCACCCCCGGGTCCGTCCAGCCGAGGAAGAGGACACGCCGGGCGAGCCCCTCGTCGCGGGTCTTCTGCTCGAGCCAGGGGCGGGCCGGGCCGTCGCCGGCGACGACGAGCTGCACGCTCTCCGGCAGCCGCCCGAGGATGGTCAGCAGGTGGTCGACCCCCTTGTCCGGCAGCACCAGGCGCGCGGGGGTGAAGAGGGTCGTGGTCCCGGGCCGGGCCAGGAGGTCCGAGGGCGCCGCCGGGAGCGCCGTGGCGGGCAGGGCGTCCGTCCCCGAGCGGGTGAAGTAGGGCAAGACCTCGATCCGCTCCTGGTCCAGATCGCAGCGCAGGAGCTCGTCGCGCATGTAGCCCGAGGCCACCAGCACGCGCCGGGCGCGCTCCAGGTGCTCGAGCTCGACCATCCGAGCCCGCAGGGCGCGCAGGGGGAAGCGCAGCGAGGGCGCGCCCTCGACCTTCAGGCCCGCACAGCCGCCCCGCAGCCAGTAGCGGGTGAGGCACTCGACGCCGAGGGCCTTGGTGCACAGCTCCCCGTCCGCGTGCTGCTTGTTGAGGCCGGGACAGAAGGGCGTGTGGTCCTGAACGAAGCGCAGCCAGGGGGGGCCGGCGGCGACGACGGCCTGGGCCCCCGCGCCGATCCAGGAGAGCTGCAGGACGCGATCGAAGCCCGCCAGGAGCCGGCGTAGCTCCTCGCGCGTGGCGGCGCCCAGGCGCGGCGCGTCGAGCTCCGGGCGCTCGTGCAGCGGGGCGCCCGCATCCTGGTCGCCGCCGGCGCAGAGCACCTCCACCTCGAGACCGCGGGCGCGCAGGCCGCGCACCACCTCGCCGGCGTAGCGCTCGCTGCCGCCGACCAGGTCGAAGCGCGAGGTGACGACCAGGAGCCGCACGCGGCCTCGCCGGTCAGGAGCCGATGGTCAGCAGGAACTCCCCGTTGACGCGGGTCTTCTTCATCTTCTGGATCAGCATCTCCATGGCCTCGACGGGGTCGAGCTCGTTGAGGACCTTGCGCAGCATCCAGACCCTGCGCACCTCCTCCTCCTCGAAGAGCAGCTCCTCCTTGCGGGTGCCGGAGCGGTTGATGTCGATGGCGGGGAAGATGCGGCGGTCGGAGATGCGCCGGTCGAGGACGATCTCCATGTTGCCGGTGCCCTTGAACTCCTCGAAGATGACCTCGTCCATCTTCGAGCCGGTCTCGATCAGGGCCGTGCCGAGGATGGTCAGGGAGCCCCCGTTCTCCATCTTGCGTGCCGAGCCGAAGAAGCGCTTGGGCATCTGGAGCGCGGTGGCCTCGATGCCGCCGGAGAGCAGCTTGCCGTTCGACGGAGCCTCCACGTTGCAGGCCCGCGCCAGGCGGGTGATCGAGTCGAGCAGGATGACCACGTCGCGGCCGCCCTCGACCATGGACTTGGCCTTGGCGATGGCCATCTCCGCCACCTGGATGTGGCGCGCGGCGGGCTCGTCGAAGGTCGAAGAGATCACCTCCCAGCCATCCCCGTCGAGGGTGCGCTCGAAGTCGGTCACCTCCTCGGGGCGCTCGTCGATGAGCAGGATCATCAGGTGAGCCTGGGGGGCGTTCTGGTGGATCGACTTGGCGAGCATCTGCAGGATGACCGTCTTGCCCGTGCGCGGCGGCGCCACGATCAGGCCCCGCTGGCCGAGACCGACGGGGGTCACCAGGTCGACGATGCGCATCTCGAGGGGGTTCTCGGTGGTGCCCTCGAGGATCACGCGCTCGATGGGGTAGATCGGCGTCAGCTCCTTGAAGGGCGTGCGCGCCGCCACCTCGGCGGGGGTGTCGCCGTCGATGGTGTCGACCTCCAGGAGGGTGAAGAGGGTCTCGCCCTCCTTCGGCGCCCGCAGTGGCCCGCGCACGGTCATGCCCGTCTTGAGGCCGTTGGCCTCGACCACCGAGGGCGGGAGGTAGACGTCCTCGAGGCTGGTCATGTAGTCGTGGACCGCGTAGCGCAGGAAGGCGTGGCCCTCCTGGACGATCTGCACACAGCCCTCGGCGACGACCGGCACGCGCTTCTCGAGGCGCTTGACCGTGATGTTCCAGATCAGGTCCCGGCGCTTGTGGCCGGGCTTCTCGATCTTCTCCTTGGCCGCCACCTCGAGCAGCTCCTCGATCATGAGGGCCTGCAGCTCCTTGAGCTCCACGGCCTTGGGCTTGGTCTTGCGCGTCGACTTGGGCAGGGAGGCCTCCAGCTCCTCGAGGCCCTCCTGGTCGAGGTCCGCGGGCAGGCTGGAGTAGTCGAGGCGCACCAGGCCGTCGTCGAAGGTGGTGTTGCCGCCGCCGGCGCGTTGCTTCTTCTTGTTGAAGTTGCGCTTCTGGAAGGGGCGTTTCTTTTGGGCGGTTGCCATGGATGCAGTTCTCGGGGACGGACGCGCGCGAGCGCGCCGGCGAGCCAGCCGGAGGCCGGGGTGGAATACTGGTCTAGTGGGGGAGGTGTTCCGCCTCGAGGATCTCCCGCACGCGGGCCTGGAGCTCGGCGAGCCCCGCTCGATTCTCGACGACGTGTCGGGCGCGGGCCCTCTTCTCCTCGAGGGGGATCTGGGCGCGCTCCCTGCGGGTGACCTCGCCGGGGGGCCAGCCGCGGCGCTCCTGCGCGCGTCGCTCGCGATCCTCGACGTCGGTCTCGATGAAGACCAGGAAGTCGCACTCCCCGGTCAACTGGTGGGCCCGGTCGTTCTCGAGCAGGAGGGGCACGTCGAGGACGATCGGCGACCGTCCGGCGCCGCGCGCCTCCTCCAGGCCTGCGCCTATCCTTTCACGAACTGCCGGGTGGATCCAGCCCTCCAGCCGTTCTCGGGCCGCGGGGTCCGCGAAGACGCGCTGCGCCAGGGCCTCCCGGTCCGGCCGGCCCTCCCCGTCCAGCACCTCGGGGCCGAAGGTCGCCCGCAGCCAGTCGGCGGTCTCGGGGCGGGCCAGGACCTCCCTGGCGATCGCGTCCGCGTCCAGCACCACTCCGTCCTCCCCGGCCAGGAGGGCCGCCACGGCGGACTTGCCGGAGGCGATGCCCCCCAGGACGCCGATCACGACCGAGGAGGGGGCGGAGGAGGGGACCGGGGTCATGGAGGGAGCGAAACCGGGCCCTCGGCCCGGGGTAGGGTGCAGCCAGCCTACGGGCCTCTCCAGGGCGGTCAAGGCGGGCGATTTCCCTTGCTCCGAACCGGAGCCGTCGGGTATCAACTGCCCTCCACCCTGGCCCCAGGGCACCTTCTCCAACCCTCCAGAAGTCGCGAGTCTCCCCGAGGAGCTCACGATCCGCTTCCGGATCCCGGCCGGTTCGCGCCCCCTCCGTGCGGCGACCCCGGGACCCGAGACCCCGGACCCCCACATCCAAGGACCCTCCGAATGATGACTCGTTCCCGCCGCGGCGCTGCCCGCGTCAGCATCACCTGGATGATCGTCGTGCTGATCGCCTTCTTCGCCGCTCTGGCCATGATCTTCGTCTTCGACGGAGAGGTCGAGAAGGCCCGCGCAGCCGCCTCCGCCGCGGAGCAGAAGGAGCAGACCGCGATCGCGCAGCTCCAGGAGGAGCGCGAGTTCTCGCGGAGCGTGTCCCAGGTCCTGGGCTTCTACGACAAGGAGGCCGCCTCGGAGCGCTCCGACGCCGTCTCCGCCACGGAGGGCCTGACCCAGTTCAAGGACGGCTTCAACGTCACCGAGGCCAGCGTGGCCGACTTCCAGACGATGTTCCAGCGGGCCGTCACCGAGCGGAACAACCTGACCCGCACGATCAGCGACCTGAACCAGCAGGTCTCCAGCCTGCAGGCGGACATCGACGTGCGGGCCCAGAACCTGACGACCATGACCGGGGACAAGGACGCGGAGATCCGTCGTCTGACCCAGCAGCTCAACGACGCCAACCAGGCCGCCGCCGACCGCCAGAACGAGCTCGAGGCCGAGGTCGCCTCCGTGCGCTCGACCCTGGCCAGCACCGAGGGCGAGCTGTCCAGCTCCAAGGGCGAGACCGACGACGCCCTGCGCGCCGGCAAGGAGCGCGAGGCCGAGTTCACCACCCGCCTGGAGAACGTGACCCGCAAGCTCGAGTGGGAGCGTGAGCCCGAGCGCCCGGACGGCAAGGTCCTGTCCGTCTCCGAGGCCCTGGGCCTGGCCTGGATCGACCTGGGCAAGAACAACCGCCTCTACGGCGGCATGCGCTTCCGCATCGTCGACGGCCGCGCCGGCGACGGCACCGTCAAGGCCTGGTGCGAGGTGCTCAAGGTCGAGGACGACATGAGCGAGGTCAAGATCTTCAACGTCCGCGACAGCTACGACCCGCCCACCGCCGGGGATATCGTCTACAACCCCGTCTACGACCCCACCGGCCTGCGCAACGCCGTGCTGATCGGCCGCTTCTCGGGCACCTACAACGAGAAGGAGCTGCGGGCGGTGCTCGAGGGCATCAACATCCACGTCCAGGAGAAGCCCGACAAGACCACCGACTACCTGATCGTCGGCGCCGAGCTCTACGTGGACGACGAGGGCGAGCCCCTCGAGGATCCGCTGCAGCCCTCCGACCTGCCGGCCTACAAGGAGGCCGAGGCCATGGGCGTGCGGATCGTCCCGATCAAGCTCGTGACCGACTACTTCCGCAAGGCGCGGCCGTAGCGAGCGACCTGAGGGCTTCTCCCGGAGGCCCCGAGCGACCATCATGGGCGGGCGGAGCCGAGGGGCTCCGCCCGCTTCGCGTTCGAGAGCACGCCGCCCGAGATGAGCACACCGGAAGCCGACCCGACCGCCGCGCCCGCCGACGAGGTCGAGCAGAGCCGCATGACCCTGGGCGAGCACCTGGACGAGCTCCGGGGCCGGCTGGTGCGTGCCGCCATCGCCCTGGCGGTGATCTTCGCGGCGGCCTGGGCCTTCAACGACGACGTGGCGCGGGTGGCCCTGGCGCCGCTGGAGGAGAAGGCCCGGCCCTGGCTCAACGAGGACATCTTCGAGCACGAGAAGGAGCGCCTCTACCGGGACGGCGAGCCCACCCCGCAGGAGCTCGAGGCGGTCTTCTGGGACGGCGAGGTGGCCGTCGAGAAGCTCAAGGAGCCGATCCCCCACGCGCGTACGGACGGGCCGGGGACGGGCTTCGTGTTCTACCTCAAGGTCTGCGGCTTCGCGTCCTTCTTCATCGCCGGGCCCTACGTGCTCTGGCAGCTGTGGGCCTTCATCGCCGCGGGGCTCTACAAGCACGAGCGCAAGGCGGTCTACCGCTACTTCCCGGCCAGCGTGGCGCTCTTCTTCGCCGGGGTGCTGTTCGGCTACTTCTACCTCGTGCCCTACGCCTACTACTACCTGACGGGCATCGGCCTCGAGACCATGCGCCACGACCCGCGCATCGACGAGTACCTGGTGTTCCTCAAGAGCCTGGGGCTCGGCATGGGGCTCGTCTTCCAGCTGCCGATCCTGATGATGGGGCTCTCAAGGGCGGGCCTGATCGACCCCAAGAACTACAGCCGCTTCCGGGGCCACTTCGTGGTGGGCGCCTTCGTGCTGGCCTCGATCATCACGCCCCCCGATCCCTACACGATGACCATGATGGCGGCGCCCATGGCCGTCCTGTACGAGATCGGGACCTGGCTCTCGCGCCTCGCGGTGCGCCGGGCCAAGACCGCCTCGACGTCTCTGGAGCCCAGCCAGTGAGCGCCGCGGCGGCCCGGCGAGTCGCGATCCTGGCGGTGGGGGACGAGCTGGTCGCGGGCCAGCAGCTCGACACGAACTCCGCCTGGCTGGCCCAGGCCCTGGCGCCCCTGGGCTTCGAGGTCGCCAGCGTGACCCTGCTCGGGGACGAGCGCGAGGCCCTGGTGGCGCGCCTGGGGGACCTGGTCGCCGAGCACGCGCTGGTGGTCCTGACCGGCGGCCTGGGGCCGACCCTGGACGACCTGACGCGCTTCGCCGTGGCGGACTGCTGCGGGGTGGAGCTCGAGCGGGACGAGGCGGTGGTGGCGGGCATCCGCGAGCGCTTCGCGCAGGCGGGCCGCGACTGTCCCGAGGCCAACGCGCGCCAGGCCCTCCTGCCCCGGGGCGGCAGCTGGCTCGAGAACGAGCTGGGCACGGCGCCGGGCTTCCGCCTGCGGCACCCCGGCGGCGCCTGGATCGTCTGCCTGCCGGGGCCGCCGCGGGAGCTGCAGGGCATCTTCGAGGAGCGGCTCGCCCCCTGGCTGGTGGGGGCCTTTCCCGGGGCGCGCCCGGCCAGCCTGGCCCAGTTCTTCCTCTACGGCCTGCCCGAGTCCGAGTTCGCGGAGCGGGTGGGGGACTGGATGGCCCGCGACGCGGACCCGCGCATCGGGGTCTGCGCCAGCGGCAGGGTGCTCAAGGTGCGCTTCGAGGGCCGCGGCGAGCGCGTCGCCTTCGAGCAGCGGGTGGTGGAGTTCCGGGCGCGCTTCGGCCAGGCGATCTACTCCGAGGAGCACCCGACCACCGCCGAGGCCCTGGCCCACGAGCTCCTGGTGCGGGGGGTGACCTGCGCCTGCGCCGAGTCCTGCACGGGGGGTGAGATCGCCTCGCGCCTGGTGGCCGTGCCGGGCATCAGTGCGGTCTTCCTGGAGGGGCTCGTGACCTACTCGAACGAGGCCAAGGTGCGGCGCCTGGGCGTGGAGCCCGAGCTCCTCGAGCGCTTCGGGGCCGTCTCGCCCGAGGTCGCGGCGGCCATGGCCGCGGGGGCCGCCGCGAGCTCGGGCGCGCGCCTGGGGATCTCCACCACCGGAGTGGCGGGGCCCGAGGGGGGCACCCCGGAGAAGCCCGTGGGCCTGGTGCACGTGGGTGTCTCTCTCGACGGGGAGGTGCGCACCGCCGAGCTGCGCCTGCCGCCTCGAGGGCGCGCGTTGATCCGCGACTGGGCCGCGACCAGCGCCTGCGCCCTGGCCCTGCGAGCCCTCGCGGCGAGGGCTTGAGGGGCCGTCGCGGAGGCCCACTCGGGGGGCCGGAATCCGGCGCAGGGACTCGACTCGTCGGAGTCGATTGGTATGCTCTCCGCCCCGGCTACCCCGTGGTGTAATTGGCAACACATCTGGTTTTGGTCCAGACATTTCAGGTTCAAGTCCTGGCGGGGTAACCACACCCTCCGGCCGGTCATCTCGAGCGAGCAGCGCGCTCCCGCCGGCACTGGGAGGGGATCCCGGGAAGAGAGCCCTCCTCCGGACGTCGAACGGCTCCCCGTCCGGCCGTCCATCCCCTTTCGAGCCCACGCTCGCCCGAGGAGATTTCCATGCCGAACCCGATCCGCGGCCTCATCGGCCTCCTGCTGCTCTTCGCCCCCTTCACCTCGGCCCGGGGGGAAGGACTGGTCCAGCTGACCCTGAACGGCTCCCTGTACGCTCGCGGGGGTGCGCCCGTGGAGGTGCAGTGGAACCACTGGGACGGGAAGGAGGTCAAGGAGACCCACATGCGTCTTCACCTGGCCGAGCGCACGGGCGCCTTCGACGTGGCCTTCCTGATCGCCTCGCGCCTGCGCGCCCAGGGAGCGCGGGTGCTCTTTCCCGCGGAGCACTCCGGCCGTGAGAGCGACGTACACCTGTTCGTGGAAGACACGACCCTCTTGAGCGTGCGCCTGGGCAGCGGCCTCTGGAGCCGCGTGACGATCTGCGAGGGAGCGCCGGAGTCGGTGCGCTTCTCCAAGCCCCTGACGACCATCGAAGGGGCGCAGCTCTCGATCAACACGTCGATGTTCAACGCCCACACGAAGAAGGCCGGGGGGGTGCTGCTGGAGCTCGACATCGACGGACACCAGAGCCCGACCTCGGTCTGCGAGCAGCTCTTCCAGCAGGGGCTGTCGAAGGGCCTGGTCTGTGACCGACCGTCGCCGGATCGCTGGACGCCGGTGCGGGGCACGAACGGCAGCTCCCTGACCGGTTGCTCGATCGAGCTGCTCTCCCCGGGCACGGACTGGGGCCTCGAGGTGCGGCTCCCGGTGCCCCAGTAGACCCCGATGTTGCATTGTCTCTTCCCGTCCGGCTGCCTCTGGAAGCCACCTGCGGCGCTGTTCGGCACTCAGGGACCCACCGGGTCGACTTCAGCCAAACATCACCGCAGGTGACTTCCAGAAGCAGCCGGAACACCCGTCCATCAGGGCCCTACTGGGCCCTGATGGACGGATTCGGGAAGATCCAATGCAACATCGGGGTAGAGCCTCAGTACCCGAGGGCCCGCAGGGCGCGCAGGGTCTCCGGGTCCTCGCGCCCCAGGCGCTCGCGCTGCTCCTGCAGGAGGCGCGCCAGGTCGGCGAAGTGGCGGTCCGCCTTGGAGAAGTCGAGCAGCTCGCTCTTGAGGGTCTCCAGGGGCGCCCCGGCGGGGGGCATGGCCATCAGGTTCCGGCTCTCGGCCGGGTCCGTCGAGAGGTCGTAGAGCTCCTCGGCGAGCACCACGAGCCGGCGGTCCTCGTCGCCCGGGCCCTCGACCAGGTGGGTGTAGCGTCGGATCAGCTTCCAGTCGCCGATGCGCACCGCCTTGGACTGGATCGCGCGGGCCTTCTCGGAGCGCTCGACCTTCTCGCAGAAGACCGGCTCGCCGGTCACCTGGCCCTCCATCAGGGCCAGGGCCCGTGAGCGCCCGCGGACCCGGGAGAACTCCCGGCCGACGTGGCGCAGGCGCGGCAGGCGCAGGACGTCGATCAGGGTCGGGAAGACGTCCGCCAGGGCGATGTCGGCCTCCCGCGTGCCCGGCGCCGGGGGGTCGTCGAAGTTGTCGGGGAAGCGCACGAGGAGCGGCACGCGGCAGGTGGCCTCGTAGGCGTAGCGGCCGTGCTCGAACCAGTAGTCGTGCTCCCCCAGGCTCTCGCCGTGGTCGGAGCAGATGATGATCAGCGTGTCCTCGAAGCGGCCCGCCTCCTCGAGGGCCCTCAGCAGTCGCCCGAGCTGCGCGTCCACGTAGCCGACCTCCCCGTCGTAGAGGG
The DNA here is from genome assembly GCA_964591315.1 of uncultured Planctomycetaceae bacterium. GTDB lineage: Bacteria > Planctomycetota > UBA1135 > UBA1135 > JABACD01. The sequence goes on from CAZQAT010000001.1 coordinate 186,688, forward strand.
CGCGCACGCGACCGGCGTCGATGCCGCCGTCCGCCAGGCGCGCATCGGCCGGCACGTTGTACTCGGCGACCCACTGGCGCAGGCGGCCGCCCTCTTCCGGAGAGCGCGGGGGCGGCACGCGCTCGATGCGTGACGGGTCCCAGCTCGAGGCGAGGGCGCGCTCGCGGTGGGGCTCCGGCGGCGCGTAGAGCCCGTGGGGGTCCATGTAGTGCAGCCAGAGGAACCAGGGCTGGCCCTCGCGCACCTGCGTCGTGCGCGGGCCGGCCCCGTCCGCGGACGGAGCGCCGAGTCCGAGGAAGCACAGGGCCCCGTCCGTCAGGGAGGTGGCGCGGCGCAGAGGCACGTCGCTGGGCGGCACGCCGCCCTCGTCGGGCAGGTCCTCGACCCAGGTGTCGAAGCCCCGGGCGAGGCCCGAGAGGTCGTCGCGCAGCACGTAGTTGCCCACGATCGCCCCGGTCCGATAGCCGCCGCCCTTGAAGGCCTCGGCGATCACCGGCACCTCGGGCACGAGGGGCGTGGTCAGGTCGCGCACGCCGTGGTCGTGGGGGTACAGCCCCGTCAGGAGGCTCGCCACGGCGGGGGTGGTCTTGGCCCGCGGGCTCTGGGCGCGCTCGAAGCGCACGGCCGCGGCCGCGAAGGCGTCGAGCTCGGGCGTCAGACCCGCGCGCCCGACCCGGTCGTCGCGCAGGGTGTCGACGACGACGAGGAGCACGTTGGGGGGCGGCGTGCGCCTGGCGCATGCGGCGCAGAGCGCGACCGCGCCGAGGGCGAGGAGCAGGGCGGAGCGAGGCACGCCGCCAGAATAGTTCGAGGCAGTGCTCCACGCGCGACCCCGGGGGGCAGAAGTCGCTAGAATCCTGCCCCCCGAACCCGGCCCCACCGCCCATGACCTCCAAGACCCCCCTCGAACGCCTCGAAGAGATGCGCTCCGCCGCCCTGCTCGGCGGGGGTGAGAAGCGCATCGCGGCCCAGCACAAGAAGGGCAAGCTGACCGCCCGCGAGCGCATCGACCTCTTCGCCGACGAGGGCTCCTTCGTCGAGCTCGACCGCTTCGTCACCCACCGCTGCCAGGACTTCGGCATGCAGGAGCAGGTCATCCTCGGCGACGGGGTCGTGACCGGCCACGCGCGCGTCGAGGGCAGGCCCGTGTACCTCTTCAGCCAGGACTTCACGGTCTTCGGCGGCTCCCTGTCCGAGACCCACGCGGAGAAGATCTGCAAGGTCATGGACGCGGCCCTGAAGGTGGGCGTGCCGGTCGTCGGCCTGAACGACTCGGGCGGCGCCCGCATCCAGGAGGGGGTCAAGAGCCTGGGGGGCTACGCGGAGATCTTCTGGCGGAACACCCAGGCCTCCGGGGTGATCCCCCAGATCTCGGCCATCGTCGGCCCCTGCGCCGGCGGGGCGGTCTACAGCCCGGCCATCACGGACTTCGTGTGCATGGTCGAGGGCACCTCCTACATGCACATCACGGGCCCCGACGTGGTCAAGACCGTGACCCACGAGGAGGTCACCAGTGAGGAGCTCGGCGGCGCGGCGGTGCACGCCGGCACCAGCGGCGTGGCCCACTTCACCTCGGTCGACGGCCGGGCCCAGATGGCGCTCCTGCGCAAGCTGCTCTCCTACCTGCCCCTCAACAACGCGGAGACCCCGCCCTTCGTGCCCACGGACGACCCGGAGGATCGCTGCGACGAGGAGCTCGACAGCCTCGTGCCCGAGGACCCCCAGAAGCCCTACGACATGCACGAGGTGATCGAGCGCGTCGTGGACCGTGGCAGCTGGCTGGGGGTGCAGGAGGCCTTCGCCATGAACATCCTGGTGGGCTTCGCGCGCATCGGGGGCCACGTGGTGGGCATCGTCGCCAACCAGCCCGCGGTGCTCGCCGGCTGCCTCGACATCGACGCCAGCACCAAGGCGGGGCGCTTCATCCGCTTCTGCGACGCCTTCAACATCCCGATCGTGACCTTCGAGGACGTGCCCGGCTTCCTGCCCGGGACGGCCCAGGAGCACGGGGGCATCATCCGCCACGGGGCCAAGCTGCTCTACGCCTACTGCGAGGCGACGGTGCCCAAGCTGACGGTCATCACGCGCAAGGCCTACGGCGGCGCCTACGACGTGATGGGGTCCAAGCACATCCGCGCCGACCTCAACCTGGCCTGGCCCGGCGCGATGGTCGCGGTGATGGGCGCCGCCGGGGCGACCAAGATCATCCACCGGCGCGAGATCGCCGCCAGCGACGACCCGGCGAAGACCGAGGCGGACCACACGGCCGACTACGAGGAGCGCTTCAACAACCCCTACATGGCCGCCGCCCGGGGCTTCATCGACGACGTGGTCGAGGCGCGCAACACTCGCCCGCAGCTGATCCGGGCCCTCGAGGTCTTCAAGACCAAGCACGAGGAGAGGCCGACCCGCAAGCACGGGAACATCCCCCTCTGATGTTCGAGCGCATCCTGATCGCGAACCGGGGCGAGATCGCCCTGCGTGTCATCCGCACCGCCCGGGAGCTGGGCATCGAGTGCGTGACCGTCTTCTCGGACTTCGACCGCCAGGCCCTGCACACGCGCATGGGCCACGTGGCCGTGCCGCTCGGGGGCAACCTGCCGTCGGAGAGCTACCTGATGGCCGACAAGATCCTGGCGGCGGCCAAGGAGACCGGCGCCGAGGCGATCCACCCCGGCTACGGCTTCCTGTCCGAGAACGCCGGCTTCGCCCGGGCCGTGACGGAGGCGGGCCTGGCCTGGATCGGTCCGCCCCCCAAGGCGATCGAGGTCATGGGGGACAAGATCGAGAGCCGTCGGGCCATGGAGGCCGCCGGGGTGCCCCTGGTGCCGGGGCAGACGGACCCGGCCGAGAGCCCCGAGGCCGCCGCCGCCGCGGCCCACGAGATCGGCATGCCCGTGGCCCTCAAGGCCGCCGCCGGCGGCGGGGGCAAGGGCATCCGCATCGTGCGCGAGGCCGCCGAGGTGGAGTCCGCCTTCCGCACCGCCTCCGGCGAGGCCCAGAGCGCCTTCGGCGACGGGCGCCTCTACGTGGAGCGCTACCTCGACAACCCGCGCCACATCGAGATCCAGGTGCTCTTCGACGGCCAGGGCAACGCGGTCCACCTGGGGGAGCGCGAGTGCTCGATCCAGCGCCGCCACCAGAAGCTGCTCGAGGAGTGTCCCTCGCCGACCATCGACGCGGCCACCCGCGCGCGGATGGGGGAGGTGGCCCTGCAGGCCGGCGCCGCGGTGGACTACGAGGGTGCCGGAACCGTCGAGTTCCTCTACTCCGGCGGGGAGTTCTTCTTCCTCGAGATGAACACGCGCCTGCAGGTGGAGCACCCGATCACCGAGATGGTGACCGGAATCGACCTGGTGGCCGAGCAGCTGCGGGTCGCCGCCGGCGAGCCCCTGGGCTACGGCCAGGAGGCGATCGAGATGAACGGCCACGCCATCGAGGTGCGCATCAACGCCGAGGACGTCCCCGCGGGCTTCCTGCCGGCCACGGGCACCGTGCGGAACCTGCGCCTGCCCGGCGGCCCCTGGGTGCGGGTGGACTCCTGCCTGTACAACGGCCTGGAGGTCGGCCTCAACTACGACCCGATGCTGGCCAAGGTCATCGTCTGGGGCCCCGACCGCGCGGTCGCCGTCGAGCGCATGCGACGCGCCCTCGAGGAGCTCAACGTGGGCGGCGTGCGCACCAGCGCACCGGCCGCGCTGGCGGTGCTCGAGGAGCAGCCCTTCCGGGACGGGGACTACGACACCCACTTCCTGGAGGCCCTCGACCTCTCCTCCCCGGAGGGCCCCGAGGAGCAGCTGGCGGCGGCCCTGGCCGCGGTGCACCGCTTCCACCGGGCCCGCCGGCGGGCCATGGGCGCCGACGGCGGCGAGCGCACGGGCTGGCTGGCCCGCAGCCGCGAGACGACCAGCGACTACCGCCGGCGCGCCGCGCGCCACGGGGGGCAGGCGTGAAGTACTTCGTCGAGATCGCCGGCCGCGAGCACGTGGTCGAGCTGACCGAGCGCCTGGGGCAGCTTTCGGCCACGGTCGACGGGGAGCTGGTGGGCCTCTCCTACGAGGACATCGACGACCAGGGCCAGCTCCTGGTCCTCTCCCGGGGCCGCAGCTACGGGGCCTCCATCGAGGGGGACCAGAACCGCATCGGCATCACCATCGCCGGGCACCTCTACGACGTCCGGATCGAGGACGAGCGCGAGCGGGCCGCCAACGCCGCCGAGCGGGCCGCGGGCCAGGCCGGGGGCCTGGTCAAGAGCGTCATGCCCGGGGTCGTGGTGGAGGTCCTGGTGGAGCCCGGGAGCGAGGTGGTCGCGGGCCAGCCGCTCCTGATCCTGGAGGCCATGAAGATGCAGAACGAGATCGCAGCCCCCGTGGCCGGCCTCGTGAAGGAGATCCACGTGGCCCAGACCGAGGCCGTCGGGGCCGGGGCCAAGCTGGTGACCCTCGAGGCCGCCGAGGAGGCCTGAGACCCCCCTCGGGGGGCCTCCGTCCCGCCTGGGGCCGTTCCTGCCCGGGGCAGGGTGGGTCGAGCAAGAAAAATCGCCCTTGGGGTTCGGTTCCGGGTGCGCTGCCGCTCTCTGTACATAGCAGCTGAGAGCTGCGCTGGGGATCCGACTTCGCACCCGTCAGCTTGCTGGCGGGTGCGAGTCTTTGGGGGGTCAGGTGGTCGGGGGAACTCCCGGCCGGTGGAGCGAGTCGGGTCTGGAGAGCCCTGCCACCCGCCAGGTCCTTCCAGGTAGCTCCCCTCCCCGCAGCCTGCCGGGCTCCCTCTCCAGCCGCCGCATCAAGCGCCCCCGCTCCCGGGCGACTGCCCGGATCCAGCGCTCTCGCGCCTCCTCAGCCGTCCTCCGGCCCTCCAGGTAGGCCGTGAGCAGCCGCTCCTCCTCCTCGACCGTCAGCCAGCGCTCCAGGAACAGGAACAGGCAGGCCAGGTCGTAGGCCGGCCCCCGGAGCTGACGGTGGGGGCCGCCGCGCCAGCAGTCGAGGAAGGCGACGCGGTCCTCGGGCAGCACGAGGACGTTGCGCGGGAAGAGGTCCCGGTGGACGAAGCCCGCCTCGTGCAGGGCGGCCACGCGCTCGCCGAGGGAGGTCAGCAGCTCGCCCAGGTCCTCCGGCCGCCGCTCCAGGTACTCGCGCAGGTTCCCGCGGGACGGGAGGTGCTCGGTGATCAGGAACTGCCAGGCGGGCCGGCCGCGCCTCGTGCCGACGCCCGCGGCCAGGGGCTCGGGGGCCGCGAAGCCGTGGGCGCGCAGCCAGGAGAGGTTCTCGAACTCGGCCAGGCGCGGGTAGGGGCGCCGCAGGAGGGTCGCGCGCAGGCGGTGGCGGCGGGCCGCGGCGGGGGAGAAGGGCTCGTGCTTGAGCCACACGTCGCGCTCGCCCCAGGTGCTGCGCGTGGTGGCCCCAGGGCCGTCCAGGTCGTGGCGCGGAAGCAGGTGGTAGAGGCCCCGGCCGACCTCCGCGTCCCGGACCACGCAGCGCAGGCGCGCGCTGGCGTGCCCGAGCTCCAGGGCCACGCTCACAGAGGCCTCACCGCGACGAAGGTCTGCATGGAGAGCCACGGAAAGGAGTGGGCGTAGCCCAGGACCTCGCCGCCGTGTCGTCGCAGGCAGGCCTCGAGGGTGGAGGTGGCGAGCGGGCGCCGGCCCGTGGTCTCGCGCCGCAGGCCCCAGCGGCGCCGCAGGGCCGGCCAGCTCGCGGCGTCCCAGAACGAGGCGATCAGGAGCTCGCCGGTGACACGCAGCAGCTCCCCGCAGACCGCGTCCAGCTCTGCGTCCTCGAGGTGGTGCAGGAGCCGGCAGCAGACCAGGGCGTCGACGCTGCCGTCGGCGAAGGGCAGGCGGGCGGCGTCCGCCACCACGCGCTCACCGTCCCCCTCGCGCAGCATGGCGCGCGAGACGTCGGCGCCCAGGTAGCGCTCGCACTTCGGCCGCAGCACCCCCGCGAGCCGCCCCGTGCCGCAGGGCAGGTCGAGCAGGGTCCGCACCGGCCCGCGCGGGCCGTGGCGGCGCCAGAGGGCGTCGATCAGCCGCCCGTCCCGTCCGCGGGCGCGTCCGCTACGGAAGCGGTCGCGGGCGTAGTGCTCGGCGACACCCGCGTCCTGCCACTTCTGCCGGGCGGTCATGGCGGACGCCGCTGTCCCTACTCCCCGAGGGCCTCGAGCTCCGCGGCGGTCTTCGCGGCGGCCTCCTCGCGGCCGAGGGCCTTCTCCAGGGCCATGCGCACCTCGAGGGTCTCGCGCACCACCTGCTGCTCTCCGAAGGCGCGGGCGTACTCGAGTACGGCTTCCGCAGCCACGTGGGCTCGCAGGGGACGCTCCAGGGCGCGGGCGCAGACCATCATGCCGCGCAGGTTCCTGTACTCGCTGTACTGCAGGCCCAGGGCGCGGTTGATCTGGCGCGCCATGCCGAAGGCCACCAGGGCGTCCTCGAACCAGCCCATGCCGCGCAGGGCCTCGCCCTTGGCGCCGTAGCCCATGGCCGTGCCCCACCAGTCGCCGAGGGTCACGGCGCGCTCGACGGTCTCGTTGGCAGCCTCCGTGGCCACCTCGTAGTTCTTGTCCTTGAGCTCCTGCAGCGCGCGGCCGTAGAGCTGCTGGCCGGCGCGGAAGGCGTGGCGCTGGGCGTCGTCCCAGCCGACGAAGGAGCAGGCGTAGTCCAGGAAGATCGGCTGGTCGAGGGCCTTCGTCGCGGCCGTGGCGCCGAACAGGGCGCGCTGGAAGAGGGCGTCGATCTCCGCCTGGGGCGGCTCCTCCTGGGACTTCTCCCACAGGGCCAGGCCACCCTCCAGGTCCGCGTCGATGGTCTGCAGTACGAGGCCCACGTTCTTCTTCCAGAGCTCCCCCAGACCCTCGGCGTCGCCGGCGGCCGCCAGCTCGTGGTAGCGGGCGGTGACCTTCTCGCGCTGGGACTGGGGCGGGGTCGGCGGGGCGGCCGGGGTGAGGCTCAGGAGGAGGCTGGTCAGGAACATGGTCGCTGGAGTTCGTGGGCGGTTCGCGGGGAGAGGATCGCGCCGGGCGATCTCAGCGCGGAGTGTAGTCGCGGGCCGTGGAGAGCGTAAGCTCCGGGGGTGGAACGCCTGCACGACGACCTCGTGGACTGGATCGAGATCCCGTCCGTCACCGGCTCGGAGGGGGACTACGGGGACGCCCTGGCGCGGCGCCTGGAGGCGACCGGCTTCGCCTGTGAGCGCCAGGAGCTCGAGCCCGGGCGCTTCAACCTCCTGGCCCGGGCCGGGCGGCCGGAGGTGGTGCTGTGCACCCACCTGGACACGGTGCCGCCCTTCTTCGGCTCCAGGAAGGACCGGGAGTTCATCCACGGCCGGGGAGCCTGCGACGCCAAGGGCCAGGCGGCGGCCATGCTCGAGGCCGGGCGCCGGCTGCTGGCCCAGGGCGAGGACCGCATCGGCTTCCTGTTCACCGCCGGCGAGGAGGTCGACAGCGCCGGAGCGCGCCTCGCCAACGAGCGGCTCGCCGAGCCCTGGAGGCCCCACCACGTGATCATCGGTGAGCCCACGGACAACCGCTTCGTGCGCGGCCACAAGGGGATCTGCAAGCTGACCCTGGCGGCCAGCGGCGTCGCCGGCCACTCCTCCCAGGACGTGGGGCCCTCCGCCGTGCACGAGCTGGTGGCCAGCCTGCAGGGCCTCCTGGCCTCCGGCTGGGGCGAGCACCCGGTCTTCGGGCGCGGCACCCTCAACGTCGGCGAGGTGAAGGGCGGCGTGGCGGCCAACGTGGTCGCGGCGGAGGCCTTCGCCGAGCTGCTGGTGCGCACGGTCGAGGAGCCCGAGGCGGTCCACGAGCGCATCCACGCCCACCTCGGCCCGCACGTGCGGGTGGACGGCGGCTACAAGAGCTACGGCCCGGTGGAGTTCGAGGTGCCCGAGGGGCACGAGGCCGAGGTGGTGGCCTTCGGCACCGACGCGCCCCACATGCCCGACTGGGGCAAGCCGCTGCTGGTCGGGCCCGGCTCGATCCTCGACGCCCACACCGACGGCGAGAAGGTCGAGCGGCGCGAGCTCGAGAGGTCCGTCGAGATCCACGTCGAGACCGTCGCGGGGCTCCTGGCGCGGGAGGCGGCCCGTGGGGTCTGAGCCCGTCCCGCGCGGGGCGGCCCTGCTCGACGCCCTCGAGTCCGGAGAGCTGCGCGTGGCCGAGCCGGGAGCCGGCGGGGCCTGGGTCGTGCACGCCGCGGTCAAGGAGGCCATCCTCGACATCTTTCGCGAAGGGGAGGTCGTGCCCATGGGCAACGAGCTGCCGCGGGAGTCCTACCAGGCCCTCGACCTGGGGGCGGCGCCCTACCGGGACAAGGACCTGCTGCGGGTGCGGCGCTTCAACAAGCGCGACGGGGTGCGCATGGTGCCGGGGGGCTCCGCCGTGCGACGCGGGGCGCATCTGGCCCAGGGCGTGGTCTGCATGCCGCCCATGTACGTCAACGTGGGCGCCTGGATCGGGGCGGGCTCGATGATCGACAGCCACGCGCTGGTGGGCTCCTGTGCCCAGATCGGTGCCGGCGTCCACGTGGCCGCCGGGGCCCAGATCGGCGGCGTGCTCGAGCCCCCCGGGGCGCGGCCGGTGATCGTCGAGGACGGGGCCTTCGTGGGGGGCGGCTGCGGCCTCTACGGGGGGGTCCTGCTGCGCGCGGGCGCGGTGCTCGCCGCCGGCGTGGTCCTGACCGCCACCACCCGCGTCTACGATCTCGTGCAGGAGCGCGAGCTGCACGGTACGGGGGAGGCGCCCCTCGAGGTCCCCGCCGGGGCCGTGGTCGTGCCGGGCTCGCGTCCCGCCGCCGGGGCCTGGGCCGCCGAGCGGGGCCTGGGGGTGGACTGCGCCCTGATCACCAAGTACCGGGACGAGCGCACCGCCGCGGCCACGGCCCTCGAGGAGGCCCTGCGCTGATGGGCGGCGACCCGGAGCCGCCGCCGAAGCCCGAGTCCTACGACCCCGGGCGGGTCCGGACCGAGAAGAGCCTCGAGGCGGGGGGCGAGGGGCACTGGGCCAGGTCGCGCAAGGGGCTCCACGAGGAGGAGCTCGACTTCCTGCGCTCCAAGTCGCAGGCACCCGGCGTGGCCGAGGGCGGGGCCCTGCGCAACCACTACTGCATGGAGTGCGGCGGGGTGATCCCCCTCGAGTACGACTCCACCGAGAGCGTCGAGGCCAAGCCTCCGGAGAGCTGTCCCCACTGCGGCGCCGCCCTCGAGGGGGGCGTGCGCATGATGTTCAACTGGGTCGAGATGGACCAGGTGCCCGGGAGCGACCTCAAGGCGCTCCTGCCCTTCGCGCTCGGGGGGATGCTGGCGGTCGCCCTGGTGGGGGCCGTGATCTGGTGGGTCCTGGCGAGCTGAGCGGGGGGATCGCCGGGCGTGCCTAGGCCGCCTGGGTCGAGTCGCCCGGGTCGAGCACCTTCCGCACCGCACGCACCAGGTCCTGGGGGGCGAAGGGGTGCATCAGGTACTCGTCGGCACCCAACCGGGAGGCCTCCTCCTGGTAGGCGGCGCCGCGGTAGATGCCCGAGCACAGGATGAAGGGCAGCTTGGAGGCCGGGATCAGCGAGCGCACCTCGAACAGGAACTGGAAGCCGGTCATGCCGTGGATCAGCACGTCGCTGACCACCAGATCCGGGTTCTCGCGCTGGACCAGGGCCAGGCAGCGACGAGCGTCCTGCTGCAAGATCACCTCGAAACCAGCCTCCTCCAGAGCCCCGGCCCGGTCACTCGGGTTGGTCTGGTCGTCGTGTACGTAGAGGATCTTCTTCATGACTCGACCACATTGGGGGTGTTGGCGATGACCTCGGCCACGGTCGTCTGACCGGCTTCGACCAGACGTACACCCTCTTCGCGCAGGGTGCGCATGCCGTTCTCACGGGCCATCTCACGGATGTAGTTGACGTCCTTGCCCCGTCGCAGGGCCTCGGACAGACGCGGGGTCATGGCGAGGATCTCGTAGATGCCGCGACGGCCCTTGTAGCCGGTCTCGTTGCACTCCGAGCAGCCCTGGCCGTGGTAGAGCTCGACGTCGGGTGCGATGCCCAGGCTCTTGCGGGTCGAGTCCTCGACCTCAGCGACATCCCGGCAGACGGGGCAGACCTTGCGCACCAGGCGCTGGGCGCAGATGCCGCGCAGGGAGTCCGCGAGGAGGAAGTGCTCGACCCCCATCTCCTTCATGCGGGTGATGGTCTCGGCGGCTCCGATGGTGTGCAGTGTCGAGAGCACCATGTGCCCCGTCAGGGCCGCGGAGACGCAGATCTCCGCAGTCTCGGGGTCGCGGATCTCGCCCACCAGGATCACGTCCGGGTCCTGGCGCAGGACCGAGCGGAGGCCGCGCGAGAAGGTCAGCCCGGCCTTCACGTCGCAGTTGATCTGGCAGATGGTCTCGATCTGGTTCTCGACCGGGTCCTCGAGGGTGATGACCTTGGTGTCCGGCCGGTTGAGGGCGGAGAGCATCGCGTAGAGCGTGGTCGTCTTGCCGCTCCCGGTCGGGCCCACGGCCAGCACGACCCCGTCGGAGCCCTGGCACATCTCGCGCATGGTGCGCTCCTGCTCCTCGCGAAGTCCGAGGGCCGAGAGGTCCTGCACGCCGCGGCCGCCGTCGAGGATCCGGATCACCGCGCCCTCGCCGAGCAGGGTCGGCATGGTGGACACCCGCAGGTCCACCCGGCGGTTCTGGATCATGACCTGGGTGCGTCCGTCCTGGGGCAGGCGCCGCTGGGCGATGTCGAGGTTCGAGAGCACCTTGATGCGCGCGATGCAGGGGCGGGCCCAGAGCTTCTTGAGGGTCATGCGCTCGTACATGGAGCCGTCGACCCGAAAGCGCACCACGAAGGTCGATTCCCGCGGCTCCAGGTGGATGTCGCTGGCCTCGGCCTCGAAGGCCTCCTTGAGGATGGCCTGGATGATGTTGACCACCGGGCCGTCCAGGTCCGTGTCCTCCTCTTCGAGGTCGAGCGTGCTCGGCTCCCCGTCCAGGTCGACCTCGCTCAGCTCCGCCAGCGAGGCGATGTCGTCCAGGTCGCTCTCCTGCAGCTGGGCCTGCTCGGAGAAGACCGCGTCGATGGTGTGCTGGATGCGCGAGGCCTCGCTGAAGACGGCCATGACCTTGGTCTTCAGGAGGCGCGAGAGCTCGTCCAGGCTGTAGACGTCCGCCGGGTCCTCCATGGCCACCGTGGTCACGCCGGCGACCTCGTTGATGGCCAGGGCGCACAGGTTGCGCGAGGTCTCCTCGCCGAGCCTGTGGGCCACCTGAGGGTCCACGATGCCCGGTGTCAGGATCACGCAGGACAGCTTGCCCTGATCGCGCAGGGCCGCGGCCACCTGTTCCGCGGTGACGAAGCCGAGCTCCACCAGGGCCTGTCCAAGCCGCAGACCATGCTGCTTCTTGTGGGCCAGGGCCGTCTCGAGCTCGTCGGCCGAGAGCAGGCCGGCACCGACGAGCTGCTGACCGAGGGTCATGGGGGCCGGGGGCGGCTTGGGTGTCTGGCTCAAGGGGACCTCCGCGGGCTGTGGGTCAGGACCCCGGGAAGGGGAGTCCTGCCGGCCCCATCGGCTGCGGGTGCCCGCGAGGTGGACCCCTATCCCGGGATTCGGGGGCCGTTCCGGCCCCTGAACCCTCCCGGCGGCGGCCCCGCCCGCCGGGGCCCGGTCTCAGTCCTCGTGGAAGCGCCCGCCCTCCCGTCCCAGGCGGGCCAGGAGCTCGGGCACGGCGAAGCGTCCGAGCCGCTCCGGGTTGGGCAGGGTCTCGATGGCCGAGGCGCAGTGCTCGATGCGCCGCACCAGCTCCGCGGCCCCGACCTCGTCCGCCCAGCGCAGGAGGCCGCCGCGGAAGGGCGGGAAGCCCATGCCGAAGATCGTCGCCAGGTCGAGGTCGCTGGGGGAGGCGACCACGCCCTCCTCCAGGCTGCGCACCGCCTCGCCCAGCATCGGCAAGACCAGGCGGTCGGTGATCTCCTGGTCCGAGAGGAACTCCTCCTGAGCCGAGCGGGGCCGGGCCAGGCGCGCCAGGTCGCTCGAGAACTCGCGGCTGACGTAGGGCTTGAAGGAGAGGTGCACGTAGAAGCCGTCGCCGCTCTTCTTGCCCAGGTGTCCGGCGTCCAGGAGGGGCTTGATGACGGTGCAAGGGGTCATGCGCTCCCCGTAGGCCGCGTTGAGCGAGACGGCCGCGTGGGCGGCGATGTCGAGGCCGACCTCGTCGAGCAGGCGCAGGGGCCCCATGGGCATGCCGAAGCGCTTGGCCGCGTCCTCGATGCGCTTGGGCTCGACGCCGCTGTCGTAGAGGCGCAGGGCCTCGTCCAGGTAGGGACCCAGCAGGCGGTTGACCAGGAAGCCCGCCACGTCGCCCACGACCACGGGCGTCTTGCCGAGCTTCAGGGCGTAGGCGGCGGCGCGGCGCACGGCGGCCTCGGAGGTGCGCGCCCCGCGTACGATCTCCACCAGGGGCATCTTCTTGACCGGGTTGAAGAAGTGCACGCCCACGACCCGCTCGGGGTTCGGGATCGTCTCGGCGATGTCGGTCACCGAGAGGGAGCTGGTGTTGGTGGCCAGGATCGTGTCCGGGGCGACCAGGGGCGCCAGGTCGCCGAAGACCTTGCGCTTGATCTCGAGCCGCTCGGCCACGGCCTCGATGGCGAAGTCGCAGCGGCCGAAGCCCACCAGCTCTCCGGTCACGTCGAGGCGGTCCAGGGCCGCGTCGTGCTGGTGCTGGCGGATGCGCCGGCGCTTCAGCTTCTTGGCGATGTCCGCCCGGTGCTCCACCAGGGCCTCGTCGAGGCCGGCGGGGGAGATGTCGAACAGGCGCGTGGCGATGCCCTTCTCCGCCATGGAGCTGGCGATGGCGCCGCCCATCACGCCCGCGCCGAGCACGGCGCCGCGCTCGACGGGCGCAGGCGTCTCCCCGTCGTCCAGCTTGCCGAGCTTCTTGGCGCCCTCCATCATCTTGAAGATGCGCACCAGGTGCTTGCAGACCTCGCTGGTGCCCAGGCGCGCGCCCTCGGCCGCCTCCTCCTCGAGGCCCTTGGTCAGGGGCTTGAGGCAGGCCCAGGTCACGAGGCGCGCGGCCGCGAGCGGCGCGGGGTAGTGCCCGCGCGTCTGCTTCATGACCGTCTTGCGCACCTGGCGCCCGATGACCGCCAGGGCCAGGGGGTTCCGGTCGACCAGCCAGGCCCACTTGCCGCGGCTCCTACGCTTGCACTTCGTGCGGCCCATGGCGATCTCGCTCGCCACGCGCACCAGGTACTCGGGCGGAGTCAGCCGGTCCACGAGGCCCTGCTTGTAGGCGCGCCTGGCGTTCACCAGCCGCCCCTTGAGGATCGCATCCAGGGCCTTGGGCACCCCGACGCGCCGCGGCAGGCGCTGGCAGCCGCCCCAGGCCGGCAGGATGCCGAGCTGGGTCTCCGGCAGGCCGATGCGGCTCTTGGGGTCGTCGGCCAGCACGATGCGCGAGCAGGCGAGCGAGAGCTCGAAGGCGCCCCCGGGCACGGGACCGCCCACGGCGGCCACCGTGCGCACGCCGCGGCGCTGCAGGCCCTCGACCGCGTTGAAGAGCTCCTGGCCCATGCGCATCACCCGCTCCGCCAGGGCCGGGTCGCGCACGCTCTCGATGGCGTCCACGTCCGCCCCGGCCGCGAAGGACAGGGGCTCACGGCCGGTGATCACGACGCCGCGCAGGTCCGGGAGCTCGCGCAGCTCCTCGACCACCGCGGCCAGGTCGCGCATCAGCGGCAGGTCGAGCACCGCCAGGGTGCGGTGGGGGGGATCGAGCACGACCAGCGCCAGGCCGGGCTCGGGCCGCTCCAGGCGCACGCAGCTCCCCGCGGCCGGGGCGTCCTCGGGAACGGGCAGTCCGCTGATGTCGATCATGCTTCTCTCCTCTCGAGCACCACCGCGCCGCCCTGTCCGCCGCCGATACAGAGGGTCGCGAGGCCGCGCCGCCCGCCGCTCTGCCGCAGGCCGTGGGCCAGGGTCAGGAGCAGCCGCGCGCCGGTCGCGCCCACCGGGTGGCCGAGGGCGATGGCGCCGCCGCTCGGGTTGAGCTTGTCGGGGTCCACCTCGCCCAGGGCCTGCGAGCGCCCGAGCTTCTCGCGGGCGTACTCGTCACTGGCGAAGGCCTTGGCGCAGGCGAGGACCTGGGCGGCGAAGGCCTCGTTGAGCTCGATCTGGTCGAAGTCCTCCAGGCGCAGCCCCGAGACCTCGAGCACGCGCGCCGTGGCGTGCACCGGACCGAGGCCCATGCGCGCCGGGTCGAGGCCGGCCCAGGCCGTGGCGCGGATGCGCGCCAGGGGCTCCAGGCCCAGCTCCGCCGCGCGCTCGGCCGTGCTCACCAGCAGCACGGTCGCCCCGTCGGTGATGCCGCAGGAGTTGCCGACGGTGACCGTGCCGTCGGGCTTGACGAAGTAGGGCCGCATGCGCGCCAGGGCGGTGGTGGTCTGCCCCTCGCGGATCCCGTCGTCGTGCTCGAGGGAGCGCCCGCCGTCCTTCGCGCCCAGGGGCATCCAGGGCAGGATCTCCGGGGCGAAGCGCCCGGCCTCGCGGGCGGCCTCGGCCCGGTTGTGGCTCTGGCAGGCGTAGGCGTCGGACTCCTCCCGGGGGATGCCGAACTCCCGCGCGAGCAGCTCGGCGGTCTCGCCCATCAGCATGCCGTTGACCGAGTCGGTCAGGCCCTCCATCAGGGCGATGCGGGGCTTGAGCATGCTCGGCCGGAAGCCCATCCAGACCCCGGCGGCGGCGCCGGCGGACCTGGTGCGCGAGAGGGCCGTGAAGAGCTTGGTGAGCTTGGCGCCCATGATCAGCGGGTAGCCGCTCATGACCTCCACCCCGCCGCACAGGTAGAGGCTGCCCTCCCCGGCGCGGATGGAGCAGATGGCCGAGGTGACCGACTCCATGCCGCTGGCGCAGTTGCGGGCGACGGTGCGGGCGGGCACCTCCTGGGGGACGCCGGCCCGCAGGGCGATCACGCGCGCAACGTTGGCCTGCAGCGAGGGCTGGCCGGCACAGCCGATCACGACCTCGTCGATCTCCGAGCCGTCCAGGCCCGTGCGCGCCAGGAGCTCTCGGACCAGGCCCGAGCCCAGGTGTCCGGGGTCCTCCTTGGCGAACAGGCCCCCGGCCTTCATCTGGGGGGTGCGTAGGCCCGCGGCCAGGACGATCTCCGGGCCGCCGTCCGCTTGGTGGTAGGTGGTCATGGGTCCGAGCTCACCCTCGACGAGGGTGAGGGGGGGCGGGTGCGTCGGGTGCACGCGTCTCGTCCGCGCGGGGTTGGGGCGAGACCCCCACGATGCTCCTGAGTCGCCGTGGACAAGTCCACAGCGAAGCCCTTGAATATCCCGTGCCGGAGCTTCGCGCGCCGGCCTCCGAAGACCCCCGCCGAGCCGCACCTTGGACCTCATCCCGCGCTCCAAAGTCCCCCTGCGCCTGCCGGGTCAGGCGGCTGCCCGCCGACCCCGCACCGTCATCGTCCTCGGCGGTGGAGCCATGCGCGGCATGGCCCACGTCGGAGTGCTGAAGGCCCTCAAGACCCTGGGCATCGGCTACGACGCCATCGTCGGCACGAGCATCGGCTCGCTGATCGGCGCCATGGCCGCCGCCAGCTACAGCATCGAGGAGATGGAGGAGACCGTCGGCCGGGTCCAGAAGGGGGACTACTTCCGGCTCAACTTCCTCAAGCTGCTGATGAAGGGCACCCGGGCGCCCTCGATGTACCGGGGCGAGACCTTCCGTGACCGCCTGCGCGAGATCCTGCCCGAGGCGGGCTTCGGGGACCTGGACGTGCCCTTCTTCTGTAACGCGGTACGGCTCGAGACCGGCGGCAGCGTCTTCTTCGGCACCCCGGGGTTCACGGAGATCCCCCTGGTGGACGCGGTCTACGCCTCCTGCGCCCTGCCCGGGGTCTTCGAGCCCTTCCAGTTCGGGGACTTCAACTACATGGACGGGGGCATCGTCGACGCCGTCCCCCTGCGCTTCGCGAAGACCCTGCGGCCGGAGCTGATCATCGCGGTGGACCTCTCGATCAAGTCCACCCACAAGACGCCCAACTACAAGAGCCGGGTGCTCTCGACGCTCTACCGCTCCTACGAGCTGGTGGAGGAGGTGCTCACCGAGCACTCCTTGCACATGCAGATGGACTACCGCACGGTCCTGATCCAGCCCAAGGTCGGCCACCTCGCGCGCTTCGACTTCGACGACGTGGCCGGGGTGGTCAAGATCGGAGAGGAGGAGGCCCTGAAGGTGCTGACCTCCCACGCGGCGACCCGCAACCTGGTGTCGGGCGAGGAGGTCATCGACGGCCTGAGCTGCCCCGTGCGCCCGCGGGACTACGTCAGCGTGCACATCGATCCGGCCCTCTGCATCGGCTGCGGCATGTGCGAGATGGTGTGCGAGACGGAGGCCTTCATGGCCGGGGCCGAGAAGGCCTCGGTGCGCAAGCTCTCCAACTACGAGTGCACCCGCGACCACGCCTGCTCGCGCAACTGCCCGACCAGCGCGATCAGCCTGGGCAATCTCTGAGGTGCCTGGGTGGGGCCGGTGGCAGCGCGTGAGGTCGATGCCCGCTGGGTCGGGCTGAGCCCGGGGCCCGCCGCCCGGCCCCGGGGCCGGGGGAGGGCAGGCGCGTCCGTGGCCCTGCGGCCCCGCAGCGCGCCGCGCTTGCTCGACCTCGCCGCGGAGGTGCTCGCCGTGCGCTTCCTGGCCGCGGCCGGGGTCTGCACCCTGGTGTGGTTCCCCCTGCGGGCGGTCACGCCCTGGTTCGTGGACTTCCTGGCCACCAATCCCCTGGGCTACGGGGGTGACGAGGGCTTCACCGCCTTCGTCGCCTCGATGCTGTTCCTGATGACGGCCCAGACCCTGGCGGGCATCCTCTCGACCACCGCGGTGACCGTGCTCGTGCACGCGGAACTGGTCGGGCGGCCGAGCGGGGCCCTCACGGCCCTCGGGCGCAGCCTGCGGCGGCTGCCGGCGCTGGTGGGGGTGTTCCTGGTGGACATGCTGGTCATCGGCCTGGGGGGCGGCTTGCTGGGCATCGCCAGCCTCCTGTGTCCGATCTTCCTGCCCTTCGCGGTGGGCTACTACCTGCTGTTCACCTGGAAGCTCTCGGTGGCGCCCTCGGCCCTGGTGCTCGAGGACCTGGGGATCTTCGGGGCCCTGGGCCGCAGCTGGGAGCTGACCCGCGGCTCCTTCCCGCGCTGGCTGGGGGTCCAGGTGCTGGCCCTCTTGGCCGTGGCGGGGCTGACCCTCGGCACCCAGGTCGGTGACGACCCGACCCTCAAGGCGAGGCTGATCGACGGGCTGGGCCTGCCGAAGGCACTCTTCGAGACCCTGTTCGTGGCCGTCTCCTCGGTCTTCTCCGGTCTCTCCACGGCCCTCGTGGCGGCGGCCATGACCGCCTACTACCTGGACACCCGCATCCGGCGCGAGGGCTTCGACCTGGCCATGCGGCTCGAGCGCCTGCGGGCCACGGAGGCCCCGTGAGGTGGGTGCCGTGATGCAGCAGGGAGCGGTGCCCCCCGAGCGCGCACAGGAGGTGCTCGACGGCGTCCTGGGCCGCACCGAGTTCCAGGAGCCGGAGACCTACGGGATGCAGCTGATGCGCGAGGTCCTCGAGTGGTTCGGGGACCTCTTCAGCGGCATCGGCGGGAGCATCGACCCGGCCCTGGTGGAGGGCGGGCTGCGGGTCCTGTGGATCCTGGCCGTCGCCCTCAGCGGTCTGGGCCTGGTGAGCTACGCCCTCGCCCTGTGGCGCTCCCGGAGTCCGCGCGCGGCGCGCGGCGAGGGTGAGGGGCTGGACGCGCTCGACCTGCGGGTGGCGGAGCTCCGGCGGGAGGCGCGCCGGGCCCAGGAGGCCGGGGAGCGCACGCGCGCCCTGCGTCTGTACTTCCTGGCCCTGGTGGTCGGCCTCGGCGCGCGCGGAGAGCTCGACTACGACGACGCCTGGACGAACCGCGAGCTGCTCGAGCGCGGCCACCCGAGCCCCGAGGTGCGGCGCCTGCTCGCGCCCCTGGTGGGGGAGCTCGACGCCCACAGCTTCGGCGGCCGCCCCACCGCGGACGAGGAGGTGCGGCGCTTCGCCCTCCTGTGCGAGCGCATGCTCGACGGAGGTGCGGCGTGAAGGGCGGCGTCCTCGGCCGGCGCATCGGCCTCGCGCTCCTGGCCTTGGTCTTCCTGGCGGGGCTGGTGCTCTCCACCTTGTCCGGGGGCGGCGCGGCCGGCGGTCCGAGCGTCCTCTCCGCGGAGCCCGAGGGGCGCAAGGCCCTCTTCCTGTTCCTCGAGGAGCTGGGCTTCGAGCTGCGGGCCTGGCGCTCCGCGCCCCTGGCCCTGCCCGAGGGGCCCCACGCCCTGTGGGTGTTCGAGACGCCGACCTGGGAGGCGGGGGAGGACGAGCAGGCCGACGCCGGGCCCTTGCACCTGCAGGACCCGCGCCACCCCCTGCACTACGGCGAGTTCGTGCGCCGCGGGGGCCTGCTCGTGACCACCGGCGATGAGGAGCGGCTCGGCTGGCTGCGGGAGGCCTGCGGGCTCGAGCTGCCGGACTGGACCCCGACCGACCCGCGGAGCGCCCACGGCGTCGAGCTGGAGGGCGGTGAGCGCCTGCGGCTGGCCCCGGGCGGCGGGTCCGGGGCGCGGGTCCTGGAGCCCTTCGAGGCGCAGGTCCCCTGGGACCCCGACGAGCTCGAGAGCCTGGGCTGGCGGCACCTGGCGGTGGGGCCCGACGGACGCCCCTTCGCCTCCTGGACCTCGGTGGAGGAGGGGCGCGTCTTGCTGCTGGCCTCGGACGCCTTCCTCGACAACGAGCGCCTGGGCGAGCTCGACCACGGGCTCCTGGCCCTGCGCCTGGTGGAGGCCGTGCACGGCGGCGGCCGCTGGCTCTTCGACGAGTTCGCGCTCGGGGACTGGACGCCCCCCGGCAGCCTCGCCCTGCTCGCGGCGCCGGGGCTGCGGGAGGTGGCCCTGCACCTGCTCGCGATCGCGCTGCTGCTGGTCGCGGTGCACGCCTGGCGCCGGGAGTTCGCCCGGGACCCGGAGCCGCCCCGCCTCGACCCGACCGCGCGCCTGCAGGCCGGCGCGCGCTTGCTCGAGCGCGCGGGCCGCTACGATCTCCTGGCCCACGACCTGCGCGTGGGCCTGCTACGGCGCTGTCTCGAGCACCTGGCCGGTCGCCGCGAGGCGGCCCAGCTCGACGGCCCCACCGATCCCGAGCGACTGCGGGAGCTCGCCGCCCGGGCCGGGCGCCTGGCCCGCCGCCGGGTCGAGCCCGCCGTCTGGCACGAGGCCTTCGCGGGCCCCGCGGTGGAGACCCGCGCACAACTGGAACGGCTCGCCGCCGAGCTCGCGGCCCTCGAGCGACGCGTCGCCGCGGAGAGCCTCACCCCCGAACCCGTCACACCTCTCGAGCCATGAGTGAACAGCAGCCCCCGACCCCCACCGCCACCCCGGAGCCGGCCGGTCCGATCGAAGCCTTCGGGAGCCGCGCCCTCGAGGCCGTGTCCCACAGCGTGGTCGGCCTGGAGGATGAGCTCGAGGCCTGCCTGGTCGCGGTCCTGGCCCAGGGCCACGTGCTGCTCGAGGGACCCCCGGGCGTGGCGAAGACCTGGCTCGTGCGCTCCCTGGCGGCGGCCCTGGGCGGCAGCTACCGGCGCATCCAGTTCACGCCGGACCTGATGCCCTCGGACGTGACCGGCACCAGCGTCTTCCGCCCCGCGGAGGGGGAGTTCCGCTTCCAGGCCGGGCCGGTCTTCGCCCACTTCCTGCTCTGCGACGAGATCAACCGCGCCCCGGCCAAGACCCAGGCGGCGCTGCTCGAGGCCATGCAGGAGGGCAGCGCCACCGTGGACGGTACGGCGCACCCGCTGCCGCGGCCCTTCCTCGTCTTCGCGACCCAGAACCCCCTCGAGCACGAGGGCACCTACCCGCTGCCCGAGGCCCAGCTCGACCGCTTCCTGTTCCAGGTGCAGGTGGGCTACCCCGAGGCCGAGGCGGAGGCCCGCCTGTTGGCCGAGGTGCACGGGCGGCCGATCGGCTCCGCGCCCGCGGAGCTGGGGGTGAGCCCGGTGGCGAGCCCCGAGGAGCTGCTCGGGTGGGCGGCCCAGGTGGAGCGGGTCGAGGTGCGCGAGGACCTCTTCGACTACGTGGTGCGTCTGCTGCGCAGTACTCGGGAGTCCCCGCGCCTGGTGCTGGGGGCCAGCCCGCGGGCCGGGGTGCAGCTCCTGCGCGCCGCCAAGGCCCGCGCCGCCCTGCGCGGCCGCGACTACGTGACCCCCGACGACATCAAGGGCGTCTTCCTGCCCGCCATGCGCCACAGGGTGGCCCTCGACCCGGCGGAGGAGATCGAGGGCGGCACCAGCGACGAGGTCCTGGCGCGCCTGCTCGACGGGGTGGAGGTGCCGCGCTGATCCCGACCCCCCGGCTCGTGGCCTGGGTGGCGGTGCTCGCCGTCGCCTCCCTCGTCACCCTCCTCTGGCCCCGGCTCGTGCCGGCCCTGTTGGGGCTGGACGGGGTGCTCGTGCTGGCGCTGCTCGTCGACCGCTGGCGCACGCCGGACCCGCGGCGGCTGGTGGTGGAGCGCGCCGCGCCGGAGCGCGCGGGCCTCGACCAGCCCTTCGAGCGACGGGTGCGCGTGAGCGGGGCGTCGGCCGCGGGCCTCGAGCTGGAGGTGCGGGAGGAGTTTCCCGCCAGCCTCGAGGTGGTCGAGCGCAGCCTCGACGGTGCCGCCGCGGCGCCGCGCGCCGAGGACCCGACCGGCGGACCGGACCGCGTGCGGCTCGGGGCCGGTGCGACGCTCCTCGCGCGCCGCTATCGAGGGCGCGTTCGCGGGCTGCAGTCCCTCGGTCGCCTGCGCCTGCGGCTGCGCTCTCCCTGGGGACTCGTGCAGCGCCAGGCGGAGCAGCACGGCCTCCAGGGGATCGCCATCGATCCGCCCCTGGCCGGGCTCTCGCGGGTCCTGCGCCTGGCGGCCAGCGAGCGCTGGCAGGACCTGGGGGTGCGCTGCCTGGCGCGCCGCGGCGGCCCCACCGAGTTCGAGTCCCTGCGCGAGTACGTGCAGGGGGACGACCTCAACCGCGTCGACTGGAAGGCCTTCGCCCGGCGCGGCACGCCCATCGTGCGCGAGTACCAGGAGGAGCGCGGGCAGGAGCTCCTGGTGCTGATCGACGCGGGCCGGCGCATGGCCCAGCGCAGCGGCCTTGCGGGCTGGACGCGCCTGGACCACGCCCTCGACGTGGGCCTCGAGCTGGCGGCGGTGGCCCTGCAGGCGGGGGACCGCGTCGGCCTGGCCGTCTTCGACCGCGGGTTGCGGGTCTACGTGCCTCCGCGCAAGGGCGGGCGCCAGCTCCTGCGCCTCAAGGAGGCGGTCTTCGCCGAGCAGCCCTCGACCCGCGAGTCGGACGTGGGCCGCGCCCTGCGGGAGCTCTCGGTGCGCCACCGCCGACGGGCCCTGGTGGTGATGCTCTCGGAGCTGGCGGACCCCCTGTCGGTGGAGCACCAGCGCCGCGCCCTGAGCGCGGGCTCGCGGCGCCACCCGCTCGTGCTGGCCACCCTCGACGACCCGGGCCTGCGCGCGGTCTGTGCCGGCGGCGCGGAGGTGCCGGCCGCCGAGCGCGCCGTGGGCCTGAGCCTGGAGCGCGAGCGTGCCAGGGGCCTCGCGAGGCTCCGGCGCAGCGGCGCACGGGTCCTCGACACCCTCCCGGCCGAGGCCGCCGCGCCCCTGCTCGGGGCCTGGCTCGACGCGCGCCGCGGGCGGCTGGCGCGCACGAGCTAGCTCCGGCATCCTCTGCGGGTCATGGGGGCCCCCTCGAACCTGCTGCTGTTCGGCTTCGGCCGCTTCGGCCGCGCCCTGGCGGAGCTGGCCGGGGAGCACGGCGTGAGCGTGCGGGCCTTCGACCCGCGGGCCGAGGTGCCCGCTGCCTGGCGCGCGGCGGATCCCGCCGAGCTGCTCGCCGGGCCGGGGCTGGTGGTGTCGGCCCTGCCCATGACCGGCCTGCGGGGCTGGCTCGAAAAGACGCGCCCGCTCCTGCGCGCGGAGCACGTGGTGGTCGACGTGGCGAGCGTCAAGCACGAGGCCCGCGCGGCCCTGGTCGAGCACTGCGGCGACGAGCTGCCCTGGGTGCAGTCGCACCCCTTGTTCGGCCCCATGAGCCTGGCCCTGGGGGAGCGGCCGCTGCGGGTCGTGCTGTGTCCCGACACGCCCCACGCCGCGGCCCTCGACGCGGTGCGCGCCTTCTTCACCGGGATCGGCTGCACCGTCACGGAGGAGGCGAGCGCGGACCACGACCGCACCATGGCCGAGACCCACGCCCTGGCCTTCTTCGTGGCCAAGGGCATGCTCGAGCTGGGGGTCGACGAGCTCGAGAGCGTGCCGCCGTCCTTCCGGGCCATGGCGGCCACCATCGACTCGGTGCAGGCGGACGCGGGGCACCTCTTCTTTCCGATCCAGCACCAGAACCCCTTCGCCCCCGAGGCCCGCGAGCGGCTGCTCGACGCCCTGACGCGCATCCACCGTGAGCTGGCGGACGCGCCGGCCGGGGACTCCGAGGGCGCGGACGCGGCCCTGGCCATCCCGCCTCCCGCCGAACCGCCGGCGGAGCTGGGGGAGGCGCGGGCCTCGATCGACGCCCTGGACGAGGAGCTGCTCGAGCTCCTCGCCCGCCGCGCGCGCCTCGCCCTGCGGGCGGCGCGGGTCAAGGCCGAGAGCGGTCGCGGGGTGCAGGATCCCGGCCGTGAGGAGGCCCTGCTCGACCGCCGCCGCGAGCTGGCCGAGCACCTGCGGCTGGACCCCGACTCCGTCACCGACGTCTTCGAGGCCATCCTGCGCTTCAGCCGGGGCGAGCAGCGCCGCTGGCTCTCCGCCGCGGAGGACGCGTCGGGCTCCTGACGATCACAGCTCCACCGTGAGCGCCCGATGATCATCGGCATCTGCCCCGACTCGGCCGATCCGACCACGGCCCTGGCGGCCATCGAGCACGTCGCCTGGCGCCACGAGGGCGTCTCCTCCCGCCCCGGAGGCGCAGCCGCTACACTCCCCGCATGAACGCCCAACCCGACAAGCGGCTGACCGACTACTCCGACTCCGGCGGCTGAGCGGCCAAGATGCCCCAGGGGCAGCTCGCGCAGGTCCTGCGCGGGGTCTTGCGGCCGGCGGACGAGCGCCTGCTCGTCGGTCCCGAGTCGATCGACGACGCCGGGGTGGTGCTCCTCGGCGCGGGGGAGGGTGTGCCCGGGGAGGGCGTGGCGATCGTGCAGACGGTCGACTACTTCCCGCCGGTGGTGGACGACCCGTACCTCTACGGCGCGATCGCCGCGGCCAACTCCCTGTCGGACGTCTACGCCATGGGCGGGCGGGCCTTCAGCGTGTTGAACCTGGCGGGCTTTCCGAAGGACTTCCCCCAGGACTGGATCACCGAGATCTTCCGCGGTGGCTTCGACAAGGTGGCCGAGGCCGGCGCGATCGTCGCCGGGGGCCACACGGTCTGTTCGCCGGAGGCCACCTTCGGCTTCGCCGTGACCGGCATCGTCGACAGGTCGCGGGTGACCGCGAACGCGGGGGCGCAGGAGGGCGACCGGCTCTACCTGACCAAGCCCCTGGGCATGGGGACGATGACCACCGCGGCCAAGCGGCGCAACATCGACTGGGAGCGCATGTTGCCGGCGGCGGAGCAGATGGCGGCCCTCAACGCCCGGGCCGCGGAGGCCATGGTGGCCGTGGGGGCCAACGCCTGCACCGACATCACCGGCTTCGGCCTGGCGGGTCACGCCCACAACATCGGCAGGGCCAGCGGGGTGACGATGCACATCGAGCTGGAGCGGGTGCCCCTCTTCGAGGGCGCGCTCGAGCTGGCCCGGGAGGGCAACGCCTCCGGCGCCGTGGGGCGCGGACGGGCGAGCCTGGAGGGCAAGGTCCGGGTGGCCGAAGGGCTCGAGCTTCCGCTGGCCAACATGGCCTTCGACGCGGAGACCTCCGGGGGCCTGATGATCGTCGTGCCCGCCGAGCGCGCCGCACGGCTCGAGCAGGAGCTCGGTGCCCGTGAGCAGCTCGTGCGCCCGATCGGCGAGGTGCGCGCGGCCTCGGACGTCACGGTCGAGTTCGTCTAGGAGTCCATGAGCACCAGCCCGAGCGGCGAGCTGGCCGGTGTCGGGCAGCCCGGCGTGCCCCTCGAAGGGCCGCCCTGGATCCTCGGCTGGCGCGGCGCGCCCCTGGAGGCGCCGGAGAACACCCTGGTCTCCTTCCGGCGCGCCCTCGGCGCGGGCCTCGACGGGCTGCACTACGACCTGCGCACCTGCCGCGGCGGGGACCCGGTCGTGATGGCCGACGAGCGGCTCGAGCGCACCACCGACGGGCAGGGCTGCCTGCACGAGCGGACCCTGACCGAGCTGTTCGAGCTCGACGCGGGGGGCTGGTTCTCGAAGGGCTTCGCCGGTGAGCCCCTGCCGCACCTGGACGAGGTGCTCGAGCTCGAGGAGGACCCGGCGCGCCCGCCCCTGCACCTGGTCGAGCTGCACGAGCCGGGGCTGGTGCGCGAGCTCGCTGCGCGCCTGACCGGCCTGCGCGACCCCGGCCGCCTGCGGATCGCCTCGCCCCGGCGGGACACCTGCCTCGAGCTGCGCGACGCGGGCCTCGGCGCGGTGCTCGTGGCGGACGAGGCCGAGACGGACGACCTGGCCTTCCTGCGCGACGAGCGACTGGTCGGACTGGCCGTGCGCACGGCGGCGGGCTGGCGCACCGCGGCGGGCGCGGGGGCCTGGCCCTGCGAGCGCTGGCAGCTGGACGTGGGGGAGCCGCGTGAGCTCTACCGCTGCCTCAAGGACGGTGTGCACGCCCTGACCACCACCGAGGGGCGGCGCGCCCTGGCCGTTCGGGCGCTGCTGCGGCTCGAGGCCGGCGGGAACGACGCCTACCCCCTGCGCGCCTCGGACCTGCCGGTCCTGACCTCCTCCGAGGGCTCGGCCCGCGGCGAGTGGTGCGGCGACTGGACGCCGGACGCGGAGCTGGTGAACCCCTTTCCCTTTCCCTGCCGGGTCAGCGTGCAGCTCTTCGTGCGCCGGGGCGCCTTCGAGTGCGAGGGCCTGCCGGTACAGCGCGAGCTCGAGCCCGGCGAGCGCGAGCGGCTGCACTTCGCCCTGCGCGGAGGGTCCTGGAGCCCGGGGGGCGACCCGGTGCTCGCGGCCCTCTACGAGTGGACGGACGGCCCCCAGCGCCGGGCCGGGCGCATCCTGCTCGACCTGCCCCTGCGCCGGCGGCGCTTCGCAGTGGCGGACGTGATCACCCAGCGGCTGGAGATGCTGCGGGAGGGGCCGGCCGAGGCGCGCGGCACCATGACCATCGTGCGCCGGGGCCTGGACCTGGTGGTCGCCGTCGAGCGGACCGGAGACCTGCGGGAGCCGCGGGTCGTGGCGCACCTGGCGGGGCGAACTGCCTTCGGCGCCCAGCGCCTGCGGCTGCGCCTGCCCGAGGACTTCGACGCCCTCGAGGGGGGCGTCTCCTTCTCCTGCGGCTTCCACGGCCTGGACGCCGCGGGCCGCCGCCGGCTGCGGCGCTGGGGGGGCGGCCTGCCGGCGGAGCCGGGCCAGGGGGCCGCGGGTGTGCTCCTGGCAGCACGCCGCAGTTGACGGCCGCACCCGCTTCCCCGCACCCCTGCACGCCGCTACCCTGGGCGCCCCTCCGAGGGAGTGGATCCGTGCTGGTGTGCGGCCCGGCCTTCAAAGCCGGTTGGGCTCCGTGAACAGCGGGGCCGGTGGGTTCGATTCCCATGCACTCCCGCCAATCCCCTGGGGACCTACCTCACCGAGCGCCTTGCGGACCCGAGCCGTGACGATCCGAGCCTACGAGCCCGGGGACGAGCACGCCCTGCTCGAGGCCTTCAACGCCACCGGCCGCGACCTGAACCCCGACTTCCGACCGCGGGACCTCGCGGAGTGGCGCTGGCGCTTCGAGGACAACCCCGCCGGGTGGCGAGTCGTGCTGGCCCTGGGCGCGGAGGGGGAGGTGCTGGCCCAGTACGCCGGCCTGCCCCAGCGCGGACTCGTGGACGGTGAGGAGGTCCACTGGACCCAGGCGGTCGACTCCTTCTCGGTGCGACGGACCCGCGGCCTGGGTCGCCGCGGCACCTTCGTCGAGACGGGCGAGCTGTTCGCCGAGCTCTACGGCGCCGACACGGGCGGCCCGGACCGCTGGATGTGGGGCTACCCGGTGCCGAGCGCACGGCGCGTGGGCCAGGCCTTCCTGGGCTACCAGCTCCTGCGCTCGGAGACCTGGCTCGAGCTCGACCGCTCGCGCCCCATCGACGACGGTGAGGTCGCGACGCCCTGGAGCTGGGATGCTCTCGACGGCCTGGCCCCGGACCTGGAACGACTCTGGCGCGCGCGCGCCGCGGAGGGAGCGATCGTCGCCGCCCGCGGCCAGCGGGAGCTCGCCTGGCGCTACGGCGCGCACCCGCGGGAGCGCTACGAGCTCGCTGCGCACTTCGACGGCGGCCGGCTCGAGGGCTTCCTCGTCTTCCGCCGCGCCCGGCACCGTGAGCGGGAGGTGGGCCTCCTGGTGGACGGCCTCTTCGACCGCCGCTCCGCGCCGCCGCTCCTGCGCTGGGCGGCGGAGCGTGCCCGCGCGGAGGAGCTCCCGGTGCTCCTGACACGCCTCTCGCCCTGGTGCCGCGAGTTCGAGCTCCTGCAGGAGCTGGGCTTCCGCGTGCGTCCCAGCCGGCGGGTGCTCGTGGGCCGCGGCTACGACCGGGCCTCTCCGCCGGAGCTGTGGGCCCGGCGCTGGTACGGTACGCCGGGAGACAGCGACCTCTTCTGAGACCATGACGAGCGAGGGCACGATCGAGATCCGCGAGCTGGAGGAGTCCGACCTGGACTCCTTGCTCGCCTGCCAGCGCCTGTGCTTCGGCGCGGAGCGGGCGAAGTCGGCGGCGGAGTGGGCCTGGGCCTTCCGCCGGCCGGGCCTGCCCCTGCGCCACTCGGTGGCCCTCCTCGACGGCCGGGTCGTGGGGGCCTACGCAGGCATTCCCGAGCGCACCTGGATCGGCGGTGAGGAGCGCCTGTGCGTGCAGCCCGTGGACCTGATGGTGGACCCCGAGCACCGCCGCGGCCAGCGGGAGCGTGGCCTCTACGTGGACCTCGGCGAGCACTTCCTCGGGAGCTACGGCACCCACGGTGGGGACGCGGTGCACTACGGCTGGCCCATCGACGCGGCCCGGCGGGTGGGGGAGCGGCTGCTGGGCTACGAGCTGGTGCGCGAGGAGCTGGCCCTGGTGCTGGAGCTCGAGGGCCGGCCCTCCGAGGCACCGGCCGGCGTGCAGCGCGTGACCGAGCCGGGCGAGGAGCTCAAGTGGCTCTGGGACCGCTGCGCCTCCGAGTGGGGAGCGGCCACCATCCGCGACGGCGCCTGGGCCCGCTGGCGCTACCAGCAGCGGCCGGGCATCGAGTACCTGATGCTGGGGGCCTACGACGAGGACCTGCTGGTGGGGATGGCGACCCTGCGCCTGACGCCCTGGGAGTGGGAGGGGGCCCTACCTCTATGCGACTGGCTGGTGCCGCCCGGAGAGCTGGCGGTGGCCCGCGACCTGGAGGCGGCGGTCCGCAGCGTCGCCGCTCGGGCCGGGGCGCGGCGCGTGGTGGCGGTCTTCCCCGACAGCTCCTCGCCCTTCGCCCTCTTCCAGGAGCTGGGCTGGTGTGTGCGACCCACGCCCTACCGGTTGGTGGCGCGCTCCTTCGACGGTCGCTTCGACGGGGACTGGCTGCGGGCCTACTGGTGGTACGGCCTGGGAGACTCGGACCTGGTCTGAGTGTCGCCGGCTCGGACCGATTTGATCTAGGCCTCGAAGTGGCCGTAAGTACCTGTCATGAAGTGTCTTATGGTTCTCCTGGGGGCTCGATCGGGGCGCTGCCAATCCCGGGAAACCCGCTTTTTGGGCCTTTAGAGGGGTGTCGCGCTTGATCGACAGACCGGATCTTGGCCTAACAGAGGCCCCGGGGGGCCGTCCGCAGGCCCCTTGGCCACCCCGATGCGCCCCGTATGCACTGCGGGACAGGACCCACGCAAGGAACAGGTAACACCGATCATGAGCGACAATTTCGACAAGCTGGTCTCCATCCTCGAAGCGGCTCGCGATGACGTCGAGAAGGCGGAAGCCGGCAACAAGGCCGCCACCTCGCGTGTCCGCAAGGCGATGCAGGAACTCAAGGCCACCGCCCAGGACGTTCGTAAGGAGATGCTCGAGCTGCGGGACTCCGGCGGCAAGTGACCACGCACGACGGCGCCGCCGGGCGCCGGGCTCGGGCCGAGTGGTCCGAGCACAACGGGCCATCGACTCCCGCCCCGTGCGGAGAGCGGTGGCCCGCTTTCATTCGCGCCCAGGTCGTCCGACCCGATCGAGCTCGCCCATGACGCCCCGCAACGCCGCACGCCGCATCTTCCTCGGCGGGAGCCTGGTGCTCCTCGCCGGCCTCGCCCTCGGTTCATCCTGGGGCCTCGCCCAGGAGGAGGGTCCCGCGGTCCCGTCGGACGGGGCCTGGACCTTGTTCCTCGTGCGCCACGCGGAGAAGGCGAAGGACGACCCGCGCGACCCGGGCCTCACGGCCGCGGGCCGGGAGCGGGCCGCTGAGCTGGCGCGGATGCTGGGTGAGGCGCAGGTCAGCCATCTGTTCACCACGGACTACCGGCGCACGCGCGCCACCGTGGCTCCCCTCGCGGAGGCGCGCGACCTGAAGGTGGAGGTCTACGACCCCCGCCGGCCGGCGGACCTCCTGGACAGCCTGCGCGGGCTGCCGCCGGGGGCCGTGGCGGTGGTGGCCGGTCACTCCAACACGACTCCGAGGCTCTTCCTCGACCTGACGGGGGAGGAGGCTCGCGACCTGGAGCAGCACCCGCGGTACGGGGGCATGATCCCCGACGACGACTACGACCGCCTGTACTGCGTGACCCTCGAGCGGCGCGCGGCGGAGGTGCGGGCGGCCGCGAGCTTCGAGCTGCGCTACGGCGCCGACTGAGGAGCCCCGGGGCGGCGCGGGGGCGCGTCCTCGGCCGCGGACGCGCCGAGCTCCGGCAGGCCCCAGGCGCCCCGGGCGTCGCGCTCCACGGGCCAGTGGCCGAGCACCTCGGCCTGCTCCAGCGGGCGGTAGAGGTGGGGGAACTGCATCCCGTCCCGGGAGGCCTCGAGGCGCAGGGCAGCGCCCAGGGCCGCGGCGTCGATCTCGAGCAGCCACAGGGGGCCGGGGCCGGTGAGGTGCAGGCGCGCGCTGCCCTCGAGCTGGTGGGCGAAGGAGAGGTGCACGAAGCCCTCGCCCGCGAGGGAGGGCGGCGACCAGCGCCCGGCCGCCGGCCAGTCCCCGGCCGTCACCAGGTGGAACAGGCGCTCAGCCACCGAAGACCTCGAGCCGGGCTCCGGGGGTGAGGATCCCCGCCCGACGCGCCTGCTCCTCGAGGGCCGCGATCGCCGCGACGCCCTCGGGGCCCAGCTCGTCGGTGTGCTCGTTGACGTAGAGCTCCACGTGGGCGCGCAGCACCTCGTCGCTCTGCTCCTGGGCGTGGCGGCGCATGGAGACGAGGGCCTCCTCGGGGTGGGCTCGGGCGTGGGCGATCGATGCCCGGACGGCGCCCTCGACCCCGGCCACGACCTCCCGCGACAGCCGGCGGCGGGCGAAGATTCCTCCGAGGGGCAGCGGTCGCCCGGTGCGTGCGCGCCAGCTCTCGCCCAGGTCCTCCAGCGCCCGCAGGCCGTGGTCCGCGTAGGTGAAGCGCCCCTCGTGGATGCAGATGCCCAGGTCCGCGCGGCCCGCGGCCAGCTCGGGCAGGATCTCCGAGAAGACGATCGGCTCGATCTCGGGCTCCTCCTGATGGAACAGGCGGAAGAGGAGCTGGGCCGTGGTCCAGCGTCCCGGGCCGAGCACACGCCGCGGGCACCCCGCGGGGCGCGGCTCCGCCGGCGCCAGGACCAGGGGGCCGTTGTCGAAGCCCAGGGCCGCGCCGGTGCGCAGGAGCCAGAGCTCACCGGCCAGGCTGAAGGCCGCGTGGAAGCTGCCCTTGGCCACGTCGAAGCGCCCCGCGGCGAGACCCGCGTTGAGCTCTTCCACGTCCATCAGCTCGATCTCGAGGGCGACCCCCGGTACCTCGACCGCGCCGGTCAACAGGCCGTGGAAGGCGAAGGTGTCGTTGGGGCAGGTGGAGATGCCCAGGCGCAGGGGCGCTTCGCCGCTCATGCTCACTCCCAGTCCGCCTCCGGTGCGAGCAGCTCGAGGGCCCGCTCGCGGGCGGCGGCCAGGGCGGCGGGGATGCGCCAGTTCTCGGGCTCGCGGTCGCCGACGCGGTTCGAGAAGCCGCGCACGATGCGCACCGGCGTGTCGGAGAGCGCGCAGGCGAGGGCCACGGCGAAGCCCTCCATGTCCTCGCCGACCGCCCCGGGGAAGAGCGCGCGCCGGCGCGCGGCCTCCGCGTCGTCCGCCGCCGCCGCGCAGGTGGTCAGGAGGGTCGCGGGCGGGCCCGCGGCCCGGCGCGCCAGGGGCAGGGTGTCCACGACCGGGTGCGGTGTCGTGCCCGGCGAGCCGGGCCACTGGGGGAAGCCCAGGGCCGGCGGACCGAGGAAGGCCTCGCCCTCGCCCGCGCCCACGCCGTAGAGGGAGACCGCGTCGAAGTCGCAGGCGCTCTCCACCGGGTACCGCTCTTCGTCGTAGGTGCCCGCGATGCCCACCAGCAGCACCCGCGCCGGGCGCAGCTCGGCGAGCAGCTGCGCCGTGCGCGCCGCCGCCGCCACCACGCCGAAGCCGCACAGGCTGCGCAGGCAGGAGCCTCGCTCGAAACCGCCCTGGTCCTCGAGGCGCGAGAGCTCGAGCTCGGTCGGCACGAGCAGGAGAGTGGGGGAGCCCAGCGGCGGCGTCATGGCAGGGAGTGTCCGTCGCGACAGGCCGCGGAGCAAGCGATCTGACCCTCTCCTTACGGGCGATCTGATAATGTCCCCGTCCCGCCTCCCGCAACCCACCGCCCCATGAGAAGGCCCTCCGTTCCGCGCTCCTGCGTCTCGCGTCCCGCGCTCTGGATCCCCCTCGTCCTGGCCCTGGCCCCGGTCCTCGCGGCCCAGGAGACAGAGGTTGCCGAGCCGCCGCCGGTCACGCCGGCGGCGGAGGTGAGCGAGGACCCACGGATCCAGGAGCTGATCGAGATCGGCCGCCAGGGCTTCGGGTTGCGCACCAACATCGAGGTGATCACCAAGCACTTCCCCAAGCGCCTGACCGGCTCGAGCGGGCTGCAGCGGGCCCAGACCTGGGCCGCCGACACCTTCAAGAGCTACGGCCTGGAGGCGCGCCTCGAGGAGTGGGGTCAGGTCGAGGTGGGCTTCGACCGCGGGCCCTCCCGTGGCCGGGTGGTGGCCCCCGAGGAGCGCCCCCTGACCTTCACCACGAACTGCTGGTCTCCGGGCACCACCGGCGCCGTGGAGGGTCCGGTGCTGGTCGAGCCCCGGGACCTCGAGGAGGTCGAGGAGCGCGCCGAGGAGCTGGAGGGTGCCTGGCTCCTGCGCCACCCGAAGGTCTCGCGCCGCAGCCGGGCCGCCCTCGACGAGCGCTACGCGGAGCTCGGTGTGGCGGGCACCATCCGTCCCGCGAGTCGGGACGGCCGGCTCGTGACGGGAGGAAGCTGGGAGGTGGAGTGGGACGACCTGCCGACCCTGGTGCAGGTCAAGCTCCAGTACGACGAGTTCCAACAGCTGCGCGAGGAGACCGAGGCCGCCGCCGAGGCGGGCGAGTCGCCCCTGCGGGTGGAGTTCGACATCGAGAACCAGTTCCTGCACGGCCCGATCACCCAGCACAACGTGGTCGCGGAGCTGAAGGGCACGGAGTGGCCCGACGAGTACGTGATCGTCCAGGCCCACATCGACGCCTGGGACGCAGCCCAGGGGGCTTGTGACAACGGCACCGGCGTGGCGACCACGATGGAGGCCGCGCGCTTGATCGCCACGGTCGGGATCCGGCCCAAGCGCACGATCCGCTTCGTGCTCTACAGCGGCGAGGAACAGGGGCTCTACGGCTCGAAGGGCTACGTGGAGCGCCACGTGGACGAGCTCGAGAGGATCAGTGTGGTACTGAACCACGACAACGGCACGAACTACCTGCGGGGCATCGGTGTCACCGAGGTCATGCTGGAGGACTTCGAGGCGGTCTTCGCGCCGATCAAGCGCCTCGACCCGGCGCGCCCCTTCGAGGTGCGCGAGGTGCCGGGTCTGCGCCCGGGTCCGAGCGACCACGCCCCCTTCGTCAGCGCCGGAGTGCCCGCCTTCCACTGGGACCAGTCCCGGGAGGGCTACAGGCGCCTGCACCACACCCAGTACGACACGATCGAGGAGGTCGACGACGCGGACCAGATTCACTCGAGCCTGGTGGTGGCCCTGGCCGCCCTGGGCTTCGCCGACCTGGACCACCTGGTCGATCGCACCATGATGCGCATCCCCGAGCCGCGGCGCATGGGCGTCATGCTCAACCGCCGGGATGGCTGCGAGGTGGACCGGGTCGTGCCCGACGGCCGGGCCGCGAAGGCCGGCTGGGAGGCAGGCGACGTGATCCAGTCCATCGACGGCGTCGAGGTGACGGCCCGCGACGAGGTGGTCGACGAGCTCCAGAAGGGGGGGCCGAAGAAGGTCATCGTCCTCAAGCGGGGTGAGGACCTGGTGGAGACCGAGCTGGACTGGTCCGACGACCCCCTGGAGCAGGAGCGCC
>CAZQAT010000002.1:0-16614 GCA_964591315.1 uncultured Planctomycetaceae bacterium
AGGCTGCCGGTTGGGTGCTAATGCGTTGAAGGCTCATGAATAGGCCGGGCTAGTCATCGATGGTCGGAAGGGGGAAGACCTCCGAGGGCACGTGCTCCCGTGCGAGGAGCTCGAGCAGGCGCTGCACCACCTCGGGATTCTCCGCGGAGACGTCCGCCGACTCGAGCGGGTCCGCCTCGAGGTCGTAGAGCTCGAGGTGCGTGTTCCCCTTCTTCAGGCCGCGCCGCACGCCCTTCCACTTCCCCCAGCGGATCGCCTGCTGGCCGCCGAGCTCCCAGTAGAGGAGCTCGTGCTGCTGCTGCTCCCCCTCGCCGAGCAAGGTCGGCACGAGGCTCAGGCCGTCGAGGCCCTCGATCGCCGGCGCGCCCACCAGCTCCGCGAGGGTCGGCATCACGTCCTGGAAGGCGCTCAGGTGGTCCGAGCTCGTGCCCGCGGCCACGCGGCCGGGCCAGCGCACGACGAAGGGCACGCGGATGCCCCCCTCGTAGACGCTCACCTTCAGGCCGCGCATGCCCGGCGCGCTGTTGAAGAAGGTCGAGTCACTGCCCCCGTTGAAGGTCGGACCGTTGTCGCTCGAGAACATCACGATCGTGTTCTCCCGCAGGCCGTAGGCGTCGAGGCGATCGAGGATGGCTCCGACCTCCGCGTCCAGGTGAGTGACCATCGCCGCGTAGGCTGCTCGGGGCGTGGGGTGGGGCAGGTAGGCCTTCTGCCCCAGGTAGGGCGTCTCCTCGAACTCGCCGCGGTAGGCCTCGACCGCACTGCGCGGCGCCTGGAGCGCCACGTGCGGGATCGGGCTCGGGTAGTAGAGGAAGAAGGGCTTGTCGCGGTTCTCCGCCATGAACTCGAGCGCGGCGTCGAGCATGACGGCCGGGGCGTAGGTCTCGCGGTTGTAGCGCTCGTAGTAGGCCTCCTCGCTCTCGAGGGGCTCGGCGATCTTCTGGTGCGCCGGATACCACCCGTTGCCCGGCAGGACGAGCTTCTCGCCGTTCTTCCACAGGTGCTTGGGGTAGTAGTTGTGGGCCTTGCGCTGGCAGAGGTAGCCCACGAAGGTGTCGAAGCCCTGCGCGTTGGGGTGGCCGCTCGTCTCCGGCCCGCCGTTGCCCCACTTGCCGAAGCAGCCGGTGGCGTAGCCGCGGGCCTTGAGGACCTCGGCCACGGTCAGGGTCTCCTCCGGGAAGGGGTACTGCCCCTCCGGAGCGTCCTCGCCCCAGCCCCCGCTCTCCCAGTTGTTGCGCACCACCGCGTGGCCCGTGTGCTTGCCCGTCAGGAGCACGCAGCGGGACGGGGCACAGACCGGGCTGCCGGAGTAGTGCCGGGTGAAGCGCATGCCCTCCCGGGCGATGCGGTCCACGTTCGGGGTGCGGATCTTCTGCTGGCCGTAGCAGCCGAGTTCTCCCCAGCCCAGGTCGTCGGCCAGGACGTAGACGATGTTCGGAGGACGAGCGTCCTCCTCGGCGGAGGTCCCGGGGGCACCGGCCGCGAGCGCCAGGGCGGTCCCGATCAGGGCGAAGACTGAGGAGATCATGGGCACAGCCTAAGGAGTCGTCGCCCTTCCGACCCCCCACCACCCCGTCCGATGCTCCAGATCCGGCGCGGGGCTCCGGGCAGGACGACGGCCGGGCTAGACCGTGACCCGCTCCCGCTCGACCGCCGCGGCGACAGCCGCGAGCCAGTCCTCGAAGCAGGCGGTCTCGCGCTCGACCGCGGCCCCGAGCAGCTCCTCCCAGCGGGTCGGCAGGGAGCGCTCGAGGGCCCCGCCCATCTCCGCCAGGTGCCGCAGCTCGTCCTTGAGGATGGCCTTGACCGAGAAGGGCGCCCCCGCCTCCCGCAGGCACTCCTCGTAGAGCGGGTAGAAGGCCTCGGCCCGCAGCTCGATGGCGGTGGTCGACAGCAGATAGTTGGCGTCGCTGGCCGCCGCGCCCTCGAGGCCCAGGGGCGCCAGGAGCTCCTCGCAGGCCCGGTCGACCCCCTGCATGTAGGCCTCTCCGGCGGGACCCGCGAGGCTGTGCTCCTCCCGGTAGGTCTCGATACCCTCGGCGCTGCCGTCGTTGAGCTGGATCGCGGCCCGCTTGAGGCGCAGGGCGTGGGAGGCCTCTTCGATCACGTGCAGGAGCCCCTCCTCGTCCAGGAGGTCCGCGTGGCGAGCCTTGAGCATCTTCCGCACCCCCACGTACTCCATGCGCGAGAGGGTGTTGACCAGGCGCGCGTGGAGGCGCGGGCGGACGACGACCTCCGCCAGGAGGCTGCGCAGGCGGCCGAGGCTCTCTTGGTCCCGGATCAGGCGGGTGAAGGCTTCCATGGGCGGATCCTACCCGACGGCTCCGCACCGCTGGGCCTAGGCCATCTGGAAGGCGGTCAGCCAGTTCGAGGTGACCCCCAGCAGCCGCTCCCGGCCCAGGCGGTAGACCCGCTGGCGGCCCTCCCTGCGCACCTGCACCAGCCCGGCCTCCAGCAGGACCCCCAGGTGGCGGGTGGTCGTGGGCCAGCTGCAGCCGAAGCGGCCGGCGATCTCACCCGCGGTCATCTCCCCGCCGCGGTAGTGCAGGACCAGCAGGATCTGGCGTCGGGAGGGGTGGGCCAGGGCCGAGAAGACCGCCTCCACGTCCGCCAGCCGGCGCTCGGCCGGGGAGGCCTCGGCGGCCGGACCCGGCTCAGCCATCCGCGGGCACCAGGTCCAGGGGCCGGAAGTGGGGGAACTCCATGGAGTCGCAGAGCGCGCCCATGGGCTCCCAGATGGCCATCACCTCCGGGAGCTGGTGGGCCAGGCTCGAGCCCTGGGCGTCCTTCCAGGTGAAGATCTCCACGTAGAGGCACGCGGCCGGTCCCGCCGCGCCGGGCGTCTCCGAGGGCAGGCCGCGGAAGATCCGGGGCCGCTCGTCCGTGACCAGGCCGGCCGCGTGGAGGGTGAGCCAGTGGCGGGCCAGGAGCTTCTCCAGCTCGGCCTCCCGACCGGGTCGGACCTGATAGCGGCAGATGACGGTCTCGGGCTGCTGGTCGCTCACGGGGATCATATTAGCACAACTGCTAAACAATGGGACACTACCTAGCCTTTCAGCTAAATAAATTGCACGAATCGCCCCCTGGGGCCCCGAGAGGGGGCCTCAGCCCGCCCCCTTCACGAGCCGCCCCCCTCGCCGGGTCCAGTCCAGGGTGCCCCCGGGGTAGACGGCCAGGGACCGAAAGCCCAGCTCTCGCAGCAGGCCCACGGCCCGCGGTGCGAGGTTTCAGTGCTCGTTGCGGCAGTAGACCACCAGCTCGGCCGCCCGGTCCTCGAGGACCTCGGCGACCCGCCGCGGGATCTCCTCCAGGGGCAGGTTGAGCGCCCCGGGCAGGTGCCCGCGGGCGAAGACCCGGGCCGGCAGCACGTCCACCAGCACCCGCTCCGGGTCGCCGAGGCCGGCGCGCACCGCCTCGAAGTCGAGCTCGGGCGGGTCGGGGGGGGATTCGGTGTCCTTCATGGCGTCGTGGTGAGGGCGGCGCCGAGCATACTGGTCCCCCCACCCATGCGCCGAGCCCTGCCCCTCCTCCTGCCCCTCCTGGGGTGCGCCTCCCTCGAGGCCGACGGCCCCCAGGACAGCCCGCGCCCCAACCTGGTGGTGATCCTCGCCGACGACCTCGGCGCCGAGACCCTCGGCTGCTACGGGGGCGAGAGCTACGCCACCCCGCACCTCGACCGGCTGGCCGCCGAGGGGGTGCGGCTCGCGAACGCCTTCACCCAGCCGGTCTGCACGCCGACCCGGCTCGAGCTCCTGACCGGCCGCAGCAACGCGCGCAACTACGTCTCGTTCAGCGTGCTGCCCCCCGAGGAGCGCACCTTCGCCCACGTGCTGCAAGGCGGTGGCTACCGCACCTGCGCCGTTGGCAAGTGGCAGCTCTACGGGGCGGAGCACTACGGCGACGACATCCGCGGCCGCGGGACCCTGCCCCCGGACGCGGGCTTCGACAGCCACTGCCTGTGGCAGGTGGAGAGCCTGGGTCTGCGGCACTGGGAGCCGGAGCTGACCATCGACGGCGAGACGCGGGAGTTCGGCGAGGAGCAGTACGGCCCGGACCTGGCCCTGGCCCACGCCCTCGACTGGATCGACGGGGAGCGGGGCGACCCCTTCCTCCTCTTCTGGCCCATGATCCTGCCCCACGGTCCCTTCATCGCCCCGCCGGGCACCGAGGGTCCACGCAAGCCACCGGGGGACGTGGAGCAGTACGGTCCGATGGTCGAGTACATGGACACCCTGGTCGGGCGGCTCGTGGCGGCGCTCGAGGAGCGCGACCTCGCCGAGGACACCTGGGTGCTCTTCATCGGCGACAACGGCTCGCCGCGGAACGTGCGCTCGATGCGCGACGGCGTCGAGGTGCGCGGCGCGAAGAACAAGCCCCACGACGCGGGCTCGCGGGTGCCCTTCCTGCTCTGGGCGCCGGGGCGCCTCGACGGCGGCACGGTGATCGAGGACCCGGTCTCGACCGTGGACGTCTTCGCGACTCTCGCCGACCTGGCCGGCCTGGAGCTCCCTACGGACCGGGAGCTCGACGGGTGGAGCCTCCTTCCGCGACTCGAGGACGATGCCGAGCTCCACCGGGAGTGGGTCGCCTTCCACAACCGCCCGCGGCCCCTGAGCAAGCCCGACGTGCCCGCGCAGCGCTGGGCCCGGGACGCGCGCTGGCAGCTCTTCGAAGACGGGCGGCTCCACGACACGAGGGTCGATCCGCGGCTCGAGTCGCCCCTCGCAGCCGAGGAGGACGACGCCCTGCGCGCTCAGGCCCGTGCGCGCCTCGAGCGCGGGCTCGCGCAGCTCCCGCACCCAAACGACGAGCCCGCCCCCTGAACCGAGGCCCCGCCACCATGCCGAGACTCCACCTCTTGCTCGCCCTCTCGCTGACCTGTAGCCACAGCCCGGGAGCCGAGGTCTCACGAGCGGGCGAGGAGCCGACCCCGCACACCAACGTCGTCTTCGTCCTGGTCGATGACCTGGGCTACATGGACGTGGCGCCGAACAACCCCGAGACCTTCTACGAGACGCCGAACGTCACGCGCCTCGCCCGGGGCGGGATGCGCTTCACCGCGGGCTACGCCACCAGCCCGGTCTGCTCGCCGACGCGCTACAGCATCCAGACCGGCAGGTACGGGACGCGGGTCCGCGCCACGAACTACTTCAGCGGCCGCCGCAAGGCCAGGTTCGCGCCGGCGCCCCTGCGGGACGAGATGCCCCTGGACGAGGTCACGATCGCCCAGGCCCTCAAGGCCGAGGGCTACGCCACCTTCTTCGCCGGCAAGTGGCACCTGGGCAAGACGCCCGAGCACTGGCCGGAGAAGCGCGGCTACGACCACAACAAGGGCGGCCACGAGCGCGGCGGGCCCTACGGCCCCGGGCGCTACTTCACGCCCTACGGCAACCCGCGCCTCGAGGACGGCCCCGAAGGCGAGCACCTGACCGAGCGCCTCGGCCGAGAGACGGCGCGCTTCATCGCCGCCAACGCCGATCGGCCCTTCTTCGCCTTCCTGTCCTTCTACTCGGTGCACACGCCCCTGATGGCGCCGCGGGAGCTGAAGGTGAAGTACGAGGCCAAGGCGAAGGACGCGGGCCTCGACGAGGTGGAGGCCTTCGCCGAGGAGGAGCAGGTCTGGCCCAACGGCAAGAAGCGCCGGGTGCGCACGGTCCAGGCCCACCCCACCTACGCCGGCATGGTCGAGTCCATGGACCGCGCCCTCGGGGTCGTGCTCGACGCCCTCGAGGCCGCGGGGGTCGCGGACGACACGCTGGTCGTCTTCTTCTCCGACAACGGCGGCCTGTCGACCTCCGAGGGCTCGCCCACCAGCAACCTGCCCCTGCGCGGCGGCAAGGGCTGGCTCTACGAGGGCGGCATCCGCGAGCCGCTGATCGTGCGCTGGCCGCGACGGGTGGCCCCGGACAGCGTCTGCCACACGCCGGTCATCAGCACGGACTTCTACCCGACCCTGCTCGCCGCGGCGGGCGCGACGCCGCGGCCGGAGCAGCACCTGGACGGCGTCAGCCTGCTACCGCTGCTCGAGGGAGGCGAGGCGCCCGAGCGCGCGCTCTTCTTCCACTACCCGCATTACGGCAACCAGGGCGGCTTTCCCGGAGCCGCGATCCGGCTCGGACGCTGGAAGCTCCTCGAGCGCTTCGAGGACGGCCGCGTGCACCTCTACGATCTGGAGGCCGACGCGGGCGAGCTGAACGACCTGGCGGCGGAGGAGCCGGAGACGGTGGAGGACCTGCGCGGGCGCCTGCACGCCTGGTACGAGGAGCTCGGCGCCGAGTTCCTGCGTGCACGCGAGAACGGCCCCGAGCCCTGGCGACCCGCCTCCTCGCGGTAGGCCCTGCGGGCCGCTCGAGGGCCCCCGCTCGCCTTCCTCCCGCATGGCCTGCTAGCATGCGGAGACCGCACCGGAGGAGGTTTGCCATGAGGTTCATCCTGGCCATCGCCGCACTTCTCGCCCTTCCCGGCGGCATCGTCGCCGCCCAGGACGAGGCCCCGCAGGAAGCCGAGGCCGAAGAGACCGTCACCACCGCCGAGGAGGCCGTCGCCGACCGGCTGGTGGAGAGCCACGCCAAGGCCGCCAAGGCCGGGGACGGAGGCGAGGTCATCAAGGTCCTCGGGGAGATGAGCGCCTTCGACAACCGCGAGTTCGTCAAGCCGGCCACCGACGCGCTCAAGTGGCGCGCCTCGAAGGCGGACAAGAAGTGGGCCCAGGCGGAAGCGGAGGAGCTCGGGCTGGAGAAGAAGTCCGAGCGCTACGAGATCCTCGTCGAGCGCGTCAGCGCGGTCCAGGCGGCTGCCGCGAGGGTCCTCGCCAACCACGCAGGTGACAAGAAGGCCGCCTCGGCGCTGGCCAAGGCCTTCAAGGACAAGGCCGTGCGCAAGGAGCGGCCCAAGGCCCTGGCGGCGATCATCCTGGCCCTCGGAGAGATCGGCCAGCGCAAGGTCGAGTCCGACGTCTTCAGCGAGTTCAAGAGCGCCAAGGACCCGGAGGTGGCCAGGGCCTGCGTGCGCTACTTCGGCACGATCCGCACGAAGGACTACTCGATCGTACGCCGGCTCTGCAACGAGCTCTCCGCACCGGCGCCCGCCAACGTGGACTCCGCCACGAACCCGCCGGCGGCGTACTGGGAGCAGCGCTGGAAGATCTGGAACGGGATCCGGCGCGACATCTCCTGGTCCCTGAAGCAGATCACCGGGCAGGTCTTCAAGCCCTCGGAGGGCGAGCACCCCAGCGACGAGCGGAAGGCTCTCGCCTACGTGAAGCAGCACAAGAAGGAGCTCGGGCTGAAGTGACGCGCGCGGCCTTCGCCTGCCTGCTCCTGCTCTGGACCGCCGGCCTCTTGCCCGCCGTGGCGGGTCCGAGGCAAGAGGAGCGTGACCTCGGGGAGCTCAGTCGGCTCGTCGCCAGGCAGAAGGACCGTGTGGACCCCGCGGTCTTCGCGGAGATGGCCGCCTTCGGGAACGAGCGCGCCGTGTCGGCCCTCGAGGCGGCGGTGGGTCGACTGAAGAAGCTCGAGGTGCTCGAGCCCGCCTACCGGGCCTTCGGAGCCTTCGAGATCGCTCCCCCCGAGGTGGCCGACGCGGCCAGGCACTTCCTGTCCCGTGAGGCCTTCCGGGCCAAGAACCGTGCTGCGCGCCCGGTGGCGATGGAGACCCTGATCCGCTTCGGAGATCCGGGCCTCCCGGCTCTGGAGCGCGCTCTGGAGGACCACAAGGACCCCGACTGCCGGCGACTCGTGGTCGACGCCCTGCTGCCGCGCCTGGCGGCGACCGGGAGCCCCGAGGCTCTACGTCACATCCTCGCGGACGCCAGCCTGGCAGGCGCGACGGACCAACGCTACGTGGGCATCGACGCCGCCACCCGCGGCGCCCTGGCGGAGAAGCGCCACGCCGAGGTCCTGCGCCTGTCCCTCGAGCGCTTTCCCTTCGAGGGCGCCGCGCCCCTGCTGGGCGCCAAGCTCGGGGCCCGCGACACGCCGCGGGCCTGGAAGATGCTCCTGATCGACTACTTCGCCACGCGCAACAGCGAGGCCGCCAATCGCCACCTGGCCGCGGCCTTCACGAGCGACGACCCCGGCGTGGTGCTCGAGGCCCTGGCGCGGCTCGTGGAGGACGAGGGGGCCGAGGGCTTCGTCGAAGAGGTGCGCCCGCTCCTGCGCGCCAAGGCCGCTGCCGTGCGCAAGGCCGCGGTGGTCGCACTGGCCAAGCTCGACATCGGTGACGAAGAGGCCCAGGCCCTGATCCTCGAGTTCGCGAAGAGCTCGGACGAGGCCACCCGCATGGGCGCCGCCGAGGCCCTGGTCCAGCTGCGCACGGCTGCGGCGGTCGAGGCCCTGCACGCGCTCGTCGTCGACGAGGCCTGGCCCGTGCGCTCCGAGGCCATCGCCCAGACCGCGCGCCTGCGGGACAAGCGCTCGATCCCGCTCCTGATCGAGCGCCTCGACCTGGAGCGCGGGCGGCTCAAGGAGGACGTCTACGGCGCCCTCTGCCTGCTCTGCGGCCGGGACCTGGGCCGCGCCGTCGAGCGCTGGCAGCGCTGGTGGAGGGACAACGCCGAGACCTTCCAGCCGCCTTCGCCAGAAGAGCTCGAGGAGATCGAGACCCGGCGGCGCGAGCGGGTGGCCGCTGCGGGCAGCACCCGCGGACCGACCTTCTACGGCGTCGAGGTCTTCAGCGAGCGCGTGTGCTTCGTGCTCGACGTCTCCGGCTCCATGCGCATCAACGCGGGGAAGGGCGTCGACCCCGAGGCACCCCAGGACCCGACCAAGCCCAGCCGCATGGACGTGGCCAAGGAGCAGCTGGCGGACATCGTGCGCGCCTTCCCGGACGGCAAGCTGTTCAACCTGATCTTCTTCGAGAGCGAGGTGCGCTCCCTCTCCGAGCGGCTCGTGAAGATGAAGAAGAAGAACCGGCAGAAGAGCCTGCGGTTCATTCGCGAG
Organism: uncultured Planctomycetaceae bacterium; assembly: GCA_964591315.1. Taxonomy (GTDB): domain Bacteria; phylum Planctomycetota; class UBA1135; order UBA1135; genus JABACD01. The sequence continues at coordinate 8,940 of CAZQAT010000002.1, forward strand.
CAGTACTCCCTGGGCGGGACGGCCCTCTACCCGGCCCTGCAGCTCGCCTTCGCCGACCCCCTGGTGGACACGATCTACCTGATCAGCGACGGGGCCCCGACCGAGGGCGAGGTCACCGACATCGAGGAGGTCCGCGCGCGGGTGCGGGTCTGGAACGCGGCCCGGCGGGTGCGCATCCACGGAATCACCATCGGGCAGGACTCGACCCTCCTGCGCTGGCTGACCCAGGACTCCGGCGGCACCTACCTGCGGCGAGACTGAGCGCGGCCCGAGACGCTAGACTCGAGGCCATGAAGATCCTCCACGGCCTCGCGCTCCTGCCCAGCCTGCTCCTCGCCTCCTGCTCCTCCTTCTTCACCGACGAGGTGGAACAGGATGTCAGCGTCTCGGACCAGAGCTTCTACGCTCTCGAGGTCGAGGACCTCGACGGTGCGCCGACCTCTCTCGCGGACTACCGCGGACAGGTCTCCCTGGTGGTCAACACCGCCAGCCAGTGTGGCCTGACCCCCCAGTACGCCGGCCTCGAGGAGCTCCAGCAGACCTATGGGGACCAGGGCTTCACCGTCCTGGCCTTCCCCAGCGGGGACTTCGGCGGGCAGGAGTTCGATACACCCGGCGAGATCCGCGAGTTCTGTGACTCGAACTACTCAGTCTCCTTTCCCCTCTTCGCCAAATCGGGCGTGAAGGAAGGCGACGGTCAGTCGGAGGTCTTCACCTATCTCGGCAAGGCGACGGGCTCCCTGCCGGGGTGGAACTTTGGGAAGTACCTGGTGGGGCGCGACGGGACCGTGATCGCCTACTACGAGCCGCGCACGAAGCCGACGAGTGACGAGGTGGTCTCCGCGCTCCAGTCCGCCCTGGGCGAGGAGTGAGCAGCGGCTCGGCCGCACCTCACGCCACCGGACCATTGAGCCCCGCGGACCCCGTCCCGGCCATCACGGGACGCATCCTGGCCTTCCTCGACCGAGCGGAGGTTCCGTACCGGGTCGTTCACCACGGCCCGACTTACACGTCGGAGGAGTCCGCCAGGGCCCGGGGCGAAGCCCTCAGCTCCGGCGCAAAGGCCCTCGTGCTGCGGGTCCAGGAAGGCGACTACCGCCTGGTCGTGCTGCGCCCGACCTCGCGGCTGGACTCCAAGAAGGTCCGCCGCCTCTTCGGCTCCCGCCGCGTGCGCTTCGCGACCCCCGAGGAGCTGATGGAGCTCACCGGGCTGGTCCCCGGCAGCGTGCCCCCCTTCGGCCCGCCGATCCTCGACCTGCCCCTGACCATCGACGCCGGCCTCGAGATCGACCCGACCGTCGCCTTCAACGCCGGCGACCTCTGTACCAGCGTCGTGATGAAGACCTGCGACTACCTGTCGTCGATCGGCGACGCGAGGCGTGCCGACCTCACGCGCGCCGAGGCTCCGGAGTGAGGCGGTAGGCCGGGGAGGGGTCCGCAGACCCAGGCGCTCAGGCCTCTTGAGCCCCGACCATGTGCACCGTCCGCTGCGGGAAGGGGATCTCGATCTCCGCCTCCCGGAAGCGGTGCACGATGCGGGTCAGAATGGCGTCCACGACGCGCCCCCGCAGGGCGGGCTCTTGAACCCAGACCTGCAGCTCGAACTCGAGGGCCGAGTCCCCGAGCCGGCGGAAGCGCACCTGCGGGGCCGGGTCGCGCTTGATGTTCCCCTGCTCATGGGCCACCTCGAGCAGGATCGACTTGACCTGCTCGATGTCGGAGTCGTAGCCGACACCGACGGGAATCCCCACGCGCATGGCCGTGTCGCCGCCACCACTCTGGTTGACGATCTTCGAGGTGCCGATGACCGCATTGGGGATCGTGATCAGCACGTCGTTGCGGGTCTTGATGCGCGTCGAGCGCAGGCCGATGTGGACGACCTCGCCACGCACTCCGTCGTCGAGCACGATGTAGTCCCCGAGCTGGTAGGGCGCGTCCGCGACGATGAAGACTCCGGCGAAGAGGTTCGAGAGGGTGTCCTTGGCCGCGAAGCCCACCGCCACGCCGACGATGCCAGCCGAGGCCAGCCAGCCCGCCGCGTCGATCTGCCAGATCTTCAGCAGCAGGTACAGGGCCAGCCCGAGCACCAGCACCGTCACCAGGTTGGCGAACAGCGGCACCGTGCGCATGTCGATCACCGAGAAGCGATCGGTGAGGTGGCTTGCGTAGTGCAAGAGGATCGAGGAGATCCGCAGGCCCTGGATCGTCCACACGACCAAGGCCACGGTCACGAGGATCCGGCTGAGGGTCTCACTGAGGCTCGCCGCCCAGGACTCCTCCCCCAAGACCACGGCGGCCAGGTAGCACCCGAACAGGATCACGGTCAGGATCACCGGCCCGCGCAGGGCGCGCAGGATGCGCTCGTCCACATCGGTCTTCGTGCGCATGAACAGGGGCGCCAGCCCCTTCAGCACGACGTAGTGCAGGACCAGGCCCACCAGGAGGGAGACGCCCAGGACGCCGGCCGCCACCTCCGGACCCTCGCCGAACTTCGACGTGATCCAATCGCAGAGCTCCCGAACCAGCTCAGGTTCGGACTGCGGCGGCTCCTGGCCGGACTCCTCGAGCAGCATGCCGAGGAGAGTAGCGCTTCGAGGAGCGCGAGGGAAACCGTTCGAGAGGGGTGCTAGGCCAGGATCTCCCGCACCACGTGCGCCTCCTCCTCGACGCCCGTCAGCCGCACGTCCAGGCCCTGGAAGGGCACGGAGAGGCGCGAGTGCTCGATCCCCAGGCAGTGCAGGATCGTGGCGTTCAGGTCCCGGATGTGGACCGGATCCTGGGTGATGTTGTAGCTGAAGTCGTCGGTCTCGCCGTGGACCACGCCACCCTTGATGCCGCCGCCGGCCATCCAGACCGTGAAGCACTTGGGGTGGTGGTCGCGGCCGTAGTTCGTGCGCTCGAGGTTGCCCTGGCAGTAGACCGTGCGGCCGAACTCGCCGCCCCAGATCACGAGGGTCTCCTCCAGCAGGCCGCGGCGCTCCAGGTCGAGGATCAGGGCGGTTGCGCCCTGGTCGATGTCGCGGCACTGGTTGGGCAGGTCCGTGGGCAGCACGAAGTGCTGGTCCCAGCCGCGGTGGAAGATCTGGGTGAAGCGCACACCGCGCTCCGCCAGGCGCCGGGCCAGGAGGCAGTTGGCGGCGAAGGTGCCCGGCTTTCGGGAGTCGGGACCGTACAGCTCGAAGACCTCGTCCGGCTCGTCCTTCAGGTCCGTCAGCTCGGGCACCGAGGCCTGCATGCGGAAGGCCATCTCGTACTGGTCGATGCGCGTCTGCGTGTCCGGGTCGGCGGTCTCGTCCAGGCGCCGCCGGTTCATGCGCTGCAGAGCGTCGAGCTGGCGCCGGCGGGCCTGCTTGCTGAGGCCCTCGGGATCCTGCAGGAAGAGCACGGGATCGCCCTTCGAGCGCAGGGACACGCCGGCGTAGCGGCCGGGCAGCACGCCGTTGCCCCACAGACGCTCGTAGAGGGCCTGGGCCTCCTGGCGGCCGGTCCAGGACGAGTTCAGCACCACGAAGGCCGGCAGGTTCTCGTTCGAGGATCCCAGCCCGTAGGAGAGCCAGGAGCCGAGGCTCGGCCAACCCGGGAGCTGACTGCCGGTGCAGATGTAGGTGATCGCCGGGTCGTGGTTGATGGCCTCGGTCCAGACCGACCTGACGATCGCCAGGCGGTCGACGATCCGGGAGGTGTGCGGCAACAGCTCGCTGACCCAGGCCCCGTCGCCGCCGTTGTCGTGCTTCTCGAAGTTGTACATCGAGGGCGCGATCGGAAAGCGCTCCTGGTTCGAGGTCATGGTCGTCAGGCGCTGCCCCTGACGGATCGAGTCCGGCAGGTCCGCGTCGAACAGGTCCCGCAGCTTCGGCTTGTAGTCGAAGGTGTCGATCTGGGACGGCGCGCCGGCCATGAAGAGATAGATCGCGCGCTTCGCGGTGGGCGCGAAGTGCGGGCCGACCTGCATGCCGCCCCCGGGGCCGCGCCGCACCGAGCGCGCCAGGGCCTCGGGGCCGCTGAGGGAGAGCAAGGCCGCCTGACCGAGCCCGAGACCGGCCGCCCCCAGGAGGCTGCGGCGGGTGAAGACCTGCTGCTCGGCGCGGGTCCGTTCGATCGAGTCGCTCATCCGCGCACCACCACCTCATCGAGGTTCAGGATCAGGTTGCAGACCACCATCCAGGCCCCGAGGTCCACAGGGTCCAGCTCCTCGGGCAGGGGCAGGGCCCCCACGTTGAGCAGCTTCGTCGCCCGGCTCGGGTCGGCGGCGAGCTCCGCCCGCTGGGCACGGAAGATGCCGAGCAGGTCCTCCAGGTCCCGCTCGTCCGGAGGGCGCGCCGTGCAGAGCTCGAAGGCGTAGCTCGCCCGCTCCTCAGGGCTCGCGCCCCCCTCGCTCATGGCGCGCCAGGCCAGGTGCCGGGCCGCCTCGAGGAACTGGGGGTCGTTCATCAGCAAGAGCGCCTGCAGGGGTGTGTTCGTGCGCTCGCGCCGCACGCTGCAGGACTCGCGGTTCGGCGCGTCGAAGGTCGAGAGCTGCGGCGCGGGGGCGGTGCGCTTGAGGAAGGTGTAGAGGCTGCGGCGGTGGACCTTCTCGGGCCCTTCGTCGGCCTTGAACTGGACCGTGTTGGAGCGGCTGTAGCCCACGACCTTCCACAGTCCGTCGGGCTGGGGCGGCTTGACCGCCGGCCCGCCCAGGTCGCGCACCAGCAGGCCGCTGACCGCCAGCGCCTGGTCGCGGATGGCCTCGGCATCGAGGCGGAAGCGCGGACCGCGAGCCAGCCAGCGGTTGCCGGGGTCGAGGGCGTGGGCCTCGGGGCTTGTGGCCGAGCTCTGGCGGTAGGTGGCGGAGAGCACGATGCGCCGCAGGGTCGCCTTCACGTCCCAGCCCTCGTCGACCAAACGCCGCGCGAGCCAATCGAGCAGCTCCGGGTGGCTCGGCGGCTCGCCCTGGTTGCCGAAGTCCTCGCTGGTGCGAACGATGCCCGTGCCGAAGAGCTGCTGCCAGAAGCGGTTGACCGTCACTCGCGCGGTGAGCGGGTGCTCCGGGTCCACGAGCCATCGGGCGAGGCCCAGCCTGTCCCGGGGCAGGTCCTCGGCCATGGGCGGCAGGGCGGCGGGAGTCAGGCGCCCGACCTCTTCACCGCGAGCGTCGTAGGCACCCCGGTCGAGCTCGTAGGCCGTGCGCGGCTCCATGCGCTCCTTCATGACGAGCGTCGTCGGGACCTCGCGCTCGAGCTGGGCCAGGGCGTCCACGGCCGCCTTCACCTCGACCTCGAGGGGCTCGACCACCTCGCGCCCACCGGCCCAGACATTGCGCAGGTAGTAGGTGCGCAGGGTCTGGGCCTGCTCCTCGCTGCGCTGCTCCGGCGCCAGGGCCACGACCTCGAGGACCTCCTTGGGGACACCCGACACGCCGGGTGCCCGCCCCTCCCAGACGAGCTGGGACCACAGGTGGCGGTCGTCGTGGCGCCCCCAGGAGCGCACGCCCGCCGTGTCCCAGTAGACCGTGCCGCCCACCTGGCTGAAGGCCCAGCCGTTGAGGAGCGAGCCCGCTCCGAGGTCCACGTCGGCCACGTCCACCTCGAGCCGGTGCCAGCGCCCCGGCTCCGGGACCTCCGCGCTGGCGACGAAGTCCGCGCCGCCCTCGCGCCCCGCGCCGTGGACCGGGCCTCCCCAGCGCACGCGGTGCTCCCAGTTGCCGTCATTGAACTGGAGCTGGATGCCGGAGGGCGGATCCTCCGGGTCGAGCCAGACGTGAGCGAAGAGCACGTCACCCTTGCGTAGGGAGAGGGCGCTGGCGCCGGTGAAGAAGTCCTGGTTCAGGCGGTCACCCATCGAGCGTCGCAGGCTGCGCTCGCCACCGTGCACCGGGTGCTCGGGGGCACCGACCCAGTTCCAGGTCTTGCCGTCTCCTTGCGGAGTCGCGCCCTCCGGCAGCTCGTCCTCGACCCACAGGTGGTCCTCGGGCTCCTGGGGAGTCGAGCTGAGGAGGCCGAGCCGGTCCCACCAGGCGGTCCCGTCGTACTGGGTGACCGCAACACCGTGGACCACGTCGCCCTCGACGAGCCCCACGGTCGCCGCGGGCACCTCGAGTCGCGTCCAGACGCCCGCCTCGGGCAGGTCACCGATGCGCCAGCGTGAGGGCGTGCCGGTCTGACCGAAGTCGACCAGGTCCTCGCCCCAGAAGGCGCGGTGGTCCCAGTCCGCGGCGCCGTCGCCGTTGAACTGGAGCATGATCTCCCGCGGCGGGGACTCGGCGTCGAGGCGCACCCAGGCGAAGAGCACGTCGTCGGCGCCGACGCGCAGGCGGCGGTCGGCGTCGCGGAAGTAGTGCTGCTGCATACCCTCGCTCGTGCGGCGCATGGAGCGCTCGCCGGAGTGGACGAGCTCGGCGGGACCGTCGACCCACTCGAACTCCGAGCCCTCCGCCTGAGCGCCGCCCGGCAGCTCGTCATCGATCCACACGACCTCGCGCTGGGGCAGGCGCTCCTCCACGGCCGTGACGGGCTCGCTGTACTCGAAGGCATCCACCGCGGCCAGGACCCGCCCGTCCGCGGCGTCGCGCTCCGCCTCCAGCTCGGCTCGGCGCGCCCGTTGCTCGGCGCTGGGGACCTTGACCACCGGCGCGTGGTCCTTGACGTTGCCGTCCATCGGACCGCCGTCGATGTTGTTGAAGAAGGCGAACAGGGAGTAGAACTCCTTCTTCGTGATCGGGTCGAACTTGTGGTCGTGGCAGGAGGCGCAGCCCACGGTCAGACCGAGGAAGACCGTACCGGTGGTGCTGACCCGGTCGACCACGTTCCGCACGTGGACCTCCTCCACGATCGAGCCGCCCTCGTTGGTCGTCACGTTGCAGCGGTTGAAGCCCGAGCCGATCTGCTGCTCGAGCGTCGCCTCGGGCAGCAGGTCTCCCGCGAGCTGCTCGACGACGAAGGAGTCGTAGGGCTGGTTCTCGTTGAAGCTCTCGACGACGCGGTCACGGTAGGGCCACATCTCCCGGTAGTTGTCGAGGTGCAGGCCGTGGGTGTCGCCGTAGCGGGCCGCGTCGAGCCAGAAGCGGGCCATGTGCTCGCCGTAGTGGGGCGAGGCGAGCAGGCGGTCGACCGCGCGCTCGTAGGCGCCGGGGACCTCGTCCGCGAGGAACTCCGCCAGCTCCCCAGGCGTGGGCGGGAGGCCCGTCAGGTCGAGGGTCACACGCCGCAGGAGGGTGCGGCGGTCGGCCTCGGGACTCGGGGCCAGGCCGCGCTCCTCGAGGACCGCGAGCACGAAGCTGTCCAGCTCGTTGCGCGGCCAGTCCGCTCGCGCCACCTCCGGGATCGGCGGCTCGGCAGGTGTGACGAAGGCCCAGTGCTGCTCGTAGGGCGCGCCTTGTTCGATCCAGCGCTCGAGGACCTCGATCTCCGCCGACGTGAGCTCGTAGCCCGAGTCCAGCGGGGGCATGGGCTCCTGCTCGTCGTTGATGCGAAAGACGAGCTCCGAGGCCTCCACGTCACCGGGGACGATGGCGGCGAAGCTGCCGTCCTCACCAAGGGCATTCTCGCGCACGTCCAGGCGCAGGCGCGCCTGGCGCGCGTCCTCATCGGGACCGTGGCAGGCGAAGCAGGCCCGCGAGAGGATCGGCCGCACCTCGTCGGAGAAGTCGATCTCCTGGGCCGAGGCTGCGAGGGCCGAGGGGGTCAGCGAGAGCAGCAGG
>CAZQAT010000002.1:16714-128889 GCA_964591315.1 uncultured Planctomycetaceae bacterium
CTCGCCGGAACCTGGTCGTCCTGCCAGGCAACCGAAGCGGAGACGCCCGGCGCAGATCACCGGCGGCCGAACGTGCTCCTGATCGTGGCCGACGACCAGGGCTACGCGGACCTCGGCTTCCTGGGCCTGAAGGCGGACGTGGAGACGCCGCAGCTGGACCGGCTCGCGGCCTCGGGCCTGTACCTGCCCCACGCCTACGCCTCCTCGCCGATCTGCAATCCGTCCCGGGTCGGGATGCTGACGGGCCGCTACCAGCAGCGCTGGAACAACTTCTTCTACGGTGGCGGCCGGGGACTGCCGCTGGAGGCCGTGACCCTGGCGGAGCGCCTGCGGGAGGCGGGCTACGCAACCGGCTACTTCGGCAAGGTCCACACCGGCGGACCGGACCGCAAGCCCGAGGCCTACGGCTTCCCCCTGAACCAGGGCTTCGAGCGCTTCTACGGCACGACCACCGGTGGCCGCGTCCACTACCTCCGCCACGGGCCGGAGGCTCAGGAGGAGTTCGGCAAGGCCGCGCGCCAGATGGCGGTGGGTCCCATGTGGGACGACGCACGCTCGATCGACTTCGACGGTTTTACGACCACCGCCTTCGCCGAGGAGACCCTGGAGTTCATCGACGCCAACCAGTCGCGCCCCTTCTTCGCCCTGCTGGCCTTCAACGCCGTGCACAACTTCGCCTGGCAACTCCCGCCCGAGGAGCTCGAGGCCCACGGGCTCGAGCCCTTCCCGGACTGGGACCCGGCAAAGGAGAAGTACCTCGACTGGTACAAGGGCGTGCACGTCCGCGACTGGCCCGAGGGCCGCGCCTACTACCTGGCCCAGCTGGAGTGCATGGACCGGGAGATCGGTCGCCTGCTCGATCAGCTCGAGGAGCTCGGCCTGCGGGAAGACACCCTGGTCATCTTCACCGTCGACAACGGCGGGTGCGTGCCCGACTGGGCCGACAACGGGCCCCTCGCGGGCTCGAAGTACCACCTGCTCGAGGGCGGAACCCGCACGCCGACGCTGATCAGCATGCCCGGCGAGCTCCCGTCGGGGGTCGTACACGAGGGCATCGTCTCGGCGTTGGACCTCGCGCCGACGATCTGCGCCCTGACGGAAGTCGACGCTCCTGCGGAGGCCTTCGACGGCCTCGACCAGCTCCCGCGACTGCGCGGAGAGCTGCCCCCGATCACGGGCCGCGACCTGCACTGGGACATCGCCTGGCAGTGGTCCGTGCGCTCAGGCGACTGGAAGTTGATGGAGACCCGCGACGAGGCCCGCGCGCGCCGGCAGGCGGACTTCGAGCAGGTGGGCGTGCGCACCGGGACGCACCTCTACGACCTGGGGGCGGACCCCGGGGAGACCACGAACCTGGCGGAGGAGCGACCCCAGGTGGTCGAGGAGCTGCGCGCCCGTCACGCCGCCTGGCGCGCCCGGGTCGCGCCCGACGTCAGTCGCTGAAGATCACGCTCAGCCCGTCGGCGAGGTTGAAGCCCGCCGGTCCGCCGGGGACGTCCCGGAACCAGAAGCTGAAGTTCCAGGTCGTGCCCGCCGCGAGGGGCGGCGCCGTGGGCGGGAGGCTCTGGTTGTCGAAGGCGAAGACCGCGGTGCCGCCGCCGTCCGTGGAGACCACGGGCAGCCGTGAGACCGGCGCGGCGAGGCAGAGGACCCCGTCTCCCAGGGGCGTCGACGCCTGGTTCTCCGCGAAGGCGAACAGCCCGAAGACGTTCGGCGGGCAGGAGCTGGCCGTCAGGACGAGGTCGTTGGCCGCCAGGCTCGTCGTGCCGCCCCACCCCATCGACGCGGGGGCCCCCGAGGAGTTCGCCAGCGCGGTGCAGTAGTTCTCCGGGTCCTGGCAGGCGTCGAGCTCACCGTTCCCATCGCCGTCGCCGCCCTGGTGACCGATCTCCTGGGCGTCGACCACCCCGTCGCCGTCGCAGTCCGCGTAGCCCTGGCTCTTGAAGACCCAGTTGCTGAACTGGCCGAAGGGGTTCGTGTAGTCCCAGACCACGGTGCCCGCGGAGTCCACCTCGAACAAGCGCCCGGCCGTCGCCTCGCACACCAGGGTGTTGCCGTTCTCCAGCCGCTCTGCGCCGCTCATGATCGCGGAGTAGAAGGTCGGCGGATCCGAGTAGGTCCAGGTGAGACTCGTCGGGCCGTAGGTCCCACCGGGGGCGAGGCTGTAGTTCCCTTGCGCGTCCACCGGAGGCGTGAACTCGTCCACCGAGGACCAGTTGCCCGTCGGCCGCGCGGTGCCGTTGTTGTAGACGAGGAGGTTTCCCGCCCCGGGTCGGCCCTCCTCGATCCACGTCACGTCGTGGAGGAAGAACAGGTCCTGGTCCGCCGCGGTCCCCCGGTCATAGGCGGCCGGGTTCCCCCAGCGGTACAGGATGTCGCCCCCCTTGCCCGAGTTCCCACCCGAATGAGAGGCCGCCTCGGCCGTGGTGGTGCTGTGGTCGATGATCCAGATCTCGTCGAAGAAGGGCACCGAGAGCGCGATCTGGTCGAGCTGTGGGTTGTAGTCGATTCCATTGACGTGCAACCAGTCCGAGTTGCCGCCCTTGTTGATGTCGATCAGCTCGGGATGGTTCGCGACGACGCCGAAGCCCGGAAGCTGAGGGTCGAAGTCCTGGATCACGTGGTCCTGGGCGTGCCACTCCCAGACCACCGTCCCGCCCTTCGCGCCCACGGGCTGAATCTCGTAGATCGCGTCGGGACGAAAGTTGTTGCCCACGTTCGCGGGGTCTCGTCCCAGGGCGATTGCTGCCGCCGGCCCGATGTTCTCCCAGACGACCATCAGGACGTTCCCGTTGGGGAGCACCTCGATGTCGTGGTGAGGCGTCAGTGTCGGGCTGATGAACTGAAAGCTCCACTCCACGGTTCCGTCGTAGGCCACGCGCTCGAGGCCCCCGCCCCCGCCGACCGGACCGATGTCGATGTCCAGGGTGCGCATCAGGTCCCCGTCCGGCAGCAGGTACACGCTCAGACCCGGCGTGCTCGTCCCGGGCCAGGTGTGGACGATGGCCCCGGTCCCGTCCACCAGATAGGCGTCGGTGCCCGTGGTCGGCTGGTACAGGGTGAGGGTGTCCTGGGCCGGGCAGAGTGAGGCGAGGGAGAGGAGCGCGAGGGGGAGCAGGATCGGCTTCATGTGCGAGATCGTGGTGAGTGAGTGAGAGCGAGGACGGGTGGGCACCGAGCGTGGTTCCCCGCCCGCCCGCTTTCTCCGCACCCGGGCCCTCACGGGGCCCCAATAGCAGAGTAGCACGTCCCCAGACCGCGACGCGGAGAGGGCGCCCAGCGGGGCGCCCGGACGCCGATCGAGGCACGACTTCGGGGCCGCGGGTAGGCTGGAGGCCACTCGCAACCCCGTCCAGAAGCTCGCATGCCCTCCTTCCGCGCCACCGCCGCCCTCGCCACCTTCGCGCTCCTGGGTCTCGCCCCGGGAGCCCTGGCCCAGCGGGGCCTGACGGGCACCCGCCACGAGGCGATGCCCTTCCCCCAGCCCAACCTGCACGCCCCCGGCTCGGGCATCGGCACCCCCCGCGCCGCGGCCGGCGCCGCGCGCCCGATCATCATGCTGACCGGCTACTGGTCGCCGACCAACAAGATGATCCGGCACTTCAGCCCGGACGTGAACCTCAACCCGGACGGCTGGGTCGGCTCGAACTGGGAGGGCCGCGGCTACGACGTGTACTCCTTCTTCCCGGAGTTCCCCAACGGCCTAGGCCAGGGCGTCGGCAACCTCGAGGTGGACTACCAGGACACCTCGGAGGACTTCTGGCGCATCGCCGACGAGCTGGAGCCCATCGCGATCATCACCTTCAGTCGCGGGGTCCTCGACACCAGGTGGGAGCTCGAGTGGAACAACCGCAACCTCGACCTGTGGATCGACGACTACGCCCCGCCCTTCCAGCCCACGCCAACCCCGCCGGACGGCTCTGTGCCCGTGAACACGGTGCGCAACTCGACCCTGCCCATCCAGTCGATCATGGATGCCCTGAGCGTCATGAACATGGCGAACTTCAGCACCTGGGTCGACTTCGCCGGCAATGGGGGCGGGTTCCTGTCGGAGTACATCGGCTACCACGGGGTCTGGTACCAGTCGCTCCACGCCGATCGCAACGACCCGGCCTGGTGCATCACCGCCGGCCACGTGCACGTGGGCGGACTCCTGACCGTCGAAGAGGCGACCCGCGCCACGAACCAGACCATGCGGGCCGTCATCCGCCACGTGGATGAGGTGCTCGACGCCTCCGGCGGCGCGACGAGCTGGTTCTGTCCCACCACCTTCCACTCAGCGGGCCAGGGGGCCATTCTCACCGCCATCGGCTCCCACTCGGTGAGCCAGAACGACCTGAGCCTGCGGGTGGTGCACGGGGTGCCGAGCGAGTTCGGCATGGCCTTCTACGGCCCGAACACCCAGCCGGCGGTGCCCATCGGCGAGGGCAGGCTGTGCGTGGCAGCGCCCCTGCACCGCATCCTGCCGGCGGTGGTCGCCGACGTGGACGGACACTCGGTGGTGCAGCTCGACATGACGAGCGCACCCCTGGGCTCGGGGCCGGGCCAGGTCACCCCGGGCAGCCAGTGGCACTTCCAGTTCTTCCTGCGGGACAACGCCGGGGGACCCGCGGGCTTCACGGCCAGCAGCGGCCTCTCCCTGGATCTTGGGCCCTGAAACGGGCCTCTCTGGGCCACCAGGGGCCCCGGGGCACTATTTCGAAGAGTCAGCCAACGAAGCCGACGCCCCGGGCGACTGGGTTCTCGAACCATGACTCCGCCCTCTATGTCCCCCGAGTTCGCTGAACTCCTGCGCCACGAGCCCTGGCTGCGGCGCCTCGCCCACCAGCTCGTGCGCGATCCCCATACGGCCGAGGACCTGGTCCAGGAGACCTGGGTCGCGGCCCTGCGGGGGCGCGACGTGCAGACCCCCAAGGCCTGGCTGCGCCAGGTGATCGTGCACCGCCTGCGCTCCCACTGGCGCTCGGAGATCCGGCGCGAGGACTCGGAGCCCCGGGCCGGCCGCTTCGAGGCCCAGGAGTCCCACGAGGTGGAGATCGCAGAGGAGGACATGCGACGCACGCTCGGCGAGGCCGTCCTCTCCCTGCGGGAGCCCTACCGCACGGCCATGCTCGAGCACTACCTGCACGAGGCCTCATCGGTCGAGATCGCCGAGCGCGAGGGCGTGCCGGAGAGCGCCGTCCGCTGGCGCCTGATGCGCGGGCGCGAGCAGCTTCGGGAGCAGCTCGACCGGCGCGTCGACGGCGGTCGCAGCTCCTGGGTGTCGGGGCTTGTCGTCCTCGGCGGCGTGCCCGTCGATGTCAAGCCCGTGGCGGCGGCCTCGGGGTCCTTCGGCGCCTGGATCGCCGCCGCGGCGCTCCTGCCCCTGGCCCTCTTCTTGGGTTGGGGCCTGAGCGGCGGCTGGGACTCGGACACCGAGTCCGCGGCCGCCTCCTCCACCAAGCTCGCCCAGGTTCAGCCGACCCGGATGGACGCAGGGGCCGAGGACGCGATACTTCCAGAAGGAGACGCGGAGCCCTCGCCCACCGACGCGGGTCGCCGGGAGCTGGAGCCCACCTCCTCGCCCGAGGAAGTGCCGGAAACCGCGGCCTCCTCGGAGGGAATCGAAACGGCCCGGACCTATCCACTGGCGGTGCGGGTCTTCGACAAGGACTCGGGCACGCCCCTCGCGGACGCGCGGCTGTTCGTCGCCACCCCCGGAGGCCTCGTCGAGCGCGGCCGGACGGACGCCGAGGGGATGGGGCACGTCGACTTCGCGGAGGAGGACTTCCACGGCGCGGGCTTCGAGCGTCTGGCCAACCTCGCCAGCGTGCGCATCGCCGTCCCGGGCCGGCCCTGGTCGATCCTGCACTCCTTCTCCCGCGAGCTGCTGCTCGCCAATGCCGGGTCGGAGGAGAGCCTGTCCTTGCCGGTGGAGGCCGCGAGCGCGGTGGTCTCCGGGCGTGTGGTGGACGAGGAGGGCCTCCCCCTCGCCGACGCGAAGGTGCGCCTGGGCGCATCGGACGGGCTGCCGCAGTTCTCGCCCCAGCCGGGCTTCTTCACGACCTTCGCGCCGCTGGTGGGCTCGACGGACGGGGACGGACGCTTCCGCTTCGAGGGCGCATGGCCGCGGCCCCTCGAGTTGCGCGTACAGGCGTCGGGCCGGCCGGACATGGTGCGCCTGGTCGACGCGAGTGAGGCTACCGAGATCGAGGTCGAGCTGACCCTCGCGCGCGGCGCGGCCCTCGCCGGTGAGGTGCGTGGCGACGAGGGCCGCCCGGTCGCTGGGGTGCGCATCTGGTTCGACCCGCCCGAGTACGCTTCCCTCCTCACCAACCAGACGACGCCCGGCTACCTGCCCGAGCTGCTCGGTTTCGCGAGCTCCGTCACCGCCGACGAAGCGGGTCGCTTCCGACTCGAAGGACTCCCCGCGGGGACCCACCGCTTCTGGGCTCAGGACCCCGAGCGACCGGAGTACGTGGCCCAAGCCCTCCTGGAGGTCGACGCCGGGGCCGGCCACCGCTGGGACCCTCAACTCGAGGAGCGCCCCGCGATCGAGCTGCGCGTACAACGCGAGCAAGAGGACGACGAGCCCCTCTTCCTGCACGTGGCCTCCAGCAAGGTGCGTGACCCCTCCTTCCAGCGACTGATCGAGGTGCCCGCCGACGGGCGGGTCCTGCTCCACGACTGGCCCGACATCCTGCTGGACACCTACGTCCAGGGACGCTGGCTGGCGGAGGCTCCCCGCGCCCAGCGGCGCCACTTCCGCGCCGGACACTCTCCGATCGAGCTGTCCGTGAGGCCCCCGACCACCGTGAAGGTCACGGTCGATCTGAGCGACCACCGCGGCGAGCGCGGCGTGGTCGCCTCCCTCGTGATCCAGTCGGGCGGCCAGGTCATCGCCGGTAGCTTCTTCCCCGTCGAGACGGGGGTGAGCGTTCCGGTGGACGTGCGCCCCGGCAGCCCGCCCTTCGTGCCCGTGCGCGTGATGGCCGGCACGGACCCGGCGCCTGCCGGCACCCGCCTCGAGGTGTCCGCCATCGGCGGTGAGGAGCCGGCCCTCGTCTTGCAGGACACCGAGCGCACGGCCGCCGGCACCTGGCACATCCCCCTGCACCCCGGGAGCTACGAGCTCGTGGCGCACCTGCCGGCGGGCGATGTGCTGCACCGCCCGCTCGAGGTGCCCCTCGGCGGCCTGCGCGAGGTGGTGGTCCTGACGCATCCTTGAGGAGGGGGCGCGCAGGCTATTGCGCTGGATCCGCACCTGTCGGTTCAATGGATCCTCGGCATCCATGCTCCAGCCCTCAGTCCACATCGATTCATCGCTCCGCTCCTCGCGCCGGAGGTCGCCAGACGCCACGTGACGGACCTCGCGGGGAAGACGGCCCTGATCACGGGCGGAGGGACGGGCATCGGAGCGGCGATCGCGCGCGATCTCGCGGGTCGCGGCGGGCGGGTCGTGCTCGCCTCCCGCAACAGGGACCACCTCGAGCAGGTCGCTGCGGAGCTGCGGGCCCAGGGCCTGGACGCGGCCGCCCTGGTCTGTGACCTGAACAGCCCGCGGCTGTCCGACGAGGTGCGCGACCTCGCCCCGCGGGTCGACGTCCTGGTCAACAACGCGGCCGTGTTCGCCGGCTACGGGAAGCTGGAGCGGGTCCCCCAGGCGGAGATCGACCAGGTCCTCCAGGTCGACCTCCACGCCGCCCTGCAGCTGACCCGCCTCGTCTTGCCGGGCATGAAGGAGCGGCGGCACGGCCGCATCCTGAACATCGGCTCCATCGCGGCGCGGCTCGGAGCGGCGGGCCAGGTGGCCTACGCGACGGCCAAGGCGGCCCTGGTGGGGATGACCCGCAGCGTCGCCGTCGAGTGCGTGGGCACGGGCGTCACGTGCAACTTGATCGAGCCCGGCCTGATCGGGACCTCGGGCGTGAAGGAGCGCGTCGCCACCGCGGTGCTGGACCGCCTCGTCTCGGCGACGCCCGTGGGGCGCATGGGACTACCCGAGGAGGTCGCCCACGCGGCTGCCTTCCTGGCCTCGCCGTCCTCGGGGCTGGTCACCGGCGCGACCCTCCCGGTCAGCGGGGGCCTGGAGCTGGCGAGCGGCCTGTGAAGTCCAAGATCCGCATCGGCCCCCGCACGGGGATCCTGCTCTGCCTGGTCGTCCTCGTTGGCGTCGAGGTCGGCCTGGGCACCCTGGGCGGTTGGGGGCGGCGCACGGTGACGGTCTCGGACGACCGCCTGGGCTGGCGCAAGCTGGCGAGCCAGACGGGTCACTGGGACACCGAGGTCGAGGAAGTGATCAACGCCCACGGCTACCGGGACCGGGAGTGGACGTCGCCGAGTGAGGCCGAGGACCGACCGGGCCTGCGCGTCGCCGTCCTGGGGGACTCGGTGGCCTACGGTCACCACGTCCCCATCGAAGAGACCCTCGGGCGGCAGCTGGAAGTGCTCCTGCGCGAGGAGGTCTCGGACGATGCCCTGGTCATGAACTTCTCCATGCCGGGCTACGTGTTCGAGCAGATGGCGCGGGTCTGGGAGGACGACGTGCGGCCCTTCCGGCCCGACGTCTTGATCGTCACGATCAACGCCTTCTCCGCGCGCCCCATGCAGCACTTCAAGGAGGGCCCGGCGTTCCCTCTGCGCGACTTCGTGCTGGGGACGGCGACCTACGACTTCCTCAGGCGGGGCGCCCTGAAGGACCGTGGCCTGCTGCGCATCGAGGAGGACGCGCACGAGGACGAGATGGAGCGCAACGCCAAGGCCCGGGCGGAGCAGAGCGACCGGCGCATGCGCATCAGCCCCTTCGACCGGGAGCACGAGGGGCACTGGCGCGAGATGGGGCGGCGGCTCGAGGAGCTGGCGCGCAACTGCTCGGAACGGAACTGCCGCCTGCTGCTCGTCTCCATGCCGCGGCTCGAGGACGTCCTTGGCCAGATGGAGACCTGGACCGGCGAGGTCTGGGGGCCCTGGTGCAAGGAGCGCGAGCTCGTGCACCACGTCGACCCCCTGGAGCGCTTCCGGGAAGAGATGGCGCCCCTGCTGGACGCCCTCGAGGCGCGCAAGATCACGGCGAAGTCCGTCTGGGCCCGGCTTGGCCCGCGGCGCTCGACCGACGACATCGCCACCGCCCCGGTCAGCCTCTACTCCTTCGCGGACCCCGAGCACTTCAGTCCCCGCGGTCACGCGTTCTTGGCCGAGGTCCTCGCCGACCACCTCCTGGCCCTCGGCAAACTGTGAGCGCCTCCCGGCAGAGTACTTGCTAGACTCTCGCTCCGCACGCGGGACTCGATCCAGCAGCGCGGGCCTCGCCATGCGCATCGACCATCTCCTGCGGCGCTCCGCGCACCTGTTCCCCGACGTGGTCGCCGTCGATGACGGCCAACGACGGCGCCGGTTCGGCGAGCTCGCCGAGCGCGCGGTGCACCTGGCCGCGGGGCTGAAGCAGGGCGGCCTGAACGCGGGCGACCGCGTCGCCATCGTCTCCCGCAACCGCGTCGAGTTCGTCGAGCTCTACTTCGCCCTGGCCTGGCTCGGAGCCGTCGCTGTCCCGATCAACTGGCGGCTGCGCGCGAAGGAGATCGCCTACATCGTGGCCGACTCGCAGGCCCGCTTCGTGTTCGCCGAAGAGGACTTCCACGAAGTCATCGAGCAAAGGCGCGCGGACTGCCCGCAGCTCGAGCGGCTGATCTCCCTCGACGCGGCCAGCGGCTCCTGGTCGGGGTTCGAGGGCTGCTTAGCCGAGACGGAGGTCAGCGCCCCGCCCCCGGACCAGGACCTCGACCAGATCGTGGTCCAGATGTACACGAGCGGCACGACCGGGCCGCCCAAGGGCGCCATGCTCAGCCACGGCAACGTCTACGCCCTGCTCGGCAGCTGGCTGATCGACATGCCCCTGCGGCCGCGGCTCGACTGCTTCTTGCAGGTCACGCCCCTCTTCCACGTGGGCGCCTTCCTGATGGTCATGTCCACCGTGGCGTCGGGCGCGAGCCTGCGGCTCATGGCCGAGTTCCTGCCGGGGCCGGCCCTGGAGATCCTGGCCGAGGAGCGCATCTCCCACGCCCTCTTCGTGCCAGCCATGGTGCAGTGGCTGCTCGCGGAGCCGGGGGTCGAGGAGCGGTCCTTCTCCGATCTGAGGCTGATCGTCTACGGCGCCGCGCCCATGCCGGTACCCACCCTCGAGCGCGCGATGGCGCTGTTCGGCTGCGGCTTCCTCCAGGGCTACGGCCTGACCGAGACCATGGGCGTCCTGACGACCCTGCGGCCCGAGGACCACGTGGTCCCGCGGGACGGCGGCGAGCCGGGCAGGCTCGCCTCCGCGGGGCGCGCCGTGCTGTGCTGCGAGCTGCGGGTCGTCGACAGCGAGGGCGCCGACGTCGCGCCGGGTGAGGTCGGAGAGATCGTCGCGCGCGGGCCGCACATCAGCCCCGGCTACTTCGAGCAGCCGGAGGCCACGGCCGAGGCTCTCTCGGGCGGCTGGTTCCACACCGGTGACCTGGCCACCATCGACGCCGCGGGCTACGTCACCCTGGTCGACCGGCTCAAGGACATGATCCTGGTCGCCGGCGAGAACGTCTACTCGAGCGAGGTCGAGCTGGCCCTCCGCGAGCACGCCGCGGTCAACGACGCGGCGGTGATCGGGATTCCCCACGAGCACTGGGGGGAGGAGGTCCTGGCCTTGATCGCCCTCGAGCCCGGCGCGCAGGCGCAGGAGCGCGAGCTGATCCAACACTGCCGCGCGCGCCTGGCGCGCTTCAAGTGCCCGACGAAGGTCGAGCTGCGCCCCGAGATCCCGCGCAACCCGGCCGGCAAGATCCCGAAGCACGAGCTGCGCGCGCCCTACTGGGAGGGCCGCGAGCGGAGGATCTGAGAGGGCGGCACAGTCAGGTGGTGGCCGAGCCTGGTAGCATGGACCCAGGACCCTCGTGCAGAAGTCGATGATCGAGATCCAGAAGACGGTAGAGTTGATCGAGGAGGCGACCCAGGCCCTGCCCGGGAGCGTCGCCGCGGACACGCTCCTGGGCAGCCTCGACGGCTGGGACTCCATGGGCATGGTGATCTTCCTCGGCCTGGTCAAGGAGGAGATCGACGTCGAGCTCAAGGTCCACGACCTGCGCGCCTGCACCGACTGCTCCGCGGTGCGCGACTTGGTGCAGAGGATCGCCGCGGAACAGACGTGAAGGTCGCCGAGCGGGACGGCCTGTGCTTGCGTGGCAGCGGGGTGGCCTTCCCGGAGACCGCGGAGCTCGAGAACACCGACGTCTACCGGCGGCTGCTGGGAGAGGACCATCAGGCCCAGCTGTCGGACCGGGGCTGGGATCCGGAGCACCCGCGCAAGGCCTGGGGCGTGGAGCGCAGGCGCTGGAGTGCACCCTCCGCGGTCCGTGCCTCCGAGGAGCTGGCGGCGCGGGCGGCGCAGGCGGCACTCGACGACGCCGGGATCGAGGCGGGCGCGGTCGACCTGCTGGTGGCGAGCACCTCGACCCCCGGGCGGATCTCGAGCTCCATGGCGGGCTTCGTCTGCGAGCGGCTCGGACTCCGCGCCGCGGGCGTCGACCTGCGCGCGGGCGGCACCGGTGGTGTGCAGGCCTGGACCTTCGCGGCGACCGCCCTGGCCGCCGGCGCCCGGCGCGCCCTCGTGGTCGCCGCCGAGACGCCCTCGCAGTACCTCGACCACCAGGACCTGGCCGGCTCGATGATCTACGGCGACGGCGCCGCGGCCCTGCTCCTCGAGCGCGCGCCGGACGCCGAGTCGGGGCTGGTGGGTGCCCTCTCCGGCACCTTCCCGGCCGCCGGCTCTCCCTTCACCGTGCCCGGCGACCTGCCGCCCCGGGCCGAGGAGCTCGCGGCTGGCGCCTTCGTCTTCCAGTCCCCCGACGCCGCCTACCGCAGCGAGCTCGCGGAGGCCTGGCGCTCGACCTGCGAGGGGCTCCGAGAGGCCTTTCCCCGCGAGCTCGCGCAGACGCGGCACTTCCTGCCCTACGCGGTCACCCGCGAGCAGGTCGACGAGGCGGCCCGCATCGTGGGGATCGATGCGGCGCACTCCAAGGCGTCCCTGGCCGCGCACGGCTGCACCGGCTGCGCGGGTCCCCTGATCGGCCTCCACGAGCTGCGCGCGGCGGGCGCTCTTCAGGAGCGAGAGCTCATCGCGACCTGCGCCATCGCGGGGGGCATCTCCTGGTGCTCCCTGCTCTGGCGCCTGTGATCGGCGGGCGACCTCCGCGCTACTCCTGTTTCGCGACCTCGGCCGCCGGCCGGATCCACGCGTAGACACGCAAGCCACCCTTCTGGTCGCCGACGGCCAGACGCGCACGGCCGTCACGGTCGTCGAAGCACAGCCCGGCGCACCAGCCCGGCGTGCCTGTGATCTCCACCGTACGCGGCGCGCGCGGGTCCGTGAGGTCGAGCCGGACGAGTCCGACGCGACCCGCGGCGGCGAAGACCGTTGCGGAGGCCTCGTCCACGGCGAGGTCGAGCAGGGGCTCGGGGCGACCCGAGAAGGGATTGACCGGCGCGGTCCAGGTGGCGATGCGGACGGCCTCCTCGGGACGCGTGACGTCGAAGACGTTCAGCTGTCCCGAGAGCCCGGCGGCCAGGGCCAGGGTCCGCTCACCGAGGGCCAAGCTCTCGATCGCGATTGCCATGCCGGGCGTCGCCTCCCCGGAGAGCCGCGCCAGGATCCGCGGCGGCTCCCTCACGTCCTCAGGCAGCTCGAACAGGAGCACCCGCGCGCGGTCGGGGTCCTTCCCCTCGGGGTCCGTGTTCGCGCCCGCCGCGACCAGGGCGAGACGGCGCCCGTCCGCGAGTCGGGTGACCTTCACACGCCACGCGCGCGCCTGGGCCCAGTCGCCCTCGGGGTGGGTCGCCACCACGTGCAGGGGCTCGAGGTCGATGGGTGTGCCCGGCTCGGTGGCGCTGGCCTGCCCGGCCAACCACTCGGCCGAGGCGACCAGCAGGCCGAAGCGGGAGTGGGCGCGGGTCAGGAGGATCCGGTCGCCGTCGAGGTCCGAGCTGAAGTAGGTGTGGCCCGGACGACCGTCCGCATCCGGCGGCGGACGCACGTCCCAGCGCGCGTACCCGGGCGGATCGCCGGGCACGATGCGGTGCAGGCGCCAGGTGAAGCCGTGGCCCCCGAGGATCCACTCGCAGCCGCGCTCGGGGTCGAGCCAATGCGCGCCGAGGGTGAGGGTGCGGGTGAGCGCGTCCTCCGTGCCCTCGAGGGGCGCGACGTCGCCGTCGGCTTCGATCCGGTGCAGCCCGCCGGTGACCGCGCCCTCGCTGTCCACGCCGAACAGCACGAGCTCCGGGTCGGCGAGCCCGAAGCGGCCGTCGATCGCCGGCAAGCCGCTACGGCGCCGCTCGAGGACCACGGGCAGCCCGGGCTTCTGGACATCGCGCACCACCAGGCCCTGGACGAGGTGCATGGCGTAGACGCGTTCTGCCCCCAGCTCCAGCGTGCGCCAACCGCAGGGGGGCAGCGCCGCGGCCCCCGTCGCCTGCAGGCCGCCCGGGCGCTGCTCGAACGTCAAGAGCCGCTCCGCCTTGCCCCGGGGATAGTCCGAGGTCGCGATGCCGCCGACGGCGAGGTCGACGCCGATGGCGCCGAAGTGGCCGTAGGGCGCGCCGTCCGCGGCGCGCGCGGGCCCGCGCAGGGTGCCGACGGCGACGCGCGTGCCGCGCGCGGCGACGCGCAGGGCGTAGGCCACCTCGCCGGGGCGCTGGACGGACTGGACCGCCACCGGGGTGTCGGCGCTCCAAGGCTGCGCGAGGTCGATGGCCAGGAGCCCGGCCGAGTCCGCGGCGACGTACAGGTGCCCGTCGCCCAGGGCCAGGTCGCGCACCAGGCCGGGCTCGAGCTGGAAGCCCTTCGGAGTCGGGAGCCGGGTGGTGTCCGGACCGGCCGCGACCCGCGGCTTTGCAGGTCCTGCGTAGTCCACGCGCCAGAGACCGCCCGCGCCCATGGCGATCCAGGCGCGGCCCGCGCGGGCGGCGATGGCGAAGGGGGTGCCCGGCCCGAGCGCGACCTGCTGGGTGAACTGGAGCTCTTCCTCGTCGAAGATCCACAGCTGCGAGCGCTCCGCGTTGGTGAAGGCGGCCAGGAGCGCGCCCCCGGAGGCGGCGACCGCCGTGCACTCGCCCCGGGGGGCGACGACCCGCTGCGCAACGGGCGTGTCCGCCGTGAGGTCGACCCACCACAACCCGGCGTCGCCTCCGGCGACGTAGAGCCGGTCGCCGGTGCAGCACAGGTCGAGGGGAGGGACGTCGAGGGGCAGGCGCGCGCGCTCCGCTCCCGCGCCGAGCTCCTCGCCGGTCAGGTCCAGGCGCACCAGCTCGCTGCCCTCGACCACCCAGGCTTCCCGCTCGCCGGGCGCCAGGGCCAAGGCCAGGGGGTCCGCCGCGCGCCGCAGGGCCAGCAGCTCGAGCCGGCCTTCCCGCCCGACCTCTCGCGTCGGAAACTCCTGGTGAGCCGGGGCCACGATCGAAACGAACGTGAAGATCGCGAAAGCAGGCATGATCTCGGGAGAACCGCCGAGGGGGTTCATCGGTGGCCGACGCTCGCGTCGACCGTAGCGAGAACTCGGCGGATCGTCTAGTTTTTTGGATATCGTTTGGTCTTCTGGATAGGGACAGCCCCTTCGGATCCTTGAGCCCTCCTGACCATCGACAAAGAGTGCGCGTCGAGTCGCGCGACCCATGAAGGCCATCTACTTCGAAGAACACGGCACCCTCGATTCACTCAACTATGGCGACGTTCCCGACCCGACCGCAGGACCTGGAGAGGTCGTCCTGCGCATCGAGGCCGCGGCGCTGAACTTCAACGACCTGTGGGCCCTGGAAGGGCTGCCGCGGGTCAGCCTGCCCCTGCCGCACATCTCCGGCACCGACGCCGCCGGCGTCGTCGTGGAGCTCGGCCCCGACGTGGACCGTTACTCCGTCGGCGACGAGGTCATAACCTACGGCGTCAACTCCTGCCGGCGCTGCCCGGCCTGCCTCCGCGGCGAGGAGGTCTTCTGCAGGAAGATGCGCATCTGGGGGTTCCAGACCGGCCCGTTCGACGGGGCCTACGCCCAGTACGCGAAGCTGCAGGTCCAACAGCTGACGCCCAAGCCCACGCACCTGTCGTGGACCGAGGCGGCGGCCACCACGACCTCCCTGCTCTCGGTCTGGCGCATGCTCGTGACGCGCGCCCAGGTCACGGCGGGTGACTCGGTCCTGGTGTGGGGAGCGAGCGGCGGGACTGGCTCCTTCGCGCTGCAGCTCTGCCGCGTGCTGGGTGCGCGCGCCATCGCCGTCACCTCCTCCGAGCCGAAGGTGCAGTTCTGTCGCAAGATGGGCGCCGAGGAGGTCATCCGGGGCGACCAGGAGGACGTGCACCAGCGGGTGCGCGAGCTGACCGACGGCCGCGGCGTCGACGTCGTCTTCGACCACGTGGGCGAGACGGTCTGGCCCATCAGCATCGAGTGCCTCGCGTGGGGCGGCAAGCTGGTCATCTGCGGCGCGACCGAGGGCTTCACGCCCCAGATCGACCTGCGCTACCTGTGGAACAAGCAGCTCTCGTTCCTCGGCTCGCACATCGGGACGCACCGTGAGTGGATGGACTGCCTGCGGCTGGTCGAACAGCGCAAGATCCAGCCCCCGGTGACCGAGACCTATCCGCTGGTCGACGTGCCGAAGGCGATGGGGCGCATGCAGGATCGTCAGCTGATGGGCAAGATCGCGATCCGGATGGAGTCGGATGGTTGAGCGCCACGTCCGCATCGCGGCCTGCGGCCGCTACCTACCGGAACTGGTCCTCACGAACGAAGAGCTGATCGCGCGCTTCGGCCTCGAGGTCGACGCGGAGTGGATCGAGAGCCGGACCGGGATCCGCAGCCGGCACTGGATGACCGAGGGTCAGACGACGTCGGACATGGCCGTGGCCGCGGCGCGCGAGATCCTGGACGAGGCGGGTGTCGAGCCGCAGGAGCTCGACCGCATCATCCTGGCGACGGTCTCGCCCGACCAGCCGAGCCCGGCGACGGCGCTGCGGGTGGCGCGTTTGCTCGGGGCGCGCTGCCCGGCCTTCGACGTCTCTGCGGCCTGCGCGGGGTTCCTGTACGGCCTCGACCTGGGCGCGGCCTCGATCCGTGGCGGGGAGGAGCGCGTGCTCGTGCTCGCCGCGGACGCCCGCTCGCGCTTTGTCGACCCGCAGGACCGGCGCTCGGTCGTGCTCTTCGCGGACGGAGCCGCCGGCGCGCTGCTTGAGCCCGCGCAGGAGCCCGGGCTCATCGCGACCTTCATCGGCGCCGAGGGCCGGGAGCGGGCGGGCGCCACGGTCCCCGCCGGCGGGGCCCGCGAGCCCGCGAGCCACGCGACGGTGGACGCGCGCAGGCACTACGTCCAGGTGGACGGCATGCGCGAGATCTTCGACCTGTTCGTGGCCTACACGCGCGAAGCATGCGACGGAGCGCTGGCCCGGGCGGGGATGGAGCTGGACGACATCGACCTCTTCATCACGCACCAGGGCAACACCTACATGGTCCAGGAGGCCCTCGACGCCCTCGGCCTGCCCGCCGAGCGAGCGGTCAACGACGTCGTGCACCACGGCAACACCTCCGGGGCCACGGTCCCGATCGCCCTGGCGGAAGCGCGGGAGGCGGGGATAATCGGGCCGGGGTGTCGGGTGCTGCTGACGTCCGTGGGCGCCGGATACACCTTCGGAGCGGCGATTCATCGCTTCTGATCCGGAAGAGCGGTCGGAGCTTGGCCCCGACTCACCCCGCAGTGTGAGATTCCCTTATACAATCTAGCTCTAGGCGGCCGTTTCATGGACCAACCTCGCTCGATCGACGCGCTCTTCATCTCGTACTACGAGGACATCGATCGTTGGCACAACGACCACCTGGCGGTCGAACACTCCGAGGGCGGCTTGACGGGGCCGCGGCCCTCCTACGACGCCGAGGCGGAGGACCTCACGACCCAGGCACGCCTCTTGCGTCAAGCCGTTCGGATCGACGGCAAGTTCACCGACCAGGCGCGCTTCCTGTCCAAGCTCAAGTACGGCACGACGGCCGAGTACCGCCGCTACGACAGCTTCGCCTTCACGCACCTGTCGGGGAGCTACTACCGCTCCCTGCTCGCGGGACACGGCTACGAGGTCGAGCACGCTCAGCAGACCGACCGCGTCACCCTCGCGAAGCTGGGCGAGAAGGTATCGCCCCGCTGGGTGCTGATCTCCTCGAGCTTCCTCTCGGAGGTCAGCCGCATCCAGGACGTGTGCGAGCGGGCGCGCCGCATCTGGTCGGACGCCGGGATCGTGCTGGGGGGCCTCGTGCTGGTGGAGCTCTCCCGTAGCCTGCACCGCCTTGCGATGGCCCACATGATGCAGGCCTGGGGCGCGGACGCCTACGTGATCTCGGCCCTTGGAGAGGTGCCCCTGCTCGAGATCCTGAAGCACGAGCCCGCGGAGTTGCCCGGCCTCGAGCTGCCGGCGACCTGGGTGCGCGACGAGCGCTCCGGCTACCGGCTCTCCACCGAGAAGGAGGAGCACGGCCCGCCGATCGACGAGACCTACGTGCGCTGGACGCGGCTCGCCCCCGAGAGCCTCTACCACACGGTAAACCTGCGCACGGCGCGCTCCTGCGCCTTCAAGTGCTCGTTCTGCACCTTCGTGGCCTTGCAGGGCGCCCACGAGACCAACAAGCCGGAGACCCTCGAGCTCGAGCTGCACGAGCTCCGACGCAACGCCGGCGCGCGCTCGCTGATCTTCACCGACGACACCTTCAACGTGCCGATGCCGCGGTTCAAGCACCTCTGCCGCGTCCTGGCCAAGTTCGACTTCGAGTGGTACTCGTTCTGCCGCCCCCAGCACCTGGACGAGGAGACTGTGAAGCTGATGGCGGACTCGGGCTGCAAGGCCGTGTTCATCGGGCTCGAGTCGGCGGACGACACGATGCTCAAGCGCATGGCGAAGTCGGCCACCTGCCGCACCGCGTCCCGCGGGATCGCGCTGCTCAAGAAGTACGGCATCACCTGCCACGTCAACTTCATCATCGGCTTCCCGGGCGACGTTCCCGAGAACACGCACAAGATCGTGCCCTTCATGGAGGACCTCGGCGTGGACTTCTTCTGCGCCAGTCCCTGGTACTCCTCCCCCACCGCGCCCATCTCCAAGCAGGCCGAGGAGTACGGCCTCGAGGGCAAGTTCTGGCGCTGGAAGCACGACACGATGGACATCACCCGGGCCTGCGAGCTGGAGATCGAGCTGCTGGATCGACCTAAGCACGCGGTCTTCAGCTCCGAGATCGCGCAGACGACCTTCTGGGGCGAGATCATGCTGCTCTCGAACGGCTTCAGCGTCGACGAGGTGCGCACCATCGCCGGCACCTACAACCGCTTCGCAGGGCGGGACCTCTCGAGCGAGGCGCTCTTCAAGGAACCCGAGCTGGTCGAGCTGAAGGCCCTGCTCGACACCCGCGAGCTGCCCCAGCCTCCCCAGGTGGGGGGCACCAGTAGCTCGGCCTCGGCCACGACACGGGGGCTCGCGAATGGCTGACCGCGGACCCGCCGAGCCCATCGACGTCCTCTTCATCTCCTACTACGCGGACATCGATCGCTGGCACAACGACTGGCCGGAGGACGTCGAGCGCGCCCCGAGCCGCGCCGCGCGCACGGGCGGCCCCGACCAGACCATGATGGGGCGCATCGAGCGCCAGAGCGTCCGCATCGATGGAGCGGCCTACGACTTTCCGCGCTTCCTGAGCCGGGTGCGCTACGGACACACGCGCGAGTACAGCCGCTGGGATGCGTACACGCCGACGCACCTGTCCGGGGCGTACTACGAGTCGCTGCTCGCGCCAGATGGCTACGACCTGCGCCACGTAAACTGCGCGGACCGGCTCGAGCTCGAGGAGCTCAGCCGACGCTACGCCCCGCGCCACGTCTGCTTCTCGACCAGCTTCATGGTCGAGGTGCCGACCATCCTCGACGGGCTGCATCGCGTTCGGGCCGCGTGGCCGGACGCCGTCTTGCTGGTCGGGGGCTTCATCCTCGGAGAGCTCGAGAGGGACGTCGGCAAGGACACCTTCCAGCAGTTCATGAGCGCCTGGAACGCGGACGCCTACGTCATGTCGGCCATGGGCGAGGAGGCCCTGCTCCGGATCCTCGAGGCCGGCGGCAAGGACCTCAGCGGGCTGGAGCTGCCGGAGACCTACGTCCGCGCCCCGGGTGGCGGCTACGTGGCGAGCACCGAGCGCGAAGAGGCGGGGATCGAGCTGGACGAGAGCTGGGTGCGCTGGGACCGCGTCAACCCGGCCAGCCTCTACCACACCGTGCACCTGCGCACGGCCCGCTCGTGCAAGTTCCGCTGCTCCTTCTGCAGCCTGTTCGTCGTCGAGGGCGGCCTGGCCTTCGCGAAGCCCGAGACCCTCCGCAAGGAGCTCGAGTCGCTGCGCTCCCAGCCACACGTGCGCTCGATCATCTTCACCGACGACACCTTCAACGTGCCCCAGAAGCGCTTCGAGGAGCTGGTGCGGGTCCTGGCAGACTTCGACTACGAGTGGTACAGCTTCTACCGCTCGCAGTTCGCCAAGGACGAGACCGTCCGCATGATGCGCGACTCCGGCTGCAGCGGCGTGTTCCTTGGGATCGAGTCGGTCGACGACACGGTCCTGAAGAACATGAACAAGGCCGCCACCGTCGCCTCCTACGAGCGGGGCCTCGAGCAGCTGCAGAAGTACGAGATCCCGAGCCACGCGAACTTCATCATCGGCTTCCCGGGCGACACGCCCGAGAACGCGCAGCGGGTGGTTGACTTCGTCGACAAGTGGGACCTGCCCTTCTTCTCGGTCAGCCCCTGGTTCTTCGCGCCCTCCACCCCAATCTACGCCGAGCGTGAGAAGTTCGGGGTGAGCGGCAAGTACTACCAGTGGGAGCACGCCACCATGAACTCCGAGCAGGCCATCGAGCTCGAGCAGTGGATGATCAAGCAGCCCAAGACGTCGGTCTACATGTCGCAGCTCTCATCGGACCACTTCTGGAGCGAGATCATGCTCTACAGCAACGGCTACTCGCTCTCTGAGGCGCGGGACGTCGCCCGCGTGTTCAACGCGTTCGCGGGAGAGGACACGCCGGGGGCCGTGCTGGACGCCGACCCGCGCGTCGCGCGCTTGAAGGCCCTGCTCGAGTCCAAGGATATGCCCCCGCCGGCGAGCATCCACGTCGAGGCCGACATGCGCAGCGGTCGCCCCTGAGCCTTCGTGGGCCTCGATCGCTACCCTGAGGGCCGGCCGCGGCACGGGACCGCGGTCTGCCCCGGAATGACCCCTGTCGCGAAGCCCTAGCCGCGCATGTCCTTCGCGAGCCTGGAGTTCCTCCCCTACCTGGCCCTCGTCGTCGGGCTGTTCGCGTTCGTCCCCCGGCGCGGGCGCACGCTGTTCCTGCTCGCGGCGAGCTACGTCTTCTACCTGAACGCGGAACCCTGGCACGGGCTGATGCTGGGGGGGTCGACCCTGCTCGACTACGCCGTCGGCTTGGCCCTGGGGCAGCCGCGCTACCAGGCCAGGCGAAAGCTCCTGCTCGGCCTGAGCCTCGTGGTCAACCTCGGCGCGCTGGCGGTCTTCAAGTACAGCGGCTTCGTGGTCCGCAACCTGAACGCCCTCTCCGGCAACGGCGACGGGGGCGGGATCGAGTGGCCGGAGCTCTTGCTGCCTCTGGGGATCTCCTTCTACACCTTCCAGACGCTGGCCTACACGATCGACGTCTACCGCGGGACGATCCCTCCCTGCCGCAACTTCGCGACCTTCGCGCTCTACGTGAGCTTCTTCCCGCAGCTCATCGCCGGCCCCATCGAGCGCGCCGGGCACCTGATCCCACAGCTCGAGCAGGCCCAGGTCATCAGCCTGGAGCGGCTGGGCGCTGGCGGGCGTCTCGTGATCTGGGGGCTGCTCAAGAAGCTCGTCTTCGCCGACAACCTCTCGGCCCACGTGCGCCCGGTCTTCGACGATCCGGGGTCCCAGGGGTCGCTGACCCTGGTGCTCGCGGCAGTGGGGATGAATGCCGTGCTCTTCCTCGACTTCAGCGCCTACACGGACATCGCGCGCGGTGCGGGGCGCCTCTTCGGGATCGACCTGGTGCAGAACTTCAAGAGGCCCTTCGTCTCGCGTTCGGTGTCGGAATTCGCGACCCGCTGGCACATCTCGCTCTTCCGCTGGATCGGCGACTACGTGTACTCCCCGCTCTCCAGCGACAAGCTCGATCACTGGCGCCTGTGGCGCAACAACTGCCTGACCATGACCCTCTTCGGCCTGTGGCACGGGGCGTCCTGGACCTTCATCCTGTGGGGCGCCGGCAGCGGCGTGGCGATCTCCATCGAGCACTCCTGGCGCCTGCACCAGACCCGGCGAGGTGTTCGCCATGCGCCCCGCGCGGGCTGGGGAGTCCGGGACGGGCTCGCCTGCCTGGGCACGATCCTGTTCACGAGCGCCTTCATCGTGTTCTTCTTCAGCCCGAGCCTCGAGTTCGCCGGGGAGTGGTTCGGGCGGTTGGTCTCCTTCGCTCCCGACATGGACGTGGCCTGGATGGGCTGGACCGCCCTCGTGCTGGGCGCGGGGCTCGCGTACCAACTCCTGGGCGAGTTCAAAGACCTCGAGGCGCTCTGGCAGAAGATCGGGGCCCCGGGACGCACCGTACTGATCGCCGCCTGCATCGCGGCGCTCCTGTACTTGCGCGTTCCCGGTGCCGAGGACTTCATCTACTTCCGGTTCTGAGCCGCAGGGCTAGGAGAAGATGCCCTCGAAGCTCGTCGCGTAGATCTGCTCGTAGCTAGCGTTGTAGGCCTTCAGCTCGTACACGGCCGGAAGCCCGAGCAGCCCCCCGAGGAAGTTCTGGGGGATGGAGAAGTCCAGGGTGCCGCCCCCTCCCCCGGGAGGGGTGACGGCCCAGAGCAGGCCATTGACGTAGAGCTCCGCCGTGTGGGGAACCTCGGTTCCGCTGTAGCCGGGGCACTGCCGCGCATTGAAGTTCCTGACCTCGATGTCGAGGCGCGCGAAGGGGCCGTTCTTGTGGACCGTGAACTCCGCCATGACGCCGTGCGTCCCTTGTTCGACGGTGAAGCGGCTGTGGATGGAGTCAGGGGAATTCAGGGCGTTGCCGCCGCCCGTGGTCTGGGCCCAGAGAAAGTGGCCGGTCGCGCCGAGCGTGAGGAGGCCGAGCAGGAGAGTCTGAGTTCTTTTCTTCATGGTCATTCCGTTGGTGGTGAGTTCGTGATCGAGGAGGGTGAGACGCAGCTAGTTGACGGAGACGACTCCCTTCGTGGAGCCCTTGGTGTCGTCGCAGAAGGTCACGACCGCTGTATAGCGCAGGGTCCCGGAAGCGGGCCCCCAGGTGACTTGCCCGCCCCCCACCGAGGCCTTCGTGGTGCCGGCACCCGAGGGGTCCGTCCAGGTGTTTCCGAGCACGTTCTCGCCCGTGTCTTCCATTCCGTTGCCGTTTCTGTCGGCAAAGATGGAGTACTCGAACTTGCAGATCTTCTTGCCGGCGCATGCGGGCAGGTCCTTGACGCTGGCCTTGACGGCGCTGATCTCGATGCTGCCTGCTTCTCCACCGCCGGCGCCGGCGACGCGGACTCTCCCCGCGCCCCGGAGCGGACCTCTTCCACGGGGTCGCTCGGGGCCGCTTCCCCGTTGGCACTCTCGGAGGAGAATCTCGGAGGCCCCGACTCGGGGAGAATCTGGCCAAGAAAGAACGTCACGGAGCGTCCCCCTCACTCCCCCTCCGGTCCCCCGCTAGACTCCGGGGAGCCGCGCCCCCCCTCTGACCGCGGACGACACGACCATGCAGCGCGCCAGCCTCCCGCTCCTCGCCCTCTCCGGACTCCTGCTCGGAGCCGCCGTGCCCTGCCTCTGGGACCGGGACACCCTCGAGCAGGAGCGAGCCCGCTTCCCCACGGCCCTGGCGCTGATCGCCGGCAAGTTCCCGCGGCACACCGAGGCCTACTACCGGTGGCGCATCGAGGACCGGCAGGCGAAGCTCGAGCTCGGGGACACGAGCCCCGGCGTCTTCGATGACCTGGCGGTGGCCCACTCGAAGCTCCACGACGACGCCAGGGCCATCGAGTTGATGGCGGAGAAGGAGGAGCGCCACCCGGGACTGTACGAGACGGCCGCGAACCTGGGCACCTTCCACGTTCACGCGGGAAACCTCGAGGAGGGCGTGAAACACATCCAGCGGGCGATCGAGATCAACCCCGATGCCCACTTCGGCCGTGAGATCTACCAGGAGCTGCTCGCCCGCTACGTGCTCGAGGTCCGCGGCGATTCGGAACGGCTGCGCCTGCCCATGGACAGGGAGTCCGCCCCCAACTTCCACCGTCGCTCGCGTGGCTACTGGAGCTTCGTCGAGAAGGTGCGCAAGGTCACCGACGAGAACCGAGCGGATGAGATCGCGAAGGCGATGAGTGGTGTGCTCGGAATGCTGCGCTTCGGAAACCACGACTCGCCCGTCCTGCTCGAGGCCCTCTCGGACGTCCTGCTCGCGGATTCGGGCACGGACGGCAAGCGCCTGGCTGCCCGGGCGCTCTTGAAGGCCTCCTACGAGGTGGAGGACGAGGAGGTCCGCGGCGCCTACCGCGCGAAGGCCGAGGCAGCGCTCGAGACCCAGACCCCCGCGCCGGACAAGGACCAGAACATCTCCCTGGAGCAGGTGGAGCAGACCTTCGCCACCGAGCTGGACGACGCGCGGCGCTGGTACGCGAAGCTCGAGGCCAAGGAGCAGTACTGGATCGACGCCGGAGAGGACGTGGACGCCCGCTTCGGGCAGACCTACTACGCCAAGCCCACCCCCCCGGTGAACGAGGACGGTGCCGAGCGCTACAGGATGGTGAAGCGCTATGGCTGGATCGTCGCCGGACTCTCGATCGTGATCGCAGCGGGCTACCTGGCCACCTTAGCGCGCAGGTCCTGAGAGGGCGACACGAAGGAGCCGGGGCGGCGAATCCTTCGATTCGCCGCCCCGGCCTTCAGTTCCCGAGATTGGGGGTGATTCAGCTGGGCAGCAGGGCCTCGGCCTCGAGGTAGGCGAGGATCTTCTCGGCCGACTCCTCGATGCTCTCCTGCGAGGTGTCCACGAGGACCTCCGGAGTCTCCGGGGCCTCGTAGGGGTCGCTGATGCCGGTGAAGTTCTTGATCTCGCCGGCGCGGGCCTTCTTGTACAGGCCCTTGGTGTCCCGCTCCTCGACCGTCTCGAGGGGGGCAAAGACGAAGACCTCGACGAACTTGGCCGTGGTCTCGGTCATGGCGCGGATCTCGTCGCGCACGGCGGCATAGGGGGAGATGGCGGCCGTGATGGCGCAGCAGCCGTTGCGGGAGAGCAGGTTGGCCACGTAGCCGATACGGCGGATGTTGGTGTCGCGGTCTTCCTTGGAGAAGCCGAGACCTTTCGAGAGGTTCTCGCGGACCTCGTCGCCGTCCATCACCTCGACCTTGCAGCCGCGCTCGCGGAGGATCGGGGTCAGGTACTCGGCCAAGGTGCTCTTACCGGCGCCGGAGAGGCCGGTGAACCACAGGGTGAAGCCTTTGTTGTCCATGGGATAGGTGGAGTTCGAAACGGAGTCTGGGGGTTGCTAGGTAGGGTCGGGAGCGCCGTGGTTCAGCGGATCTTCCCTTCGAGGTACGGCACCTCGAAACACTTGTCGTGCATGATCGGCCCGTGGCCGAAGTAGCCGGCCTCACCGAACAGCTCGCCGTGGTCGGCGGTGACGATGATGTAGGTGTTGTCGGGCACCATGTCGTACATCTGCTCGAAGACGCCGTCGAGGTAACGGACGGTGTCGATCTGCCGCTCGCGCAGCTGGTCGAGCTTGTCTTGGTCGAAGAACTGGAACTCCTCCTTGAAGTCCGGGTCGTCCTCGTCGATCTGGTCGTTCATCTTCCGGAAGACACCGTTGACGCCGCTGATGCGGGGCCACATGGAGGAGTCCTCGTCCGGCTTGGCGTAGGGGTAGTGGGTCTCCCCCACGTTCAGGAGGTAGAAGGCCGGTCGGTCGCTCTCGAACTTCATGGTCGGCAGCATGGCAGCCATGTCGTTGTGGCTGTCCATCAGCTCGAAGGAGTCGAATGCGCGGTTGATCCCGGTCTTGGGGTTCAACACCGGCAGCGACACACGGGCGTGGGTCTTGTAGCCGAGCTGGTTGCGGAGCAGCTCGGGGAACCACAGCCCCGGCACCATCTTCGCGAACTCGATGCCCTTGGCGCCGAGCCGCTTGTTGTAGTTGAAGAAGTCCTCCTTGTAGTACTCCGAGGCGTAGACGTGCTCCGGAGAGGTGTGGGGCAGGAGCCCCGTCAGGAGGTTGTAGTGGGATGGCGCGGTCCAGGAGGCGTAGGTGTAGCGCTTCTCGACCTTGCCGCCCGACAGCTTCGTGATCGTCTTCGGCTCGGCCGCCATGAAGCTGTCCCAGCGGCATGAGTCGAGGATGACGATGATGAAGTTGTTGTCACCCTGGGGCTCGGGGTGCGGCGGCAGCCCCCCCGGCCGCATGAGCGGACGCATCGGGGGCTTCTTGGCCGGCTCGGGCTTCTTCTTCTTGAAGGCGTCGAACAGTCCCATGCTGAGTCCTTGAAGTGGAGAGGCTCCTACGTGGAAGAAAGTCGGAGGAGTGCCGCGGGGCTCAGCCCTGCTTGGTCTTGTAGTACTCGACCAGGACCTCGGCGGTGCTGGGCCGCATGATGCGGGCGTCCGGCAGCTCGCCGCTGGTCAGGATCTCGCGGACCTTGGTGCCCGAGATGAACACGGAGGTGTTGTCCTTGTTCTTCTCCATCAGGCCGACCCGGCCGATCTCCTCGAAGAAGGCGGCGAAGCCCACGTTGACGGTCTTGATCTGCAGGTCGCCCTCGAGCTGCCCGAAGATTTCCTGGGCGTCGAAGTCACCCCAGATGGCGGTGCCGTCGGCGTAGGGCGCGTCCGCGTGCTTGCGGCCGATGATGAAGTGGGTGAAGCCCAGGTTCTGGCGGTAGATGGCGTGCATCACGGCCTCCCGCGGGCCGCCGTAGTACATGCGCATGTCGAGGCCGACCAGGTGCAGGTTGTCGTTCAGGTCCTGGCCCTTCGAGCTCCAGAGCTCCTCGTCCATGTCCCCCTGGCCCAGGTGGCGGCCGGAGATCAGGGACTCGTAGGTCTCCATGCGGGTCGCGGCGGGGACGTCGTCGCCCTTGAGCTGGCCGACGAGGGGGTTCAGCATCACGCCGGTCTTCTTGCCGGTCTCGCGCAGGATGACCTCGGCGCCGTAGACCAGGGCGTACTCGTGGGCCCGGTGCAGCGGGTTGCGGGTCTGGAAGGCGATCGACTGCTCGTAGCCGGTCTCCTCGACGAGCTGGCGGGTCGCGGTCGGGCTCATGACCCGGTTCGCGAAGGGGCGGGCGTCCTCGAAGGGCAGGAGCTCGATGTCGCCGCCGATGATCTGGGTCCGCTCGTCGCCCAGCCACAGACCGGCGCCCGGGTGGTCGGTGCGCTCGGTCCCGTAGACCTTGGTGACGAACTCGGTCTTGTCCCAGGCGTAGACCGAGGAGACGGTGATGGTGCCGAAGACCTTGCCGTCGCGGACGAGGGCCATCTTCTGGCCAGTCTTGGCGGCACCGGCCTCGGCGTCGGTCACGGGCAGGATGGTCGGGATCGACCAGGCCCACTTCTTCCCGTCGCGCTCGATGAACATCGAGTCGAGGGCCGTGCGGTAGTCCGCCTCACCCATCGGCCCGGTCAGGGGGCTCAGGGTCCCGTCGGCGATGCGATACAGGGTGGTCTGATCGGTCTCGTTGACCTCGATCTTGGCCAGGCCGTCCCAGTCCCCGGCGGTGTCGGTGATGCGGTTGACGGGCGCGGCCAGGCCGCCGTGGACGGGAGTGGTGAAGGCAGTGGTGGTGGACATGGTTCGGCTGAGGATCGAAAGGTGGTTGCTAGAGGTAGCCCAGGTTCTTGAGCTTGCGCTTCACGTCGTCGAGCTCTTCCTGGTTGAACTCGGTCGTTGCGGCGGCGTCGGCTTCACCCATCAGGTCCCGCAGGACGTAGACGATGAAGTCGGTCGGGGAGTTGAAGCCCGAGTCCTCGACCACCTGCTGGATCTTCCGATACAGCGGGCGGGGGATCTTGACGGTGACCTTGCTCTCGCGCACGACGGTGAAGGGGTTGAAGGTGTGGAGCGATTCGAGGTGGTTCCGCCCAGCCGGCGCGCCCTTCGGTTCTCTCCGGGGGCTCGCCGGGGCCAAGAGAAGAGCGGTCGAGTTCAACTCTCGACCGCCTCGTCTTCGGTGCCCGGCGCGGCTGGGCAACACTCCAATTGCACTCCAATGGTAGCCTTATCGGAGTGCGATAAGAGCCTCCTTGAGGGAAAACTCCGCTCCAGAGCCCCCAGGAGGGCCCAATCTACGACTTCTCAACGGTTTAGGCCGATGGGGGCCCCAGGGCCTGCGCCCCTCAACCCGAGCGGCCTGCGCCCGTAGGCCCAGAGCAACCCCGAGTCCCGGGCCCGCCGAGCGGCCCATCGGCTACATTCCCCGCCTCCTCATCGGCCACGAACCACCTCCAGGTCCACGCGACCCCAGCGAACCATGCGACCCCTCCGCCCCCTCTGCGCCGTCCTCCTGCTCCTGGGCGCCGCCTCCTGCGGCAGCTCCGACGCCTCCCCCAGCCAGGCCATCGACGACGGCTACACCGCCCTCTCCGCCGGCAGCCCCGGCGACGCCCTGGCCAGCTTCGAGTCGGCCCTGGCGGCCCTGACCGAGGCCGACCCCAGCTATCTCGAGGCCAAGATCGGCGAGATCCGCGCCCGCTGCTACAGCAACGCGGTCCAGGCCAAGACGGACCTCCTCGGCCTCTCCAAGGCGGCCGGAGTCGAGGCCAAGCACTACAACCAGGTCGTGACCGACTTCGTGGCCGCGGCCACCAAGCAGGCCAGCGCGGACCAGGACGCCGCCACCGCGACCATCAACCAGGCCGTGGAGCTGCTGACCCAGGGAAAGGAGAACTTCCCCGAGTACACCAAGTGGGACGGCCTGATCAAGAAGGTCGGCGACAAGGCCACGGCCCTCGGCAGCGCCGACGCCCTGGCGACCCTGAAGGGTCTGGGGTACGTCGGCGGCGATTGATCCTCGATTGGCGCGAGCGCGCCGAGCGAAGCCCTCGAGATCGGAGCCCTGCGCAGCCGTGCGCGGGGCTCCGATCAGCTTTCTGATCCCGGCCGCGCGAGCTGCTAGGGTTGGGCGCGTGAAGATCCAAGCAAGCGCCGCAGCCCTCCTGGCCCTCCCGCTCCTCACTTCGGTCAGCCCGCCAGGGAGGACTGCTCCGCCCGAGGCCCCGAACGTCCTGCTCATCTTCGCGGACGATCAACGCGCCGACACCATCGGCGCCTGGGGCAACCCCTTCATCGACACGCCCCACATCGACTCCCTCGTCGAGCGCGGCACCTCCTTCCGGAGGACATACTGCCTGGGGTCCATGCACGGCGCAGTCTGCATACCCAGTCGCGCGATGCTTCACACCGGGCGCGACTACCACGGCCTGGACGTGAAGGAGTTCGAGGGATGCCGGACGCTGGGTGAGGTCCTCGGGGCCGCCGGCTACCGCACCTTCGCCACGGGCAAGTGGCACAACGGCCGCGATGCCTTCCGGCGCTCCTTCCAGGAGGGAGAGAACGTCATGTTCGGAGGCATGTCGGACCACCGGGCCGTGCCGGTGGTCGACCGCACCGACGACGGCTTCACCGAGCAGCGCGCGGGAGAGGAGCACTCCTCCGAGCTCTTTGCCGGCTCGGCGGTGCGCTTCCTCGAGAGCCTCGAGGGAGACCGACCCTTCTTCTGTTACGTCGCATTCACGGCGCCCCACGACCCGCGCGACCCCCCGCGCCCCTTCGCGGAGCGCTACTACGACGCGCGCCCGCCGCTGCCGCGCAACTTCCTGCCCCAGCACCCCTTCGACAACGGCTCCCTGGTCCTGCGCGACGAGGTGCTCGGGGCCTGGCCCCGCACCCGGGAGCTCGTGTCGGACCAGCTCTGCGAGTACTACGGGATCATCACCCACATGGACGAGCAGATCGGGCGCATCCTGGCGGGCCTCGAGGCCACGGGGCGCGCGGAGGACACGATCGTCGTCTTCGCGGCGGACCACGGCCTGGCGGTGGGCAGTCACGGACTGCTCGGCAAGCAGAGCCTGTACGAGCACTCGATGCGTGCGCCGATGATGATCGTCGGCCCCGGGATTCCGGCCGGTGCGTCGTCGACGGCCCTGACCTACCTCCACGACCTCTATCCCACCCTCCTGGGCCAGGTCGGCCTGGAGGGGGACACCGACATCGAGGGCCGGGATCTCGCGCCTCTCTGGCGCGGGGAGGCGCAGGCCGTGCGCGAGACCCTCTTCCTCTCCTTCGCCCGCTCCCAGCGGGCGGTGATGGACGGGCGCTGGAAGCTGATCCGCTATCCGATGGTGGGGGTGACCCAGCTCTTCGACCTGGCGAGCGACCCGGACGAGCTGCTCAACCTGGCGGACCGCCCCGAGCACGCGGCCCGCATCGAGCACCTGTGGGCCGAGTTGGAGGCCTGGCAGGCGCAGCTGGAGGATGCCGCTCCGCTCGTCTACGAGGAGACCAAGCCCCTCTTCCGCGACCTGAGCGACGTGGAGCGCAAGCCGGACCGCTGGCAGCCGCGCTGGATCCGGCGCAAGTACTTCGACGAGTGAACGAGGCTACTCGCCGCCGAGAATCGACCCGAGCAGGTTGCCACCCCGCTTGACCTGTCCCTGGTTGCCGCCGGCGGCGGACATGACCCGGTCCGCGAAGCGCGAGAAGGGGGTGGTCTGGACGAAGATCTTCCCGGGGCCGCGCAGGACCGCGTAGAAGAGGCCCTCCCCGCCGAACAGCATCGACTTGACGCCCTTGATGCGCTGGATGTCGTAGTCGACCGAATCCTGGAAGGCCACGATGCAGCCGGTGTCGACCCGCAACTCCTCGCCGGGCTCCAGGTCCCGCTCGATCACGAAGCCCCCCGCGTGCACGAAGGCCAGGCCGTCACCGGACAGCTTCTGCAGGATGAAGCCCTCGCCTCCGAAGAAGCCGGCGCCCAGGCGCCTGGTGAAAGCCACTGAGACCTCGATCCCGTCCGCCGAGCAGAGGTAGGCGTCCCGCTGGCAGAAGATCGAACCCAGGGAGAGGTCCACCGGCATGATCTTGCCGGGGTAGGCGGCGGAGAAGCCCACCTTGGCCCGGTCGCGGCCGCGGTTCTCGAAGTTCGTGATGAAGAAGCTCTCGCCCCCCACCATGCGCTTGAGGCCCGTCATCAGCCCCCCGCCGGTGCCGGTCTCCATGTGGATTCCCGGCTCGAGGAACATCATCGCTCCGGGCTCGGCGCGCACGGATTCACCCGGGTCCAGGGTGATCTCCACCGCCTGAAAGTCGTCTCCGACGATCCGGTAGTCGATCTGGTCGGCCATCTCCTCCTCCTCTTGTCGTTGGCTCGAACTGTCTCTTCGAAGGGCGAGCGCCCGCGTCCACGGCCGCCCGCCAGGAAGGACTACTTCAAACGCTCCCAGTATTCGCCCGGCATGTCATGGGCAATCTTCAGGGCCCCATTGGCGCCCCCGTACATGGGCTCCTCGATGCGGAGCACGCGACCGCTGCCCAGGAGGCGCTCCATCTCAGCCTCGATGGCGGCGTCCAGGCCCTTGATCTGGCTGCCACCGCCGGCGAGCAGGACGCGCTCCTTGAGCTTGTGCTGGAACTCGGGATCAAACGAGCTCACAAGCTGGCCCAGGCCCTCGACGATCGGGGGCACGATGGCGTTGCAGGCCGCGCGGATGGGGCCGGTCATGTCGAACTCGGTCGGTCGACCCTCGACGGGCAGGTCCACGAGGATCGGGGCCTGGACCTCGGCGACCGTGGAGTTGCGCTCCTTGATCTCCTTGATCATCCGGTCCGAGAACTGAGCCTGGGGGTACGCCTCGCCCACGAGCCTCGCGAGCTCCTTGTCGACGAAGTCCCCGGCGGTGGTCAGGGTGATCTGGTCCGATTCCTCGGGCATCGTGCCGTGCATGCGGCACAGGTCGACCGTACCCGCCCCGATGTCGATCACGAGCACGTCCTCGAGCATGTCCTGGCCGTAGGCCACCGCAAAGGGCTCCGAGCAGAGCATGACCGAGTCCACCGCGTCCCGGGCGACACTGACGATCGCATTCTTGCTCTGCATGCTGGCCTGAGCCGGGGCGCCGATCACCGCGTAGACCAGCTCGTCCGACCGCGGCTTCACCATGCGCACCGCCTCCAACAGGAGGTCTCGGGCGGCCCGGGCGTTGCCCTCGGCATCGGCATCCCCGCCCTCGCCACACTTGAGCACACCGTGCTCGAGGGGCTTGAACAGGTTGAGGGAGAGACGCTTCGAGAGGGCCTCGTCCCCGAACAGGACCTCCTTCTTCAGCAGCTTCTGGCTCACCACGTCCTTCGGGTAGCCCACGAAGGACGGGAGTGTCTCGCGGACACCGTTGCTGGCCGCAACCGAGGTCCTGGACGTCCCCAGATCGATTCCGATGTACAGGACGCCGCGATCCTTTGCAGCGCCGCCGCCGTGAGCAGGGTCTTGGGACATGGTGATGATTGCCAGCTTGGGGTTTGCCTGGCCGCGAAGCGGTTTGAACAGGTAAGCCTACTGAGCTCTCAGTTCGATGTTGGCCTCGAAGATCTTGGCCATCATCTCCTTCTTCAAGGCGAGGTCGTCCTCGACGGTCGCCAGTCCTTGGACTGTGCGATAGATCGACGCAACACCCGTCTCCATCTGCGCGCTCGCCAGGCCTCGGCGCATCTGCCCCTGGGCCTCGGCCAGGGAGTCGGACATCTTGCTCAGCCTGTGCTGGAGCTGGGTCACCTGGAGGGTGTGCTCCTCCCGCATCTTCTGGTGTGCGGCCTCCATCTTCTGGACGGCGAGGATCAGGACCTCCCGATCCCGGCCACCGAAGTCGGGCATCTTCTCGCCCATGGACTCGAAGAAGACCCTGACCTTGTCGTCGAGCAGCCGCTCCAGCTGCTTGTCCAGCCCCTTCGCGTCGAGACCCACGGCGGGCAGGCTCTCGAGGATCGGGTCCGGGGGAATGAACACCTCGAAGCGGTTTCCTCCGCGGGACATCGCCAGATCGATCGCCTCCCCGGTCTCCCGCGTGAGCTCGTCGAGGTCGATCGCCTCGCCCACGCCCCGGTAGGTAATGCCGACACTGAGCGTCACCTGCACCTGGGCTGAGCCCTCGTCGAAGATCAGCTTCGCCGAGTCCGCCAGGAGCCGCCGCGCCAGGAGGGGGCCGGAGCTCCGCTCGGTGTGCGGGAAGATCGTGTGGAAGGTGGCTCCGACGCTGTAGCCGAGGAAGTCGCTCTCGCGCGTGTTGCGGCGGATCAGGCCCGTGACCTCGCGCATGATCGCCTCTCGGGACTCGTAGCCGTACAGGTCCCCGAGCTGGTCGATCCTGTCGATGCCCACGCGCATCGCCGTCATCGGGTAGCGGTAGCGCTTCGCCCGGGCACACTCGGCCCGCATGAACTCCCGGATCTCCTGCGCAGAGAACAGCCCCTCACGGTCTCCGGTGAAGCTGATTGAGGGGAACTCGGGCATGGACGTGGGGGGGGTAGATCTGGGCTCAAGAGGTCAGCTGTAGCCCCGTCATCCTATCGTTGAGAGGACCGGGCTGTCTTGAGGGGGGTTTCTTTGGGAGCCCTTACATTCCTCGATAGAGGGTCTTTCCCGGCCTCTCAACCCTCGCTTCCGCGGCCGTTGCCTGTCAGGCGGAAGTATTTTCCTCCTCGAGGGCGAGACAGTGCTCCGTGAGCTGCTCGACCAGGTAGTCGTAGGCCTCGTCCACGGAGTCCGTGCGGAAGAACAGATCAAGGTCCTCAGGGCTGATCGTACCGTACTCGACCATGGGTTCCAGGTTCAGGATCGAGTCCCAATAGTCCGTGCCGAACAGCACGATCGGTAGGCGCTTCTTGATCTTGAGGGTCTGGACGAGGGTGACGACCTCCATGAACTCGTCCAAGGTCCCGAAGCCCCCCGGCATGACGACAATCGCCTTCGCCAGGTAGCTGAACCAGAATTTGCGCATGAAGAAGTAGTGGAACTCGAAGGTCAACCGCCGGGTGATGTAGGGGTTGTCGTTCTGCTCGAAGGGCAAGGAGATGTTGAGTCCAACGTTCTCGCCCTTGGCCTCGGAGGCGCCCTGGTTGGCTGCCTCCATGATCCCCGGACCGCCGCCGGAGCACACCACGAAGCGGCGCTCGGTCCCCTGCAGGGACTTCGACCACTCGGTCAGACGCGCGGCAAGGCGGCGCGTGTCCTCGTAGTAGCGGGACATGCGCAGCTTGATCTCGGCGGCCTTCAGGTCCCCGTCGCCGGCCTTGGCCTTCCCGACGAGCTCGAGAGCCTCTTCCTCGGAGACAAAGCGCGCCGAGCCGAAGAACACGATCGTGTCCTTGACGTGGAATTCCTTGAAGCGCGTCTCTGGCTCGATGTACTCCGCGAGGATGCGCAGGGCTCGAGCGTCCGGGCTGTTGAGGAAGTGCTCGTTCTTGTAGGCCTTGATGGCCCGATAGCGGCTGTCCGGCATGTCGTTCTTGTGGGAGACCGGCGGGGAGAGGGGCGACTTATAGCGCGGTCGGGAGCCGAGTGCGGTGCCCAGGCGGCGGAATTCGGCCCGGGGTAGACTCTCGGCCAGGCCGACCCCCTGAGCAGCCCCTCTGATGACCTCCTCCACAGACCTATCGGACACACCGGACAGCCCCTCCCCGCTCCTGGTGCCGATCCGCGGCATGAGCTGCCAGGCCTGCGCCCAGAAGGTGGAGCGCCTTCTGTCCGAGATCCCCGGGATCGAGCGGGCGGAGGTCAATTACGGCGCCCACAGCGCGAAGCTCTTCCCCACCGGCGGGGCCATCGACGAGGGACGCCTGCGCTCCACTCTCTCCCGGGCCGGCTACGGCGTGCCTGACGGCCCCTTGGGGGGCGGCTCCCTCGAGGGCGACGTGGGCTTCGCCGAGGAGGCCGCCGTCCTCGAGACGGCGCGCAACCGACGCGGCTTCTTCGTGGCCGCCGCCGGGACCCTCGCGCTCGTCGCAGCGCACCTCACCCACGCACCGCACGCGCTGGGCCCGATCATCGCCGCGCCGGTCGTCTTCTGGGCCGGTCGCGACATCCTCGCTCGCGGCGCGCGGGCGGCGAGGGACCTCAGCCCGGACATGAACACCCTTGTGGGCCTGGGGATGGTCGTGGCCTGGTCCGCCGGCGCCTTCGGGCTCCTCTGGCCCGAGTGGTTCGGCGGCGCCAAGGATCACGTGCACGCGGCTGCGATGATCGCCGCCTTCGTGCTGCTCGGCCGCTGGATGGAGGCCCGGGCCCGGTCACGGGCCGGCGACGCGGTTCGTGCCCTGCTCGACCTGACCCCGGATACCGCGCGGGTCCTGCGCCTCGGCCAGGAGGTCGAGGTGCCCCTGGCGGAGGTCAAGCCCGGGCAGATGGTGCTCGTGCGCCCCGGCGAGCGGGTCCCGGTGGACGGCACGATCCTCGACGGCAGCACGGCCTTCGACGAGTCCCACCTGACCGGTGAGAGCTTCCCGGTCGAGCGCGGCCCCGGAGAGAAGGCCTGGGCCGGCTCGATCAACGGCCTGGGTGCGGTGTCGCTCCAGGCCACGGGCATCGGCGCGGTCTCCGCCCTGGGCCGCATCGCGCGGGCCGTGCGCGAGGCCCAAGGCAGCCGGGCACCGATCCAACACCTGGCGGACCGGGTGAGCGCCGTCTTCGTGCCCGTGGTGCTCGGCATCGCCCTGGTGACCTTCGGGACCTGGCTCGCCCTCGAGGACACCCCCACCGCCATCGCCCGCGCGGTGGCCGTGCTCGTGATCGCCTGTCCCTGCGCCCTGGGGCTCGCCACGCCGACCGCCATCCTGGTGGCCAGCGGGCGCGGGGCCGCGGAGGGGGTGCTGGTGCGCTCGGCCGAGGCCCTCGAGCGCCTGGCGGCGGTGGACACGGTCGTCTTCGACAAGACCGGTACCCTCACGGCGGGAGAGCCGGAGGTGCGCGGCCTGCTGCGAGCCGAGGACCAGGAGCCCGAGCGACTCCTGGCCCTGGCAGCGGCCGTGGAGGCCTCGAGCGAGCAGCCCCTGGCCCGGGGAATCGTCAGTCACGCGAGGGAGCTCGAGTGCGAGCGCCTGCGCGCCGAGGACTTCCGGGCCGAGCCCGGCCAGGGCGTGCACGCCCGGGTCGACGGGCAGGAGGTCTGGCTCGGCAGTCCCCGGGCCGCGGCCATGCGCGGCCTCGTCACGGAGAC
This sequence comes from uncultured Planctomycetaceae bacterium, assembly GCA_964591315.1. Taxonomy (GTDB): domain Bacteria; phylum Planctomycetota; class UBA1135; order UBA1135; genus JABACD01. Next base: position 51,998 of record CAZQAT010000002.1, read on the forward strand.
CGTGGAAGCCTGGACCTCGGAGCTGACCGACCAGGGCTGGACTCCGGTCCTCCTGGCAGTGGACGGGGTGGCCGTCGGCGCCCTGGGGCTCTTCGACGCTCCGCGCCCCGAGTCCGCCGAAGCCCTGGCCCGGCTCAGGGAGCTCGAGATCGGCGTGCACGTCCTCTCCGGCGACCACCCGGCGACCGTGGGGCGCCTGGCGAAGGAGCTCGGAGTGGAGCAATCGCGCGGAGGTACCAGCCCCGAGGAGAAGCGTGAGGAGCTTGTGCGTCTGGGCGCTTCCGGCGCCCGGGTGGCGATGGTCGGCGACGGCATCAACGATGCTCCGGCCCTGGCGGCGGCCCACGTGGGCGTGGCCATGGGCGGTGGCGCCGACGTGGCCCTCGAGGCGGCGGACTGCGCGCTCCTGCGGGACGACCCGCGGCGCGTCCCGGTGCTGGTGCAGCTCGGCCGGCGCACCCTCGGCACCATTCGCATCAACCTGTTCTGGGCCTTCGCCTACAACCTGGTCGGGCTACCCGTGGCAGCGGGTGTGCTCGTCCCCTGGACGGCCGTCACGGTCACACCGCCCTGGGCCGCCGCCGCCATGTCGGCTTCGAGCGTCTGCGTCGTGCTGAACAGCCTGCGGCTGCGCAGAGCGGACCTCAGCTGAGCAGGAACGCTCAGAAGTCGAAGTCATCCCGTTCGTTCTCGCGCTTACGCAGTTTCTCGTTCGCCTTGTCGAACAGGTCGTCGAGGCGACCTGCCTTACCGCGCTCTTGATCGAGGGCGTCCCCGAGACGATCCCCGGCTTCCCGGGAACGATCCTCCACGGTGCGTTGGGCCTTGTCCCAACGCTCACCGGGAACAACCCGGTGACCCAACTCGTCCCGCTCCTCGGGCGAATCCGCACGCATCACCGTTTGCGTCAGCACGTCGATGGTGAGCTTGGAGGCGCAGCAAGGGCAGTCCACCTGGATCTGTTTGTTTTCCATTCTTTCGTTTCCCGAAGAGTGACCGAGTTCCGCAAGAGAGGTTGTGACATGCACCGCGCACCCGCAAGTGCGCCTTGGGCCGGACATGCCGCTCCCCCGCCGCACCTCCCAGCGGCCGCCTCTCCGAGGCGCGTGTGACCAGGACCCGCTCGCACGGTAGAAGGCAGGAGGAAGATCATGGCTGCTCTATGGAAGGCCCTCTCGAAGGAAGAAAACCCCACCGCCACCGAGCCATCGGGCGGCGTGGCGTCCGCTGGCGGCGACGCCTGGGCACCTTTCCCCCGCGCGCGCTTCGAGCGCCGCCTCGGCCTTGCGCTGTGGGGACTGCTGCTCGGCGTCCTCCTCTGGCTCCGATGAACATGACGAACGCAGGAATGAGACTCACGACGACGAGACGCGACGGGGACGGAGAGGGCCTCGGCACCTTGCCCTGATCCGAGCTCCGTCGCGCAGCTGCCTGCAGGAACGAGAAGAGGACCCGAGATCGCAGGATCGCGGGTCCTCTCTCTGTCCTGGCCGACGCGCTGGCCTCACATGGGAGGACGGCACTTGGCCGTGAAGTGCTGCATCACGGCCTCCTCCGTCAGGAGGCCCACAAGTTCCTTCTCCTCGACCACGGGCAGCACACTCACGCGCTCCTCGATCATGCGGTCCGCGGCGGCGGTCAGGTCCTCGTCGGGACCGATGGTGACCACGTCGGTCACCATCACCTCCGAGAGACACTGGGAGTGAGTCGGCTCGCGGCTCTCGAGCTCGTAGCGCAGCTCGTGCTCGGAGACGATGCCCACGATCTCGCCCTCCTCGGTGATCGCCACGTGGCGCAGCTCCCCTGAGCGACAGAGGCCGGCGGCCTCGGAGGCATCGCGACCGGGGGGCAGGGTCAGCGGCTTGGACTGCATGTACTCGGAGACCTTGGCCCTGCCCTCATTCCTGGCGACCCACTCGGCCCGCGGGTTGCGGCGGCGGATGGCCTCCAGGATGTCGCTGGTGGTCACGATTCCCGCCAGGAGGGAGTTCGAGAGCAGTGGGATGACCCCCAGGCGCTTGCCGACCATCATCGAGGCGGCCGCCTCCACTCCGTGGTCGGGGGTCAGGGTCACGACCCGGTCACGCATGATCTCCCGCACGAGGTCCGGCCCGCGGTCGCCGCGACCCTTGCGCTCGGCGCAGGAGAGCCAGCCGGTGGCCAGGGACAGGTCCCGGCGGGAGAGGATGCTGACCAGGGACCCCAGGTGGACGACCGGCAGGTGCCGGAAGCCGTGGCGGTCCATGAGGGCAAGGGCGTGGTCCAGGCTGTCGTCGGGACCCACGGAGACCACGTCGGTGGTCATGACTTCCGAGAGCTTCATTACGCGGTATCCACCTAAGTGGCTGCGGGGGGGCCGGTTGGCGTCTGCTCAACCGGAGGTAACTCCTCAATCTAGGCCTGGCCCCCAGGGCCGAAAGGGGGGAATCGAAGGGAACCTGGGCCCGGGTCGTCGGATCCGGCGCACCCCCCTGGAGAGGCCCCTGGAGGGGGTCCGCGGGCCCGGCCGCACGTTTGGATTACGAAAGCGGGCCCCCGGCCGTTGGCCGGGGGCCCGAGATCCGTCCGGCCGCAGGCCCCGCTACTGCCCGCCCTCGGCCTGGAGCCGCTCCAGGCGGTCCTTGTAGCGCTCGTACAGGCGCGTCTGGCGATTGTCGAGGTCCACCTGGACCCCGTCGATGAACAGGTACTCGACCCGCGAGGTGATCTCCAGCAGGTCCCCGTCGGTCACCACCACGTCGGCGATCTTGCCGGGCTCCAGGCTCCCCAGCTCGTCGTCGACCCCCAGGATCCGGGCCGGACCGAGGGTGATGGCGCGCACCGCCTCGGCCGCGGGCAAGCCGAAGGCGCTCGCCATGGCCGCGTGGTGGGCCAGGTTGCGGGGGTTCTGGTTGTCGTTGGACTGGATCGCGATCTCGACCCCGGCCCGCTGGAGCACCGCCGCGTTGGCGTAGAGGGCGTCGTAGGGCTCGAAGCGGCTGCGCGAGGAGCCGAGCAGGGGCCCCACCACGACGGGCACCCCGGCCTTGGCGATGCGGTCGGCGATCATCCAACCCTGGGTGGCGCCGTAGAGCACCGCGTCGAGCTCCTGCTCCTGGGCGAAGCTCAGGGCGAAGAGGACCGTCTGGGCATTGTTGGCGTGCAGGGCGACCTTGCGCTCTCCACGGACGACGGGCACCAACGCCTCCAGGCGCGGGTCGAAGGGGGGCGGGACAGCCCCGCGCTCGGCCTCTTCCTCGAGGCGCGCATACTCGCGAGCCTGGTCGAAGAGCTCGACCATCGCCTCGACCTCATCGGGCATCTCCTTCTCCTCGGCGTCGTTGCGGACGCCTGGGAAGCGCACGTGGAGCATGTCGCGGTCCACGTAGGAGAGCTCCTCCCAGTTGTCGCCGTTCAGGTCGATGAGGGCGGAGAGACCGCACATGGGTCCCCCACCCTTGGGGGTCACCTGGGCGCGGGTGATGCCGTTGGAGCGGGTCACGCCGATGTGGGCGGAGTCCGCGTTGATTGCGCGCAGGGCGTGGACGTCGGGCTGGTTGCCGCCGATCTCTCTCACGTCCATGGTGGCGTTGACCGCACTCACCTCCCTCAGGCCGAGCTCGGTGTGGAGGGCGATCATGCCGGGCCAGAGGTGCAGGCCGGTGGCGTCGATCACCCGCGCGCTGGCCGGGACCTCCTCCAGCACGCCGGCGACGAGGATGCGGCCGTCCTGCATCAGGAGCGTTCCGCCCTCGATCACCGCGCCCCGAACCGTGTGCAGGGTGCCGCCGACCAGCGCGGTCACAGGGCCGCCCTCGGGGTGGGGGGCGAGGGCCTCCGGCAGCTCTTCCGGCGCCGGCGGCTCGAGAGGCGCGGCGTCGAAGCCGAAGGTGTCCCGGCGCTCGAACTCGATCTCACCGTCGACCATGGTCCAGACGACGCGGGACAGCGAGGAGAGGGGATCCCCGGTGTGCAGCACGAGGTCTGCGTCCTTGCCCACCTCGATGGAGCCCACCCGCGAACCGATCCCGAGCTGCTTGGCCGGGTTGATGGTCACCAGCTGCAGGCTGCGAACCCTGTCGTGCCCGGCGTAGCCGACGGACTTGGCCGCCTCGCCGTACATGCGCCGCACGAGGTCGTTGGAGTCCGAGTTGACCGAGGAGAGCACGCCCGCATCGTCCATCAGGGCGGCGCACTGGGGCACGGCGTCGTAGGCCTCCATCTTGTAGCCCCACCAGTCGGCGAAGGCGGAGCCGCCCACGCCCGCGTCCGCCATCTCCTTGGCGACCTTGTAGCCCTCGAGCACGTGCTGGAGCGTGGCGAGATCGAAGCCGTACTGCTGGGCGACGCGCATGATCATCAGGATCCCGTCGGCCCGGTAGCAGTGGCAGTGAACGGAGATCTCCCGCTCGAGGATGCCCACCAGGGTCTCGAGCCGCAGGTCGCGCCGCGGCGGCAGGGGGTCCGCTCCTGCATCCCGGGCGGCCTCGTAGGCCTCCCATTCGGCCTTGTACTCCTCGGCGCGCTCGAAGGCGCGCTGGAAGAGGGTCGCCGTCCCCATGCGCGAGGCCGGGAAGCGGGTCGAGTTGCCGGAACCCCAGTTCGAACGCTTGACGTTCTCTCCGAGCGCGAACTTGATGCCCTCGGGGGCATCGGGGAAGCGCAGCTCGTCAGCGGTGCGCTCCAGCTTCATCTTGATCACCTCGTGCTTGCCGCCGATGGCGTTGGCGGAGCCGTGCAGGAGGCGCGCGGTGGTCGTCCCACCGGCAAGCGCGCGGTGGATCGTGATGTCGTCGGGGTTGACCGAGTCGGAGATGTCCACGTCCGCCGAGATGGAGACGGTCCCCTCGTTGATGCCGCGCTCGATGGCCATGTGGGAGTGGCAGTCCACCACCCCCGGAGTCAGGTGCAGGCCGGAGCCGTCGAGCTCCACGAGCCCCTCGGGGGCCTCCACCTCGCCCACGGCGCGGATCTTGCCCTCGACCACCAACACGTCACCCACGAAGGGCTCGGAGACCGCGGTGTGGATCGTGGCGCCGCGGATCACGCAGCTGCCGCCAGTGCGCTGGGCCGGACGCCGCAAGGCGTCGGTCTCGAAGGGATGGTCACCGGCGCCGGCGCTGCAGGCCAAGGCGGTGAAGAAGAGGATTCGCAGGAGAGTTCTCATCGGGGCAGATCTCCGTCGCAGCAGGCGTGCTCGGCGTCGTGTTCGTCCTCGTGGTCCTGATCGAAGATCGACCACGTGCTACGGCTCTTCCGGCGGCGGTCGTCGGGATTGCGCTTGGCCGTGAAGGAGTTCGAGTCTTCACCCCCCGAGAACTTCCAGGTCGCGTCGCCGCTGATGGTGTCCCCGTCGACGTCGCCCTCGATCGAGATCTTGGCGGAGAAGCCGCCCATCTGCATGTCTCCCGAGAGGACCATGCGGTAGCCGCTGACGTGGCCCTCGAGCTCCGAGGAACCCTCGGACTCGTCCGGCAGCTCGAAGGTGAGGGTGCCGACCAGGGTGCCGTCCTCCTGCATGTCCAGCTCCAGGGTGGCCGGTGCGCCGGACTGGTCCCGGTACGAGACGACCCAGGTGCCGTTCAGGTTCACGTCGTCCGCCGGCGCCTCCCGGGGCTCGTCATCCGCGGCGTACTCGAAGTGGGCGCCGTCCACGAACAGGCGCACGAGCTTCGACTTCTTGGCGAAGGGCGAGTCGCTCCAGACGGCGATGTTCGCGTCGTAGCCCGGAGCGATGCGCCCCACGCGACCCTCGAGGCCGAGCAGGGCAGCGCCGCGGGTGGTCAGGGCCTCGAGGGCCACGCCCTCGTCGAGGCCGGCCCCCACCAGGGCGCGGGCGTTCTTCAGGAGGTCCCTTGGCGTGCCGGACGCCGTCCCGAAGGCGAAGCGCACGCCCATCTCCTCCAGCCGCAGGGCGCAGTCGCGGACCTCTTCCCAGAGGCGGCGACGCTCCCGGCGCAGCTCGAGGGGCTCCTCGTAGATCCAGTCGTCGACCTCGGCCTCCTCCAGCCCGGCCTCGGCCTCCACCGGGGCGGCCTCGGGCGCCTCGGGCGCGGCCTCGGCGGCAACATCCTCCGGCTCGGTCAGTTCCGGCTCGGCCACTTCCGGCTCGGCCACTTCCGGCTGGGTCTCTTCCGGCTGGGTCTCTTCCTCGGCCGGCTCCTCCTCCGACTCCTCGTCCCCGTCCGGATCCTCGTACTCCTCGCCCCAGTCGAGCACGAGGAACACCGGAACGTCTGCCGCCTTCAGCTCGGCGGCGACCTTCCAGGCCTCGCGCCCGCCGCTGATCGCAAGACGCATGCCCTGGGCCTCGGCGAAGCGCAGCCAGCGGCGGATGTCGCGAGCCGAGTCCGCGTGGCAGAGCAGGACCTCCTCGCCGGCCAAGAGGGCCGCGACCGCGTCCAGGTCCGAGTCGTGGGGCGGCCGCCGGTCGAGGCGCCCCTCCGCGTAGCGCGTGTGCCGGAGGGCGTGGCGCTGGGCATCGAGCACGAACTGGCGCAGGTGGGAGAAGTAGCCCATCAACGTGGTCGGGTAGCCGCCCCCGGAGGCGCGTAGGGCAGCGCACTGGTAGAGGCCCGTGCCCAGGACGCGGTCCCTCAGGGCCGCGGGGCTCGCGCTCGTCGCGATCGAGCGACCCGCCAGGAGCTCTCCGGACGGGCCGTTGTGCAGGACCGCGAAGCCCTGCTCCCGGTGGCCGTCGAGGGCCTCTCCGCCCAGGTTGAAGCCCTTCAGGGCGTCGAAGGCCGGCTGCAGTCCCTTGCGGTTCGCCTCACGCATGCCGATGTGGACGTTGCCGACCACCGAGGACATGGCGTCCTGGTCGATCACCGGGGAGGGAGTGGTCACCCCCGCCGTCGTGTAGGCGTCCACGAAGGCGGGTACGGCCAGGCCGCCGCCGCCGTCGATCTTCAGGTAACCCGGGGGCACCTCGGCGCCCGCGTCGAGCACGCTCTCGACGCGACCGTTGCGCAAGAGGATCGAGACGAGAGGCGCGTCCACGTCGTCGACGATGCGGACGCCGGTGAGGGCCGTGGGTTGGGGCGGGGGCGGGGACTGGGCCGTGGCGGCCGCGGCGAGTACCGCGCCGCAGGCCAGGGCCAGCGCCCTTTGGCTGAGGAGGCTCATGGACGTCGTGCAGAGGGAGAGCAAGGGCCGCTCAGGGTAGCGGGAGCCCCCGCTCCCCTCCACTCGACCCTGAGGAGCTGAGCCTCCTCAGAGCCCGCGGGCCCACTTGGGGCGAAAAGCCGCGCTCTCGGGGTGCTCGAGGACCGAGTCCAGGGCCCCGACCAGGGCCGCCTTGTCCTTGGGCAGGGTCCCGGCCAAGGTCAGGTGGTTGCTCGCGTGGTTCGAGCGGAAGATCGAGCCGCAGAGGTCGAGGTGGGCCACGAACTCCCGCAGCTCCGCCGCCAGCTCGATCGGGGACAGCTCGTCCACCTCGCCGCGCTGGGCCGAGTCCCACAGGGGCGTGTTCTCCACGGGCGTCATCACCAGGGTCGACACGAAGCGCGGGTCGATGGCGGAGACCACTCGGGCCGACTCGACAGCGTGCTCGCGGGAGAGCTCTCGACCTCCGGCCCCGAGCAGGATCATGCTGGAGAGCTTGACCCCCGCCTCGTGGGCCTTGAGTGCCACGCGGATCATCTCCTCGGCGTCCACGCCCTTCTCGAGGTCGACGAGGACCTGGTCATGGCCGCTCTCGATGCCCAGGTAGTACTGGGTCAGCCCCAGGTCCCTCAGCTCGCGCATCTCCTCCACCGAGCGCACCTGCAGGGACTGGGGCGAGGCGTAGCAGCTGACCCGCTTGAGGCCCGGGAGCCGGTCCTCGATCTCCCCCAGCACCTCGGCCAGGAAGGAGGCCTTCGCCACCAGCGCGTCGCCGTCCGCCAGGAAGACCTTGCGAACCCCGGGCAGGTTCTCGGCCGCCCAGGCAATCTCGACCCGCAACTCCTCGATTGGCCGGACCCGGAAGTCCTTCTCCCGGTACATGGCGCAGAAGGTGCAGCGGTTGTAGCTGCAGCCGAGGGTGGCCTGAAGGATCAGGCTGTCCGCCTCGGAGGGCGGGCGGAAGACGGAGCCCTGGTACTGGATCATCGGAATCGCTCTTTTTCGTCGGCCGGGGAAGCCCCCCCCGCGCGGAGCGACCTGCTAGGATGCGGGGCGAATCGCAGCCCCCGCGACTCCTCGCGGCGCCTCACACCGACCACCCAGCATCATAGCCTGCGGCCATGGCCACCACCGAAGAAGTCTTCACCGAGCTCAAGCAAGTGTTCGACCCCGAGATCCCGGTCAACATCGTCGACCTGGGCTTCATCTACAAGCTCGAGATCGAGGAGGGGATCTGCAAGATCGACATGACGCTCACCTCCAAGACCTGCCCCGAGGCCCAGTCGATCCCGGACATGGTCAAGCGCCGCTGCAACACCATCGAAGGCATCAACGACACCGAGGTCACCATCGTCTGGGAGCCGGAGTGGACGCCGCACCAGATCAGCGAAGAGGGTCGCAAGATCCTCGGCATGGACGACATGTGAGCGGGGGGCCGCGATGTCCGACACCACCAAGGTCGAGCACTACCAGAAGGGCCTGAAGCTCTTCGGCGAGCAGAAGCACCTCGCGGCCATCGAGGAGTACAAGGCCGCCCTGGCCATCGACCCCGAATGGACCGAGGGCCTACACGGCCTCGCCATGGCCCAGATGCACGCGGGGGACCTGGACGGCGCCATCGAGTCCGGGCTCAAGATCGTCGAGCTCGACAAGGAGGACGCCTTCGCCCACACCAGCCTGTCGATGTTCTACATGCGCAAGGGCATGGTCGACGAGGCCGAGAAGGAGGCCGCCAAGGCGCGCATGATCTCTTGGAAGGAGCAGCTCAAGACCGACCCCAACGCGCCGCCCCCCGGCCCCGCCGGGTCGATGCCGATCGTCGACTGATCGCCCTCGCGCTCCTGGCGGCCTGTTCGTCGCCGGGTAGCGGGCCGCCGGCCGACCCGCCGCGGCCCAACGTGGTCCTGGTCATGGCGGACGACCAGGGCTACGGAGACGTGGCGCACCGGGGGCACACCGAGCTCCTCACGCCCGCCCTCGACGAGCTCGCCCGCACGGCCGTGCGCTTCGAGCGCTTCTACGCCGCGGCGCCGGTCTGCTCCCCCACCCGCGCCAGCTGCCTGACCGGGCGCCACCCCTCCCGCATGGGAATCCGCGGCGCGAACAGCGGACACATGCCCGCCGGGGAGCTCACCCTGGCGGAGATCCTGCGCGGGGAGGGCTACCGCACCGGCCACTTCGGCAAGTGGCACCTGGGGACGCTCACGAAGACCGAGGAGGACTCGAACCGCGGCGGCCCGAAGAACGTCGAGCACCACGCTCCGCCCTGGGAGCACGGCTTCGAGGTCTGCTTCTCCACCGAGGCCAAGGTGCCGACCTTCGACCCGCTGGTCACGCCGGGCCGCTGGGCCGGGGGCGTCGGTAAGAACATGGAGGAGGGCTCGCCCTACGGCACCGCCTACTGGAACGAGCACGGGGAGCGAGTGACCGCGAACCTCGAGGGCGACGACTCGCGCTTGATCGTCGACCGCGCCCTGCCCTTCATCGAGGGTGCCGTCGAGGAGGGCCGGCCCTTCTTCGCCGTGATCTGGTTCCACGCACCCCACCTGCCCGTGGTGGCGGGCGAGGAGCACCTGGCTCCCTACGCGGAGCTCGAGGGCCGACAGCGCCGGCACTTCCTCGGGTGCCTGACCGCACTCGACGAACAGGTCGGACGCCTCCGCACACGCCTGCGGGAGCTGGGCGTGGCCGAAGACACCATGCTCTGGTACTGCAGCGACAACGGCCCCGAAGGCAAGGACGGCCTGCTCGGATCGACCGCCGGCCTGCGCGGCCGCAAGCGCAGCCTCCTCGAGGGCGGCGTGCGGGTGCCGGCCTACCTGGAGTGGCCGCGGCGCCTCCCGGTGCAACGGACCATCGAAGCGCCCTGCGTGACCTCGGACTACGTCCCGACGGTGCTCGCCGCCCTCGGCCTGGAGCACGACGAGCGGCCCATGGACGGCGTCGACCTCCTGCCCCTGCTCGATGGCGCGCGCACCGAGAGGGGCGCATCGATCGGGTTCCAGAGCCGCGGGCAGGCCACCTGGGTCGGGGAGCGCTTCAAGCTGGTCACCCGTGAGGGCGAGCCCGCCGCCCTCTTCGACCTGCAAGAGGATCCCGCCGAGAGCAACGACCTGGCCGCCGAGCACCCCGAGCTCGTCCTGGCGCTGCAGCGCGATCTGGCCGCCTGGCGCGCCTCCTGCGCGAACAGCGCGACGGGCGCGGACTACGTCGAGTAGCCCGCGCCCGTCGCGCCCTCTTCGGCCGTGGCCAGCCCTACATCACCGGCTCGACGCCCAGCTCCCTGAAGCCCTTGTCCTCGAAGTTCTTGCGGAACATGTCCCGCAGCTTCTCCGCGGCGGCGTCGTAGGCAGCCTTGTCCTCCCAGGTGTTCCGGGGGTTCAAGATGCTGGAGTCCACGCCGGGGCAGCTCTTGGGCATCTTCAGGTTGAAGACCGGGTGCGTCTCGTACTCCATCCCGTCGGCGTGCAGGTCGCCGGCGAGGGCGGCGTTCAGCAGCGCGCGGGTGTCGTGGATCGAGATGCGCTTGCCCACGCCGTAGGGGCCGCCGCCCCAGCCCGTGTTGAGCAGGATGCAGTTCGTCTCGCTGGCCCGCATCTTCTCCGCCAGGCGCTCGGCGTAGACCGAGGGGTAGCGGGCCATGAAGGGCGCACCGAAGCAGGCGGAGAAGGCCGCCTTGGGCTCGGTGATGCCGACCTCGGTACCCGCGAGCTTCGCGGTGAAGCCCTGCACGAAGTGGTACATGACCTCCTTCGGCTCGAGGATCGACACGGGCGGCAAGACGCCGAAGGCGTCGGCGGTCAGGAGCACGATCGTCCTGGGCGCCGGCCCCATGGCGCCCGAGGCGACATTCGGGTTGCAGGTCAGCGGGTAGGAGAAGCGCGTGTTCTCCGTGATGGAACCGTCCGTCAGGTCCAGGTCCTGGGGGTCGGTGTCCTCCATCTTCTGTCCCGGCAAGGGCGGGACGTTCTCGATCAACGTGCCAGGCATGGACAGGGCGGCAGCGATCACGGGCTCGGCCTCCTTGTTCAGGTCGATCAGCTTGGCGTAGCAACCATCCTCGAGGTTCGAGACACCCGCGTCGGTCCAGGCGTGCTCGTCGTCGCCGATCAGAAGGCGGTCCGGATCGGCCGAGAGGGTGGTCTTTCCCGTGCCGGAGAGGCCGAACAGGATGGCGCCGTCGCCGTCCTTGCCGATGTTCGCGGAGCAGTGCATCGACATGTGCCCCATGCCGGGCAGCATGTAGTTCATCACCGTGAACATGGTCTTCTTGTTCACGCCGCAGTAGTCCGCGCGGCCCAAGACCAGCACCTGGCGGCGCTTGAAGTCCCCCACGACGATGCGTTCGGACAGGGTGCCGTCCCGCTCCGGATCGCAACGGAAGGAGGGCACATTGAGCAGGGTCCAGCGCTTGTCATCCTCGTCCTCGACCCCGTCGATCCCCTTGGGGAACATGTTGTGGGCGAAGAAGGCGTGGGTCGCGTACTCACCGACGAAGCGATAGGGCACCGCGTAGCCGGGGTCGTAGCCGCAGTAGACGTCCTTGACGTACAGGGCCTTGCCGCGCTCGTTCAGGTGCGCGACTGCGCGCTCTCGCAGGGCCTCGAACTTCTCGGGGTCGAACTTCTTGAAGTCGTTCTTCCACCAGACCGTGTCTTCCGTGTCCGGGTGGGCCACGGCGAAGGTGTCCTGGACCGGGCGGCCCGTGCAGGTCGGGTCGGTGTAGTAGACCAAGGGCCCCTCGACGCCCAGCTTCGTGGGGTAGGCCTTCTGCTCATCGTCCGGACCGTCGAGCCGCACGCGCCCGCGATCGTTCGCGATGGCCTCGTGGAACAGCTCCTCTTTCGAGAGGTTGGCCTTGTACTGAATGTTCTTCAGGCCGAACAGGGCCTCGAGCTGCTGAGCGATGTCCATGGATGTTCCCTCGTCGAGGGGAAGCGCTGAAGGGGGGTGCTTCGCGGGGGTGGGGGCGGAGGGCCGATTTCCCCCATATCGAGCGAAAAAGGGTAGCCCTGACCCAAAAAAACGGCAACAGGCGGTGGCAGCCGGTCCCAGTTCCTATCCGCGGCCCTCGAAGCGGGCCCGGTACCAGGCCAGGGTGCGCTCGAGACCCTCGCGCCAGGCCACGGTCGGGGTCCAATCCAGGAGCTCTCGGGCGCGCTCCACCGAGGCCAGGCTGTGCTTCACGTCACCGGGGCGCTCGGGCACGTGCTCCGCCTCCAGGCTCGAGCCGAGGCCCGCCGCGATGGCGCCGTAGAGCTCGTTGATCGTGATCCGCTCCCCTCCGCCCACGTTCATGACCGTCCCGGGCGGGAGGTCCGCGGCCATGGCCCGCAGGTTCACCTCGACCACGTTCTCGATGTAGGTCATGTCCCGCGTCTGCTCGCCGTCGCCGAAGATCTTCGGCGTGCGGCCCTCCAGCAGCGCCCGGACGAAGATCGCGATCACCCCGGTATAGGGTGAGTCGTCCACCTGGCGCGGCCCGAAGACGTTGAAGTAGCGCAGGCAGACGGTCTTCATGCCGTAGCAGCGGCCCCAGACGCGCATCAGCTCCTCCCCCGCCACCTTGCCCGAGGCGTAGGGGCTGACCGGGTCCGTCCGGAAGGTCTCCACCTTCGGCAGCTCCTCGCTCTCCCCGTAGGCTGCCGAGGAGGCGGCGAAGACCACCCGCTCGATGCCCGCCCCTCGGGCCGCCTCGAGCACCCGCAGGGTGCCCATGACGTTGACCTCGTAGCTCTGCTCGGGGACCTCCACGCTGCGCGGGACGGAGACCTGGGCGGCCTCGTGGAAGACCCCCTGGGCCCCCTCGCAGGCGCGCCGGCAGGCCTCGGGGTCCACGATGTCCCCCTCGAGGAACTCGATCTGGGCTCCGCTGCCGGGCTCGCCGACCTCGACCTCGCGCCCCAGTTGCTCCGCCGAGAAGTTCTCCAGACGCCCGGAGCTGAGATTGTCGAGCACCCGCACACGGTCCCCGCGCTGCACCAGGGCCGACGTGATGTGGGATCCGATGAAGCCGGCGCCGCCGGTGATCGTGTAGAGGGCCATGGCGGGGATGATAGTCGGCCGACCCCCCGCCAGGCCCGCCCCCCATAGAACAAGCCCGCCGGGCGAGCAAACCGGCGGGCCTGTCAGGCATCGAGAAGAGTAGATTCCCCAGCGAGCATCTAGGTCGCTGGCCCTTACAGCCAGGGCCCGGCGGTGACCGAACCCTCCTCTGGAGAGAAATCAGGCTGCTCCGGCCCTGGAACTCCTGCCCCATAAACGAACCCAGGTTCGCTGGCGGGCGAACCTGGGTCGAGCTAGTGGCTGGAGGCGGCCAGCCGAGCTAGCGATTGCTTCTCGCTTCTCTTCACCCCCCTCAGCCAGAGGAGGGGCCCACGCGAACGCTGCCTGTGGGAAATCTCTCCGGGCCGCCCCCCAGGGGCGTGACAGGGCCGTCCTGGAAGCTACGGTGGACCCATGGGGAGGGTCCGGAGCCGCCGCAGTCCAACGGGTCATCATCAGGGTGTCGTTTTCACCCCAGATTCCCTGGCGCGCCGTGTCGCGGCCCCCTGGTCGGAGCCTCGCTCCCGGGGCGGCCCGCGGCTCGTGGACCCCGCCTGCGGCGACGGCGCCCTGCTCCTGGCGGCCCTCGAGCTGCGGGGCGGAGGTCCGCGGGAGGCCCGAGGCCTGTTCGGGATCGAGATCGATCCCGACCTCTGTGCCCGGGCCCGGGAGCGGCTGGCGACGGCGGCCGGGCTGGCCCCCGGGGAGCTCGCGGATCAGATCCGCTGCGGGGACGCCCTCGACCCGGCCCACCCCTGGCCGGAGGAGACGGCGGTCCTCGCCAACCCGCCCTGGGCCTCCTTCTCCGGGCGGCACGCCGCCTCCCCGCCGGAGACGGCCCTCCCGGTGAGGCCGGGGGGGTGGCCCTCTCTGCACGGGGCCTTCCTGGTGCGCATCGCCGAGCACCTGGCCGCCACCGGGCTGGGGGCCAGGCTCCTCTTACCCGCCTCGATGCTCGAGCAGGAGGGGTACAGGCCGGTGTGGGCAGCTGCTGCGGCCCACGCGCACCAGGTCGGCGAGGCCCTCGAGCTGGGCGAGAGCGCCTTCCCGGACGTGATCGAGCCCGCGGTGCTGGTGGAGCTCGCGCCGGGCCCGGGCGTGGTGCCGACCTCCAGGCCGACGTCGGACCCCCTTCTTCGACACCTGGCCCGCTTCCCGCGCTTCGCGCCGGAGACCTTCGGCGACCCGGGGGTGCACACGGGGAACTGCGCCCGTGAGCTGGTCCTCGACGCGCCCGCGGCCGGGACGGCCCCCCTACGGCGCGGGGCGGACCTCGCCCCCTTCGCCCTCGGACCCGCGCGCCTGCACCTGCGCCTCGACCTCGAACGCCAGGACGGCCGGCGCTTCCGCATCGGACCAGCGGAGCGCTACACCGGGGTGCCCGTGCTGCTGCGCCAGACGGCGGACCGCCCGATCGCGGCCCTGCACCGCGAGCCCACCTACTTCCGCAACAGCCTCCTCGCGGCGCGACCCCCCGAGGGCCTGGCAGCCGAGTTCCTGGTGGCCCTGCTCAACGGCTCCGTGGCCCGGGACTGGCACCGGCTCTCCTTCCGGGACGCGCGGCAGCGGAGCTTCCCCCAGGTCAAGGTGGGCCACCTGCGCACCCAGCCCACGCCGATCCTGAAGCGGGAGGAGGACCCGGAGCTGCACGATGAGGTGGTGGCTCGGGTACGAGCCCTCGACCCACGGGCTGCCGGTGCGGAGCGGGAGGCCCTCGACGCGCGCCTGCGCGCGGCCTTCGGCCTGGCCTAACCCTCCGGAATGGCGACCGCCTGGAGCACCCAGGAGTCCGCCGCGGGGCTCGGCGCACGCAGCTCGACCTGCCGGCGCTCACCGGCCTCGAGCACCATCGGCGTCCAGCTGCCCTCCAGGTCCACCACACTCCGCCCGGCGCGGTCGAGCCACTCGACGCCGTAGGCGAAGGAGAGCGTCCGGGCCGAGCTGTTGCACAGGTCGAGAGCCACCACCCGGCGCCCGTCCACGATCTCCGAGGAGCGCAGGACCTGGGCCAGGAAGCTCTCCACGCTGCGATCCTGGGAAGGGGCCTCGCTCACGGGTCCATCGCGGTAGGCCTCGGGCAATTCGGCCGGCCCCTCCGAGCTCTGGGTGCTCTGGCAGGCCCCGAGGAGGAGGGCGGTGAGGCCGAGGATACGGAGAGCGGTCATGGCTGTCGGTCGGGGAGTCACGTGTCCGTGGGGCGCCAAGGACAACACGCGACGGGCTGCGCTGCAAGCGGCCGCTTCGAGGGAGTACACTCCCATCCCGCCCGCCCGCCCCGCCACGCCGCCCATGCCCAAGAAGACCGTTTTCGTCGCCGGGAAGC
Organism: uncultured Planctomycetaceae bacterium; assembly: GCA_964591315.1. Taxonomy (GTDB): domain Bacteria; phylum Planctomycetota; class UBA1135; order UBA1135; genus JABACD01. Next base: position 67,449 of record CAZQAT010000002.1, read on the forward strand.
CCGCCGGGGGCCGCACCCGCAAGGTCAAGGAACAGACTCCGATGATGGAGCAGTTCTGGAAGGCCAAGAAGGAGCAGCCCGACGCCCTGCTCTTCTTCCGCATGGGCGACTTCTACGAGCTGTTCCACGAGGACGCGGAGGTGGCCTCGAAGGAGCTCGGCATCTCCCTCACCTCGCGCTCGAAGGGCGACGCGGCCATCGCCATGGCCGGCGTGCCGGTGCGCTCGATGGAGACCTATCTGCTGCGGCTGGTGAAGGCGGGCTACAAGGTCGCCATCTGCGAGCAGCTGACCGACCCGCGGGTCACCAAGGGCATCGTCGAGCGCGGCATCGTGCGCGTGGTGACTCCCGGCACCCTGACCGAGGAGAACGCCCTCGACGCCCGGGCGAGCAACTACCTGGCCTGCCTCTGGCTGCGGGGCGACGTGGGAGGTCTCGCCTGGGTCGACCTCTCGACCGGTCGCTTCTACGCCTCGGAGGCCGGCGCCCGCAACCTGCTCGACGAGCTGGCGCGGGTCTCCCCCGCCGAGGTGCTCTGGTGCCCGGAGCTCGCCTCCGACGAGCCCGAGATCGCCGCCGAGCTGGAGAAGCAGTACGGCCCGCGGCTCTCGCCCCGGGATCCCTGGCGCTTCGACGACGACTCCGCCCGGCGCGCGCTCCTGGCCCACTTCAAGGTGGCCACCCTCGAGGGCTTCGGCCTCGAGGACGCGAGCCGCGCGATCCCCGCGGCGGGGGCCCTGATCGAGTACCTCTCCGAGACGCAGCGCGGCGCCTGCGAGCACGTGCTGACCATCGAGAAGGTCGACCACGCCGGGCACCTCGTGCTCGACCGCGCAACGCGCTCCTGCCTCGAGCTGGTGGAGACCCAGCGCGACCAGCGCACCGAGGGCACCCTGCTGTCGACCCTCGACCGCACCGAGACGCCCATGGGCGGGCGGCTCCTGCGCGAGTGGATCCTCGCGCCCCTGTGCGACGTGGACGCGATCCTGCACCGCCAGGGCGGCGTGGCCGAGCTCGAGGGCTCGCCCTTCCTGCGCGAGGACGTGCGCGCCCTGCTGGGCGAGGTGCGCGACGTGGAGCGCCTGGTCGCTCGCCTCTCGACCGGACGCGGTAACGCCCGCGACCTGGTCTTCCTGGCGTCCTCACTCGAGCCGGTGCGCCCCCTGCAGGAGAAGCTCTCCGGCGTCTACTCCGCCGCCCTGACCGCGCTGCGCGACGACCTCGATCCGTTGGACGACGTCGTCAGCCGCATCCGCCGCACCCTCGTCGAGGAGCCGCCGCCGACGCTCAAGGAGGGCGGCCTCGTGCGCCAGGGTTACTCCGCCGAGCTCGACGAGCTGCTGCAGATCGCCGGCGACGGCAAGTCCTGGATGGCCCGCTTCCAGGCCGAGGAGGCCGAGGCCACCGGGATCAACGGCCTGAAGATCGGCTACAACTCCGTCTTCGGCTACTTCATCGAGATCCCCCGCGCCCAGGCGGACAAGGCCCCCGAGCACTACGTCCGCAAGCAGACCATCAAGACCGCGGAGCGCTTCATCACCCCCGAGCTCAAGGAGTTCGAGACCAAGGTGCTGAAGGCCGAGGAGCACTCGCGGGACATGGAGTACGCCATCTTCGACGAGCTACGGCGCGAGGTGGCCTACGAGGTGCGCCGCATCCTGGACACGGCGCGCGCCCTGGCAAACGTCGACGTGCTGGCGAGCCTGGCCCAGGTCGCCGTGGCCAACCGCTACGTGGCGCCGACCCTCGACGATGGTGGCCTGCTCGAGATCGAGGACGGCCGCCACCCGGTGATCGAGGTCATGCCCGAGGCCGAGGCCTTCGTGCCGAACGACAGCCGCCTGGACGACGACCAGCAGGTCGTGACGGTCCTGACGGGTCCCAACATGTCGGGTAAGTCGACCTACATCCGCCAGACGGCCCTGATCGCGCTCATGGCGCAGGTCGGCTCCTTCGTCCCGGCGGCCAAGGCCCGCGTGGGCGTGGTGGACCGCATCTTCACGCGCATCGGCTCCGCGGACGACATCGGCCGCGGGGCCTCGACCTTCATGGTCGAGATGGTGGAGATCGCGAACATCCTGAACAACGCAACCCGGCGCTCGCTCGTCGTCCTCGACGAGGTGGGCCGGGGCACGAGCACCTTCGACGGCCTCGCCTTGGCCTGGGCCATCGTCGAGCACCTGCACGACCGCACCGGCGCGCGCACGCTGTTCGCGACCCACTACCACCAGCTGACGGACCTCGCCGAGCGCCTCTCGGGCGTCTGCAACAAGAGCGTGGCCGTGCGCGAGTGGGAGGACTCGATCGTCTTCCTGCACAAGATCGTCGAGGGCGGAACGGACCGCTCCTACGGCATCCACGTGGCGCGCCTGGCGGGAGTGCCCCAGGACCTCCTGACCCGCGCCAAGGAGATCCTGCGGGACATCGAGCACGAGGCCGAGGACCTGGCCCCTCGCATCGCCGAGCAGCACGCTGCCGCCGAGGACGATGCTCTCTCCGGCCAGCAGCTCTCCCTCTTCGCCAGCGGCCCGAGCGCCGCCGAGCGCGCCCTCAAGGAGCTCGACCTGCACTCCCTGACCCCCCTCGAGGCCCTCAACGAGCTCAAGCGACTCCAGGACCTCTGCTGATCCCTCACACCATGACCACGAAGCGAAGCGTGGGCCAGGGCGGCCCGGAGGTCAGCGCCGTCGGCTACGGCGCGATGGTCCTCGAGGGCTACTACGGCAAGTCCGACGACGATGCGGCCGTCGACACCCTGCGCGAGGTGATCGACGCCGGCATGATGATCGACACCGCCGACGCCTACGGGCCGCGCCACAACGAGGAGTTGATCGCCCGCGCCCTCGAGGGGCGCCGTGAGCGGGCCTTCGTCGCGACGAAGTTCGGCATCGTGATCGACCGCGACACGCCCGGCACGGACTTCGCGAACGGCTGGGACCTCCCCCTCAAGCTCAACGGCACCCCCGACTACGCGCGCCGCGCGCTCGAGGGCAGCCTCGAGCGCCTGGGCACGGAGACGATCGACCTCTGGTACGCCCACTACGTGGACCCGGCCGTGCCCGTGGAGGAGACCGTCGGCGCCATGGCCGAGGCGGTCGTGGAGGGCAAGGTGCGACACCTCGGCCTCAGCAACCCCACCGCCGAGGAGCTGCGGCGCGCCTCCGCGGTACACCCGATCGCCGCCGTGCAGTACGAGTACTCCCTCTGGCGCCGGGAGGCGGAGCACGAGCTCCTGCCCGCCTGCCGCGAGCTGGGCGCGACCCTCGTGGCCTGGTGCCCCCTGGGCAGCGGCTTCCTGACGGGCAAGGTCGACGAGCTGCACCCCAGGGACTTCCGCCAGCGCAACCCGCGCTTCTCCGGGGAGAACCTCGACACCAACCGGGACCGCTTCGCCCCCCTGATGGAGCTGGCGACCGAGCTCGGTATCACCTCCGCCCAGCTCGCCCTGGCCTGGCTCCTGCACCAGGAGGGAGTGATCCCGATCCCCGGCACGCGCCGCCCCGAGCGCCTGGCGGAGAACGCCGCCGCGGCCGAGGTCGCCCTCGACGCCGCCACTCTGGCTCGCATCGACGAGCTGGCCCCGCCGGGCCTGGCCGAGGGCGCGACCCTGGTCTGAGACCGGCGCCCAGATTGAAGACATTTATGTCCGCTGCTCTGTCACCGGAGCCGGGGGCCGGGGCAGAATCACCGCGCCCCCCCACGACCTCCGATGAACCCCGACCTCAGCCTGCCATGAACGTCAGCACGATCATGACCAAGGACCCCATCACCGCGCCGTCGACGGCCAGTCTCGACGAGGTGATGCGCAGCATGGACAAGCACGAGTTGCGGCACATACCGATCATGGACGACGACAAGGTGGTCGGCGTGCTGTCGGACCGAGACCTGCTGACGGGCACGGGTTGGCTGCCCGGGGCCAAGCGGGACGAGGGCCCCCGCACCGCCGGCGACATGATCCAGAAGCGGCCCGTGACCTGCTCCTCGGACGACAGCGTGGTCATGGCCACCGTGGACCTGACCTCGCGCATGATCGGCTGCCTGCCCGTGATCGACGGCGGCAAGCTGGTGGGCATCGTGACCGAGATGGACATGCTCGACACCTACCTCGACCTGTGCACGAAGGAGAACCACTCCGCCCGCCTGCACGAGCCCGTGGGGCAGCACATGGCGACCCAGCTCTCGACCCTCATGCCGACCTCGACCATCGCCGAGGCCATCGAGCTTGAGAAGGACCGCGGCGTGCGCCACCTGCCGGTCGTGGACGAGGAGCGCCTGGTGGGCATCGTCTCCGACCGCGACCTGCGCAAGGCCTACGGCCGGGGCACGGACGCGGCAGCCCCCGTCTCGGAGGTCATGTCCGCCTCGCCCCTGACCCTCGACCCCGAGGAGCCCCTCTCGCGCGCCGCCACCTGTCTCCTCGAGGGCCGCATCAGCGCCCTGCCGGTGGTCGACGACGGCCGCCTGGTCGGCATCCTGACCCTGCTCGACCTCCTCGAGCACTGCGTCAGCAACCTGCGCGCCCCGGATCGGCCGCAGCCTTCCTGAGTCCGCCCGTCAGGGACAGAAGGTCGCCTTCAGTCCGTCGGAGAAGTTGAAGCCCGCTGGGCCGCCGGTGGGGTCGCGGAACCAGAAGGAGAAGTACCAGGTCTCGCCGGCGGAGATCTGGCCCGCGGGGTTGGGCGGGCTCGTGAAGTCCACCGTGTGGCTCGGCGTGCCCGTGGGCCCGGTGTTGACCACCGGCAGGCGGAAGGTCGAGCCGGTCACGCACAGGTGGCCCTCCCCGGCCGGCAGCTCGGTGGGCGTCGTGCCGTAGAAGAACAGCCCCGGCTTGTTCGCCGGGCACTTGTCGGCGCTCAGGCGGAAGTTGTTGTTGGCGACCGAGGTCGTGTTCTGCCAGTGCATCTGCGCCCGCTGCCCGGTCGTGTTGGCCACCGCCGTGCAGTAGTTGTAGACCGCGTCGGGCGGGCAGCCCCAGGTGAAGAGGGTCGCGGAGCCGGGGCCGAAGCCGAAGGAAGACTGGAGCGACTCGCCGTAGATGCCGTCGAGCCACCCGTCCCCGTCCACGTCCGCGCCACCGGCGAGGGCCGTACCCTCGAACGCGAGGTTGGAGCCGTCGAACTTGAAGAGCTCCACGTCCCGCGCCGGCGAGAAGGCGTGGATGTCCGACCGGTGGGGGTCGGAGACGTAGAGGTCGTCGTAGCCGTCCAGGTCCAGGTCCCCGGCGTTTGCGATGGCGTAGCCGAACCAGGTGTCGCTCAGGCCCGTGGCGCGCCAGAGCTCCTGGTGGGTCGCACCGGAGAAGACGCCCACCCAGCTGTCGTCGACGTAGTGGATCCAGCCGTACCAGCGCGAGCCGATGGCGTAGTCCTTCACGCCGTCGTCGTCGATGTCGTCGAGGAGCGCGACGGAGTAGCCGAACTCCTGCCCGCGCTCCGCGTCCAGGTTGGGCAGGAAGGAAGCGAGCACGCCTCCCGCGGGGCCGGCCAGGACGACGGCGCCGCCCTCGTTCCCCATGAACTGGTCCGTTCTCGGCGCCCCGGCCAGGACGTCGTCGAAGCCGTCGCCATTGGTATCCCCCGCGGAGCTGACGGACCAGCCGAGGAATCCCCACGTGGGCGAGGCGTAGCTGAACAGGAGCCCGCCGCCGGCCCCGGAGTAGACGCGCACCGAGCCGTCGGAGGAGTTGTCCCTCGGCGCCCCCACCACCAGGTCACCGACGCCGTCCGCATTCACGAGTCCGGCGGGAGCCACCGACCAGCCGAAGTCACTGCCCGCGGCGCCACTGACGGACCACAGGAGCGAGTAGTCCGCGCCCGAGAAGACCCACACGCTGTCCTCGCCGCTGGCGCCGACCGCCAGGTCGTCGACACCGTCCGCGTTCACGTCGCCGATGTTCGCCAGGGAGCGTCCGAGTTCCGCCCCGGCCTGGCCACCGTCGAAGGTGTGGAGCACGGAGTGGTCCGCACCGGAGAGCACCGTGACCCGGCCCGCGTCGGCGCCGTTCGAGTTCTGACCGGGCGCGCCGACGACCCACTCGAGGAAGCCGTCCCCGTTCAGATCGTCCCAGATCGCCACGGCGTCACCGGCCCCGGCGCCGGCCTCCGCCTCGTTGAAGGTGTGCAGCACCGTCTGGGCGCGGGCTGTCGGGAGCAGGAAGGGAACGAGCGCGAGCGAAAGAGAGAGTGATCGCATGGAAGCCTCCAGGGGGGGTGAACTCAAGGCTGGGTCTCCATGACCGATTCTGCCCGGTCGCCCCGATGCCGCAAGGGGCCTCCTTCCCGACCGCACTACGCCCGAGGGCGTAGACGTGGGCCCTCAGGGCCCGACCGTGAAGGCGATCCCGTCGGTCAAGCCGACGCCGAAGCTCGCCAGGGGGTCCCGGAACCAGTACTGGGCGTTCACCTGGGCCCCCACGACGAGGTTCGGGTCCACGCCGGACTGGATCCAGGCGTTGAAATCGAGACTCATCTTCCCCGTGCAGTCCTCCGTGCCGACGCTGCCGCCGGTGGACTGCACCGGCGTGCGCACGAAGGGCGCGGCGACGCACAGCTTGCCCCCCATGAAGGGCGCGACCTGGGCGCCGCTCGTGCCGTAGAAGAAGAGGCCGAACTTGTCGTTGGCCAGCTCCCCGGCGAAGACGTCGAAGGACTGTGAAGAACTGGCGCTGGGCGTGCCCGCGTAGTCGATCCAGGGCGGGCAGCCGGCGGCGATGGTCTTGTGGGAGCAGTAGACCCCGGGGTCGAGCTGGTGGCGGGCGGCCTCGGCGTCGATGATGCCGTAGCCCTCGATGAAGAGGGGGTCGTAGGTGCCGTTCGCGACGTAGCCCTGGGCCGTGTGGGTCAGAGCGCGTCGCATCTGGTTCACGGTCCAGGTCGGGTGAGCCTGCACCAGGCAGGCCGCCGCTGCCGCGCAGAGGGGCGTCGAGAGCGAGGTCCCGCTGACCGCGTCGGTCGCGTTCGGATCGTCCGAGTCCACAGTGCGTACGTTGACGCCCCGGGCCAGGATCTCGGGCTTGATGCGGCCGTCCACGGTCGGACCGTCGGAGCTGAAGCCGGCGATAGCTCCGCCCGCATTGACTGCGCCGCAGGTGAGGACCTGGAAGGCGTCCGCGGGTAGCTGCAAGGTGTCCGTGGCCGGGTTCGTGTCGTGGCCGGAGTTGCCGGCCCCCTGGAAGCAGTGCACGCCGTTCTCGGCGGCCACGTTGAAGCCCAGGGTCATGACCGAGGTCAGGCCGTCGTCCTCGTCCGGGCCGTAGAGGTCGTTGCCGGCGATCAGGGACGAGGTCGCCACGTCGCCCCCGTTGGCCTCGATGAACTGCAGGCCCGCCACGAACCAGTCCTCCTCCACGGGCAGGTCCGGCGCCACGTCCTCGCACTTGGCCAGGATCACCGAGCAGTCGTAGGCCCCGCCGACGATGGTGTTCGGCTCGTAGGCGGCGATGGTGCCCAGAATCCAGGTGCCGTGGTCGTGCTGGTTACCGGCGTCCCCCGGCTCAGGCCCGGTGACCGGGTCGTTGTCGACGAAGTCCCACTCAGCCACGACATCCAGGGGGTGCCCCGGAAAGGTGAAGGCGTCGTGGGTCTGGCGAAAGCCCGTGTCGAGAATGCCGACGATCACGCCGTCGCCGGTGAAGCCCGCCGCGTGCAGGTCCGAGAGGCGGATCTGGTCGAGCTGGGTCGTGGCGACGCCGTAGAAGCTGCCACCAGCGGCCGATGCGCCGGCGGACAGCGAGGCCGCGGTGGTGAGGGCGCGCACCGGCCGCGTGTGATCGACGAAGTCGAAGGCCTCGATTTGCACCCGCTGCTCGGCGTCCGCGACGACGCTGATCGCGTTGAGCCAGGAGCTCGCCGTGCGCAGCTCGGCCCCGGTCGCGAGCACCTGCTGCAGGTACTCCTCCGCCACCGGCAGGTCCCGCTCGTCGAACAGCCCCGGTGCCGTCCGCCGCAGGCGTCGCCGCTCGACGGCTCGCGTACCGTAGCTCTCTTCCAGTACCGCGAGCTCGGCCGCGAGCTCACGCCCTGCACCCTTGTCCTCGAAGAACACCCAGACCGGCTGCTGCGCCGAGGCGCCCCCACCCAGCACCAACATCGCGACGAGTCCCTTCATGAGGCCAGGCTAGCAGGTTCTCATGCCCTTGGCGGCCAGGGGAGTCCCGGGGCTGCGAGTTGCTGTCTGGACGATTTCCGAGTCTCGGCCTTACCATGAGGCGCCACGCAGGAGAGGCTGCGCAGTGCGGCCGGCCTGCCCCAAGGACAATTCAAGGAGCCATCCATATGTTCGACGTGAATTCCCCGTCCCGAGCGGGACACGACCCCTCGGCACGCACGCGCTCTCGGCAGATCATCGCCACCGCTCTCGTCCTCGCCGGCTCCCTGCCCGCCACCGCCCTGGGACAAGGAACCATCGAGGCGTGGGGGTGGGACCTCTTCAATCAAGTCTCCGACACACCGGCGGGAGCGGGCTTCACCCAGGTGGCCCGAGGGCACGGCCACTCCCTGGCCTTGCGCGCGGATGGCTCCATCGCGGCCTGGGGGCTGGACACCTTCGGACAGGTCTCGAACACCCCTGTCGGCACCGGCTTCGTGCAGGTCGCTGGGGGCGGGGCTCACTCCCTCGCACTGCGCGCCAATGGCTCGATCGTCTCCTGGGGATCGGATGGGGGCCTCGGTGGCGGTCAGGTCTCGGACACGCCGCCCGGAACGGGCTTCACGCAGATCGCGGGGGGCGGGGGCCACTCCCTCGCACTGCGCGTCAACGGGTCGATCGCCTCGTGGGGCGAGGACACCTTTGGGCAGGTCTCAGCCACGCCCAACGGGACGGGGTACACGTACGTGGCGGCGGGCAGGGATCACTCCTTGGCGCTTCGCGCCGACGGATCGATCGAGACCTGGGGAAACGGCAGTCTGGGGCTGTCCAGCGTACCCGCCGGAACGGGCTTCACGCACGTGGCCGGGGGAGCGGATCACTCGCTCGCGGTACGCGCCAACGGCTCCATCGCGGCCTGGGGATTCGACAGTGACGGCCAGGTCTCGAATGCCCCGGGGGGGACCGGGTTCATCCAGGTCTCCGCGGCGCAGTACCACTCGCTGGCGCTGCGGGCCAACGGCTCCATCGAGTCCTGGGGATACGACGTCGATGGCCAGGTCTCGAACTCACCTGGCGGGACGGAGTTCACCCAGCTGGCGCTGGGCATCGGCCGGCACTCGCTGGCGATCGAGAACAACTACGGCAGCGGCTACTGCTTCGGCGACGGCACGGGATCGACCTGCCCCCTTCCCTGCTCAATCCAAGGGAACCTCGGGGAGGGCTGTGGGAACAGCACCGGCGCTGGCGGAGCGAGGCTCACCGCCTTTGGCAATGCATCCTTCCTGGATGACTCCTTCGGGCTGGCGGTCAACGGCATGCCCAGTGGAGTGCTCGGGCTGGCCGTGAAGGGTTCGGTCCAACAGAACAGCGGGCTGGGCATCTGGGTCGGCGACGGCCTCTATTGCACCTCGGCACAGATCCGCTCCCAGACGATCGTCTCGGGCCCGAACGGAGGCCTGAGCATGGACGACTGGAGGAACCAGCCCTTCGGGACGTTCCCGGCCGCAGCCAATGTCGGAAGCCCCACCTACTATCAGTGGTGGTACCGCGACACGCAAAATACCTGCACCGGGAGCTTCTTCAACTTCAGCAACGGCTGGACGGTGACCTGGGGCCCGTGATCCGGACGAGGTGATCACCACCGAGCCTGACGCGAGGCACCGATGGGCGCAGACTGAGCACAGGTCCCTGTGGCGGGCTCAGTCCCGCTGGGGGGCACCGGCGGTTGCCGGTTCCTTGCGCTCCCGCGCCGTCGCGTGCAGGAAGCGCACCAGCAGCGAGCGCCGCGAGGCCCGGGCGCGGGGGTGGGTCTCGAGCACGTCGAGGTAGCGGTCGGCCGCGTGGCGCCAGTGGAACTCCTCCTCCACCTTGCGGCGCGCAGCGGCCTCGAGCTCGGCGCGGAGGGCGGGGTCCTCGTCGATGTCGATCAGCACCTCGGCCAGGTTCTTGGCCTCGTCCTCGTTCTGGGGCACGCGCAGCACGCACTCCCCGGGCAGGTGCGCGAGCTCGGGCAGGTCGCTGACGATTCCCGGCAGGCCGACCGATAGGCCCTGGCAGGCACCGCCCGAGGTGCCGAGGGTGGACGGACCGCGCAGGTGCACGCTCACGTCGGCGGCGGCCAGGGCGCGCTGGGCGTCCTCCTCCGCCAGCCAGCCGGTCACGATCACGCGGTCGTCGAGGCCCAGGCGCTCGGCCTCGCGCACCAGGTCGAACTCCTCGGGACGCTCCTCGCCGATCCACAGCAGGCGCGCGTCGACCGAGGACCCCGCCAGGAGGCGCAAGGCCTCGAGCAAGACGGCCGGCCGCTTGTGGACCTGGACCGCGCCGAGGGTGCCGATCAGAAGAGCGTCGTGCCAGGCCGCCTCCAGTCCGATCTCCGCCCTCCGGGTCACTCGATCGACGTCGGCCCAGCGCTCCTCGACACCGTGGTGCACCCGCGAGATGGGCGTCGGTGCGTTGCGCGAGGCGAGAATCCGCTCACCCACGCAATCGGAGTGCACCAGGAAGCCGTCCGCGTGGCGCACGATGGAGCGGTTGAGGGCCAGCTCGAAGCGGTCGGCGCTGAGTCCCCTCTCCGACACCGTCACCGCGGTCTCCGGCTCGGTCGGCTCCCACACGCCACGGTGGCGCAGGTCGAGGCCCTTGAAGAAGGCGCCCAGGACCCGCGGGTCGGCGCCGCCCCTGGGCGGACCGGCGCCTTCGACGTGAAAGTGCAGCAGGGGGTCGGCGGTCTCATCGAGCCCGAGCTCGAGCTCGTGGTCGCCGGGACCCGCCCAGCGGCCGAGCTCCGCGCCCGCCTGCAGGGCGACCAGAGTGCGCCCCTTGGGCACATGCACACGGCCCCGCAGGCGCTCCGCACCCTCCGTCTCGAGGGGCGCCCGCGCCGCGCACCAGCGGCCGTCCTCCTCGGGCGAGTACCACCCCCGAGCCAGGGCCGGTGGCCGCCGCTTGCCGCGCAAGTAGACCCGCGCCTCGGCCGCGCCCCCCTCCTGGAAGGCCCGCCGCAGCCCTCGCAGGCCGCCGCGCTGGAGCTCGGGATAGGCTGCCATGGCCAGGTCGAAGAGCACCCAGTCGTGCAGGACCACCGTGCCGCCGATGCGGCGCACCAGCGGCACCATGAAGGCGTGCTGAGCCTCGTTGCCGAGCTGGTAGAGGATGCGGTCGTAGTCGCGGGGCACGAGCTCGTCGACCGAGCGCGGCTCCTCCTCACCACACTCCTCGCCCTCGCGGCCGATCTCGACAAAGAGGTCCACCTCCGCCCTGGCACGCAGGTAGGGCAGGAGGTGCCGCGTGTAGTCCGCAATCCCTGAGCGGGACGACCAGGGCGTGGTGACGAGGGCAATCCTCACCGCGCCACGCCTCAGGCCGTGAGGACCTCGACGCCCTCGGGGCCGATGTAGATCGAGTGCTCGGTCTGGGCGGTCATCACCCCCTCCTCCTCGACGAGCGGCGGGTAGCGCATCATCGAACCCTGCTTTGCCAGCTTCGAGATGGCCTCCTCGAGGGCTTCCTGGTCGAGGTCCCTGAAGTAGCGCCGGGCAATGGGCAGCCCGCGCCAGGAGTCGATGGCCTTCAGCACGTCCCGGTCGAGACCCTTGGCCTTGCGCGGCGGGCGCACGACCATGAAGACCTCCGAGCGGCCCTTCTCGCGGATGAAGCCCCGGCCGGTGGAGGAGAAGGGCTCGATGGCGACCACCTGCCCCTCGTGGAAGCGGGCCGTGCCGCGCTCGGGGTAGTTCGGGATCTGGGGCGCGCAGTGCACCTTCCAGCGGTCGACCCCGTGACCGGTCAGGTTGCGGATCGGCTCGAAGCCGGCGGCGGTGATGGTGCGCTCGACCACCGTGCCCACGTCCCGCACCGGGACCTCGGGGCCCACGGTGGCGATGGCCGCCTTGAGGGCGTCGGCGGAGGCCTGGATCAGCCCCCCCCAGCGGCCGTCCGGAGAGAGATCGACCGTGGTGGCCGTGTCCGCCACGTAGCCGTCCACGTGGACGCCCACGTCGACCTTCACGCAGTCCCCCTCCTCGTAGACTGTCTCGTCCTCGGGCGAGGAGCAGTAGTGGGCCGCGATGTGGTTGCGGCTGGACTGGGCCGGGAAGGCCGGGGCGGCCCCCTGCTCGCGCATCAGGGCCTCGATGCCCTCGAGCACGGTGCGGATCTCCACCCCCACCCGGATGTTCTCCCGGGCCCACTCGCGGCAGTCGCGGGCGATGCGCCCGGCGTGGCGCCACTTCTCGAGGGCTTCCTTGTCGATCGTCTTTCCCATGTTCGCGCGGATTCTAGCCGGAACCCCAGGCTCCCACGGCTCCCGATCCGATACTCCCCGCATGGGCCTCCGGACTCTAATCTCCGCACTCCTCGTCGGCTTGGCCGCCACGGCCTGCACAGGCCCGCGAGAGGCCCGTCTGACGGAGGAGCCCGAGGCCCAGGTGGCGATCTCCGAGCCGGTAAGGGCATGGGAGGTCCTCGAGGACGGCCTCCTGGCGGGCGCTCTGGTCGAGTTCGTCGAGCGCGGGGGTGGGCGCCGCTTCTTCAGCGTACGTAACCCCCACCAGCAGGAACTCGGCCTGGTGGACGCCCACGGCCGCTCCTGGCGCTACCGTCCCCACACTGACGAACCCGAGTGGCTGGGCACGGGGACCGTCCTGGAGGGGGTCCGGCGGATCCTCGGTCTCGGCCCCGAGGCGGCGCTCTCGGAGGTCGCCCTCGAGAACTGGCTCGCCGCGGGCAGCTGAGCCCGGGCCCCGAGTCAGGTCAGGTGCCCCCTGGGGGGGCCCGGAACACGCCTTCGGGCCCCTCCCGGGTCCCAATCCCGAGAAGAGCGGTGGGCAGATGTCCCGCCGCCGAGTCTCCGGACCCCATTCGGACCGAATTGTCGGACTCCACTCGAAGCGGGTCCCGGATTGACTCAATCCTCCGGGCCCCGGCGATCGAAACAGGTGGGGTGAGCAGCCCCTGCTCACAGAGACTCCGCCCCCCCCCACCGACCCCACGAGTCCCGGTCATGATCAAGCTCGAAGCAGGCGAACACATCGGTTCCTACCGCGTCGTCGAGTTCCTAGCCCGAGGGGGCTTCGCCCTCGTCTACCTTGCCGAGGATACCCAAGGCAACAAGGTGGCACTGAAGGTCGGCGACGTCGCCGGGGGCGGCCGCTACGTGACGCGCTTCCTCGAGATCACGAACCAGCGCCGACCCGAGGGCATCAGCCCCGACGAGACGCCGGCCGAGGCGATCTTCTTCCGTCAGGACGGCGTGCGCATCGACTTCCTCGACGTGCACGAGATCGACGACCTGATCCGCAGCGAAGGCGAGACCCTGCTCGGCGCCAAGAGCCCGAACCTCGTCAAGGTGCGCGAGATGTTCAACCACGAAGGGCGCCCCATCGTCGCCCTCGAGTACGCCCGCGGGAAGACCCTGCGCGAGAAGGTGCGCGCCCTCGAGGGCATCCGCCTCAACTGGTTCCTGACGATCGTTCGCTCTCTGCAGCGCCTCAACAAGAACGGCCAGCTCGAGTACCACGGTGATCTCAAGCCGGAGAACATCCTGATCAAGCCCTCGGGCAGTGTGGTCATGATCGATCCCGCCCTGCGCGTGGACGAGCGCGGCGTGATCACGACCACGCCCCACTACAACCCGCTCCTGCTCCGCGACAGCAAGGCCGACGTGATGGGCATCGGGATCATGCTCTACGAGATCCTGACCGGCGTGCTGCCCTTCGACGACGTACCGTGGACCTTCGCTGGCCGCGAACAGGGCGGCGAGACCGAGCGTCTGAGCATGTCCTACTTCCTGAGCTACCCGCCCCCGCGGGACCTCAACCCGAACACCCCCGACGCCCTGGCCAAGATCGTCTACAACTGCCTGATCGTGCCGGAGTACGGCCTGGCGGAGTTGGAGAAGGACTTGGTCGACTTCCTGCGCAAGGAGTAGGGCAAAGGTCGCGGCGCGCGCCGCATGGAATCGAGCGAGCGGGAGACCCCAGAGGGTCTCCCGCTCGCTGCTTTGTCTCCGCACCGGCCCGGCCCGGAGGTCTTCGACGCCAGTGGAAGAGGGTCGGGAGATCCTCGAGCCTGCTCGGGGCGATGGCCGAGGCGCCTTGGAGGCGCGCCTAACCCTTGGCTGCCTTGGCCTCGTCCAGACGGTCCATCGCAAGCCGCTCGGCCGCCGTGTCGGCCGGGATGTCGTCCCGGCGCGAGATCTCGAAGACCTTCTTGAGGTTGTCGTAGATGCGCGCGATGCGCTCTCGGGCGACGCCCTCGTCGTAGCCCCCGGGCAGCAGTTCGACCGAGACGTTGATGATGCCGCCCGCGTTGATCACGTAGTCCGGAGCGTAGAGGATCCCGCGGTCTCGCACGCCCTTGGCGTGGCGCGCCTCCAGCATCTGGTTGTTGGCGCAGCCGGCGATCGCCCGGCACTTGAGCTGAGGAATGGTCTCGTCGTTGATGCCCGCCCCCCGGGCGCACGGAGAGTAGATGTCGCACTCGATGCCGAGATGCTCGTCGTCGCTGGTGACGCCAAAGCCGTACTCACTCTGAAGCTGCCGGACGCGCTCCTCGTTGATGTCACAGATCGTGACCTCGGCCCCGGCCTCCTTGAGCAGGATGGCGAGGGCTCCCCCCACCGCACCCACACCCTGGAGGACGACCTTCTTTCCCTCGAGGCTGGTGGAGCCGTCGAGCTCCTCGGCCACCGCTCGCAGACCGATCAGGCAGCCCTCGGCGGTGTACGGGCTCGGGTTTCCGGAGCTGCCCTCGGAGCGCTTGAGACCCGTGACCCACTTCGTCTCCTGCTGGACGATCTCGAGGTCCGGGATGCCGATGTTCATGTCCTCGGCGGTGATGTAGAGCCCGTCGAGGCTGTCAACGAAGCGCCCCATGGCCCGAAAGAGGCCCTCGCTCTTGCCGTTCAGGGGATCACCGAGGATGACCGACTTCCCTCCTCCGAGACCCGTCTCGGCCACGGCGGACTTGAGGGTCATGCCCCGGGACAGGCGCAGGACGTCGAAGAGAGCCTCGTCCTCCGAGGCGTAGGGCCACATCCGCATGCCCCCCAGGCTGGGACCCAAGGTCGTGTCGTGGACGGCGATCAGGGCGTGGAGGCCGGACTCTTGGTCTCGGCAACGAACGACCTTCTCGTAGCCGTCGACCTGGATCTCGGTGATTTCCATGGGGGTGCGGTGGTGCTTCCGAAGCGCTGGTCAGGGGGTGCGCCATGATATCCAAGGGGCCCCTCCCCGTCCATCCGGGAGGCGCCCCTCCGATGTTCGAAACCGCCCTTGAATGGGCCTAGGATGCCGATTTCTTGGATGCCCCTTTCCCGCCAGAGGCCTTCTTCGCGGTCGGCTTCTTGGTGGTCTTCTTCTTCGCGGCCTTCTTCTTGCTCGCCTTCTTCTTCGTGGCCTTCTTCTTCGCGGCCTTCTTCTTGCTCGCCTTCTTCTTGCGCTTCTTCTTGCCCGTCGCCTCGCGCACGGCGATCAGGTCGCAGGCCTCCTCGAGGCTGACCTTCTCGGGGTCCGCGTCCTTGGCGATCGAGGCGTGGATCGTGCCGTCGCTGACGTAGGGGCCGTAAGGCCCGGACAGGACGCGAATCGGCAGCTCGGTCTTGGGATCGACGCCCAGCTCCTTGAGCACCTTGGACGCCCGCCTACGCCCCCCACGTGCCGGGGGCTCGGCCAGACGCTCGAGGGCCTTCTGGAGGGTGACGTCCCAGATGTCCTCGGGCTTGTCGAGGCTGCGGGTGTCCGTACCGCGCTTGACGTACGGACCGTAGCGGCCGTAGTCGGTCAGCACGTCCTCGCCCTCCGGGTCCTGCCCCACCGTGCGCGGCAGGCGCAGCATCTTGAGGGCGTCCTCGAGGGTCACCTCCTCCACGTCCATGTCGGGGAGGAGCGACTTCATCTTGGGCTTCTCGTCGTCGTCCATCTCCCCGAGCTGGAAGTAGGCGCCGTAGCGGCCCGTCTTGGCGTAGACGTTCAAGCCCGTCTCGGAGTCCACGCCGAGCTCCTTGGGGCCGGAGCCCTTGCGCAGGATCTCGACCGCGCTCTCGACCGTCAGCTCGTCGGGAGCCAGGCCGTCGGGGACGGTGGCGCGCTCGTCCCCACGCTCGAGGTAGGGGCCATATCGCCCCACCCGCACGTTGATCTGGCGGCCCTCCTCGTCCTCGCCCAGGGGCAGGGTACAGACCTCCCGAGCATCGATGTCGGTCTGGATCAGCCCCTTGAGCCCGTCGTTGCCGGCCTCGCCGAAGTAGAAGGCCTTGAGGTAGGGCAGGGCCTCCTTCTTGCCCACGGCGATGGCGTCCAGGTCGTCCTCCATGCGCGCCGTGAAGGCCACGTCGACCAGCCCCGAGAAGTGCTGCTCCATGAGCTTCACGACCGCGAAGGCCACGAAGGTGGGCACCAGGGCGCTGCCCGACTTCACCACGTAGGAGCGCTGGAGGATCGTGTCGATGATCGTCGCGTAGGTGCTCGGGCGGCCGACGCCGCGGGCCTCGAGCTCCTTGACGAGAGACGCCTCGGTGTAGCGAGCCGGCGGCTGGGTCGTGTGCCCCTTGGGCTCGAGCTGGGCCAGGTCGATCGCGTCGCCCTCCTCCACGCTCGGCAGCACCAGCTCCTTGTCGGCCAGCTCCGCGTCCGGGTCGTCCGCGCCCTCGACGTAGGCCCGCAGGTAGCCGGGGAACTCGATCGTCTTGCCCGTGGCCTGGAAGACCGCGCGCCCGTCGGAGATGCGCAGGGTCATGCGGTGCCCGTGGGCGTCCGCCATCTGGCAGGCCATGGTGCGCTTCCAGATCAGCTCGTAGACCTTGTACTCCCGGTCGCCGAGCTTGCTGCGCAGGTCCTCGGGGCGGTGGAAGTCCTCCGAGGGCCGGATCGCCTCGTGGGCCTCCTGGGCGTTCTTGACCTTCGTCTTGTAGCTGCGCGGCTTGTCGGGCACGAACTCCTTGCCGTACAGCCGCTCGATGGCCTCCCGCGAGGAGGCGACGGCCGCGTCGGACAGGGTGGTCGAGTCCGTCCGCATGTAGGTGATGAGGCCGTTCTCGTACAGGCGCTGGGCGGCCTGCATGGTGGCCCGGGCCGAGAGGCGCAGCTTGCGGTTGGCCTCCTGCTGGAGCGTGCTGGTGGTGAAGGGCGGCGCGGGCCGATCGGTGTAGGGCTTGCGCTCGACGCTCTCGACCTTCCAGTCGGACTTCTTCAGGTCCTCGACGAGCTGGGTAGCGGTGGCCTCGTCGATCAGGGCGATGTCCGAGCTGCCCTTGAGGGCTCCCGTCGTGCTGTCGAAGTCCTTACCCCGGGCGATGCGCTTGCCGTCGAGGGTCGAGAGGACGGTCGAGAAGGCCGGACCCTTGTCGGCCTTGAAGTCCGCTGTCAGGTCCCAGTAGGTGCTCCTGACGAAGCGCCGCCGCTCGCGCTCGCGCTCGACGATCAGCCGCACGGTGACCGACTGCACGCGCCCGGCGGACAGGCGCGGCGCCACCTTGCGCCACAGGATGGGCGAGATCTCGTAGCCGTAGAGCCGGTCGAGGATGCGGCGCGTCTCCTGGGCCTTGACCATCCTGCGGTCCAGCTCCCGAGGGTTTTCGAGGGCCTCCTGGATGGCCTTCTTGGTGATCTCGTGGAAGACCAGCCGCTTCTGGGGCACGTTGGGAGCCAGCACCTCGATCAGGTGCCAGGAGATCGACTCCCCCTCCCGGTCTTCATCAGTGGCGAGGTAGACGACCTCGACCTCCTTGAGCAGGTCGCGCAGCTTCTTGACCTGCTTCTTCTTCTCCGTCGGTACGACGTAGATGGGCTCGAACTCGTGGTCGACGTTGATGCCCAGGCGGGACCAGCTCTCGCCCTTGACGTCCTTGGGGATCTCCGAGGCCGATGTGGGCAGATCGCGGATGTGGCCGATGCTGGCCTCGACGATGAAACCCTTGGGCAGATAGTTCGAGATCGTGCGGGCCTTGGTCGGGGATTCGACGATGACCAGGGCCTTTTCCGGTAGGGACACCATAGTTCTTCGATGGGTTTTGTCCGGGGGTGCTGGGAGCGTAGTGGGCGCCATGAATAGGTGCTGACGCGCGGCTGTCAAGCGCGGGGCCGCCAAAGCTTGCTGCTGGCGGATGGCCTCCAGCCCGGGCGGGAGCAACCCCAAACTCCTTCGTAGAGGGAGCTTAGGCCCTCCTCGGAGCCGTCGGAGAGGGGCCGGAACAGGACCGGATCTCGACAGGAGTGCCGCCAGCGCCGCCCTCCACGGGTGGCCCTACTCCCGCGCCCGCATCACCAGGTACAGCAGCTGCATCAAGGAGGCCACCAGGGCCGCCACGTAGGTCATCGCCGCCGCGTCGAGGACCTTGCTCACGCCCCGGGCCTCCTCCTCGCTGGTGACGATGCCGGTCGAGGCCAGCACGGCCTTGGCCCGGTTCGAGGCGTTGAACTCGGTCGGCAGGGTCACGAGCTGGAACAGGACGACGGCCGCGAAGAGGGCCACCGCCAGCCACACCAGGGGGGCCATGTTGAGAATCATCCCCAGGATGAAGGGCAGGAACCAGAGGGAGCTCCCGACCTGCGTCACCGGCACCAGGGCCGAGCGCAAGGCCAGCGGGGCGTAGCTCTGAGCGTCCTGAAGCGAGTGCCCCGCCTCGTGGGCCGCCACCGCCACGGCCGAGACCGAGCGGCCCTCGTAGACCTCCGGAGAGAGGCGCAGGGTCTTGCTGCGCGGATCGTAGTGGTCCGAGAGAAAGCCCCGATGGGGCTCGATGGTCACGCCCTGCAGGCCGCTGGCGCGCACGATCGCCTCGGCGGCCTGGGCGCCGCTCAGGCCCGAGCGCACGCCGACCTTGGAGTACCTGGCGAAGGTGCTCTTGATCTTGAACTGCGCGTACAGGCTGAAGGCCAGGGCCGGCAGGGTGAGGACGAGCCAGAGGGGGTCGAAGATGGGCATGGTGATTCCTTGGGGGCCCTCATTATTGGGTCGAGACCCCGCAGGTTTCCATGCCTGGAGCCGGGCGGCGGTATCTAATGGGCCCCCTGCGATGGACGAGACGGCCGACAACCCCACGAATGGCGACTCTGCGCTTCCCCAGGAGGGACGGCCCTGGGACGGGCCGCCCCGCGGCCTCGTCCTGATCAGCCTGGAGACCGACGGCCCCGATCCGGGCCGAGACCGGCTGGTGGGGATCCGGGGGCTGGCGATCGGGGCCTCCGGAGAGCCGCAGAGCTTCGAGCGCCGCGTCGTGGAGCAGGCCGCCGCCGAGACCTGGGCCGAGCTGACGGCCTTCGTGGCCGACCGTCTGCCGGTCGTGGCCGAGGGTGCGCCCTTTCGCGCCTGGGACGCCTTCTTCGGGGGTGACAGCCCCCCCCTGGCGCGGTCGGTGGGCCTGGACGAGCTGCGGAACCTGGTCGCCCCGGGCCGCCGCGCCACGCCGGCCACGGACGACCCGGAGATCCTCCTCGGCGCCCTGCGCGCCCTCCTCGAGCGCTTCCGTGGCCTCGAACAGGACGCCGTCCACGCCCTCGGCTCGGCCCTCGCCACGACCTGGGCGCAGCTCCACGTGGGGGAGCCGGAGGCGGCCGAGGCCCTCGGTCGGAACCTGGCCCTGCTCGCCTCCAGCGGAACCTGGCTCGGCGAGCAGGACGCCCCGCCCCTGCGCTTCGAGGCCGGCGAGGTCGAGGCCGACTACCTGGGCGTGCTGCTCCAGGAGCTGCAGCCCTGCTGGACCACCGAGGCCAAGGCCTGGCAGCGCATCGAGCCCCTGCCTCCGAACCGCGAGGGGCTGATGCCCTGGGGCGAGGCCGAGGAGGAGAAGCTCGAGCGCTGCTTCCGGGAGATCCTGCCGCGCTCCTTCGAGAGCCAGGAGGGAGCGGGCGACCACTACCGCGCCAGCCAGCACGCGGTGGCGCGGGAGATCGCCGCCAACTTCGGGCGCAAGGGAGAGGCGGAGACCCAGCTCCTGCTCGTGCACGCACCGACCGGCACGGGCAAGACCCTCGCCTACCTCGTGCCGGCCATGATCTGGGCCCGGCGCCACGAGCTGCGGCTCGGGATCGCCACCTACACGCGCGCCCTCCAGGAGCAGGCCGTGGACCGCGAGGTGCCCCGCGCCCTCGCGGCGCTGGAAGAAGCCGGGTTCGAGCCGGGGCTGCGGGTCTCGATGCTCAAGGGTCGCGAGAACTACCTCTGCTGGCGCACCCTGCGCCTGCAAGTGCCGGCCTTCGAGGCGCCCGGCGAGGCCTGGCTGGCCTTCTCCCAGGTGCTGGCCTTCGCCCTGACCGAGCCCACCGGAGACCTGGACCGCCTGCCGCGCAGGGCGCCCCTGGCCCTCGCCAACGGGCGCGTCTACCGCGCAACCCTGGCGGACCTGCTGCGTCAGGTGCGCGCCCGCACCTCCTGCTGCCGCGCCAAGGAGGACCGCGCCACCTGCGCCGCCGAGTCCGCGCGCCACCGGGCCGAGCGCAGCCACCTGGTGGTCACGAACCACAGCTTCGCCCTCGCACGCCAGGAGTTCTTCCGGCACCTGGTCTTCGACGAGTGCGAGCACCTGCACGACCAGGCCCACTCGGCCTGGAGCCACACGGTCTCGATGGCGGACGTCCGCGGGCTGCTCGACCGCCTGTACCGCCCCGAGGAGTCGCGCAGCCGCAGCCTCTTCGTGCGCATCGCCAAGCGCATCGTCGCGGGCACGCCGAGCTGGGACAGTCTCGACCACGCCAAGGAGCTGTGGACAGGGCTGAACGTGGCCCGCGGCGAGCTCGCGGAGCAGCTCGCGAACTTCGAGACCTGGCGCCACGAGCGCTCTCGCGAGCGCGAGGAGCGCGACGACCACTCGCTCCTGCGGGAGTACGTCGAGGGTGACCACGGCGGAGGCCTGATCCGCGCCCGCACGGGCTTTTGCCGCCTCGGCAACCAGCTCGAGGAGAAGCTGGCCGAGCTCTCCGAGCGCCTCGAGAAGCTCTCCATCGGCCGCCTCGCGCGCCTGCGCCGCTCGATCGAGCTGGCGCGCACGGACCTGGTGGAGATCGTCGACGCGGTGACGGCCTGGCTCCCCCTCCAGGAGGGCAGGCCCTGCTTCAACACGCGCACCTTCCACGACGTGGAGCCGGGGAGCGACGGTCCGCAGCTCGCGGCGCGAGTGCTGCTGCCCAACGAGTACCTGGGCCGCTTCTACTACCCGCAGCTCTCGACGGCCGCCTTCCTCTCGGCGACGACCCACCTGAAGGGCGGCTTCGAGGCGGCCACCGCCTACCTGGGCCTCGACCGCGCCGTGCAGGCAGCCGAGGAGGACCCCGACCTGTTGTGCACCCTGCACACCTTCCAGGCGCCGGAGGTCTTCGACTACGGGCGCGTGCTCGTGGCGGTCCCGCGGGACGCACCGACCGTGCGCGACAAGGAGCCCTTCCTGGCCTACGTGCGCGACTTTCTGGCGGAGCTCGGTGACCAGACCCGCGGCCGCATCCTCGCGCTCTTCACCAACGCCGACGACGTCAAGCAGGTGGGCGCTCGCCTCGAGGGCCACTTCCGCGCCCGACGCATCGACTTCTGGTACCAGAACATGCCCGGCACGGGGAAGGAGGAGATGAGCGAGCTCTTCCGACGCAAGCGCGATTCGGTGCTCCTGGGGGTCGACACCTTCTGGTACGGGGCCGACTTCCCCGGCGACACCCTCGAGCACCTGGTCATCGTGCGCCTGCCCTACGGCGTGCCGGACCGCTACCACCACGCCCAGTGCGCCGCCCTCGGCACCGCCGAACAACGCCGTCAGATCTACATGCCGCGGTCGCTCGCCAAGTTCCGCCAGGGCTTCGGGCGCCTCATGCGGCGTCTCGACGACCGGGGCTGCGTGTACCTGCTCGACCACCGCGTGGTCGAGCCGCGCCACCGGGCCTTCCTGCGCGAGCTGCCCGTCGCCAGCGTGGGGGTCCAGACCGACGGCCTCGCACGCATCGTGCGCGGCGACACGAACCGCTGTCTCGAGGAGGCCCTGCGCCACGTGGGCCTGCGGGAGCAGGCGGCGCCCCTCGAGGTCGATGCGGAGCCGACCAAGGCCATCGAGCGCTTCGAGCCCGAGCACGGGACCGAGGAGTCCCCCACCCCCGTGGACGTCGACCTGGAAGACCTACCGTTTTGAGCGTCACCCCGAGCTGGATCGAGGTCCGCGCCCTGGTGCCCGCGGGCTGGGAGGAGCTGGTGGCTGAGCGGCTGATGCTCGGCCCCTGCACCAGCGCCACCTTCGGGCGCCCGAACCTCGGCACCGACCCCGCGCCCGAGGGCTTCGACTACGTACGCACCTTCCTGTCCGAGCTCGAGGACTCTCCCGAGCTGCGGGGCGAGCTGCAGCGGCGCGTGAGCGAGCTGGCCGAGCTGACCGGCGAGGCGGAGCTCGCGGAGATCGAGCTGCGCTTCAAGCGCCTGCCCCCGGAGGACTACGCCAACTCCTGGAAGAAGAGCTGGAAGCCCTTCCGGGTCGGTCCCCTGTGCCTCCTGCCGCCCTGGGACGAGCGCGGGGTACGCGACGGCGACCTGCGCTTCACGATCCAGCCCGGGGGGTCCTTCGGCTCGGGACGCCACGCGACGACGCGCACCTGCCTGCGGGTCCTGACGCGCAGGCTGCGGGGCGGTGAGCGCGTGCTCGACGCGGGGACCGGCAGCGGGATCCTCTCGGTGGGCGCGACCCTCCTCGGCGCCCGGAGCGCCCTGGGCTTCGACGTCGACCCCCACTCCGCCCCCTCCGCCGCAGCCCTCGCGGCGGACAACGGCGTCGCCGGATCCTGCGAGTTCCGCGCCGGCGGCTTCGAGGTCCTCGCGGAAGACGAGCGTGACTTCGACGTCGTCCTCGCGAACATCTACTCCGACGTGATCCAGGAGCACGCGACGGACCTCGCCGCCCGCCTCGCCCCCCATGGCTGGTTCGCCTTCAGCGGTTGCCCCGACCACCACGCCACCGAGACAGTCGCCGCGATCGAGGCCGCCGGGCTCGTCATCGAGGAGCCCCTGCAGCGTGGTCGCTGGCACACCTTCGTTGGCCGAGGGCGCGGTTAGAGCCAGAAGCTGAAGTACAGGTAGATCGCGAGCACCAGCCCCAGGGTCACGACCGTCAGGACCACGTCCATGCGCCCCACCGTGGCCCGCACGGCGGTCCGGTCGAGGCGGGCGTAGGTCAATCCATCGAGCTGCTCCTCCGAGGGCGGAGGGCTCATGTAGGAGGCGGCGAAGACGACCACCGTGCTGATCAACAGCAGCACGCCCGAGTAGTAGAGGAAGTTGAAGTCCCCGATGGCCGCGAGCAGAGCAGGGTCCTCCAGCTTGCCCTCGCCGTAGAAGGCCTGCAGGGTCAGCTTGGCCATGCCGAACAGAAAGCCGACCCCGAGCCCCCAGACTGCGCCGCGGGCGTTGATGCGCTGGTTGAAGAGGCCGAGCAGGAAGACCGCGGTGATCGGCGGCGCCAGGTAGCCCTGGACGCTCTGCAGGTAGTGGTACAGGCCGCCGTCCGCGATGCGCGGCATGACGGGGATCCAGAGCAGGCCGAGCAGCACGATCACACCGGTCACCGCGCGCCCGACGGTCACAAGGTGCCGCTCGGAAGCCTGGGGCCGGATCTTCTCGTAGATGTCGACGGTGAAGAGCGCCGAGCAGGAGTTGAAGAGCGACGAGAGGGAGCTCATCAAGGCGGCCATCAGACCGCCTACGACCAGCCCACGAAGGCCTGGAGGCAGGAGCGTCGCCACCAGGGTCGGGAAGACCTGATCGCCGTTGATCTCCGAGACCACGTTGCCCGCCGCGTCGAGCTTGGGCGGGATCGTCACAATGCCCTTCTGGTGCAGGGCGTAGCCGATCAACCCGGGCACGAGGAAGATCATGACCGGCCAGACCTTGAGGAAGCTCCCCCACAGGGCACCGCGACGGGCCGCCTGCAGGTCTCGCGCAGCGAGGGTGCGCTGCACGATGTACTGGTCCGTGCACCAGTACCAGATGCCCACCACCGGCGATGCGATCAGGATCCCGAGCCAGGGAAAGTCAGGGTCCGAGAGCGGCCGCCAGAGGGCGAAGCCCAGCTCGTTCTCGCGGCAGACCGCCTGCAGCTCGCCCCAGCCGCCGAGCTTCTGCAGGCCGAAGATCGTGATCAGGAAGGAGCCGAGCAACAGCACGAAGGCCTGCACCGAGTCCGTGTACAGGACCGCCCGAAAGCCGCCCAGCACGGTGTAGATGCCCGTCACGAACACGGTCGCGAAGGCCCCCACCCAGAAGGCGTCCCAGGTCGTGCCGAAGAGCGAGACGCTCAGCTCCGGCAGCAGCGTCTTGAACACCAGCGCCCCGGCGTAGACCGTGACCGAGACCTTCGTGAACACGTAGGCCACGAGCGACACCACCGACAGGATCCAGCGCGCCCGGGCGTCGAAGCGGCGCTCGAGGAACTCCGGCATGGTGAACACGCCCGCGCGGTAGTAGAAGGGCACGAAGACCCAGGCCAGCATGACCATGATCCAGGCGTGCAGCTCCCAGTGGGCCATGGCCATGCCCGTCGAGGCTCCCTGGCCGGCGAGCCCGACGATGTGCTCCGAGCCGATGTTCGAGGCGAAGAGCGAGCCCCCGATGGCGAACCACCCGATGTTGCGCCCGGCCAGGAAGTAGTCCTTCGACGTCTCCTGCTTGCGTGCGGACACGAAGACCACTGCCGCCAGGGCGGCGAAGTACGCTCCGATGACCCACCAGTCCAATCCGTGCATGAAGACCCCTCCAGGCCGCCGGGATCATAGCGACCCCCGGCCTGAGTCCGAAGACGCGCCTCCGGGCTTGCCGCCGGCCCCCCAGTGCGGACAATTCCTGCCCGGTGAAGATCCTCTTCCTCTCCCAGCGGGTGCCCTACCCCCCCAACCGCGGCGACAAGATCACCACCTGGCGGCTCGTGGAGCGCCTCCGGCGCAGCCACGACGTGAAGGTTGTCGCCTTCGCCCACGACAAGAGTGACTTCGAGGCAGCGGAGAAGCTGTGCGAGATGGGGATCGAGACCACGCCCATCGGCCACGACGAGCGGCGCAAGAAGCTCGCCTCCCTCCCGCTCTTCCTGACCAGGAAGCCCCTGACCCTCGGGGTCTACGGCTCGAAGGAGCTGCAGGAGAAGGTCGACGAGCTCGCCAGCTGGGCGGACATGGCCTATGCCTACTCCTCGTCCATGGGCGCCTTCCTCGAGCCGCACGCGCACCTCCCCCGCGTGATGCACCTGGGAGAGCTCGACTCGGACAAGTGGCGCCAGTACGCGCAGACGAAGCCCTTCCCCATGAGCTGGGTCTACGCCCGCGAGTACCGGACTCTGCTCGAGTTCGAGCGGCGGATCGGCCTCGCGTTCACCGAGAACGTGCTCTGCACGCCCCTCGAGCAGAAGATCTTCCAGGAGCAGATCCCCGGCGCCTCCTCGACGGTGCTCCGAAACGGTGTCGACCTGGAGGCCTTCGAGCCCGCGCCGGAGAAGGCCGAGAAGGAGCACCTGGTCTTCACCGGCGTGATGAACTACTTCCCGAACGTGGACGGCTGCGTCTGGTTCGTGAAGGAGATCCTGCCCCGCATCCGCGAGCGGCACCCCGAGGCCCACTTCACGGTCGTCGGCGCTCATCCGACCGACGAGGTCCGTGCCCTGGAGGCCACTCCGGGCGTGCGCGTCACCGGATTTGTCGACAGCGTCACCGAGTGGGCCCAGCGCGCCGCGGTGGCCGTCGCCCCCCTGCGCATCGCACGTGGCATCCAGAACAAGGTCCTCGAGGCCATGGCCTGTGGCCTGCCCGTGGTCGGCACAACCTCCGCCACCCAGGGTGTGGAGGGCCAGCACGGTCGGGACTACCTGGTCGCCGACGACGCCACCGCCTTCGTGGACCGTGTCTGCTGCCTGCTCGAGAACGAGGAGCGGGCCCGGGAGCTGGGTGCGGCCGCCCGCCGCTTCGTCGAGGAGAACTACGACTGGGAGCGAGTCTTCACCCACCTCGACGAGATCGTCGCCAAGTGCGCCGCCGTCGCTGACCAATCCGAAGGAAACCAAGAGAATGAGCCACGAGAAGATCGCGTCCACCTTTGACGAGTGGGCCACCAGCGGCCGCGGTGAGCGGATGGAGGACGGTCACGGAGACGTGGTCGCCCAGGTGATCGACGAGCTGAACATCCGCCCCGGCTTCCAGGTGCTCGACCTGGGCTGCGGCATCGGCTGGGCCACGCGCATCCTGGCGGCGAAGAGTGCCGGTGTGCAGGCCATCGGCATCGACGCGTCTCTCGCGATGGTCAAGAAGGCCGAGGAACTCTCGAGCCTGCGCATCCGCGCCCGCTACGAAGTGGGTCAGTTCGAGGCCCTCGACTTCCCGGACGGGAAGTTCGACCAGGTCTTCTCGATGGAGGCGATCTACTACGCCACGGACCTGGAGAAGGCCCTGGCGGAGCTCCACCGCGTGCTGAAGTCCGGCGGCAAGGCGGACATCGTGATCGACTGCTACACCGGCCGCCCCTCGACGGACTGGTGGTCGGAGGCGGTGGGCCTCGAGCTGCACCAGCTCTCCGAGGACGGCTGGCAGGCCGCCTTCGAGGCGGCGGGCTTCACCGGCGTCAGGACGAAGCACGTGGTCGACCGCCGCGGTCCCGGCGAGGAGGCGAACTTCGAGCCCTCTGACTGCTTCGAGGACTGGCCGTCGTACTGCGCCTACACCGAGGCCGGCAGCCTCTGGATCCACGCCGAGAAGGCCTGAGGCCGATGGCGGGCGGGCGGCGCTGGCCGAAGATCCTGGCCGCCCTGGGCGTGCTCTTGGTCCTCGCCGACCAGGGCTTGCAGCACACGGTGCTGGCGGACGGAGAGCTCATGCGCCGGCGGGTCGCGCCCTACGACCCGCCGCTCTTCAACCCGGGCCAGCGGGCCTCCTTCGAGCGCCTGGAGTCCTTCGTCGTGACGGGGACGCCACCGGCGGCCTCCTTCCGGATCGACCCCGACCTCGGCTGGGCCCCCCCGCCGGGTGGACGCATCTCCCTCCAGCACTACGACGCCTTCGGCTGCCGGGTGGGCCCCGAGCCCCTGGCGTTGGAGCGGCGCGAGGGAGTCGGCCGCGTCCTCACCCTCGGCTGCTCCTTCACCCTCGGCGAGGAGGTCGCCGACGACGAGACCTGGGTCTGGCAGCTCGACGCAGCTCTGCCGGATCACGAGTTCGGGAACCTCGCCATGAGCGCCTACGGCCTCGACCAGGCCCTCCTGCGCTACCGGCGCGACGGTCGCAAGCTGGCCGCCGACGAGGTCTGGCTGGGATGGCTGCCCGTGGCCTCGCTGCGCGTGCTCACCGTCTACCGCCCCGCACAACGCCACTGGGCGCCGACGCCCATCTTCAAGCCCCGCTTCCGGCTGGATGACGCGGGCGAGCTCGAGCTCCTACCCTGCCCGGTGCGCGGTCCCGCGGACACCCACGCGCTGCTCGCGGACCAGGCCGCCTTCCTCGAAGCGGTCGGAGAGTTCGACACCTGGGTCGCCCGCCTCCCCAGCGCCTACGCGCCCTCCGGCGAGCACCTCTGGCACCGCTCGGGCCTCGCACGCCTCGCCATGACCTACATCGAGGGTCGCGGCCGCGATCACCGCGGCTTCCTCGCAGACCCCGGGCGACCTGAGGGCAAGCTCCTGCAGGCGATCATCCTGAGGCTCGCCCGCGAGGTCGCGGCGGATGGGGCTCACTTCCGCCTGTTCGTCCTGCCCTCGCGCGACGACAGTCCTTCCGGTCGCCGCTCCTACCTGTTGCCGACCGTCGAGGCCCTGCAAGCTGCCGGGATCGAGGTGCATGACCTCACCGGCGGGTTCGTCTCCGTGGGCGTCTTCGAGGACGACAGCTACTGGGCTCCCGGCGGGCACTACTCGGCCCAGGGCAACTCCGTCGTCGCCGGGGGCCTCCGTCACCTGCTATCCGGTGACTAGGCGCAGGCAGAAGGGGTAGCGATACGACTCGCCCGCGCTCGCCTTGCTGGCGGCGACGATCCCCAGCACCCAACTGCCGACGACAGCCGCCAGCGCGAGGGGGATGCCGATGACGACGAACGCCAGCGGAACGCAGACCAGCATCGCGAGCCAGAAGGTGATCCGGAAGTTCAGAGCCTCCAGGGCGTGCTCTCCGATGAAGGCGTCGTCTTCCTTCTTCGTCAGCCAGATGAGGAGGGGGCCGAGGACCCCCCCGAAGGGGATCAGGTAGCCCCCGAAGGCGCCGCAGAGGTGCGCGGCGACGGCCCAGTTCCTCGAACTACTGTCGGTTGTGCTGTCTTGATCCATGGCGTGGCTCGTGGCCGGTGGCGGCGGAGTGGCTCCAGCCTTCCCTGCGCTAGGACCCGGATTCTATTCGACTCGGGGGCAGAAGAGATGCTCCCGTAGGGGCCCGAATTCAGCCCACCCCTCCCATGCAAGCCAGCCTTCTACCCCTCCTCTGCGTCCCTCTGGTGGCCGCCACCGGCCCCGAGAAGGCCTCCGCACCGGAGCGCCCGAACGTGCTCCTGATCGTCGTCGACGACCAGTCCCCCTTCGACCTGCGGCCCTACGACCCGGCCTCCCCCCTCGAGGCCCCCCACATCGACCGGCTGGCGGCGGAGGGCATGACCCTCGACGGCGCCT
Source organism: uncultured Planctomycetaceae bacterium (assembly GCA_964591315.1). Lineage (GTDB taxonomy): Bacteria > Planctomycetota > UBA1135 > UBA1135 > JABACD01. Next base: position 96,124 of record CAZQAT010000002.1, read on the forward strand.
ACCACATGGGCTCCTGGTCCGGGGCAGTCTGCACGCCCTCGCGGCACATGATCATGAGCGGCCGTACCCTCTGGCACCTGCCGAAGAACGGCAGGCGCAACGTGCAGCAGAACCCCCTCTGCCCCGAGGATCTGGCGGAGCACACCCTGGCGGCCGTCTTCAATCGCTCGGGCTACGACACGATGCGCACCTGCAAGAAGGGCAACAGCTACGCCGCCGCGAACGCGCAGTTCACGGTGGTCAAGGACGCGACCAAGCGCCAGGCCAGCGACGAGGCGGGCAGCACCTGGCACGGGGACCAGGTCATCGCCTACCTGGAGGAGCGCGAGGCCACCGGCGATGCAGACCCCTTCCTGATCTACTTCGGCTTCTCCCACCCCCACGACCCGCGCTGGGCCAAGGACGAGCTGCTGGCGAAGTACGGGGCCCACAACGAGGTGATCCCCGAGGAGTCGCCGGAGAACGCGCCGCCCCTGCCCGTGAACTGGCTCCCGCGGCACCCCTTCCACCACGGCCACCCCGGCCTGCGGGACGAGGTCAGCGTGCAGGGCGTCAAGCTGCGCCGCGATCCGGCGACGATCCGCAATGAGATCGGGCGCCAGCTCGCCTGCAACGAGAACATAGACGTCCAGATCGGGCGCGTGCTCGCCAAGCTCGAGGCCATGGGCGAGCTCGAGAACACCGTCGTGGTGTACACCGCCGACCACGGCATGGCGATCGGGCGCCACGGACTGCAGGGGAAGCAGAACCTCTACGAGCACACCTGGCGCGTGCCCATGATCGCCATGGGGCCGGGGATCGAGGCGGGGGGACGCGCGCAGGGCAACGTCTACCTGCTCGACATCCTGGCCACGATCTGCGACCTGACGGGAGTCGAGGTGCCCGCGACGAACGAGGGGACCTCCTTCGCGCCAGTCCTGCGTGGCGAGCGCAAGACCGTTCGCGACGTGCTCTACGGCGCCTACTGCGGCGGGACGAAGCCCGGGATCCGGGCGCTGCGGCGCGGGAACTGGAAGCTCGTCAAGTGGGACGCCCTGGATGGTTTCGTGCAGCGGACGCAGCTCTTCAACCTCTCGAGAAACCCCGAGGAGCTACTGCCCGTTCACCACAATGGGGTGGTCATTCGTGCCACGGGGCACCGGCCCGAGCGCCACGAGACGAATCTGGCCCACGACCCGCGCTTCGCGGAAGAGCGCGCCGAGCTCGAGGCTCTGCTGCTCGCGGAGATGGAACGCCTGGACGACCCCTACCGACTCTGGGACCAGGAGTGAGCCCGCCCTACTCGCCCAGGTAGCGAATCGAGGCGAAGTAGGCCCCGTGCTCCTCGCCGCTCTCGCGGCGCAGGGTGGTCAGGAGGTCCACCGGGCCGGGGTCCAGCTCCACCTCGAAGCTCGCCGAGGGCTGGTCCGGCTCGAGGCCTTGCTCGAGGGAAGCCCCGGCCAGCTCCACGCGCGCGAGGACGCACCCCATCGGCCGCGCGAGCTGCTCGGGCCAGCGGAACAGGCGCAGCTCGTAGCGCCCGCCGCGCTCCACCTCGAGGGCCCAGGGACCATTGCCCAGGTAGCCGTTGCGCACGTGGTTCTGGTGCCAGGGGGTGCCGCGGTCCTCCGTGTGCCAGTCGTGTGACATGAGCCGCACCGGATCCTCCGCGCCACCGAGGCCGATGCGCACGGTCTCCCCCATGACCGGCTCGAGGGAGCTCCACCAGTCCTCGTAGGCCTCGCGCAGGGCGGAGACGACCTGCGGGTGCTCGCTCGCGACGTCCGTCCTCTGCCCTCGGTCGAGCTCCACGTCGTAGAGCTCCTTCCCGTTCACCAACCGCCAGCGCTCCGTCATGACGGCGCTCTTGCGCCACTTCTTCGGGTGCTCGACCCGCTGGGAGTGGACCAAGAGGGCGCGGCCCTCCGGAGCCGGCCCGTCGCCACGCAGGGCCGCGGCGAAGGAGCTACCGTCCAAGGGCAGCGCGCCCTCCCGGCGCAGGCCGCAGAGCTCAGCCAGGGTCGGCAGCACGTCCACGTGGGCCGAGAGCTCCGCCACGTCGCGCCCACCCCCGACACCTCCGGCCGGCCAGCTCACGAAGAAGGGCACCCGGTGCCCTCCCTCGTACTCCGAGCCCTTGTTGCCGCGCATACCGGCACGGAAGCCCTCCCAGGTGCCCTCTTCGTTCTTGCGGCGCTGGTGACCGGCGGCGGTGCCGTTGTCGGTCATGAAGACGAAGATCGTGTCCTGCGCCAGCCCGAGCTCGACGAGCCGGGTCCGCAGGCGCCCGACGTTCTCGTCGATGTTCTCGATCATGCCGTAGAACTTCGCCATGGTCGGCGCCACACCCGCGTCGCTGTAAGGCTGGGAGTAGGCCTCGTCCACGAGGAATGGGCCGTGGGGCGCGTTCGTCGACAGGTAGGCGAAGAAGGGCCTCTCATCCTCCTGCTCGACGAAGTCGACGGCCTCCCGGAACCAGATGTCCGTGCAGTAGCCCTCGAAGCCCCTCCACTCTCCGTTCACCTCGTAGGTGTCGTCGAAGTAGTCATTGCCCCAGTAGTCCGGGCCCTGGCCGACGCCGCCGCCCTTGTGCCACACGACGTGCTCGAAGCCCTGGTCCTGGGGCCGCTGCGGATAGTTGTCCCCCAGGTGCCACTTGCCGAACATGCCCGTGCGGTACCCGTGGGCGTGGAAGATCTCGGCCAGGGTCTCCTCCTCCTCCGCCATCAGGGAGCGCCCCATGATCGTGTGCCAGACGCCTGTCCGCGTGGAGTAGCGACCGGTCATCAGGGCGCTGCGCGTGGGTGAGCAGGTCGGGTCCACGTGGAAGTCCGTGAAGCGCACGGACTCCCGGTGCAGCTCGTCCAGCTGCGGCGTGCGGATCATCGAGTTGCCGTGGGCACCCACATCCCCGTACCCCTGGTCGTCGGTGATGACCAGGACCACGTTCGGGCGGCGGGCCGCGGGCTCCTCTGGAGCGGTCCCGACGTCGACGCAGGCGAGGGTGGCGACGAGCAGAACGGAAGCGGCCCCCGTCCTGGTGAACGAGGGCCGGTCCATGAGGCTCAAGAGAGTGGCGCGCTCGCTCAGTGCAGCCTGCAGAGCTTGACCAGCTCCTCGATCGACTCCGGCATCAGACCGAAGTAGACCGTCAGGAGGCCCAGGGCGCCGAGCAGCCCCGCGAAGAGGGGCTGGGGCAGGGCGCGCTGGCCGCTGGGGTCCTTGAGGAAGAGGGTCTTGGCGATGCTGAAGTAGTAGAACAGGCTGACGACGCTGTTCAGGGCAGCCACGAACACGAGCCACGCCATCCCGTCGGCCTCCAGGCCCGCCTTGAAGAGCAGGTACTTCCCGTAGAAGCCCACGGTCGGCGGCAGGCCGGTCAGGCTGACCAGGAAGGCCACCATGGCGATCGACACCATGGGCGTCTTCCAGCCGAAGCCCTTGAGGTCCTCGATGCGGTCGGAGCCGACGCAGCTCTCGTAGTAGAGCACGACGCCGAAGGCTCCGAGGTTCATGAAGTAGTAGGCGGCCATGTAGTACATCGCCGCCTCGAAGCCCTCCGGAGTCATGCAGGCCACACCGATCAGGATGTAGCCCGCGTGGGCGATCGAGGAGTAGGCGAGCAGGCGCTTGAGGCTCTGCTGACGAAGGGCGGAGAGGTTGCCCAGGGTCATCGAGACCGCCGCGAGCAACGCGATCAGCATCCCGATGCGGTCCCCGTACCACTCGACCACCGGCTGAACCCCGGGGGTCATGAAGAGGGCCCCCACGAAGCGCAGCAGGGCGGCCACGCCGGCGGCCTTGGAGGCCACGGCCAGGAAGGTGGTGACCGGTGTGGGCGCACCCTCGTAGACGTCCGGCGTCCAGAAGTGGAAGGGCACCACGCTCATCTTGTAGGCGAAGCCAGCGATGACGAGCACGAGGGCCACGGCCACGGGGACGACGTCGTAGTCGAGCTGGGGCACCAGGCCGGCGGGCATCGCGTCGCCCACCTGGGTGGCCATCACGTCGAGCTCGAGGGTGCCCGTGATCCCGTAGAGGAGCGAGATGCCGTAGAGCATCACCCCCGCCGAGAGACCGCCGAAGACCACGTACTTCATGGCCGCCTCGGCCGACTTGCGCTCGCCCTTGTGGAAGCCCGCCAGGGAGTAGCTGGCCAGGGAGAGAAGCTCGAGGCCGAGCATGAGCAGCAGCAGGTGGTTGGTGCTCACCATGAAGAAGATCCCCACGGTGGCCCCCAGCAAGAGGAAGTAGTACTCCCCGATGTTGTGCTTCCGCTCTCGCACGTCGCTGAGGATGAAGATCGAGACCACCGCCACTGCGGCGACGCTGAAGAGCTTGAAGTAGGTGCCGAAGCTGTCCACCTCGACCATCCCGAAGACGGTCTGGGATGGCTCGCCCACGCGCATCGCCAGCATCATGCCGACGACCGCCAGGCCCGCGATCGTGAGGTAGCCCACGAAGCGCGAGTTGCGGCCCTTCATCACGAGGTCCGCGACCAGCACGACCATCGCCAGCGCCGTGAGCACCAGCTCCGGCGCGATCGCCTTCATGCCTTCGATGTAGACGTCCACGGGAAGTGTCCTCGGTTGGGGCCTAGTTGGCTCCGCCGGCCTTCAGGAGGTCGACAAGGTGCGCGATGCTCGGCTCCATCACGTCCAGGAGGATGTGCGGGAAGCAGCCGAGCAGGAGGCACAGGAACAGTAGCGGGGCCATGCAGAAGATCTCCCGGAAGTTCATGTCCGGGTAGTCCTTGTACTTCTCGTTCAGGTTGCCGAGGAACACCCGCTGGATGGCCCAGAGCAGGAAGGCCGCGGTGATCACGATGCCGATGACCGAGAAGAGCACCAGGGCCTGGAAGCGCGTGTCTTCGGACTGGAAGGCGCCGACCAGGGTCAGGGCCTCCGCGATGAAGCCCGACATGGTCGGCAGGCCCAGGGCGGCGAAGAAGCAGAAGGTCGTCAGGCCCCAGTAGACCGGCATGGGCTGGCTCAATCCGCCGAAGCCGTTGAGGTCCCGGTGATGGGCCCGGTCGTAGATCACGCCCACCACGAGGAACATGGCGGCCGAGCTCGTGCCGTGGGCGAACATCTGCATGGCCGCCCCGTCGGTGCCCCAGACGGTCAGGGCGCCGGTGCCGAGCAGCACGTAGCCCATGTGGCTGACCGACGAGTAGGCCACCATCCGCTTGAAGTCCGTCTGCCCCAGAGCGACGAAGGAGCCGTAGACGATGCTGATCGCTCCGAGGGCCCCGAGGAAGTAGGCGTTCTCGACGAAGGCGCCGGGCAGGATCGGGAAGCAGGCCCGCATCAGGCCGTAGCCGCCGAGCTTCAGCAGGATGCCGGCCAGGATGACCGAGATCGGCGTCGGCGCCTGAACGTGGGCGTCCGGGAGCCAGGTGTGGAAGGGCGCCACCGGGATCTTGATCGCGAACCCGACGAAGAGGAACCAGAAGGCCCAGGTGTGGAACTGCATGCCGAGCAGCTCTCCGCCGCCGGGCAGGCTGGCCCCCGTCAGGTTGCCCTCGCTCGCCAGCTGGACCAGGGCCGGGATCGAGAAGGTCCCGCTGTCGAGCCTGAGCGCGATGATCGCGATCAGCATCAGCACCGAGCCGGCCAGGGTGTAGAGGAAGAACTTGATCGCGGCGTACTCCCGCCGCGGGCCGCCCCAGATGCCGATCAGGAAGTACATCGGCAGGAGCATGATCTCCCAGAACACGTAGAACAGGAAGTAGTCGAGGCTGATGAAGACCCCGAAGATGCCCACCTCGAGCAGCATGAGCAGCGCGTAGTAGGCCTTCTGCGACTTCTGGATCCCGAAGGAGGCCGGCACGCCGAGGAAGAGCAGCAGCGCGGTCAGCCACACCAGAGGCAGGCTGATCCCGTCCACACCGACCGTGTAGCGCGCGCCGATCAGGTCGATCCAGGCGTGGTCCTCCCAGGCCCAGTAGGTGCCGTCCGCACCGATCTGCGGGTCGTAGCCGAAGTACAGCTGCGTCGCCAGGATCAGCGGGATGCCCGTGGCGACGAGGCTGACGCCCTTGATCAAGCCGACGGCGTTCTTCGGCAGGCAGCAGATGACCAGCATCCCGGCGAGCGGGATGAACGTGATCAGGGAGAGAGTGTTTTCCATCTCTGGGTGAGTGTGCGGGAGTTTGCTGCTGGGGGGATCAGGCGAGGATCAGCCAGGCGGCGGTGAGCAGGCCACCGGCCACGGCGAAGGAGACGTACTGCTGGATGCGGCCTGTCTGGAGCAGCCGCAGGGCCGCGCCGAAGAAGTTCGAGAGGCCGCCGACCAGGTTCACGAGGCCGTCGATGACCGTCGCGTCGAACCAGGCGTGGACGAAGCCGATCACCTTGTTGATGCGGCCGACCGTGTTCACGATGCCGTCGACGATGTACTCGTCGAACCACTTGAGAACCAGGGCGAGGACCACCGAGCCCTTGATGACCGTCTTGTTGGCGAACTCGTCGATGTAGTACTTGTTCGCGATCGTCCGGTACACGGGCCCGAAGGTGCTGGCCACCCTGGCGGGGTCGATCTTGTTGAACAGGTAGACGACCATCGCCAGCAGGATGCCGAGGCTCGCGACGATGAGTGACGTCACCACCGCGCTCGAGTGGGCCGTGTGGGCCACCGCCTCGACCTTGGCAGGGTCCAGACCGACGTAGGTGTTCTGGAGCACGATGCCCGGGTAGAAGCCCGACAGGTCCGTGTAGTCGTGGTGGACCCCCACCAAGGCCTCGAACCAGGTCTGCTTCGAGCCCATGATGTCCATGTTCGCCAGCCAGAACTGGCCGCCGAACATGCCCAGGAAGGCCAGGCCGGACAGGGCGATCGTCATCGGCAGCGGGGACTCGTGCGCGTGGTCGTGCACGTGCTGGTCCCTCGGCTTGCCGAAGAAGGTCATGAAGATCAGGCGGAACATGTAGAACGCCGTGATCGAGGCCGCCAGGGGCAGGGCGATGCCGGCGAAGGCGACCGCCGCGGAGTGGGCGCCGTGCAGCTCGCCGGCCATCATCGCGGACTGGACGATCTTGTCCTTCGAGTAGAAGCCCGAGAACATCGGGATGCCCGCGATGGCCAGGGTGCAGACCAGCATGCAGATGAAGGTCACGGGCATCTTCTTCCGCAGACCGCCCATCTTGCGCATGTCCTGCTCGTGGTGGCAGCCGTGAATCACGGAGCCGGCGGAGAGGAACAGGCAGGCCTTGAAGAAGGCGTGGGTGACCATGTGGAACAGGCCCGCCACGAGGCCCAGGCCGCCGGTGCCGATGGCCGCCACCATGAAGCCCAGTTGGCTGATCGTCGAGTAGGCCAGGACCCCCTTGATATCGAAGACCGTCATGCCGATCGTCGCGGCGAAGATGGCGGTCAGGGCGCCCGTTCCGGTGACGAACAGCAGCACGTCCGGTGACATGACCGGGTACAGGCGCCCGAGCAGGAAGACGCCGGCCGCGACCATGGTGGCCGCGTGGATCATGGCGGACACCGGAGTGGGGCCCTCCATGGCGTCCGGGAGCCAGATGTGCAGCGGGAACTGGGCCGACTTTCCGACCGTGCCGCCGAACAGGAACAGCCCCGCCACGTTGTGCCAGCCCTGCCAGCCGTTCGCCGCCACGTCGGTCGTGGTGGCCTCCCACAGCTCGTGGAAGCCGAACGTCTGGTAGTGATAGAAGAACATCATGAACCCGATGAGCAGGCAGCAGTCGCCGATTCGGGTCGTCAGGAACGCCTTCTTGCAGGCCGCCGCCGCGTGGGTGATGCGGTGGCTGTCCGGGTCGTGGCTGAAGTGACCGATGAGCAGGTAGCTCATCAGGCCCATCACCTCCCAGAAGATGAACAGGAAGAGGATGTTGTCCGAGAGGACCAGCCCGAGCATCGCCACCGTGAAGAGGCTGATGTTCGCGAAGAAGATGTGGTAGCGGCGGTCGCCCTTCATGTACCCGCACGAGAACAGGTGCACGAAGAAGGAGACGACGCCCACCACGGCCAGCATCGCGGCCCCCAGGCCGTCGTAGAGGATGCCGACCGTCAGGTTGAGCGGTGAGTCGGGGGCCTCCGAGGTCTGGAAGAGCCAGCTCCAGCTCATCCCGTGCTCGGTGGAGTGCTGCCAGAAGGCGGTGGCGTGGCCGTCTTCGCCGTGGCCCGAGTACGCGTGGTAGAGCGCCTTCGCGAACATGAGCAGGGTGATGCACATGGTCACGAACATGCCCGTCGTCAGCAGCCAGTCTCCCTTCCGGGGCAGGAAGCGCCCGAAGAAGATCTGGACCAGGTACCCGGCCAGGGGGATCAGCGGGACCGCGAGCAGGAGCTTGAAGTCCGTCTCGGGATCGAAGTGGAGGAATTCCATGGGCGGCGGGCGCGCTTACTCGCGGAGCAGGTCCACGTCCGAGGGTTTGGTGCTGCTGAACAGCTGGTAGACGTTCAGCACGATGGCCAGGGCCACGGCAGCCTCGGCGGCCGCCAGGATGATCACGAAGATCGCCATCATCCGGCCGTCCATGCCGTCACCGCTGAAGCGGTTGAAGGCGACGAAGTTGATGTTCGCGGCGTTCAGGATCATCTCGATCCCGAACAGCACGTAGAGGATGTTGCGCCGGGCTGCGATCGTCACCAGGCCGATGGTGAACAGGACCGCTGAGACGGCGACGTAGGCTCCGAGTGCCATCTAGAGACCCTCCTGGGTGCCGGACTCCGGCTCGAAGTCCGACATCTTGCGCCGGGCGATGTAGACGGCGGCGACCAGCGCGACGGTCAGGACCACCGCGGCCAGCTCGAAGGCCACCACGTACTGGTCCGGCGCGATGAAGGCGATGCCGATCTCCTCGGCCTTGGTCGAGGTCTCCGGCAGCTGGTCCGCGGGGAGCTGGGCCCAGGTCACGGTCGAGGCGACCTTGCCGGCCACCCAGGCGACCCCCAGGCCCATCAGGAGCAGCCCGCCGCCGACCCGCACCAGCTTGCGCTCGGAGAGGTCCGGGGGGCTGAGCATCACCCCGAAGAGCAGCAGCGCGAGGATGCCGCCGACGTAGATCAGGATCTGCGCCATGCCGACGAAGTCCGCGCCGAGCAGGATGTAGAAGCCGGCGCAGCCGGAGAAGGTGGCCATCAGGGAGAAGGCGCTGCGGACCACCGAGCGCTCCCAGAGGCACATCAGGGCGCCGCCGATGACGAGGGCGGCACACAGGCCGAAGGCCAGTCCTTCAGGACCGGCGCTCGTGAGCCCCCAGCCCAGCAGGGCCACCGCCAGGAGCGCCATGCCCGTGTAGAAGGGCTTCTGCAGGTCAGACATCGCCACCCTCCTCGGCGGCCTTCTTCTCGGCCTCCTCCTTCGCCTTGGCCTCGGCCTTGGCCTTCTTCGCGGCCTCCTTGGCCGCCTTCTTGGCCTCCGCCTCCTTCATGCGGATGCGGGCGTCGCGGCTCATGCCCTTGTAGGAGAGCAGGTCCAGGTCCAGCTCGCTGCGGTCCTCGGTGACGAAGGCGAACTCCGTTCCCATGTGGATGCAGTCCGCCGGGCAGGGGTAGACGCACAGCTCGCAGAACATGCACTTCTGGTAGTCGATCGTGAAGCTGACCCACTCCAGCTCCTTACCGTGCCGCACGGCCTCCATCGAGATGCAGTCGATGGGGCAGGCGCGCTCGCAGGCGTGACACTCGATGCACTTGTCCTGCTCGAGGTAGTGGATGCCGCGGTAGCGCTCCGGGATCGGCAGCTGCTCGTCGGGATACTGGACCGTGATCGGCTTCTGGAAGAAGTACCGACCGGTGATCTTCATCCCGGCGACCGTCGTCGCGACCGCGTCCCAGATGTTCTTGAAGTAGTCGCCGACCGAGAGGGGCCTCCGGCCCGCCTCCTGATCGCGCGTGATCGGCTGGCTCATGAAACGATGGCCTTGTACGTGGCCGCGCCCAGGACGCACACCAGGCAGAGGGGGGTCAGGTACTTGTAGCCCATGGTCATCACCTGGTCGATGCGAACGCGGGGCAGGGTCCACCGCACCCACATCATCAGGATGATCCCGAGCATCGACTTGACGATCAGGGTCACCGCGCCGACCAGGTTGGCGATAAAGCTGTCCGCGCCGAACTGCTCGACGGCGAGGTAGGTGAAGGGGCTCTCGAAGCCGCCGAAGAAGAACACCGAGGCGACCAGGCTCATCAGGTACATCGCCGCGTACTCCTCCATGAAGAAGAAGGACCAGCGGATGCCCGAGTACTCGGTCAGGAAGCCCGCCACGAGCTCCGACTCCGCCTCGGGCAGGTCGAAGGGGGCGCGCTTGGTCTCGGCCAGGGTGGCGATGAAGAAGAGGATCGCGGCCGGGAAGACGAAGGGGTTCTGGAAGATGAACCACTCCATGCCGAACCAGCCGGACTGGGCAGCGCTGGCCTCGCGCAGGTTGAAGGTGCCGGCGCTGATCAGCGCGACCATCAGGGCCAAACCCAGCGGAATCTCGTAGGCGACGACCTGGGCCGCCTCGCGCATGGCGCCGTACAGGGACCACTTCGAGTTCGAGGCCCAGCCGCTCATGACGACGCCGATGGTCGTCAGGGAGGCCATCCCGAGGATGAAGAACACCCCGAGGTTGATGTCCGCGAAGAAGAAGTCCGGCGACAGGGGCATCGCGACGAAGGCCCCGAAGATCGAGCCGAGGACGAGCGCGGGCGCCAGGACGAAGAGAGGCTTGTCCGCACCGGTCGGGATCATGTCCTCCTTCTGGAGGAGCTTGACGCCGTCGGCGATGGTCTGCGCCCAGCCGTGCCAGCCGCCGGCGTACATGGGTCCGTAGCGGCACTGGATGTGGCCGGACACCTTCCGCTCGAGCCAGACACAGGACATGGCGATGACCGAGATCATCGCGATCACAATGCCAACGCTGATGTGGGCGGTGACCAGGGGCAGGAGCCAACCGGGCAGGCCATCGGGAGCCACGCCCTCGAGCACGCGCAGGGTGGCGTTGCCCGGGAGGGTCTCCTGCACGGCCGCGCTCGCGTTCGTGGCCGCCGTGGAGGCGACGAGAGGGTTCAAGAGGCTGAGCATGACTAGCGGTCTGTCTCCCCGATCACGACGTCCGTGGATCCGATGATGGCCACGGAGTCCGCCAAGAGCGTCCCGGGCATGAGGTCCTCGAGGATGGCCAGGTTGCAGAAGGACGGGCCGCGCACCCGGCAACGGCTCGAGCCCTTGCCGCCGTCCGACAGGACGTAGTGGCCGAGCTCGCCACGCGGGTTCTCGATGGCGACGTAGGCCTCACCCGGCGGCACCTTGAGGGACTTGCCCACGTCGCCGAGCACCGGGCCCTCCTCGATCGTCCCGAGGCACCAGCGCACCAGGCTGATCGACTCCATCATCTCCTTGACGCGCACGTAGATGCGGTCCCAGCAGTCGCCCAGGGAGCCCATCTCGCCCTTGCCCAGGGGCACCTCGAAGGCGCCCGCGTCGAAGGCCTGGCCGTAGAGCAGGTAGGGCATGTCCCGGCGCAGGTCGAAGTCGATGCCCGAGCCGCGCAGCATCGGCCCGGTGAGCCCGAAGTCCTTGGCCTGCTCAGGCGTGATGATCCCGATGTTCGACGTGCGCTTGACGAAGATCTTGTTGACCATCAGGAGGTCGTAGTACTCCTGCCACTTCTCCTCGAAGACGTCGCAGAAGTGACTCACCTCCTGCAGCCAGCCCGGGGGCGCGTCGTTGAAGACGCCGCCGATCCGCAGGTAGCTGTAGGTCAGGCGCGCGCCGCAGATCTTCTCGAAGATCATCAGCAGCCACTCGCGCTCCCGGAAGGCGTACAGGAAGGGCGTGAAGGCGCCCAGGTCGAGGCCGTAGGTCCCGAAGGCCACCAGGTGCGAGGCGATCCGGTTCAGCTCCACGCAGATCATCCGCAGGAGCTGGGCTCGCTTGGGGATCTCGACGCCCAGGAGGTTCTCGACCGCCATCGAGTACCCCAGGTTGTTGTTCATCGCCGCCAGGTAGTCGTAGCGGTCGGTGTACGGCAGGTACTGCAGCCACTCGACGTTCTCGCCGATCTTCTCCGCACAGCGGTGCAGGAAGCCCAGGTGCGGCTGGGCCGCGGTGACCATCTCCCCGTCGGTGCGCAGGAGGATCTTCATCACCCCGTGGGTCGCGGGGTGCTGGGGCCCCATGCTGACCTCGAGGTCGGACGTGGCCACGTCCATCATGTACTCCTTCTCGCCGCCGGGCAGGATGCGCGGCTCCGGGAAGAAGGTGTTCGATGCGGAGGAGTCTAGGGACATGGGGCGAGGCTGCTCGTTGGCCTGGGGCTGGGGAGCTCGCGAGCGAAGGGCGGGGGAGCGGAGGGGGCTAGACGCAGGAGATCCCGTGGTACTCCTCGGGGAACTCGTAGTCCTTGCGCAGCGGGTAGCCGACCCAGTCATCGGGCAGCAGCATGTTGCGCGGGTCCGGGTGGCCGTTGAACGTGATGCCGAACATCTCCCCGCACTCGCGCTCGTGCCACTGGGCGGCACGGTAGACGCCGGAGAGGGTGTTGATGCGCGGGTCCGACTTGGGGATCTTCGCCTTGACCATCAGCCGGTGGTGGTTTGCCACCGAGAGGAGCTGGTAGAGCATCCAGAACTCCTCGTCGTCCGCCGAGGGATCGGCGGCGGAGAGGTCGGCGAGGATCTCGAACCCGAGGCGGTCGTCGTCGCGGCAATGAGCCATGAACTCGCAGATCTGCGCGGGGTCGACGAGGACGTAGGGCTCGCCGCTGCGGCCCTTGTCCTTCTTGACCTCCGGGTTCGGCTCGCGCGGCTCGTCAGCGTCGAGGAGGCCGGGGGCTCCATTCGCGCGAAGGTGGTCGAGGATGCCTTGGAAGTCCATCTCTGTCCCTAGGCGGTGATGGCCGGCTTGCGGACCACGGCGGTCGAACGGATCTTGCGCTGCAGGGCCATCAGGCCCTCGAGCAGCGCCTCGGGCCGCGGCGGACAACCGGCGATGTAGACGTCGACGGGGACGACCCGGTCGACCCCCTTCACCACCGTGTAGCCGTACTTGTAGTACGGCCCACCGCCCGTGGCGCAGGCGCCCATGGCGATGACGTACTTGGGGTTCGGCATCTGGTCGTAGAGCCGCTTGATGCGCTCGGCCATCTTGAAGTTCACCGTGCCGGCCACGATCATCAGGTCCGCCTGGCGCGGGGTGGCGCGGAAGGCGCCGGCGCCGAAGCGGTCGATGTCGTGGTGGGCGGCTCCCACGGCCATCATCTCGATCGCGCAACAGGCGAGGCCGAAGGTCATGGGCCACACGCTGTTGAGCTTGGCCCAGTTCAGGAGCCAGTCGACCTTGGTCGTGAGGAGGTTCTCGTCGAACGCGTTCTGGAGGGTGGGCATGGTGCGTTGGGTTCGTACTCGCGGGGGGAGGCGCAGTCGAGGGGCGGGGCGCAGGCCCCTCAGGCGGCCTCCTCGTCGCCGTCTTCGTCCCCTTTCGAGTCGTCGTCGCCGTGGCCTTCGCTCTCCTCTTCCTCGGCCTGCAGGTCTGCCACGGGAATCGGCTTCAGACGGCTCGGGCCGGAGTCACCGGGATCGAAGGAGCGGTCCTGCCAGGCGAGGACCCAGTCGAGGTCACCCTTGGCCCACACGTAGGCGAGGCCCAGGAAGAGGATCACGATGAAGATCATCCCCTCGATCAGGGCGAAGTAGCCGACCCCGCTCCCTTCCGCGACGCCGGTGCCCGCGAAGGCGTCGTCCAGGACGATCGCCCAGGGGAAGAGGAATGCGATCTCCACCGCGAAGACCACGTAGACCAGGGCGACCGTGTAGTACCGGATGTCGAACTTGATCCAGGTGTCACCGCTGGTCGGCTCCCCGCACTCGTAGGTCTCCAGGCCTTCCTCGGTGTTGCGCTTGGGGCGGATCAAGGAGCCCACCGCCACGTTGATGAACACGAAGAAGAACCCCACCGAGGAGAACAGCAGGACGTTCAGGTAGTCGAAGTACATGCGCTGGGGGGTCCTGGCCGGTGGGTGGCCCGGGGGGGCCCTGCGTGGGGGTTGGGCTTGCGCTCCGGGGGCCTCTGGGAGAGGGTACAGAAGCCCCGTACGACCCCGAACAACGGTCGGAAGAGAAGGTCCAAGGGCGGGCTGAAAGGCGCCGCTCCGCCCCAAATTCGGGGAGAGTCTATGGAGCCTCTCGGAACACTGTCAAGCCGCCTGACGCGTACCCGTGGCGTTCGGCACGGTTTGCCGGTTGAGTCCCGAGGGATGGCCGGGTCGGAAGCCCGCGACGGCACCCGAGGACAGCCCCCATGGGGTGGCACGGGGCCGGGCGTGACCACCCCCGGTGCGGTTCGTCTGGGACTGAGGACGAGAGGCCTCGCCACGGCCCGGTGCGGCCAGGCCGCTGCGGGACGTCTTGCCCAAGGGGGAGGCAGCAGGTCGAGACCGGCCCAAATAACCCCTAAATACGCCGCAAAGGACCCCCAATAGAGGGGCGAGGCCCGCCAGGAGCCGTGAGTCGCCCAGAAGATGGGGCCGTGCTCGCTCCCATGCCGCAACTGCCCGACACCCCCACCAAGGATCCAAATGGACGTCATTTCATGGGTTGAACACCCCCTCCGAACGACACTCGCCCTGGCACTCCTGCTTGCCGCTGCCCGGATCACGGCCCGGCGGACCCCTCCGAGATCCGGGGACCACCCCCCCCAAGATGCGAAATCGTTGCAATTCGAATCCGAAGGCCTATGATCATCGGCCTCGAAATCCGCGCCGCAGCCTTATTCCGCAGGGACTTATGGTCGTCCTGAACCCGAACTCCATCATCACCGGCCCCAGCCGGAGCCCCCGCTGGGGGCGCGCCCTGACGCTCGATCTCGGTGCGCCGGACGCCACCCTCGCCATCAGTCGCGAGAACCGGCTCCCGCGCCCCTCGGTCGTCGTCACCCTGGCCGCCCGGGAGCTCATGCGCCTCTCGAAGGGCGGAGAGAAGGTGGACAACATCCTGGTGGTCGGCTCGGAGGTCGACCCCACCCACCACCCGGGCTTCCGCGAGATCAGCGAGAACCTGCGCGCCCTGCGCAACAAGTGGTTCCCGCGGGCCAAGCTCAACCTGGTGTCAGACGACCCCCGACTCAACGATGCGGAGACGCGCATCGCCCTGGGCATCTACGACAACCCTGTCGTGCGCCTGGAGTACGGGACCGTCAAGACCTTCCGGAAGCTGACGGGTCACAAGAGCACCGTGCTGAGCGAGATCGTCCGCCACCTGAGCTCCCTGGAGCACGTCATCGTCCAGGCCCAGTTCGTGCGCGGCGAGGTCGACAACTCCACCGAGTCAGAGGTGAAGGGCTGGATCAAGCGCCTGCGGGACGTGGAGCCCCAGGAGGTCCTGATCACCAGCCCCCCGCCCCAGCAGCGTAAGGGCCGCCCCCGGGGCATCTCGGACACGCGCCTGAAAGAGATCGCTGAGCTGGTGACCGAGGAGGTCGGCGCCTCGGTGACAGTCCTCGACCGCGAGGAAGCAGTCGCCTAGCGAGACTCCTCCCCGCTTCGATCGAAGCCGCCGGCGGCCCCGAGTCACCGGCGGCTCTCTTTTTGTCCTGGCCCCGTGGGGCTGCTAGATTCGCCCGCGTGACCTCCGCCCCCGCCCCCATCGCCCGCTTCGAGGGCGTCTCGAAGAGCTTCGAGGAGGTCCACGCCCTCCAGGAGGTCAGCTTCGACGTCCGGGCGGGGGAGGTCTTCGGCCTCCTCGGTCCCAACGGCGCGGGCAAGACCACCGCCTTGCGCCTCCTGTGCGGGCTGATCCCGCCGGACGCGGGCCGGGTCGAGGTAGACGCCCACGACGTGGCGACCGACCCCCTCGCGGTGCGTCGCTCGCTCTCCTTCGTGCCGGACGGCGCCCCCCTCTACGCCAACCTCAGCGCTCGCCAGCACCTCATGCTGGTGGGACGCCTGCACGGCCTCGAGGAGGCACACCTCGCCCCCGAAGGGGACCGCCTGCTCGAGGCTCTCGACCTGATCGAGCGGGCCGACGACCCGGTTGGGCAGTTCAGCCGCGGGATGCGGCAGAAGGTCGCCCTGGCCTGCGCGCTGCTGCCAAGGCCGCGGCTGCTGGTGCTCGACGAGCCCCTGACCGGCCTCGACGCCCCCACCACCGCCGTCTTCAAGGAGGTCCTGCGCTCCTGGGCATCCCGGGGCGGGGCGGTGCTGTACACCTCCCACCTGCTGGACGTGGTCGAGCGGGTCTGTGACCGCATGGTGATCCTCAGCGCCGGCCGGCGCATCGGCCTGGGCACGCTCGAGGAGCTGCGCGGGGCGTCGGGCACCGACGGCACCCTCGAGGAGGTCTTCGCGCGCATCGCGGAGGCCGAGGACCCGACCCGCCACGCGGAGCGCCTGCTCGGCGACCTCCGACCGAAGTGAGGACTGCCGTGCTGCGTCGCGTCCGAACCCTCTGCCTCGCCTGGCTGCGGGCACACCTGGGCGGCGAGCTGGTGCCAGCCGCCGCCCTCCTGGCCCAGGGATCCCTGGTGGGTGTCCTGGCCCTGATGGTGCGCGACGACCTGGGTGAGTGGGGCTTCGCCCTGTTCGCACTCGCCCTGAGCGCGGGACTGGTGGCCCTGACGCTGCTCGGGGAGTTCGGCAGCCTGCTGCGCCGCGACCCCGCCGCAGCCTGGTCCGAGTCCCTGCCGGCCACCGACTTCGAGCGCCGGCTTGGCCACGCTCTGGCGGTGCTGGCCCTGCTCTCCGGCCTGAGCCTGGGGGTGCTCCTGCCGGCGGCCCTGCTCGCCCCCTCCAGCATGAGCATCCTGGAGCGCTGCCTGCTGCTCGTGGCCGGGGTCGGTCAGGCCCTCGCCATCGGCTCGGGGCTCCTGACCGTCCAGGTGCTCTTCGGTCAGCGGGCCGAGGGGCTCCTGGTGCTGGTGCAGACGGCGCTGGTCGTCGCGGCGGTCACCGGTCTCCTGAACGCCCCCGGCCTGGCGCCGCAGGTCGCGGCGATCGAGACGGGCGCCGAGGCCTGGCCCGCCGGCCTGAGCTGGACTCCCCCGGCCTGGTACGCCACCGGCGTCGCCCCCGGGCCGGCCGAGGCGAGCCTGCCGCCACCCTGGTCCCTGGTGCTCGGCACCCTGGTGTCCCTCGCGATCCTGGTGGGGCTACGCCCCGCCGCGGAAGAGCGCGCGCGACGCAGCCGGACGCTCCTGAACCTGGTCCTCTCACCCCTGCGCACGCTCGCGTCGAGGCTGTGGGTGCGCCGCGACGAGCGCGGAGTCTTCGACCTCGTCTACGACGCCCTGCCCCTCGAGCGAGACTTCGTACTGCGCACCTATCCGATGATCGGCATCCCGCTCGCCTTCCTCGTGGCCGGGGCCGACGGCGAGGGGGGAGAGGGTCTCGAGGACCTGCTCGCGCTGCTCCTGTTCACGCCCGCGGTCTACCTGCCCGTGTTGCTCGCCCACGTACCCGTGTCGGGCACGCCGGAAGCCCGTTGGCTCGTGGCCAGCGCGCCGATCTCTCCCGCGGCCGTGGAGCAGGGCGCGATCAAGGCCCTGGCGGTGCGCTTCCTGCTGCCCCTCTACCTCGTGCTTGCCCTGCTGGCCCTCTACTTCGCCGGGCCCTTCTTCACCCTGCGCCTGGCCATCCCGGGGGCTCTCGTGACCCTGATCTCCCTGCGGCTCCTGTACCCACGCTGCACCCTCTCCGCTCCGCTCTCGGTGGCGCCCGACGAGATCGAGGTGCGCCACGACTGGACCGGCTTTCTGTTGACCCTCGCGGTGGTGCTGACGGTCGTCGCGATCGCTTCTCAGCGGCTGATCACGGACCTGCCGCGGGCCGCGCTGCTGGTGGGTGCCCTGGTAGTTGTAGAGCTCCTGCTCGCGCGCGCCGGTCGCTCTCCGCGAACGGCGACCTGAGCCTCAGACGTCCAGCAGCTCGTGGCTGCCGAGGTACTCGCGCAGGTCCTGGGCGAGCGGGCTGACCACCTCCACTGGCTCGCCGCTGATCGACGAGGTGAAAACCAGCCGGTGGCTGTGCAGGGCGTGGCGCGGAAGCTCGAGCACCTCCAGGTCCCGGGGCTCGAGCGCGCCCTCGGCCTGCTTGCAGAAGAACTCCTCGTCCGGCCCGTAGAGCTTGTCGCCCACGATCGGCAGCCCGATGGCGGAGAGGTGCACGCGGATCTGGTGCTGGCGGCCGGTGTGGATCTGGCAGGAGAGCAAGGAGCAGCCCTCGTAGCTGCGGACCAGACGCCAATCGGTGCGGCAGGGAACTCCGTCGGCGCTGACGGTCATCTTGAGGCGCACCTTGCTGGCCCGCGCGGGACCGATGGGCAGGGTCACCGAGCCGGCGTCCTGCTCCGGCTTGCCCCAGACCACGGCCAGGTACTCCTTCTCCACCTTGCGGTCCTCGAACTGGGTCGTGAGGCGCCGGTGGGCCTCAGGGTTCTTGGCCACCAGCACGATCCCGCTCGTCTCCCGATCGAGGCGGTGGCAGAGGCGCGGGGCAATCCCTCTGTCCAGGTGGGACTCCTTGAAGCGCCGGTGCACGCGCTGGATCAGGGTGTCGTTGTGGTGGCGGCCGCTGGGATGCACCGGCAGGTGCGGCGGCTTGTCGACGGCAATGGCGTCCTCGTCCTCGTACAGCACCTCGACCTCATCCGAGGCGAACTCGGGCTCCGGTAGCCGCGAGGCGGGCGGGATCACGACGACCACCTTCGTCCCGTCGAGCAGCTTGCGGCCGGGGCGGCGCTCCTCCTCGAGGACGCCGCTGCCTTCGGGGTGGTTCGGCGTGCTCGCGTCCACGAGCACCCAGCCGTCCTTCACGAGGCGCTGGATCGACGACCTGGAGCGCCACTTGAGGTGCTTCGAGAGAAAGCTGTCGAGGCGGACGTGGACCTCCCCGGCCTTCAGCCCCAGAGAGCTGGCGGTCACGGCCAGCTCGACCCTCTCGGGAGGGCGGTTCAGGTCTCGGTCTGTCGGAAAGAGTCCCATGCCTTCGGCTCTTGACCGCGCGCGAGCGCAGCGACCCATCATGCTACCGCATGGGCTGTGACCGTGCGCCCCGAGGGCTCGCGACCGCTGCACAGGCCCCAGGGGGCGGCTCAGGCTTGTTCAAGGACATGCAGAAGCCCCGCTCTCCAGGAAGAGAGAGCGGGGCTTCTGTTCGTTTCGCGCGGGCGCCGCGGCCCGTCCGGCTCAGGTCGTGCTCTTGGCCTCGGAGCTGGAAGTCGTCGCGGCCGCGCGGGGGCCGGCCCCGGTGGCGGGCGACCCGCTGCTCTCTTCCTTCGACTGTTCCTGCTGCGGCTGGTTCGTGCGCTTCACCGCGCGGCGAGCACGCCGCGAGCGGTTGGAACGGGTGTTCCGGCCCCGGAAGTTCGGGTCGTTGCGGCGGGCCGCCTTCAGCACGGTGCGCAGGCGCTCGCGGCGCTCGCGGCGGCGCTTGTCGGAGCGCTTCTCGTGCCAGGTGTGCGACTTGAAGAGACGGAAGATCCCGCTGTAGTTGCACTGGCGCTTGAAGCGGCGCAGCGCGGACTCGAGGGACTCGTTGGGGCGGACCTGGACCTTGATCAAGGTGGGCTGGTGGGGCGGGACGTCTGAATGGGCGACGTCGGACGGGCGTCCTCCCGCGGGGAAGCGGAGGGCCGCGTGAGGCGGGGAGCGGGCCCGGACCCTGGGAGAGCTCCCGGGGCTGCGGAGCGCGAAACGGGCGAAGAGGATAGCGTCAGGCCGGCCCCAGGAGAAGGGCCGGGGTGAATTCGCCCCCCTGGCAATCCCCGGGAGGGCCTGCGATGCTCGGGCCATGCCCACCGACCCCCAGGAGAGCACCAGGCCCGCCAGCGACACCACGCTGGAGCTCCAGGGGACCATCGAGAGGGTCACCTACGCCGACGAGAGAACGCTCTACTCGGTCCTAAAAGTCGCCCCGGAAAGTGGTTATGAAATCTCGGACGGGTCGCTCTTCCGGCCCCGCCGGGTGACCGCGGTGGGCAAGGCCCAGGGCCCTGCCGTCGGCCAGCGGGTGCGCCTGTGCGGCAGCTGGGAGGAGCACCGCACCCACGGCAAGCAGTTCGCCTTCGAGGTCTTCGAGGTCCTGCCCCCCACCGACACCGAGGGCCTGGCCCGCTACCTTGCCTCGGACACCTTCGAGGGGATCGGCGAGACCCTGGCCGGGCGCATCGCCAAGAAGCTGGGCACCGAGGCCCTCGAGCGCATCCGTGATGACCGCTCCTGCCTCGACGGCATCCGGGGCCTGCGGCCGGAGGTGGCGGACAAGCTGGCCGAGAAGGTCCGGCTGGAGCTCGGCTCCCACAAGGCCCACGCCTTCCTGCGCGGGCTCGGGCTCGGGCCCTGGCAGACCGCGGCCATCGTCGAGAAGCTCGGGGTCCACGCCGAGGACCTGGTGCGACGGGACCCCTACCAGCTCGCGGGGAAGGTGTCCGGCATCGGCTTCGGCACCGCCGACAACGTGGCCCGCGCCCTGGGCATCGAGACGGACGATCCGCGCCGGGCCTGCGCGGGCATCCTGCAGGGACTGAGGGATGCCTCCGACGACGGGCACACCTGCCTGGAGCGAGGCGAGGCCCTGCGCCGCGCGAGTGAGCTGCTGTCGGACGCGATCTCCGGTGAAGCCCTCGAGGAGGCCCTCGTGACCCTCGTGGGCGCGAAGGACCTGGTGATCACATCCGACGTGCCGGAGCTCGACGAGTCTCCTCGAGAGCGGTTGTACCTGCCCCAGCTCGCCTACTGCGAGGCGATGCTGGCCCGCAACCTCGCTGGGCTCCTACGCACGGGCACCTCGCGCGCGATGGCGACGCCCGAGCAGCTGCGCGGTGCGGAGGTGCGAGCGGGTATCGAGCTGCACGAGTCCCAGCGAGCGGCGGTGCTCGGCTTGCTCGCGGCGCCGGTCGGGCTCCTGACCGGCGGACCGGGGGTCGGGAAGACGACCATCGTGCGCCTGATCGTGAACCTCGCCGAGGCCGCTGGCGCGCGGGTCGCGCTGGCCTCCCCCACCGGACGTGCGGCGAAGCGCCTGGCGGAGGCCACGGGTCGCGACGCATCCACCATCCACCGCATGCTCGGCTGGAACCCGGTCGAGGGCGGCTTCGAGCGCGACGCGGACCAGCCCCTCGACGAGGACCTCGTCATCGTGGACGAGATCTCGATGCTCGACGTGGTCCTCGCCCACCACCTCTTGAAGGCCGTTCAGGCGCCGACGCGCCTCGTGCTCGTCGGGGACCCGAACCAGCTGCCCTCGGTGGGACCCGGCAACGTGCTCTCGGACCTGATCGCCTCCGGGGACGTACCCCTGTTCCGCCTGGAGCACATCTACCGCCAGGCCGAGGGCAGCCTGATCATCACGAACGCCCACCGCGTCCTGCGAGGAGAGCTACCTCGCCTGCCGGCACGCGGAGACCACGACTCCGACTTCTACCTCTTCCCCGCCGAGGAGGTTGAGGAGTGCGCCGCGCGGGTCGTGGAGGTCGTAACGGAGCGCATCCCGAAGACCTTCGGTCACGACTGGACGACCGACGTGCAGGTGATCTCCCCCATGTACCGCGGTCCCTGCGGGGTCGACGCATTGAATGACGACCTGCGCGAAGCCCAAGGGGTCGGCGGCCTCGAACTGACTCGCGGCGCGCGCACGTGGCGCGAGGGGGACCGAGTCATCCACACCCGCAATGACTACGAGAAGGAGGTCTTCAACGGCGACATGGGCCGCATCACCTCCGTCGTTCCCGGGGAGGGGTGCACGGTGGCCTTCCCCGAGCGGGACGTGAAGTACACCCTCGGTGAACTGGGAGACCTCAAGCCCGCCTTCGCGATCACTGTCCACCGGTCTCAGGGAGGCGAGTTCCCGGTGGTGGTCGTGCCGTTGGTGACGCAGCACTACATGATGCTGCAGCGCAACCTCGTCTACACTGCGTTCACACGGGCGCGCCGACTGGTGGTCCTCGTCGGTTCGATGCGGGCACTGCAGATGGCCGTCGACAACGACAAGCAGAACACCCGCACGAGCGCCCTCGCCCAGCGGCTGCGCCAGGACCTGGAGCTCTTCGACGGCTGAGCAGCGCCGGCGGACCGACCGGCTCTCGCGCAGAAAATCAATCGGGACCCGCGGCTCGCCGTGGGTCCCGATTGGTGATGGCGTACGGATCTCGATCTCCCCCGCGCACAACGCGTGCGCGCGACGTCGATTCGAGGTTGTTCGCTCACGCGAACGCGCCTTTCATAGATTGACTGAATGGGCGGAACAAGGCTTTTCCCCCGTGAATTCGGCACTTTTCGGGCCTCTGCTCACTCAGCAAGGCACCTGCCAACGCCACACCTCAAATCGCGAAAGTGGTCCCAATCGGCCTCTGGGACCCGAACAAGGCCGTTTTTTGTCTCCGCGACTTGCGCGATTCGCGCCCGGTCCGGGGCGTCCGCGACTCCGGAGAGGGCGCGGAAGAACTCCGTGAAATGCGGCGAAGAGGCCCGAATTCGAGGGTTTCAGGCCTCTCGGCCCGAACTCCCGCGGGGCTTGAAGTAGCGCCGGTCGACAAGTCCCGGAGGCATGCAGGTCATCTCCTCGCGAGCCTCCGGGTCGTCGTGGGCGTAGCGGTAGCCCTCGCCGTAGCCGGCCTCCCGCATCAGGCCCGTGCTCGCATTGCGTAGGTGCAGGGGCACCGGCTCCGCCGCGGTGCGCCCCACGTCCTCCTCCGCCTTGCCGAGGGCCACGTACAGGGCATTCGACTTCTTCGTCCGTGCCAGGTACACGGCACATTGCACGAGGGCCAGCTTGCCCTCCGGGTACCCGAGCTGGTGGAAGGCCTCCGCCGCATCGAGGGCCACGCGCAAGGCGAAGGGATCCGCAAGGCCCACGTCCTCACTGGCCATGCGAATCAGCCGCCGCGCCAGGTAGCGCCCGTCCTCGCCCGCGTCCATCATGCGTGCGATCCAATAGAGGGCCGCGTTCTCGTCCGAGTTGCGGATCGACTTGTGCAGGGCCGAGATCAGATTGAAGTGCTCTTCACCCGTCTTGTCGTAGTGCAGGACCTTTCGCTGCAGCACCTCTCCCACGAAATCCGGGAGAAGTTCCGCCCCCGGATCCAGCAGGGCGGCGGCAGTCTCGAGCGCAGTGAGGGCACGACGCGCGTCCCCGTCACAGGCGTTGGCGATCAGGCGCAGCACCTCGTCCTCGACTCGGAAGGCACCTGAGAGCCCGCGCTCTTCGTCCTCCAGGCCTCGCCGGAGGAGAGTGGACAGGTCGTCCACGTCGAGGGGCTCGAGGATCAAGGTGCGCACCCGCGACAGGAGCGCGGAGTTGACCTCGAAGGAGGGATTCTCGGTCGTCGCACCGATCAGGAGGATGTCACCCCGCTCCACGTAGGGCAGGAAGGCGTCCTGCTGAGCCTTGTTGAAGCGATGGATCTCGTCCACGAACAGGAGCGTGCGCTCCCCGGACCTGGTGCGGCGGCCCTCGGCCTCCGCCATCACCGCGCGGATCTCCTTGATCCCGCTCATCACGGCCGAGAAGGGCACGAAGTCGAGCTCCGTACGCGCCGCGATCAGGCGGGCCAGGGTCGTCTTGCCGGTCCCCGGCGGGCCCCACAGGATCAGGCTCTGAGTCAGGCCGTCTTCGAGCAGGGACCAGAGGATCTTGCCCTCGCCCACGAGCTGGCGTTGGCCGACGTACTCGTCGAGGCTACGCGGTCGCATCCGGTCCGCGAGGGGAGCGCCCGCGCGCACCGGCGGCAAGGGCTCCTCGCCCGCGGTATCCTCGGAGCCGAAGAGGTCGGGGCTCACGGCGCACCTCCGGCGGCGAAGAGCAATAGAGACGTGGCGACTGCAACGTTGAGGGACTCGACCCGGCCGGCCATCGGAATCGAGACCCGCTCGAAGTCCGCGGCCGCCTCGTCGCCTTCACCGGTCTCGCTGTCGACCCAGAAGGCGAGGGGGGTGGACCAGTCGAAGCTACGCCAGTCCGTGCCGCCACGGGTCGCCGGCGCCACCTGGCGGTAGCCCGCCTTCGCCAGGGCGCACGCGACCGCCACGCCGTCGGGCTCCTCCCGCACGCGCAGACGAAGGAGGCTCCCCATCGAGCCGCGCAGGGCCTTGGACCCGAAGGGCCTCGCACCCCCGGAGACCACCACCAGGTCGGCGAAGCCCGCTGCCTCCGCGGAGCGAGCGATGGCCCCGAGGTTGCCCGGGTCCGCCACCCCCGCCACGACCAGGACCCGCGGGGCGGACACCGGGTCGAGGGGCACGCTCTCGCCAGCGGGCGCCGCAGCGAGGGCCAGGATGCCGGGGCTGGTCTCCAACTCGCTGACCCGCTCCAGCTGCGCTCGCTCCACGAGACGCACCGTCTCCCCCGCCGTCTCCAGCTCTCGGGCCCGGTCGAGGCGCTCCTCCACGCAGAGGACCACCTCCAGGCGCCACCCAGCGGCGCGGGCGTCTTCGATCAGACGGTCGCCCTCGAGCAGACAGAGTCCACGCTCCTTGCCGGCGCTCACGGCGCCGACCTGCTTCAGGAGCGCGTTGGCGCGCGATCGGATGACGGGCGGCTCGCTCAAGGTCCGCCTGTTATACCTCGCCCTCCCTGCTTGGCCGCAGTGTGGTCGCAGAGTACAAGGAGCCCATGCCAGAGCTCGTCGAGGGACTCGTCGTCCGGGTGGACGCCAAGGTCTGCCACGTGGAGGTGGACGGCCAGGTGCTGCACGCCGCCCCCCGGGGCTCCCTGTTCGAGGACCTCGATGGGGTCAAGAACCCCGTGGCCGTGGGAGACCGGGTTCGAGTCGACCCCTCGACGGATCCCATGAGCCTGGTGGAGGTCCTCCCCCGGCGAAACTCCCTCTCGCGGGTCGCCTCCTCCCACGACCCCCGCGAGCAGGTCCTGGTGGCGAACGTGGACCAGCTCCTGATCATCTCCTCGGTCAACAAGCCCAAGTTCTCCAGCAACCGCACCGACCGTATCCTGGCCGCCTGTGAGTGGAACCACATCCCTGCCGTCCTGATCCTGAACAAGATCGACCTGGACAAGAAGGGGATGCTGCAGGAGATCCGCAGCACCTACGAGTCCGTCCCGGTCCCGATCCTCGAGACCTGCGCGACGGATGGCCGCGGTCTGGACGAGCTGAAGGAGCTCTTGCGGGACAAGATCACGGTGCTCTACGGCCCCTCCGGCGCGGGCAAGTCGACGACCCTGAACACGATTCAACCCGGGCTCAACCTGAAGGTCGGCAAGATCAGCGCCCACTGGGAGCAGGGCCGGCACACGACCACCTTCTCGCGCCTCTTGAAGCTCGACCTGGGCGGCTGGGTCGTGGACACGCCGGGCATCCGGGTGTTCCGCCTGCACGGGGTGAACAGGAGCGAACTGCGCGGGCTGTTCCCGGAGTTCGTCCGGCTCCAGCAGGGCTGCAAGTACCCGAACTGCACCCACGACCACGAACCGGAGTGCGCCGTGCTCGACGCTCTGGAGGACGACGAGATCTCCCAGACCCGCTACATGAGCTACCTCGAGATGCTCGTCGAAGCCTCCCCGGACGACTATGCGACGGACGACGAGTTCGACGACGCCGAAGAGGAAGACTGAGCACCGGCCGAGGACGAACCGCCCCCGAGTCCGGGACCACCGCTCACTCGAGTCCTGATCCGTCGGCCACGACGCTCGAAGTCACCGCCCGGAGGTCCGGCACCGCAGTGATCAGGTGATCACGATCTTGTAGACCCAGGCGACGAGCATCAGCAGCAGCCCACCACGGACCCAGGGCGCTCGACGCTCCTCGATCTGGCGGTACAGGTCAACGCCCCGGAGATGTCCCACGAGCGCCCACAGCGCCAGCAGCGGAAGGGTGATGGCCGTGAGCAGCCCAAAGGGCTGGACCATCACGGCATCGAGCGGACGCCCTTGAACCGCGAGGGTCACGGAAGTCGTCACGCCGCAGCCGGGACAGGGCACCCCGGTCCACTCGATCATGCGGCAGGGAGAGAACCCGAGCTGCTCGTGAGTGCCGAATCCCCTGGTGTCGGGTTCGGTGAAGAACGCCAGGAGTGGCAGGCAGGCCGTCGCGCCGAGGATCGCGAACAGGACCAGGAAGTGAGAGCCCGGCCTCCGCGAAGGCTCGGCCGTCTCCCCCTCTCCCGGCCAGTCTCCCCGGCCTCGCTCACTCGTGTCCGCCACGGGGCCATCCTAGCCCGTGTCAGCGGAGACTCCATCCCGGTCGTCGCTCCTCGGGAGCAGGGCTGACGTGAGGTCAGTCCTCCCAGAACAGCGGCACGAGCACCAAGAGCTCGAAGGTCGGGAATTCATCGATGTTCGCCATGGCCCGCCCGACCACGTACTCCGTCCCCTCGGCACCCGCGAGGCACGGCCGGACGCCGGCGCGGACCCCCTGACAGCCTTCGGAGAAGACTCGAAGGCCGCGGAAGTCGCTGTCGCGCAGGGCCTCATCGGCGGCTCCACCGACGAAGTTGCCCAACTCCATGAGTGCGTCCTTGGTGCCCTGATCCGGCGCCTTGACCTTGCGCGCCTCCTCGACCCCACTGAGCGGGAGCATCAACAGGCCCGCTGCAAGCGTGAGCGCCTCAGGCAAGGGGACAAGGATGCACCCGTGCTTGAGGCCGCCCTCGTACTCGAAGCCCAGCTTGAACGAGATGTGAACCCGGTCTTCCCCACTGGCCCGCTCAGGAAAGCGAGCCACCTCGAGGTCGCCCACAGTCACCGACCGATCCACGATCAGTCCCACGTTCGCGGAGACCTGATCGCAGATCTTACGAACCAGACTGAAGTCGACGCTGGCGGAGGGGCTCGAGGGTTTCGACACCACTACTGTCTCGGGTCGATCCAGATCTCGGCGGTCAGTTTTCCGCTCTGCAGGGCGTACTCCAGAGCACCGCAGCGATAGTCACCACACTCCCCCTCAGGGACCCTGATCTCGGGGATACCAAGGGAGAAGTTCGCGACCGGGTCGAGCACCTTCGTCTTGAAGGCTCCGGCGACCATGTTCGCGCACTCCGCCAGGGCATCGCACACCTCTTCCTTCTCGAGACTCTCACCCGCGTCCATCATCAGGAGGCCCTGGGCGATATTGACAGCGCCACCCTCGCAGCACCGCAAGATCACGCTTCCCCCCAGACGGCCGGAGAACCCGACGATTGCCTCCAGGTCCTCAGGTTCGGTAAGAGCCTCACCTGCCGCAGTGCGTGGATCTTGTGTGCTCTTCCCGTACTCGTAGTGCTCCACCATCATCGAGAAGACCTCCTCGATGCAGTTCTTGAGCGTGCTCAGCAGGACGTCGTCGTTCAGAGCGGTCGAGAGGTCCTTGTTGGGGTCGGTGTTATCCAATGAAGCCCTCCAGAGCACCGCGAATGCTGTCGGGGGTAAAGGGCTTGGTCACGTAGCCGTTGGCACCGGAAGACATGGCCGCATCGACCATGGCCTCGCCGCCCTCGGTCGTGATCATCACCATGGGGAGGGCTTCCTTTTGGTGCTCACTCCTCACCGCCTTGACGAAGTCGATGCCGTTCATCTCCGGCATGTTGATGTCGGAGAGGATCATCTGGACCTCCGGGTTCGAGGCGAGCTGCTCCAGCCCCTCGACACCGTTGGAGGCCTCGAGGATCTCGTCTACCGAGATCTCTGCTTGGCGCAAGACGCGCATGATGATCTTCCGCATGGTCGCGGAGTCATCGACGATCAGGAGTTTCTTCATCGCTCTGTGTTCTGTGGAGTGGGAGGCCCCTCTGCGCGAGAGGTCACGCCGAGTGCGTTGCACTGATCGGCAGATGCCTGCCGTGCCTGAGATCAATCCACCCGCAATCCGCGCTTGTGGTGGACCGATGTGGGAGAGCGCTCACGGCTCCGCGAACTCTGGGGAGGACCGTCCCTGATTGGGGTGAGCCTGCGCCTCCTTGCTCACCTGCACAGAGCAGTCGTCTCACCACGACCGCAGCGAGACTCCCACTCGGTCCATGCGGGCCAGCACCCGATGCGGCTCACCCTCTTGAGGGTGATTGCACGCCATCGCCCCACCGGCCATGCCGCACACCACTCATCAATGGCAGGCGCCCGAAGTGCGCTCAACGCGGGCGACGCGATGACCTGCATGGCTCTATCCGGAGCGCGTTAGCGAGGTCTCGATGAGCCAAGTCGAAGGCCTTTGAACTCAAGTGGAAACGGCCAGGACTCGAAGTCCACAGAGGCGATCACGGCCTCACCAGTCGGGCCTTCATCGCCGCACCACCTGACCCGACTCCCTGCTAGTCGAACACCTCGTTGGCGCCCGATGCGCCCGCGGCCCTGGAGCAAGAAGGCGCATGTCCGAGCAAGACGAACTGATCCAAGAATTCCTCGTCGAGAGCTACGAGAACCTCGACCGCCTCGATAGCGAGCTGGTCACCCTTGAAGAGAGCCCTGACGACAAGGAGACGCTCTCGAGCATCTTCCGGACGATCCACACCATCAAGGGCACCTGCGGGTTCCTCGAGTTCGTCAATCTCGAGTCCGTCACCCACGCGGGCGAGAACCTGCTCTCAGCCATCCGCGATGGCACCGTCGGGATGGACAGTGAGATCGCCTCGACCCTCCTGCAACTCGTCGACGCGGTGCGGGCAATGCTCTCCACCATCGAGGAGACGGGAGCCGAGCGCGAAGAGAACTACGCGGACCTCGTCCAGACCCTGAAGAGGCTCCAGGACACCGGCTCCCCCGCACCATCCACCGAGGAGGGCGCCAGCGCGGCATCCACCACCGAGACAGCACAGGCCGGACAGGAGGAGCTCGCGGACACACCGGGGACAAGGGAAGAAGATCACGGCAAGTCACGCATCTCTGACAACAACATCCGCGTCCATGTCGAGCAGCTGGACCAGCTGATGAACCTCGCAGGTGAGCTGGTCTTGGCCCGGAACCAGATCCTGCAGCACACGGCCCTCTCCGGTGACGCAACGGCGAACGCCACTTCTCAACGGTTGAACCTGATCACCTCCGAACTGCAGGAGGGGATCATGAAGATCCGCATGCAGCAGATTGGAATGCTCTGGAGCAAGTTCCCTCGGGTCGTCCGTGATCTTGCGATGCAGTGCGGCAAGGAGGCTCGCCTGGTGATGGAGGGCAAGGGAACGGAGCTCGACAAGAGCGTCCTCGAGGCCATCAAGGACCCCCTGACCCACCTGGTCCGCAATGCGATCGACCACGGCATCGAGAGCCCCGAAGACCGGGTCGCTGCCGGCAAGCCGGCCGAGGGCCGCGTCGCCCTTCGCGCCTTCCACGAGAGCGGCCAGGTCGTGATCGAGATCCAGGACGACGGCCGTGGCATCTCCGCCAAGCGCGTCCAGGAGAAGGCCCTCGAGCGGGGTCTGATCACACTCGAGCACATGTCGGGGATGAGCGAGCGCCAGATGCTCGACCTCGTCTTCCAGGCCGGCTTCTCCACCGCACCCGAGGTCACAAACCTCTCGGGTCGTGGCGTCGGGATGGACGTCGTCAAGACGAACATCGAGAAGATCGGTGGCACCGTCGATCTCGAGAGCAGCGAGGGGCTCGGCTCCACGGTCCGCATCCGGATTCCGCTTACCCTCGCGATCATTCCGGCCCTGGTGGCAACCGTCGATGGCGATCGCTATGCGATTCCCCAGGTGAACCTGGTCGAGCTCGTACGGCTCGACGGCGACGACGCCCTGAACGGGATAGAGGATCTGCACGGTGCACCCGTCTACAGGCTTCGCGGAAACCTGCTGCCTCTGGTCTTCCTGAACCAGGTGCTCGGAATCGACGGAGACTCACCAAGCACCGGCCAAGAAGAGTGCGACCCCCGTGTCAGCCACAACATCGTTGTCGTGCAGGCGGACGACCGACAGTTCGGCCTCGTCGTTGACGAGATCAACGACACCGAGGAGATCGTCGTCAAACCCCTGGACAAGCAGATCAAGTCGGTCCCCGTCTACGCAGGGACCACCATCATGGGTGACGGGCGCGTCGCCCTGATCCTCGACGTCATGGGCATCGCCCAGCGTGCCAATGTCCTCTCGGGCAAGGAGCACGGTTTCGGTCAGGAGGGAGAGCCCCACACGACCGCCAACCTCGAGGAGCTGCGCACCTTCCTCGTGCTCAATGGCCCCGAGGAGCGGCGCATGGCGATCGAGCTGGACCGCGTCTCTCGCCTCGAGGAGATCCCCCTCTCCAAGGTAGAGCGCGCCGGCGAGCGTGACGTCGTTCAGTATCGGGACGAGATCATGCCGCTGGTCTACGTCTCCAAGGCTCTCGGGCTGGAGCCGACTGACTGCGAGAGCGACTCCCTTCAGGTTGTCGTCCATGCTCGCGCCGGCCACAGCGCCGGAATTGTCGTCGACTCGATCACCGACATCGTTGATGCCTCGGTTGACGTCAGCATGCCGACGAAATCCAAGGGCATCGCGATGACCGTGGTCATTGGCGGACACGTGACCGATGTCCTCGACCTGAACGCGCTGTTGGACGGATCCTTCCACGAGGACGAGGTCAAGGAGGTCCATGCCGCTGAAACGGACCAAGGTGCGGCGGTCGCTGACACGACCAGGCAGTACTGCACCTTCTTCCTGGGCGACCTCCACTTTGGCGTCGACGTGAGGCAGGTGCAGGAGGTCCTCCGGTACCAGGAGATGACTCGTGTTCCTCTCACTGGCCAGGTTGTCGAGGGCTTGATCAACCTGCGGGGCCAGACCGTCACGGCATTGGACATGCGCGAGCGCCTCGGCCTGCCCTCCCGCCAAGAGGAGGGCGTAGAGACAGAGGAGGAAGCCCGCCTCCCCATGAACGTCGTGCTGCGCACCGTGGACGGCGAAGTGAGTGTCCTCGTCGACCGCATCGGTGACGTGCTCACCCTCGACGACCAGCCCGAGCGTGTGCCCGCCACCGTCGCGGAGGACGTCCGCGCCCTCATCTCTGGAATCTACAAGCTCACCGGCTCGCTGCTTCTCGTGCTCGACATCGAGAAGGCCGTCGCCGTCGGCGAGTCAAAGAAGCAACTCGCCTGACACATCCCCCCGGCCTCAAGGACAACAAAGACCATGTCGAACCCCCGTACCTCCACCGAATCCGCTGTCGAGGAACTCCCCCTTTTCGATCGACTGGGTGGTGAACCGACGATTCGAGCCGTTGTTGACGCCTTCTACGACTCCGTCCTCCAGGACGATGAGCTCCGGCCCTTCTTCGATGCGACCAACTTGGATTGGCTGAAACGCAGCCAGGTCAAGTTCTTCACCCAGGCATTGGGTGGCCCGCAGGTGTACGAGGGCCGCCCCATGCGGCCGGCCCACGACCACCTCGAGATCACCCAGAACCACTTTGACCTCGTGGCCGGCCACCTCGTCTCCACCTTGACCTCTCTCGAGGTCAGCGAGATGGACATCGCCGAGATCGTCTCTGCCGTCGCGCCCCTGGCGGAAGAGATCGTGAACACCCAGTCCCCCACCCGAAACTCTCAGTCCGAAGGAAACCACCAAGCCATGACCAAGAACAGCACCCAGGCCACTCTCGAGGAGAAGGCGATCACCGATGACGCGCAGCAACTCCTCGCCATGCTCGAGAATCTGCCCATCAACGTCATGGTCGCAGACAAGGACTGCGTGGTGCGCTACGCAAACGCCTCCTCGATCAAGACGCTGCGCTCGATCCAACACCTGATTCCGATCAAGGCTGACGACCTGGTCGGCACCAGCATCGATGTCTTCCACAAGGTGCCGGAGCAGCAGCGTGCCCTCCTCGCAGACCCCAACAATCTGCCCCACAAGGCGGTCATCAAGGTCGGCGAGGAGTCCCTGGACCTCTTGGTCACCGCCATCAGGAGCGACAGCGGCGAGTACGTCGGCCCCATGGTCACCTGGTCGGTGATCACCAACCAGCTTCGTCAGGAGCGTGAGCTCGAGGAGGCCCAGGAGCGCGAGCGCGAGGCCGCGGAGACCCTGAAGAACAAGGTCGACTCGATGCTAGAGGTCGTTCAGTCCGCGGCGGATGGCGATCTCACCCGCGAGGTCGAGGTCGAGGGTGATGACGCCATCGGGCAGATGGGCGAAGGCCTTGGCCGGTTGCTCAAGAACCTGCGCGGCAACATCTCCGGCATCGCCAACAACGCCCAGACGCTTGCCGGCGCTTCCGAAGAACTGACCGCCGTCAGCCAGCAAATGAGCGCCAACTCCGAGGAGACCACCACTCAGGCCCAGGTCGTCTCCGAGGCCTCCAAGTCCGTGAGCGAGAATGTCCAGACCGTCGCCTCCGGCACGGAGGAGATGAGCGCCAGCATCAAGGAGATCTCCAAGAACGCCTCTCAAGCCGCGGAGGTCGCCACCGACGCCGTTCACGTGGCCCAGGAGACGAACGTCACGGTCGGCAAGCTTGGCGAGAGCAGCGCCGAGATCGGCCAGGTGATCAAGGTCATTACCTCGATCGCCCAGCAGACCAACTTGCTGGCCCTCAACGCCACCATCGAGGCCGCCCGCGCCGGCGATGCGGGCAAGGGCTTTGCTGTCGTCGCCAACGAGGTGAAGGAGCTCGCCAAGGAGACCGCCAAGGCGACCGAGGACATCTCCCAGAAGATCGAGGCCATCCAGGGTGACACCCGGGAAGCCGTTGGGGCCATCGAGCGCATCAGCTCGATCATCGGCCAGATCAACGACATCCAGGGCACGATCGCCACCGCCGTCGAGGAGCAGACCGCGACGACCAACGAGATGGCCCGGAACGTCGCGGACGCCAACAGCGGTACGAACGACATCGTCTCCAACATCGCGAACGTCGCCCAAGCAGCGGGCGACACCTCGCGGGGCGCTGCGGACACCGAGCGCTCAGCCGGCGACCTCTCGAAGATGGCCAATGACCTGAAGAAGCTCGTCGA
>CAZQAT010000002.1:128989-139551 GCA_964591315.1 uncultured Planctomycetaceae bacterium
AGCGCTCAGCCGGCGACCTCTCGAAGATGGCCAATGACCTGAAGAAGCTCGTCGAAGGCTTCCAGTTCTAGTCGCGCCATTCACCGGCGGAAGTCGTGAGTTACCCCCTTGATCAGCACCCCGCTGGGGCCCGGGAGCCGATCCGCCTGCTTTTGGCTGACGACAGCGTCGTCATTCGACGCATCTTGAGCAAGACGCTGGAGGAGGAGTCAGACATGACCGTGGTCGGTGTTGCTGCGAATGGCGAGATCGCCATGCACAAGATCGACCAGGTCAAGCCGGACGTCTTGATCCTCGACATACACATGCCCGTCATGGGTGGGATCGAGCTCTTGCGCGTCTTGAGAACGACCCACCCTGACCTTCCCGTCATCGTCTTCAGCTCACAGACAAACGAGGGGGCCGAGAACGTCATGGAGGCACTCAACCTGGGCGCCAGGGAGTATGTGACAAAGCCCAGCCGCATCAACGGGGGCTCGGGCATCTCGGTCATCCATGAACAACTGGCGCCAATCATCCGGGGCTTGATGGGCCGCAAGCGACAGGTTCTCGAGGCCCCGAAGCCCGCCCTACCCACGGCGGAAGCTGGGCACGACTCGAGCCAGCATCAGCGGGGTGAGAATCAAAGGCGCGACAGCGCTTCACCGATCGACGTGCTCGCCATCGCCAGCAGTACAGGAGGGCCGAACGCACTCGCTCGGCTCATGGAGGACATCCCGCGAAACTTCCCCATCCCCATCGTGATCACTCAGCACATGCCCCCCGACTTCACCAGGCACCTGGCCGCCCGCCTGGACAAGCTGTCTGGCATCTCCGTCGCGGAAGGAGCCGAGGGTGCCCCGCTCGAGCCTGGTCGAGCATGGATTGCCCCGGGAGGACACCACATGGTTGTGACGACAAGAGGCGGCACTCCTCCGCGCATCACGATCACGGAAGACCCGCCCGAGAACTCGTGTCGCCCTGCAGCCGACCCGATGTTCCGCTCCGTCGTGGAGGTCTTCGGCGCGAACGTCTTGGCTGTGGTCCTCACAGGCATGGGCTCTGACGGCCTCATCGGTTGCCGCCACGTGGTCGATGCGGGTGGCCGCGTACTCACTCAGGACGAGGGTTCCTCCGTGGTCTGGGGGATGCCTGGATACGTCACCGAGGCTGGACTCTCCGACAAGGTCTTGCCCCTCGAACGAATCGGCCCCGAAGTAACTCGCTGGGTCGCGTCGAGCAGAAGAGACCAGGTCGACACCCCCGCCGACGCCTAGATCACCCTCTCAAGTCAATCCACAACTGGAGACAAGTACTATGCGAGCCCTCTTGGTCGATGACTCACGCGCCATGCGGAGCATCCTTCGCAGGATGGTCGAGCAGATCGGATACCAGGTCGTCGAGGCCGGACACGGTGGTGAGGCCCTCGACGTCCTCGCGGCGACCGACCCCTTCGATCTCGCACTGGTCGACTGGAACATGCCCCACATGTCCGGCATCGAACTCGTCGAGGCCGTTCGAAAGGATCCCAGCCTCGACTCGATGCGCATCGTGATGGTCACCAGTGAGTCGGACATCAGCTGTATGCAGCGTGCTCTGGAGAACGGCGCTGACGAGTACGTCATGAAGCCCTTCGACCAAGCGATCCTCCTGCAGAAGTTGCTCGAGCTTGGCCTACCGTCTCGCCCGCAACCCAATGACGAGGTCGCCTGAAATGGCTATCGACCAAAGAGACCTCGACACTCTCAGAAGGGTCATCCTCGAGAAGTCCGCAATTGTCCTGGGCGACGACAAGGAATACCTGATCGAGGCGCGCCTGCAGTCCCTCGTCGACGGGGTGGCCTTCAAGTCGATCGGAGACCTTGCGGCGGAGATCAATCGCAATCCGCGGAGTCCCGTGATCCACCAGGTCGTGGATGCTCTGACAACCAACGAGACCTCCTTCTTCAGGGACTCGCACCCCTATGAAGCGCTGAAGCAGACGATCA
This sequence comes from uncultured Planctomycetaceae bacterium, assembly GCA_964591315.1. Taxonomy (GTDB): domain Bacteria; phylum Planctomycetota; class UBA1135; order UBA1135; genus JABACD01. The sequence continues at coordinate 130,957 of CAZQAT010000002.1, forward strand.
TGCCTGGCCTGATCGAGCGGCGCGCGGATGTGAAGCGCCTGAACATCTGGAGCGCCGCCTGCTCCAGCGGACAGGAGCCCCTGACGATCGCGATGGTCCTGCGCGAGCACTTCCCCGTCCTGAACGACTGGGACATCAAGATCCTCGCTACGGACCTTAGCTCTGAGATGCTGGAGCGATGCAGCGAAGGCTCCTACTCCCAACTAGAGGTCTCTCGCGGTCTGCCGGCAAGGCTGCTCGTGCGCTACTTCGAGAAGGACGGGATCCGTTGGAGGGCAAAGCCAGCCATTCGTGACCTGATTGAGTACCGGCAGATGAACCTGTCGCACCGCTTCCCAGTCATGCCGCAGATGGACCTCGTGTTCATCCGAAACGTCTTGATCTACTTCTCGAACGAGATGAAGTCCCAGATCCTAGGTGAGATCGGCAGGGTCTTGGCCCCTGATGGGCACCTCTTCCTTGGCTCTGCCGAGTCGACGCGAGGTCTTTGCGAGGACTTCGAGCGCAAGATGGTCGACGGAGCCGTCCTCTTTCGCCTCGCCGGGTAACCACCATGAATTCTCACAAAGACCAGCTCGTGGACGTCGTCAAGAGCGTCTGGTCCACATCCCTCGGTTTGACAGTAGAGAGCGGCCCAGACCCTCTCCCCACCAGCGACAACGTGTTTGGCGCTCGTATCGCCGACCTTGGGGCTACCGAGGACTCCCTCCTCCTCGAGTGCTCCATGCCGATGGCGGAGGCCGCAGCTGCACGCATGTTCCAGTTGGGGCTCGAGGACCTCGAAGAAGCAGACCTCCTGGACGCTGTCGGTGAACTGGCGAACATCCTTGCCGGTAATGTCCGCGACCTCTTTCCGGAGTGGACCCGACTCGGGACCCCCCAGGTACTGCGAGGTGTGGAGCTCGAGGCCTGCCTCGAGAGCAGCTCATCCGATGGACTCCACTTTCAGTGCGAGGGCATGCCCTTCCGCGTCTTCCTCTCGTGCCCCACGGGCCAGGACTGAGGCCCTTCAGCTTCTGAGGAGCGAAACATGATCGACCTGGACACTGTCGTCGTTGATGCCCACTCGCTGCCGGCGCTTCCGCAGAGTGCCTGCCGCCTCGCCACGATGCTGACGAGCGGCGACTACGACCTGGCCGAAGTTGCGGACGTCATCCGGCTGGACCCGGTCCTGACCGCGAACATCCTCCTCAGAGCCAACTCCGCTCGGCTTGGCGGAGTCGAGGAGATCGTGGACGTTCGCCAGGCCGTCATGCGAATGGGGCCCGCCGAGGCTCTTGGGATCGCGGTCAGTGGTCCGGCTCGGCCCAGCCTCGAGTCCTCCCTGGACGCCTACGGCATCACCACTGGGCAGCTCTGGCGCCACTCCGTGGCCGCCGCCCTGGCTGTTGAGAAGATGTCGAGCATGCGGCTGTTCAGGCCGCTCCCTGAGGCCTTTGCCACTGCACTCCTCCACGACCTCGGCCTGGCCTTGATCGGCCGGCAGCTCCGGCCGAACCTCGCGGAGTCGATCCGGAGGTCGCGCATGGAGGGGCACCGCTCGACCGTTGACTCCGAACTCGAGATCCTTGGCGTTCACCACGGTGAGGCCGGCGGCCTCGCAGCCGCGAACTGGGGTCTGGGCGAGTCGATCGTCGAGGGCATCGTCCACCACCACTCCCCCGAGGGCGCCACCACCGAGCGCGGACGTATGAACGCCCGCACCGTGATGCTCGCCGATGCGGTGGCCATTCAGATTGGCGCCTCCACCGGCGACGCCGGAGCCCTGGTCTCGCAAGAGCTCGACAGCTCTCTCTGCTCCCCCGCGGACTTTCGCGAACTCTGCTCCGCGGTTGCAGAAGAGTTCGACTCCGTCCTGTCCCGTTACGCCTGAGCCCGCTTCATCGCAGAGCCGTGTCCATCAGTCGCAGAGAGTTCACCCGGGTTCCCCTCACCTTCCCCGTTAGCATCTCGTGCCCTCTTCAGAGGGTGCTGACCTGCGAAGGAGCCGACGTGAGCGCCAACGGCGTCCGGGTTCAGAGTGCGCAGGGGCTGCCCTCCGGCACACGATGCACGGTCGAGATTCGGCTCACCGATAGCTGCGTCATCCAAGCGCCCTCGGTAGTCGTCCGCTCCACGGACGGCGGCTTCGCCGCCAGTTTCCTCGAGCTCGACATCGAGAGCTTCATGCTGCTGAAGCAGTACATCCTCCACAACGCCAGTGCCGAGGATCACGTGAAGGTGGAGCGAGAGTTCCGAGACCACCTTGGGATCCTGACTCGCCGCTGAGAGCTGCCCCATCCGGTCGAGATCTCCTGGACAGCAGGGGTGGCGGTCAAGCAGACCGGCGGTCAGAGCAGCAGAGCACGCGCTCAGCTGGTCAGTGAACTCCTGGAACTCGCCGAGATCCTGAGATCCGCAGCATGCAATGGTCTCCGCGAGACCTACAGGGACCGATGGCGAGTCTTGAGCATGCCCGTTTGGTCCGGGGCGGGCTTACAACCCCCGCGATTCAATTGAAGTCGTAGATGTACGAGAGGCGCACCTTGTTCAGGATCGCGTAGCTCAGGTTGTTGAGTAGCTTCAGGTCACTGTCACCGCGATCCTTGAAGCCTCGAACCTGGGGCTTTCGTACGACGAAGAACCGTCTCGAGAGGTGGTCGTCCGCCTCGTAGGCGCCCGGCCGCACGTATCCCGCCACTTCCACGTTGAGGTTCCCCGTGTAGAACACGCGCACCCTGTGCAGCTCTGACTCCGGTGTGGCCACGCGCATGTGTGCGTCACCAGCCTCGTTGAGTAGCTCGTGGGCGAGCAGGATCTCGTCCACGTTCACGTGCAAGAGAGGCGTCTGGATCCGCTCGCAGGACTTCAAGTCCACGAGGGTCGCGTCGCGGACCTTCAGGAAGTACTTGCGGTGCTCGTCGAGAATCTGGCTCAGACGCGTGTACTTGTTCTCGACGTTCCCCTTGATCAGGAAGGAGTCGGTCAGGAGCAGGTCCGAGACGATCGTCAACATCAGGAGGAGGCTGGCAGGCGTTGGAGACGTTCGAGCTCGTGCCGCAGATGGCCGGTGAGGTAGAAGGACCCGAAGACGAGCACCCATCCTCCCCCCTCCCGGGCGTCCGCGAGGAGCTCTTGCAGAGCCTCGACGGGGTTCTCCCAGGCCTCGGGGTCGTGGCCAGCTTCGAATGCCGCTTGCGCCAGGTCGCCAGGGTCCAGGAGCCTCCCTTCGGGGGCGGCGGTACACAGGCACCTATCGACCCGCCCCGCGAGGGCCTTGAGGAGCCTGGGGGCGTCCTTCTCGGCTCCGAGGGCGATCAGGAGCTTCGGCTTCTTGCCCAGATCGGGGTCCCGCTCCAGGTGATCCAGCAGCAGGCTCGCGCTCGAGGCCACGTGGCCGCTGTCGAGCACCAGCGGCACCCCCTCGACCCGGAAGCGCTCCTCCCGCCCCGGCAGGCGGGCGGCCGCCACGGCCTCGGCGTCCAGGAAGGAGCGCCAGAGGGGCTGCCCGTCGGCCGAGATCGCCCCGATCCTGCCCATCTCGTTCAGCACGGCCTCCGCCAGGGCCCGGTTGCGGCCCCCGAAGTCACCCCGCTGGGGCACGGCCACCAGGCGTGCCCCGGCGGCCTCGCACAGGCCCTCGAGGACGGCGAAGACCGCCGCATCCTGCTCAGGTGCGACCCCGGTCACCAGGACCCCGTCCCGGCCGACCACCGCCCCCTTCTCCGCTGCGATTGCCTCCCGGGTGTCCCCCAGGGTCTGGGTGTGCTCGAGGTCCACGTTCGTGACCACCGAGAGCTCTGCTTCCACGCTTCGGGTCGAGTCCAGCCGGCCCCCTATCCCCACCTCAACAACAGCCCAATCGACCCCCTTCTGGGCAAAGATGAGAAAGGCCGCGGCGGTCATCAGGTCGAACCAGGTGGCCTCGGCAGCGGGGGTCCCAGCCTCCAGGCCCGCCTCCCGGGCTCCCAGGACGGCCTCCAGGGCCCCCGCCAGCTCGCCCCGGGCCACCTCCACCCCGTTGATCCGCACCCTCTCCGTGACCCGCTCCACGTGAGGCGAGGCGTAGACCCCCACCCGGAGTCCGGCCCGCTGCAGCCCCGACGCCACCAGGGCGCAGACCGAGCCCTTCCCCTTGGTGCCGGCCACCAGCACCGCCGGCCAGGCCTCCTGGGGGCTCCCAACCCGCTCCAGGACGTCCAGGACGGGCTCCAGGCTGCGGCCCATCCCCCCTGAACGGTCCCTCCGCTCCCAGTTGATCAGCCCATCGAGCCGCTCGAGGGCCCGGTCGAGAGAGTCCGCGCTCATGGTCGGCTAGCCTACATTGTTCCAAGTCCGGGAACCCACGGGCCGATAAAGAGGGTTCCTAGCCCGCAGCCCCGATTCGCCCCGTTCGGCACCACCGCCCCTCCGGCTGCCAAGGACTCCCCAGCCATGAGTGATCTCCAGCACAGGATCAAGGTCTTCGCCTACAGCCTGGACCAGGGCCACCCCAACTACCTGCTCCTGAAGCGCTCCGAGGGCATCGACCCCACCTGGGGAGCCCTGGACGGCCCGATCAACTTCGGTGAGCAGATCGAAACCGCCATCCAGCGCGAGCTGCGCGAGGACGTGGGCCTCTCCGGGGCCCGCAGCCTGATCGACCTGCAGATGCCCAAGCGCTGGCTGCTCGGGGACGAGGAGGTCGTCGAGTGGCCCTACGGCTCCCACGTGCGCCTGACCAGCGAGATCGTGCTCGACGCGCGCTGGTCCGAGTTCCGCTGGGCGGGCTTCGAGGAAGCCTACTCCAGCCTGCACCTGGAGCTCGACCGCGCGGCGGTCACGCGCCTGCACACGCTGATCACCGCCGCCTGAGTGCGGGGCCCTCAGCCCGCGAAGGGCACCGGCTCCCAGCTCTCGCCGAGGACGTCCTCGGTGCGCGCGCCCATCCACTCGATCGCGGTGGCGTAGGCCCGGCGGAAGTCGACGTTATGGCGCAGGTCCTGGCCCTCGAGGTCGGTGAGGGACGGGTACTCGCCGTAGAGGCCGCCCTTGACCGGCTTGCCGAGGGCGAACATCAGGCCGGCCTTGCCGTGGTCGGTGCCGCCGGAGCCGTTCTCCTGGACACGGCGGCCGAACTCGGAGAAGACGACGACCAGAGTGTTGCGGCCTGCCTCGCTGCGCTCGAGGTCGGTCATGAAGGCGTGCAGCTCGCGATCGAGATTCTTCATCAGGTCGGAGTGCGCGCCCTTCTGGTGGGCGTGGGTGTCGAAGCCGCCCATGGTCACCGACAGCACGCGGCTGCCGAGGCCGGCATCGATCAGGGCTGCGACGCCCTTGAGAGCCTGGGCGTACTTGTGGCCTGCGTAGGGCGCATCCGTCTCGTACTCGCGGATCGCGCGCAAGACGCGGCGAGAGGAGGCCTGAGCATCGTTCATCACGCCGCGCAGGCGCTCGAGCACGGAAGCGCCCTTGCGGTCCCCCTCGCCGGCCAGGGCCCCGGCGGCGGAGCGGTCACCCAGCCAACGGTAGCTGTCGGGGCTGTTGAAGACGATCGGCGGGTGGGTCGGTGACTGCAAGGAGTAGGGCGGGTTCTCGCCCACGTGCACGGTCAGCTCGGGCAGGGTGCTGTCGCTCCAGGCGGTGTCGCACAGGCGGCCGACCCAGCCGTGGCCCGCGGCGCGGCCGCGCAGGTCGGCGGTGTGCCAGATCTCCCGGGACATGAAGTGGGAGCGATTCGAGTTCGGGTAGCCGACACCCTGGACGATGGCAACCTCCCCCTCCCCGTAGCGGCGCGCGAGCTGCTTCAGATGGGGGTGCAGGCCGACGAAGTCGTCGATGCGGTGCAGGGCCTTGGGCTCGACCTTGGTCGACTTGCGCACCCGGTAGTAGGCGTCGTCGCCGTAGGGCACGAGGGTCGAGATACCGTCGTTCCCGCCATCGAGCTGGATCAGGACCAGGGTGCGGTCGTCCGTACGGTCACCTGTGCCCCACAGGCGCAGGCCAGCGGTGGCGGGGTTGGCGAGCAGGCTGGCGCCGCCGAAGGCGCCCAGGCTCGCGGTCAGGAAGGAGCGGCGGTTCATGGCGTGGTTGGACTGCTGCAATTGCGGATTCGTCGTCGCGCTCCGGCTGGTTCAGCCGAGCTGGGCTTCGGGCAGGCTCAGGATCAGGTGCGCCAGGCGGCGCAGGAGGGGCTCGGACTCGTCCGCGCGGGCCAGGAACTCCTCCTCGGAGAGGCCCAGGCGCTCGCGCTCGTGAGCCAGCCAGCGGGCCAGTCGCGCACGGGTGTCCGGGGGGGGCTCGATGGCGAGCAGGTTCTCGAGCAGGTGGGCAGTGACCCGCTCGTCGCCGACCACACCGCGCCGCCGCAGGGGCAAGCCCAGGTTGAGGCTCGGGCTGTAGCCTTCGCCGAGGGCCCCCAACAGGCGCGAGATGTCCTTGGGCATCTTGTCCAGGGGCTCGTCCTCGACGGCGCCTATCATGGCCATCTCGCCCATCATCTCGCCGTCCGTCATGGCCTCGTCCTCCATGTCGGCCCCCTCCATGTCGGAGCCCTCCATCGAGGTGTCCTCCATGGACTCCATCGTCTCGCCCCGCCGCTGCGCCGCGTCACGATCCTTGCGCCCGCTGCCCTTCATCACGAAGTGGTCCGAGAGCTCGACGGTACCGAGCATGAGCCCCATCGTGTTCCCGCGGGTGAAGAGAGAACCGGTCGTGATCCAGGCCTCGCCTTCGGTCCAGCCCTTGACGCTCGGCGGGTTGAAGAGCTGCTGGCCGAGCTCGCCGCCGGCCTGGAAGAGGACCTCGCTGTCCACCTCGAGCCCCAGGCGTCGCACATTGCCCACGAGATAGTCGATGGGGCCCGACACCCGAGCACCGACGACCTCGTCGCGGTAGAAGCGCGGGTCGAGCATCAGCTTGCGCAGGAAGGGGCGCAGTTCGTAGTCGTTCAGCTTGAGGTGTGCCGCGTACTCCACCAGGCGCAGCTCGTCGGGCTCGACTCCCTCGAGGAAGGCCAAGATACGCCCGGCCACGTAGCGCGAGCAGGCGGTCTGCTCGAGCAGGATGTCGATCACTTCCCCCGCACGAAACTTGCCCGTCTCACCGAGGACCGTCTTGCGACCAGTGTCGTGGTGATTCTGGTGGAAGCGGTAGTTTCCGATGCGGTCCCGGGAGTGGCCGGTCAGCGCGCGTGCGACCTCCTTGACGTCCTGCTCGCTGTAGTGACCCTCGCCCAGGCTGAAGAGCTCCATCAGCTCGCGGGCAAGGTTCTCGTTGGGCCTGCCCTTGCGGTTCTTGCTGTTGTCCAGGTAGTCGATCATGGCCGGGTCGACCACGATGCCGCGCAGGAGATCGCCGTAGTTCTCAATGGCGTTCTCGCGCAGGAGTTGATGCTGCTGGATGACATCGAAGGAGCGCTTCACCTTGCGGTGCTCCGTGGCGAAGACCCCGTGCCACAGGAGGGTCATGCGGTCCCGCAGGGGGTCGTCGTGCCGCACCATGCGGTCGATCCACCAGCCCGCGTAGGTGGCGAGCTGCTCCCGGTCCGCCCGGCTCCACTCTGCCTTGAGCCGGCGCTTCTGGGCCCGGGGCAGGTCGTTGCCCCGGTCCAGGTCCTCCACCCTGCCCTGCTCGTAGTGGGGCGGCGGGGCACTGCGTCCGCCGTCGAGGAGCTGGTCGACGAGGGCCTCGGGCCCGATCTTCAGGGCCCACTGGATGTCCCCCTCGCGCGCGCCGAAACCGGCCCGATTGAAGAGGTGCTCCACGTGGCGCCGGGTCCACGGCACCGGCCTCGTGAGCCCTTCGCCGGAGGCCCGCTGGGTCGCATCCCGGACGGCGGCGCCGGGTCCCTGGTACGCCAGGGGAAGGAGGAGCAGCCCGGAGAGGGCCGCGCAGGCGATTGCACTCATGTCGATCTCGAGGTCATAGGCTGCCGGGGTCGGGCGGCCCGCCGGCGGGTCCGGTGGCGGGCATCGCCCACCGGACATGCTCGTCCAACAGGCCCAGGCTGTCGAGGTTTCGTGGCCTCAGAGCCCCTGAACCGCCCTGGACCTCATCGACGGGGGGGGCGTATCTTGGGCCTCCTCTTCTCGACTTTCTCTCACCCCACGACCGGGATCCGCTGCCATGAAACGAAACTCGCTCCTCTACGGCCTCCTACTGGCCCTCGCCCTGCCCGCCTGCGCCTCCCTCGAGCTGCCCCCCGGCCACCCGATCGGAGACCAGATCGAGACCCAGGAGGTCCTGCGCTTCTCCGTCGTGGACGCCAGCCCGTCGGCCTACTTCGACCGCACGCTGCTGGTCGAGGCCGAGGCGACCCAGGTCTGCCAGGTGGGCCACTGCTGGATGCAGATCAAGGACGGGGAGAGCACGGCCATGGTCCGCTGGGACACCGGCTGCGGTGGCGAGTACTCCTTTCCGGATGACGCCGTCGGAAAGACCGTGATCATCCAGGGGACCTTCTATCCGGTCGACCTGACCGAGTACGAGCGCGAGCACCTGGTGGAGGAGTCCGGCGGCACTCTGGTCCTGCGCGAGGACCCCTACGAGTTCAACGCGACGGGAGTCCTGATCGTCGCGGACGACTAGCCCGGCCTATTCATGAGCCTTCAACGCATTAGCACCCAACCGGCAGCC
>CAZQAT010000003.1:0-135931 GCA_964591315.1 uncultured Planctomycetaceae bacterium
CTAGGCCCTACTCCTCGAGCTCCAGCTCCTCGACGGACTCGTCGAGGGCCGGCTCCTCGATCGACGGCTCCACGAAGGCCTCCTGGATGTTCGCCGGCGGCTTGTGACCCTTGTCCGCGGTGGGCGCGATGGGCTGGACGAGCTTGTCGGGGTCAGCCTCCTGGTAGCGCTGGGCCAGCTCCTCGATCGAGGAGCGGGTGCGGGCAGTCGCGATGGCCAGCTCCTCGACGCGGTTGAGGACCTTGCGGTACTGCTTGAGCTGGGCCTGGAGCTCGGCCATCTGTTCCTGGAGCTCCCCGCGGCAGGCGCCGAAGCGGGCGCTCAGGCCGCTGGTGACCGCGCGGGCGTAGTCGTCGAAGATGCGCAGTACGAGCCCCTCGAGCAGCTCGGGGAAGCGGCCCTCCTGGTACTCCGTCAGCTTGGCCTGCATCATGCGCCGGGCCTCGTCGCCCAGCCGTTTGCCCTTGATCTCCCTGGGGATGCGTAGGCTGGGGGCAGCCGGGGCGCCGAACAGACGCTCGCGCACCTTGGCCGCGGAGCGGAAGAGGAGCCAGTCCCAGAGGCTCTTCTTGACCGGGATCGCCGTGCTCTCGAGGGGGCTGTCTTCGGTTGCGATGCCCGCCACGGGATCGAGCTCGTCCAGGCCGCAGCGGCCGAACTCACCGAACTGCAGGCCGAGGGCGAAGAGGTCCCGTGCCACCTCGTGGGGCAGAGAGACCCCGGAGGATCCGCTGGCCACCTCCTGGCTGAGGCGCTGGTGGACGCAGAGGGCCAGCTGGCGCTGGGAGGAGTTGATCAGGGGAGCCAGGTCATTCTTGATCAGCGAGTGCAGGCTGGCGTCGCTCTGGAACCACCTGTCAAGTGAGTCGGAGAGCTGGTGGGCACTGCGCTCGGCCACCTCCGCCGCCTCGAGTGCGCCGAGGTCGGCCAGGTCGCGGCGCAGGTTGGTCAGGGCGGCGGACCAGTCGTAGGTCTCGAGGCGGTCGAGGGCCTGGAGCTTGTCGTTGCAGGCCCGGTGCTCGGCCTCGAGCTCGGTCATGCGGCCCGCGATGGCCCGGATGGTCGGGTGCTCGGCGGCCTCGTTCGCCTCTGCCAGGAGGGTCATGGCGCGACGCAGGCTGTCGCCCAGGAAGGCCACCAGGTAGTCGGTGCTGTTCAGGTAGTCCGACAGGTCGCGCATGAACTCGTCGAAGTCCGCCTGGCCGCTGGTGGCAATGCCCCCCGGCTCGGGCTCCTGGCCTTCGTCTCGCCCGGCCAGCCGGCTCGAGGCGGCGTTCATCAGGTCGACCGGGTAGATGCGCAGGCGGCCCTCGTCTGCTGCTGCCTTGAGGGGCGCACTCATGGCCAGGTTCTCGAAGGCCTCCACCACCCGGATCGGGTCGTCGCTCTCGAGGCTCGGCACGAGGGTGCCGTCCGGCATCACGTCCTTCTTGGTGCCGTCGAGGTTGACCACCAGGAAGATGCGGCTGAAGAGGTCGAGCAGCTGGTTGAACTCGTTGAAGACCTGCTCGAGGAAGAGGTTGTCGGTCTTGACCACGAAGATCGCGCAGGCCGCGGCGTTGCGGAACTCCTTGGTCATCCGGTCGTAGCCGAACTTCATCCGGCTGTAGAGGCCGGGGGTGTCCACCAGCACGGAGCCGGACTGGGCCAGGTCCCCGGCGGGCACCTTGACGTCGATGCGGCGGATGGCCTCGTCGAAGTGCTGGGCAGGGTCGAACTCCTCGCCGCGGCCCTCCACCTGGCGGATCATCTCGGCCAGGTCGGTGTGGGCACGCGCCACCTGCATGCGCAGGGCGGCGGGGTCCTGGAAGACATCCACGTCGCCGTTGTAGCGGGCGACGGTGAACTTGCGCTTGTCCGAGTCGGACACGAAGACCATGCAGGGGTAGGCCGGCAGGCTTGTGACCTCGCTGACGTAGGCAGCGCTCATCGCGTTCATCAGTGTCGACTTGCCGCTCTTGAGTGGCCCGAAGATCAGCACGTAGGCCTGCTGCTCCGCCACCTTGTCCGCCAGCACCGTGAACTGGTCCGCCACGTCGAGGAGGTTCGGCAGCACGGCGCGCGCATAGTCGCTGTCCGGTCGCTCCCCGAGGGTCTCCGAGCTTCGGCGCAGGGGCTCCAGCAAGGGGCGGACGGCGGACTCGAATTCTTCGCAGAACTGGGAGAGGAGCGTGCGCATGGCGGCGATGAATAGAGGCGGAACCGATGTGGAGTGAGGAGGCGAGCGCCCGCTCGCTCCCTGCTCCCCAGGCGGGGAGCCTGGCCGGGATGGAGTTGGTCGGGGGTCGCGCGCGGCCTGCCCGCCAGGCGCTGCCCCGTACGGCCGAGACTACGCCTCTGAGGGGGGCGAAGCCACCCGATTCCCAGGGTGAAAAGTGTGCGAGAGGCTGCGCTACGTCCGCACCTGCACCTGCCCCGCTTGGAGCGACGGCCTCGGGTCAGCGCCGGAGAGAGGCCCGCCCGTCGTCCGTCGGGAAGAAGAGCAGGCCGAGGGCACGGCTCAATCCGAACAGGACCTGGAAGGACTCCGCGTCGTCGTCGAGGCCGACCCGGATTCCCAGGTCGATGGAGGTCAGCGGATCGAGGAGGATGGAGACCCCCGCCATCAGCGTCGGCTCCTCTCGATCGATCTCCGGCTCCCAGATGAAGGCCGCCTCGGCGAAGGCCTGCACGTTGGCGTCCATGTCGCGCCGGGTCTGGAGGGCGATCGTGTGTTCGTGGTTCGTGTTGCCTGCCCGGTCCCCCGTCTCCCCGATGAGGCCGAGCTGGTAGAAGAGGGTGGTGTCGAAGCCGTAGTAGATCTGGTTCGCCATGGCGGCCGCGAACCAGTCGATGTCGCCCGATCCCAGGCCCTCGCTGGGGCGGCCCGTGGGCAGCTTGGTCTGGATCTGGAAGCCGTAGCCGGGGGACAGCATGTCCTTGTCCCGGAAGCGATGACGGAATCCGATGTAGGTGTCGCCCCAGCCGGAGCCGTCGGGCTCGTCATTGGGGCGGTCCACATCCTTGTAGGGGGAGGTGGTGGTGAAGAACTCGGTCTCCGGACCCAGGCCGTAGCGCAGGCTGAGGGGCACCTCGGTCTCGTGCCCGCTCACGATGGCAGCGCCGAGCTCCAGCTGGATGAGCTGGTCGGGGGTGGTGGAGGTGTCCTGACTGATGAAGGGCCGCTGCGGGTGGACCCTGGGCTGACCCTCGGGCCCGGTGGATTGGCAGGCCCCCAGGAGGGTCAGGAGGCCGAGGGGGAGCAGGCCGAGGGGCCGGGCGGCGCGGGCGCGAGACGTTTGGGGCTGGTGCATGGGCTCAAGCTAGCGGCTGAGAGGCGAAAATCCAGGCCGGCGGGTGCCGATGGGGCCGTGAATGGAATCGAAGTCCGGAGCCGGGACATGAGCGGTGGGCAATTGGGGTGGATCCTTAGCTCAATGGAGGGGTAGAGATGGGCATATTCCCTCGTGGGGTGTGGAGGCGCCCCAGGTCCGATCTTGCATATTTATCACTTGCGGCCCGGGGCACCTTGGATATATATTCCGGCTATGCAAGCCGAAGACCGCCGCCAGGCCATCGAGGAGATCTTGATGGAACAGGACGTTCGCAGCCAGGGACAGCTCGCCGAGCTCCTTGCCACTCGCGGAATCGAGACCACCCAGCCCATGCTCAGCCGGGACCTGCGCAGCCTCAAGGTCGCGAAGCGCGACGGGTGCTACCAGATCTTCAGCCCCGAGCGGGTGACGCCCCTCGAGAACATCGCCAGCCTCCTGCGCAACGCCCAGCTGGCGGGGCCGAATCTGGTGATCGTTCAGTGCGAGCCAGGGGCGGCCAGTGCGGTCGCGCGGGCTCTGGAGGCCGAGGAAGTCAGGGGGGTGCTGGGCACCGTGGCCGGCGACGACTCGATCTTCGTGGCCGTCGAGTCCAAGGTGTCGGGCGGTCGGGTCGTGGACCGGGTCGAGACGATCCTGGGAGCGGAGCTTTGAAGCGCGTACTGCTGGCCTACTCCGGGGGCCTGGACACCTCCTTCCTGGTGGCCTGGCTGGCCCACCACGAGGGTCATGCCGTGAGTGCTGTGACCGTCGACTGCGGCGGGCAGAGCTCCGGGGAGCAGGAGGAGATGCGGGCCCGTGCCCTGGCCCTGGGCGCCACCGAGTTCCGGGCCCTCGATGCCCGCGGCGAGCTCTACGACCGGGTCCTGCGCTGGCTGGTGGCGGGCAACGTGCGCCGGGGTGGGGTCTACCCCCTGTCCGTCGGGGCCGAGCGCGGCATCCAGGCCCAGCTCCTGGCGGAGCTCGCGCAGGCGGAGGGCTTCGACGCCCTGGCCCACGGCTGCACCGCCGCGGGCAATGACCAGGTCCGCTTCGAGGCGGCTCTCGCCGTCGTGTCCCCGGACCTCGACGTGCTGGCGCCGGTACGGGACCAGGGTCTCTCGCGTCAGGACGAGGTCGCCTACCTCGAGGAGCGCGGCGCCCCGGTTCCTCCGGCCGGTGGTCGCTATTCGATCAACGCGGGCCTCTGGGGCCTGACCATCGGAGGGGGCGAGATGCTCGACACGACCGACCCCCTGCCGGAGGAGGCCTGGGTCTGGACGCGGGGCGGCGGCGGCGCCGCGACCCTCACACTCGAGTTCGTCGGTGGCGAGCCCGTGGCCCTCGACGGAGAGCGCCTCGAGCCCGTGGAGCTGATCGAGCGCCTCAACGCGCGCGGCGGCGCCCTGGGGGTGGGCCGGGGTTACCACCTCGGTGACACGGTCCTGGGCATCAAGGGCCGCATCGCCTTCGAGGCACCGGCGGCGGAGCTCCTCTTGCTGGCGCACCGGGAGCTCGAGAAGCTGGTGCTGACGGAGGACCAGCGCTTCTGGAAGGACCACCTGGGGGATGTCTACGGCCGGCGCCTGCACCAAGGGCTCCTCCACGACCCCTTCATGCGGGACGTCGAGGCCTTCCTCGCCTCCTCGCAAGGCGCGGTCGAGGGCAGCGTCCAGCTCTCCGTGGAGCACGGGCGGGCCATGGTCACGGGACTGAGCTCTCCGCGCTCGATGCTGGCCGCCTCGGACGCGGCCTACGGGGAGCGGGCGGCCAGCGGCTCGGACCCGCAGGCGGCAGCCTTCCTCGGTCGCATCCTGGCGGAGCCCGCGCGGCTGGCGCGCGTCGCAGGAGGGAACTCGTGAGACGCGTTCAGCTCGACAAGATCGCCTCGGTCACGGGACGCCTGGAGCTCTCGCGCCACGCCGTGGTGGGGGAGGAGATCCCGGCCCGGCCTGGGACCGTGATCGCGGCCCGGGTGCTGAACTCGAAGACCTCCTACAACACGCTGGAGGACGTGCATGGGCGCTTCGTCACCCTGCACCCGGGAGACGTGATCGCAGGCAGCCTGGGCAGCCGCGACGCGCTCTACGGCTACTCGGGTAGCGTGCCGGAGTCGGTGGCCGTGGGGGACCAGCTCGAGCTGCTCAACCTCGGGGGCGTGATCGGCTCCGGGGCTCAGGCGGCCCCGGGCATCGGCGAGCCCTTCCGGGTCGAGGTGCTCGGCTCGGTCCTGGAGTTCCCGCACCTTGATACCCGCGTGGGTATCCCCGCCAGCGTCGAGCGTGCTGCCCTGCCGCCGGCCAGCATGCCGCGCCGCACGCCGCCGGTGGTCGCACTCATCGGAACCTGCATGGACTCGGGCAAGACGACCGCGGCTGCCGTGATGATCGCGGAGCTGACGCGCCGCGGCCGGCGGGTGGCGGCGGGCAAGCTGACCGGCGTCGCCCTGCGGCGCGACATCCTCGCCATGGAGGACTGCGGCGCCTCGCCCGTGGCCTGCTTCACGGACTTCGGCGTGGTCACCACGACCGATGACAACGCAGTCGCGGCGACCCACTCCCTCGTCGCCCACCTGTGCGATGCGGACCCGGACCTGGTCGTGCTCGAGATGGGCGACGGCCTGCTCGGTACCTACGGGGTCAAGGCCCTGCTGAGCGACGAGGCGGTCCGGGGCAGCCTGTCGGCGGTGGTGCTCTGCGCCCAGGACCCGGTCGGAGCCTGGGGCGGGGCTCAGCTGCTCGCGGACCGCTACGACCTGCGGCCGAGCCTGATCTCCGGGCGTGTGACGGACACGCCCGTCGGCCGGCGCTACTGCCGGGAGGCCCTGGAGGTGCCGGCCTGGAACGCCCTGCTCGACGGCCCGACGGAGGTCCTGAACCTGCTGGAGCGCCTCGAGGGCGCGGAGGGGGCGGCGTGAGTGCTGGTGCTTCCATGGTCGCCACGGCGACGACCCCGGCCTGGATCGTGGGCTCGAGCGGTCTCCTGGCCGGTGAGCTCGCGCGCCTCCTGGAGGGTCACCCGAGCCTGGAGCTGCGGAGCGCGGTCTCCCGGGAGGGCGGTCGCTCCTTGCGGGAGCTTCATCCACATCTGGAGCGCGACCTGACCACGATCGAGCTCGATGCTGCGCTCGAGCAGCTGCGTGCGGAGCTCGTGCACGCGCCCGAAGGGGACGACCCCGCACTGGCCCTCTTTCTCGGCCTGCCCCACGGTCAGAGCGCCGCGGTCTGGCAGCGCCTGACCGCCGAGCTCGGAGACCTGGCGGAGCGCGTGGCGGTGGTCGACCTCTCGGCTGACTACCGGCTCGCGGACCCTGAGCTGCACGCGGCCCACTACGGGGCCCCGGCTCCCGACCCCTCCGGAAGGGAGGCCTTCGTCTACGGCCTGCCGGAGCTGAGGCGCGGACGCATCCGCAGGGCACGGCGGGTGGCGGCTCCCGGCTGTTTCGCCACGGCCCTGCAGCTGGCGGTCCTGCCCGCGGCCGTGGACGGTTGGCTCGATCTCGGCTCCCCCTGGATCCTGAACGCGGTGACCGGGTCGAGCGGCAGCGGCATCGCGCCGAAGGCCACCACCCACCACCCCTTCCGCCACGGCAGCTTCAAGGCCTACTCGCCGACCGGCCACCGCCATGAGGCGGAGCTCGAGCAGTCCCTGGCAGACTTCTGGATCGAGGCTCCCCTGCACTTCCTCCCGCACTCGGGGCCCTGGTCGCGGGGGATCCACCTGACGGCCAGCCTGCCACTGGGGGAGGGCAGGGACTTCGACGGCGCGCTGGAGAGGCTGCGCGCGTGCTACGCCGAACGCTACGACGAGGAGCCCTTCGTCAGGCTCCTGCCCGCGGGCGAGGTCCCCGAGCTGCGCACGGTCGTGGGCTCCAACCGGGTCGATCTGGCGCTCTTCCTTCGCGGCCGGGTGCTGACCGTCCTGGCTGTGATCGACAACACGATCAAGGGCGGCTCCGGCCAGGCCCTGCAGTGCATGAATCTGATGCTCGGTCTGCCGGAGGCGGCTGGGCTTGCTCGCACCGGGCTCGCCTACTGAGCCCCCGTCTTCCCATTGACAGACCCAGGAGTGAATCCGTGATCGACCTCTACCGCGCCTCCGAATACGCCCGACTGCACCAGGGCAAGGTGATGGTGTTCAAGATCGGCGGCGCCTGCCTGGCCAAGCCGGGGCCCCTGCGCTCGCTCGCCCGCCAGCTCTCGGTGGTGGCCGCCTTCGGAGTGCGCCCGGTGGTGGTGCACGGCGGGGGTCCCCAGACCGCGAAGCTGCAGGGGCTCTTCGGCGAGGAGCCGGTCAAGGTCGACGGCCGGCGGGTGACCACCGAGACTGGCCTGCGGGCCCTGCGGCTCGCGACCATAGGCGACCTGAACAGCGCCCTCGCCGCCCGCCTGACCGCCGAGGGGGCGCCGGCCGTCGGGCTGTGCTGCGCCTCCGCGGGGATCGTCACCGCGAACCGCCGACCCCCGATGCAGACCAGCCAGGGAGAGGTCGACTTCGGCCTGGTGGGGGACGTGGAGTCGGTCGCCCCCGAGCCCCTCGTGGCCCTCTCGGACGCCGGCTACGTGCCCGTCCTCGGCCCGCCGGCCTACGACGGCGACGGCGCCTTCCTGAACGTGAATGCGGACAGCCTGGCCGCCAGCCTGGCGGTCGCCCTGGGGGCGGACAAGCTGATCCTCCTGAGCGACACGCCGGGCATCCTGCGCGAGCCCGAGGATCCCCACAGCGTGCTCTCCACCCTCTCCCTCTTCGAGCTCGAGGAGCTCGCCTCCGCCGGCGCCCTCCAGGGGGGCATGGCGGTCAAGGCGGCGGCGATTCGCAGCGCCCTGGAGGGCGGCGTCAACCGCGTGCACGTGGTCAGCGGCCTGTCCCCCGAGGCCCTGCTCGGGGAGCTCTACACGACCCAGGGCACGGGCACCCTCGTGACCCGCGAGAAGCTCAGCGTGCCCTCCGCCGGCGGAGCGCCGCTTGTCGACGCACCGGCGGGATGAGCGCCGCGGTGGCACAGCTCGGAGCCGACGACCGGGGGCGCCTCGAGGCGCTCTTGGCGGAGCTGGTGGGGATCCGGAGTCCCTCCGGCGAGGAGTCGGAGGCGGCGACCTTCTGCGCCGGCTGGCTGGAGGAGGCGGGGCTGGAGGTCGAGGTGCACGAGCGCAGTGTCCTCGCACGCCGGCGCTTTGGCGCGGGCCCACGCCTCTGGCTGAACACTCACATCGACACCGTGCCCGCCGGCGAGGGCTGGGAGGTCGAGCCCTGGGAGGCGCTCTGGGAGGAGGACCGCCTCGTGGGCCTCGGCGCGAACGACGCCAAGGGTTGTGTGGCGGCGATGATGTTCGCCGCCGGCCACGCTGCGGCTGCGGAGGGCATGAGTGGCGAGCTGGTGCTCACCCTGCACCAGGAGGAGGAGACGAACAACGCCGGTATGGGCCTGATGCTGCCCCGGGTGGGAGAGGCGGACTACGCGGTCACGGGCGAGCCCACGGGCCTGGAGGTGGTGCGCGCCCAGGCCGGGCTGGGTGTGATCGTGGCCAGCTGGACGGGTCGCTCCTGTCACGCGGCCCACGTCTCTCGGGTGGACCACGAGAACGCCCTCCTGGTCGCCGCGCGGGAGCTTGCCAGCCTGCCGACGCCCCACGTCCTGGGGGGCGAGCATCCCCTGCTGGGCCCGAGCGTCCTGACTCCGACTGTCATGCGTTCGGGGGAGAGGCACAATGCGGTGCCGGACCGGGCCGAGGTGACCTTCGACGCACGTCTCGCAGCGCCGCACGACGTGGACGAGTGCCTCGAGATCCTGACGCGGCACCTTCCGAGCGCCGAGCTTCGGGTGCGCTCGCGCCGGCTGAAGCCGGTCGAGACCGAGGACGAGCACCCCTTCGTGCGGAGCGCCCTGGCGCTCGCGGGCAAGCGCTCGGCACGGGGCTCGAACACCCTCTCGGACATGGCGCTGCTCCCCGGCGTGCCCGCCATCAAGTGCGGGCCGGGGGAGACGGTGCGCTCCCACACACCCAACGAGTACATCACCCGCGAGGAGCTGGCCGCCGGCGCGGAGTTCTACACCGCTCTGGCCAAGGACCTGCTCGGTGGAGGGACGCCGGGCCCGACCACAGGACCCTGAGCCATGGCAGGCGAGAAGCACGACTCGATCCAGCCCCAGGCGGCCCCGGAGTTCCACCGTCCCGTGTGGGACCGGGGCGAGGCCATCGACGCGGAGATGATGCGCTTCACCATCGGCGACGACTGGGAGATGGACCGGCGCCTGGTGGAGTGCGACATCACCGGCTCCCTGGCCCACGTGGACGGGCTCCTGAGCGCCGAGCTGATCGAGGCCGAGGACCACGCAACGCTCCGGCAGGGTCTCAGCACCCTGCTCGAGTCCTGGCGCCGGGGGGAGTGGGACGTGGAGCCCGGGGACGAGGACGTCCACTCGGCCGTCGAGCGGCGCCTGACGGAGCTGGTCGGCGAGGCGGGCGAGCGCCTGCACACCGGCCGCAGCCGCAATGATCAGGTGGCCGTGGACATGCGTCTGTGGCTGCGCGGGGCCGTCGCCGAGGTCGGGGCCGACCTGGAGACCCTCGTGCAGGCCTGCGCAGCGCTCGGCGACGGCTCCGGGCCCCTTCCGCTGCCCGGCTACACCCACCTGCGGCGCGGTATGCCCTCGAGCGTGGGGGACTGGATCGGCGCGCACCAGGTGGCCTTCGAGACGAGTGGCGGCGAGCTCCAAGCTTGCCGCGAGCGGATCGCGACCTGCCCGCTGGGCAGTGGGGCGGGCTACGGCGTGCCCCTGCCTCTCGATCGGGAGCTGGTCGCGAAGGAGCTCGGCTTCCGTGCTCCCGAGGAGCCGGTGACCGCAACCCAGCTCTTCCGGGGGCGGGCCGAGCTCTCCTACCTGAACGCCCTCGAGGCCCTGGCCCTCGACGTGGAGAAGCTGGCCTGCGACCTGTGGCTGTTCACCACCGAGGAGTTCGGCTTCGTCCGGCTGCCGGTGGAGCTGACCACAGGCTCCTCGCTGATGCCCCACAAGCGCAATCCCGATATCGTCGAGCTCCTGCGCGGTCAGGCGCGCCAGGTGGGTGCGGACCGGGACGCCCTGCGGGCCGTGGTCGCCGGCCTGCCCTCGGGCTACCACCGCGACTTCCAGCTCATCAAGCCGCCCCTCTTCCGTGCCCACGATCGCCTGCGGGCCTGCCTGCGCATGATGGCCCGGGTCCTTGGCGGCCTCGAGTTCGACCGCGCCGCCCTCGAGCGTGCGGCCGACGACCCGGACCTGCAGGTGACGCGCCGCGCCCTGGAGAAGGCTCGCGACGGCCGGAGCTTCCGGGATGCCTATCGGGAAGAGGCGCGGGGCTGAGCTGCGGGCGAGCTGGCTGAGGCCTCACCAGCCGTCTTGGGGAGCGGCCTGGTCTGTCGTCCGCTGACTCTGTCCCCTGCGTGGCCTGCCGCAGCGGGGGGCGGCTCCCGCTGCGAGGACCTCGACGCTCTTCCGGATCGCCCTCTGGTTAGAATTCTCGCGGACATCGAGCTGCACCCGGACGCGGGCGTCGCTCTTGTGTGGAGTCCGCATCCCCAGACAGCAGAGCCGAGGAGGAGAGTCGATGGTGTTCAGCAGGTCGCGTGGTAGGGCGGGTCGCTGGTTGATCGTGTCCGCGGTCCTTGCCGGGGCCGCGTCCTGGGCCCATGCCGGTACGGACCAGGCCGGTACGGACCTGGCCGGTGAGGTGGCCGGCCTCCTCGAGCAGCACTGCGCGAGCTGTCACTCGCCCCAGTCCAGGTCCTTGGGGGGGGTCGACTACCGCGGCGACTTCGACTCGGCCCTCGACCTCGGTCGTCTGAGGGAGAGCTCCTGGGTCGACCTCGAGCAGCCCGAGCTCTCGGAACTGTGGTACCTGGTGGCCGAGGGAGACATGCCCCCCGATCGGGCTGTTGTTCGCGGGGAGGCGCGCCTCCTGACCGAGGAAGAGTCAGGCAAGATCCTGGCCTGGATCGAGGCCGGCGCGCCCCTGCCCGGAGGCCAGGTCAGTGGTGGTGGTGAGCTCATGGATGGTGAGCGCGCCTTCTTCGCCGCTTGCACCAGCTGTCACCCTGCCTCGCGTGCCCTCGGGAAGGTCAAGGACCGCGCCGACTGGCGGGCCACGGTCCTGCGCATGGCTGAGAAGCCCGACGCCAGGGTGCCCACCTCCCAGGTCGATGCCATCGCCGCCTACCTCGCCGAGGAGAGTCGCCTGCGCGCGGAGCGGGGTGGACTGAGCTCCTTGCTGCAGAGCGGCAGCCTCGACGACCTGAGTGTGCACGCAACCGTCTCCGCCGTCTGGCGGGACAGCGGGCGCGACGAGCGGCTGGAGAACCCGGACTTCTTCGGCGAGGCCTGGATCGGTGCGGTGTTCCACCCGGCGGGCAACCCTGTCAGCGTCTCGGTCACCGCCTGCACCACCTGCCATCTCTCCTCGGAGGCTGAAGGCCGACCCATCGAACTCGTCGAGGCCTCTCTCGCAGTGGACCTCGACCAGGCCCTGGGGAGCGGGGACGGTCCGCTCCAGGCGGCCTTCGAGGCGGGGCGCTTCGTGGTGCCCTTCGGCGCCTTCGCGTCGCGCTCCAACCCCGCTGCCTATCGCACCGTGTCCCGGCCGCTGCTCTACAACATGGGGCAGGGGGTGGACCGCTCGGAGATGGGGGCGCCGCTCCTGCCCGCTCCCTACTCGGACGAGGGGGTGCTGCTGAGCCTCGGCGGCGAGCTGGGTGAGGCGGCCGGGGTGGGGCTCGACCTCTACGCGGTCAACGGCCTGCAGGGCACCTTTGGCCTGGACCTGCACCAGAGCCGGGCCTGGTCGGACAACAATGGCGACGTGGCCGTCGGCGGTCGCTTCACGGTCGACGCCTTCGGAGTGACCCTGGGCGCTTCGGCGATGACCGGCAACATGGAGGCCTCCGCGGGGGCCCTGGCGGGGCGGCTGGGCTACTACGCGGTGGGGCTGGACGTCTCGGCGCGCATCGGCCGGCGGGTGGGGATCTCCGCCGAGGTGGCGCGGCGCAGGAACGATCAGCTCGTCTTTCCGAGCTTCACTCGCACCGAGGCCGAGGTGGAGGGCTACGTGGTCGAGGGAGACCTGCTGCTCCTGGAGGAGCGGGGGCTCTCCCTCATCGCGCGTGTCGACTTCCTGCGCTACGAGGGCGGGGTTGCTCCACTCACGAGCAGCCTGAGTGCTGATCGTCGCATGAGTCGCTTCACCTGGGGCTTCGACCTGGCGACCTGGGGCGGCAGCAGCCTGATGGTCAACCACGAGCGCTGGTGGATGCCCGAGGGCCTGGAGGACCTGGACCTGGTGGGGGCGCGCTGGGTGGCGTCCTTCTGAGGGCATGGACGCGAGGTCGGCCCTGGCTCCCAGCTTGACTCGGAGCTGAGCGAGGCCCAGGGGCCGCCGTGCTCCGGTTCGGGGCCGCCCCTGTGCCGAGCTCCTGTGTGGGGCGTTGGTGGCGCTAGCGGGGACTGCTAGGCTCTGGCCATGGGCCCGACTTCCGACGGCGAGACCTTCGGCTCCTTCAAGGACCTCTTCAAGGCCAAGGGCGAGGACGTCCCGGAGGAGGAGCAGCAGGCCCAGGGCAAGGGCTGGACCCTCGAGCAGGACGGGGAGGTGGCGGACGCGGAGGGCGAGGGCCGCCTGAGCGAGCGGGGCGAGACGCCCCGCGAGCGCATCGACGCTCGGCCGCCGGGTTTCGGGCCCATGGAGCACGGTCCGCCCTGCTACGCCGACGTGGAGTCCGAGGAGATGGAGCTGGTGGGCTCCTTCCGCATCCGGACGGTGTTTCCGAAGGACGTCCTGGCGGAGGTCGGGAGCCTCCCCGAGGACCCGGCGCCGGCGGACTTCGAGGGGCGGGTCGACCTGCGGGGGGAGACGATCTTCACGATCGACGGCGAGGACGCGAAGGACTACGACGACGCGATCGGCGTCCGGGCCCTGGAGGACGGGGGCGTCGAGCTCGGCGTCCACATCGCCGACGTGGGGCACTACGTGGTCCCGGGTACGGACCTCGACACCGAGGCCCTGGCACGGGGCACCAGCGTCTACCTGCCGGACCAGGTGGTCCCGATGCTGCCGGAGGAGCTGTCGAACAACCTCTGCTCCCTGGTGCCCGACCGGGACCGGCTGGCCTTCTCGGTGGTGATGACCTTCGACGCAAGCGGGGAGCGCACTGCGTACCGGGTGCACAAGTCGGTCATCCGCAGCGTCAGGCGCAACACCTACAAGGCCGTGCAGGAGCTGCTCGACGGGGAGGACAGCCCGGCAGCGGCGGAGATCGAGCACCTGCGCGAGCCCCTGGAGCTCTTCGCCAGGTGGACTCGCAAGCAACAGGAGCGGCGGGACGCCAAGGGCTCCCTGCGCATGCAGAGCCGGGAGCGCAAGTTCGTCTTCGGCGCCGACCACGAGGTGGAGGCGGTGGTCGATGCGCCGCGCTACTTCTCCCAGACCCTGATCGAGGAGACCGCCCTGGCCGCCAACCAGGCGGTGGGCGACTTCTTCCGCGAGCGGGGTCTGCCGACCATCTACCGGGTGCACCCGGAGAAGGACCCCGAGGAGGTGGCGGCCGTCGCCAGCCTGCTCGAGGAGCACGGCCTGCGGGTGCCGAACAAGGATCGGCTGACCGGGCGTGACATCGCGCGGCTCATCCGCGCGGCGCGCCGCAAGCCCAATGCGGATGCCCTGATCCAGCGCATCATGGGGCTGATCGAGCGGGCCGTCTACGAGGTCCACGACCACGAGGACGTGGCGACCCACTTCGGTCTGGCGCGCGAGGCCTACCTGCACTTCACCTCGCCCATCCGTCGCTACCCCGACCTGGTGGTCCACCGCTGGTTGCACGCGATCACCAGCGGCGCCGAGGGGGCGGAGGAGGAGGTCCGCACCGAGGAGCTCCTGGCGGACCTGAACGAGGTCGCCCAGCACGCCTCGATGCGGGCCGACATCGCGGAGATGGCCGAGCGCGCCGTGGGGGACCTCAAGACCTGTCAGTACATGGATCCGCACCGGGGCGAGACCCTGGCGGCCCAGGTCGTGCGGGTCATGCCGGCCGGCATGGAGGTGCTCCTGACCGACTTCAACGTGACCGCCTTTCTGCCGACCCGTTCCATCGGCCAGCGCGGGACCGTGAAGGGGCCGACCCTGACGATTCAGGTCGGGCGGGGACACCGGTCCTTCAGCGAGGGCTACGACATCTCCGTGGTGCTGGAGGAGGTCGACTTCCTGCGGCTGCAGCTCCTGCTCCGACTGGCCTGACTCCAACCCGCTCGAGGGAGGTCCACCGCCATGCGCCTGGTGTTCTACGTCTTCGCCGCCCTGGCCCTGGTCTACGCCAGCGTGTGCGGCGTCTACTGGGTCGAAGGCCTGTGGGCCTTCGTCGTTCTCGGCCCCCTGCTCGTCGTGGGCTTCCACGACGCCTGGCAGGTCAGGCGTGCGGTGCTGCGCAACTTCCCGGTCGTCGGGCACGGTCGTTACCTGCTCGAGATGATCCGGCCTGAGATCAATCAGTACTTCATCGAGTCCGACACCGACGGGCGGCCCTTCGGTCGTGACGTGCGCTCGCTGGTCTATCAACGCGCGAAGGGCGCGCTGGATACGACGCCCTTCGGCACGCAGCGAGACGTCTACCAGGTGGGGTACGAGTGGATCGCGCACTCGCTCAATGCGCGCCTCACCCACGGTGAGGCTCCGCGTGTCCTGATCGGCGGCGGGTCCTGCGCGCAACCCTACGAGGCCTCCCTGCTCAACGTCTCCGCCATGAGCTACGGCGCCCTCTCGAAGACGGCGATCGAGGCCCTCAGCCGCGGTGCTCGAGACGGCGGCTTCGCCCACAACACGGGCGAGGGGGGCATCAGCCCCTATCACCAGGCGGGGGGCGCGGACCTGATCTGGCAGGTAGGAACGGGCTACTTCGGCTGCCGCGACGAGCGGGGGCGCTTCGACCGGGAGCTCTTTCAACAGCGGGCCAAGCTCGAGCAGGTCAAGATGATCGAGCTGAAGCTCTCCCAGGGGGCCAAGCCCGGCCACGGGGGCATCCTGCCGGCCGCCAAGCTGACCGAGGAGATCAGCGAGATCCGAGCCGTGCCCCTGGGGCAGGACGTCCTCTCGCCGCCGGCTCACTCGGCCTTCTCCACCCCCCTGGAGATGCTCGACTTCATCGAGGAGCTGCGCGAGCTCTCCGGAGGCAAGCCTGTGGGGATCAAGCTCTGTGTGGGCTCCCGCTCCGAGTTCGTCGCGATCTGCAAGGCCATGGCGGAGACCGGTAAGCACCCGGACTTCATCAGTGTTGACGGCAGCGAGGGAGGGACCGGCGCGGCGCCGCTGGAGTTCTCGAACTCGATCGGCATGCCCCTGCGGGAGGCTCTGGCCTTCGTGCACAGTGCCCTGACCGGCTACCGCCTTCGCGAGAAGGTGCGCATCATCGCTGCCGGCAAGATCATCACCGGCTTCCACATCGCGAAGGCCCTCGCCCTGGGGGCCGATCTCTGCTACTCGGCCCGCGGGATGATGTTGGCCCTGGGGTGCATCCAGGCCAGGCGCTGCCACGCGAATGAGTGTCCGGTGGGGGTTGCCACCCAGCGCCCCTGGCTGGTGGCGGGGCTGGACGTGAAGAACAAGACCGGGCGCGTGGCCCGTTACCACGGCGCAACCCTGGCCAGTTTCCAGGAGATCCTCGGGGCAGCGGGTCTGGCACACCCCGACGAGCTCGAGCCGCGTCACATCATGCGCCGCACGAGTGAGACCGAGGTGAAGAGCTACGCGGAGATCTTCGACTTCATCGAGCCGGGCTCCTTGCTCTGGGATCCCGTGCCCGAGTCCTTCGAGGATGACTGTGCGCGGTCGCGTAGCGACAGCTTCGTCTAGGGCGCTCTCAGCTCGCCCACTCCGTCCACGAAGCGCAGCTGGAGGCGCCCAGCGAGGGGGCCTCCAGCGGCCGTGGCGCGCGCGTCGAAGCGGCGCCCGTCGGGGAGCCGGCCGGTGATCCGCCGCAGCTCACCGGGGCCGAAGCGCGCAACGGGGGCGCAGGTTCCGTAGTAGCTGGGCTGCGGTCCGGCCTCGCGCAGGTGGCTGCTGCCGTCGGTTCGCTCGAACTCGATCTGCGAGCCCGGGGGGAGGCCGTGGAGCTCGACTGCCTTGGGGGCATTGCCGCGGTTGAGGAAGATCCGCGTTGGCCCGTTGTTCTCGGTCAGGACGAGGTCCAGGTCCCCGTCGCCGTCCAGGTCTCCCGTGTACAGCCCGCGGCCCACGAAGGGCGTGGCGCACAGGTCCCCGGAGGTCGCGCTCGAGTCCCGGAAGCGGCCGCCCGTGTTCTCGAGCAGGAGCGCCCTCTGGGCCCAGCTCTTGGCGTCGTTGTAGAGGTGGATGTTGTCGATGATGTGCCCGTTGGCGACCACGAGGTCCAGGTCCCCGTCGTCGTCAAGGTCCGCCGCCACCGTGCCGAAGCCCACCGGCATGCGGGTGGGCCCCTCGAGGCCGACGCGGTCGGTGGCGTCCGTGAAGAAACCATCCCCGTCGTTGCGGTAGAGGGTGTTCGACTCGTCGTCGAAGTTCGTCACGTACAGGTCGAGGCGTCCGTCCCCGTCCAGGTCACCGCTGGCCAGTCCCATGCCGGCCTCGGTCATGCCGAAGGTGTTGACCCCGGTTCCTGAGGTCAGGGTCCCGTCCTCGAAGCTGCCGTCTCCACGGTTCCACCACAGGCGGTTCTCCACGGAGTCGTTGGCGACGTAGAGATCCAGGTCTCCGTCCTGGTCCAGGTCCGAGGCGAGGACCCCGAGCCCCTTGCCCGCGCTGTCGGAGAGGCCGGCGGCGGTCGTGGCCTCCTCGAAGGCGCCCGAGCCGTCGTTGCGCCAGAAGCGGTCCACGACCCCGGGGTAGTGGTCCGGGTGGCAGTAGCTGCGCCAGCCGGGCTTCTGCTCCCCGCAGAACTGGGGGTCGTGGAGGTCGTAGTCGAGGTAGGCGGTCACGTACAGGTCCAGGTCCCCGTCCCCATCCGCGTCGAAGAGGGTTGCCCCGGCCGTCCAGCGGGGATCGCTCAGGCCCGCGGCAGCGGTGCCGTCGGAGAAGCCCCCACGGCCGTCCCCCAGGAGCAGCACGTCGGGGCCCAGGTTCGTCACGTACAGGTCCAGGTGCCCGTCACCGTTCACATCCCCGCAGGCGACCCCTTGGCCGTACCCCCGGTGGGCGCCCTCGCCGCTCTGGAGGGTGGCATCGACGAAGGTCCCGTCGCCGCGTCCGAGCCAGAGCTCGTTGGGGGGCGCAGAGCTGCGGTCGGCCGCGAGGGGGAGCGGCCCGCTCTGGACGAGGTAGAGGTCCAGGTGCCCGTCGCCGTCGAAGTCCGCCAGGGCGGCTCCGGCGCCCATGGTCTCGGGGAGCTGCTTCTCCGCCGAGAGCCCCGCGTCGTGGCGGAAGGAGAGCCCGGAGGCGGTGGTCGCGTCGTCGAACAGGAGACCCTCGGGCCCGGACGGCGAAGGTCGGGTGTTCGTGCCGGTCTCGCCAGACGAGCAGGCGACGGTGCACAGGGCCCACAGCAAGAGCGCCGATCTCATCGTCCGCCGTCCCGATCTTCCAGTCGCTCGATGCGCTGCTCGATGCTCCGGTCCTGTGGGCGCAGCTCGAGTGCACGCCGCAGGTGGACCAGGGCCTCGGCCGGTCGCCCGGCTTGGGCGAGGTAGTCGGAGACGCGCACCCGCAGGCGCACGTCCTCCCGGCGCTCGAGGACATCCTCCAGGAGCTCGATGGCGCCGGGGGCGTCCCCCGCCGCGTCGCGCCGGAAGCGGGCCGCGCGCAGGGCGATGGGGACCAGCTCCGTCTCCCCGGCGAGCTGGAGGGCGCGGGTGTAGGCAGCTCGGGCTTCTGCGGTCGCGCGCACTCGGTCGTGAGGCAGGAGGGCCAGCCAGGCGTCCCCCAGGGCCGCCTGGTTCGCTCCTCCGCGCGGGCTGAGGGCCACACCGCGCCTCGCGAAGTCGAGCCTGTCGAGCAAGGGCACGAGCTCGCGGTGGCGCTCCAGGAGCTTCAGCCCCTCCTCCCTCTTCCCAGCGCGCACCAGGGCGCGACCGAGGGTGAAGAGGGCCTCGGCCTCGAGGGGCGCCTCCCGCAGCACGCCTCGCAAGAGCTCCAGGGCCCGCTCGGACTGCCCGCGCCGGAGGAGACCGCGGGCCTCCAGCAGGCGTACCTCGACGCGCTCGGGGCCGAGCACGGCCCGCAGCCGCGGCAAGAGCGCGTCCACCTCCTCCAGTCGACCCAGGGCGCGTAGGGCCTCGGCGCGCATCAGCAACTCGTCGGGGTCCTCGTCCCCGAGGAAGTCGAGGGCCTCCGCGTAGCGGGTCAGGAAGTAGAGAGCCCTGCCGCGCAGACCGCGCCGTTCGACGGGGAGGCCTTCGCTGTGGGCGAGAGCCGCCTCGAAGCGGGCGGTCAGGAGCTCGCGCTGCACCAGGCTCAGGCGCAGCAGCTGATCGCCGGGACGCTGCTCCAGCTCCGCGGTCATGCGCTCGATGGCGACCAACCGCTCACCATCCGCCCACAGCCGCTCCGCCTCGGGTGAGGCCTGTGTGAAAACGAACGGGAGCAGCATCAGGATGCGCATGGGGGCAGTCTACGGATCGCCGTTCTTCGACGGAGGGGCTTTTCGAGTCACGGGGAATCGGGCTAGGCTGTCATCGTCCAGGGAAGCCTGGAATTCGACCACTCTCCAAAGGAGACACCTGATGAAGATCCTGGCCCTGGCCCTGGCGGCCACCGCCCTCACCGTCGCGCCCGCCAAACCGACCGTGAAGGTCGGCGACATCGCCCCCGAGGTGGGGGGCGAGTGGTACCTGTCCGACGCGAGCAGCCTGGCTGATGTGCGCGGCCGCGTCGTCCTGCTCGACTTCTGGCGCACCTGGTGAGGCCCCTGCAACTCGGGGATCCCGGAGCTGAACAGCCTCCAAGAGGAGTTCGGTCCCAAGGGATTCACGATCGTTGGCGTGTCCAACGAACCGAGCGGCCTGCTCGAGAAGCACATCGAGAAGATGAACATCGAGTACCCCATCGCCAAGACCAAGGGCGAGACCGCCGACCGCATCTACGGCGTCAAGGGCTTTCCCTCGAGCTACCTGGTCGGCCCTGACGGCCGGGTGATCTGGGAGGGGCACCCGGGCAACCTGAGCGAGAGCGATATCGAGAGCGCCCTCGAGTCGGCAGCCTTCGTGGCGCCGATCCCGGATGGCGACAAGAAGCTCAACAAGCTGATCGCGGCCCAGGACTTCGGCGGCGCGCTCAAGGCGATCGACAAGGGCCTCGCCAAGGACGGCGACGACGCGGAGCTCAAGGCGGCGAAGGACGCGGTCGAGGGCCTGCTGGAGCGCAAGCTGGAGGCGGCCAACAAGGCCGCCCAGGAGGGGGACTTCGGCACGGCCATGGCCATCTACGAGGAGCTGCAGACGCTCTTCAAGGGCCACCAGGCGGCCAAGGACGCCAAGGCCACCGCCAAGGAGCTCTCCAAGAATTCGGACGCCAAGGAGGAGCTGGCGGCCTGGAAGAAGATGGCCAAGGGCGACAAGGCCTGCTTCGAGGGAGACTTCGAGAAGGCCGGAAAGATCTACGCCGGGGTGGCCAAGAAGCACGAGGGCACCAAGAGCGCCCAACGCGCCCAGGAGTTCCTCACGCGCCACCGGATGTAGGCCGGTCAGCACGGTCGGGGCCGACCCGGACGGACGCGAGCGCCGTCGGGGTTGGCCCCGCCTTCGTGTCCCACTAACCTGAGCCCATGGCGGACCTGGACCCCCCCGTGTTGGAGCGCGCCCGGGTGCGTGAGCTGGACCGCGTCGCGATCGAGGAGCTCGGGCTGCCGGGCGTGGTGCTGATGGAGAACGCCGGGCGCGGCGCGGCGGAGGCGATCCGTCGGGAGCTCCCGGAGCACCTGCCGCGCGTGGTCGTCCTGTGCGGCGCCGGCAACAACGGGGGCGACGGCTACGTGGTCGCGCGGCATCTCTTCGAGAGCGGCTCGCGGGTGGTGGTGCTCGAGACCGCGCCCCCGGAGGCGCTCGCGCCGGACGCGGCCGTCTTCCGGCGCGTGGCCGCGGCCCTCGGCATCGAGACCCACCCGGTGGGGGAGCCCGAGGCCCTCGAGGCCTGCTGCGCCTTGCTCGAGAGCCCTACCCTCTTCGTGGACGCCTTGCTGGGCACGGGCTTCCAGGGCCGGCTGCGGTCCGGTGCGGCTGGCCTGCTGACGGCCTGCGCCGGCTGGGTCCGTCGCTGGGGGGCGAGGGTGGCGGCCCTGGACACCCCCTCAGGCCTCGACGTGGACACGGGCCAGGCCGACCCCGCCTGCCTCCCAGCGGACCTGACCCTGACCTTCGCGGCCCTGAAGCCGGCCCTGGCCGGGCCGCGGCCCGCACCCCAGGCGGGGCGTGTGGTCCTGGTGGGCATCGGGGCGCCGCGGGCCGCCTACGAAAGGGTTGTGTAAGGGGGCGCCCGGGGTCCCCGAACTCCGCCGAACATGGCGAGGGTGCGTCCTGCTGCACGTAGAACGGTACCCAGCTCCTCGGTCCAGCCGGGGGGCGACACGAGTCTGCATTCGATCTGTCCGGCCGGGGGTCTTCCCAGCCCGGGCTCGGGACCTTGCGCCCGGCTCGGCCCTCCGACGGACTGCCACCCACGAGGACTGAGGATGAGAAGTCAGGTTTTCCTGGTCGCCGCGGCGGCCACGCTCGCCGGGGCGCTGCTCAGCGCGAGCGCTCCCACCGCCCCCGATGTCAGTGTCGGGGACGAGGTCTCCTTCACCTTCCAGAAGCCCCTGCTGAACGGCATGGGCGTGACCCAGCTCGCCGACCTGAAGGGCAAACCGGTCCTGGTCGAGTTCTGGGGCACCCGCTGAGGGGGCTGCATCTCGGGGTCCGTGCCGGCCTCGCTCAAGTTGCAAGAAGAGTACGGTGACGACCTCGCCGTGATCTTCGTCGAAGCCCAGGGGACGTCCGAGGACAAGACCGCGCAGTTCATCATGAAGCAGCGCTGGTTCGGCAGCGCGGCCATGTGGACGCACGAGCGCCCGGTCTCCACCGGGGTTCGTGGTCTCCCGAGCTTCGCCCTGCTGTCCGCGGACGGCAAGGTGCTCGCCAAGGGCAACCACATGACGAGCAAGCACAAGGACCTGGTCGCCGAGGAGGTCAAGGCTGCCAAGAGCGCCCCCGAGGGGACGCCCAAGGCTCTTCAGAAGGCCTGGAAGAACTTCAACAAGGGCAAGATCGCCGGAGCCCTGAAGGAGGCCAGCAAGGTCGCCGAGAAGAAGCCCGAGCTGGCCGGGGACGCCGAGGCCGCCCTGGCCGAGTTCGACGCCCGGGTGCGCTCGCGCATGGACCGCGTCACCTGGCTCGTGGAGAACGGCTATCCGGTCGAGGCCAAGGACAAGCTGGCGGAGCTCAGCAAGCAGCTCAAGGGGGCCGACGAGCTCCTGGCCGCGGCCGAGGAGCTCGGCGCTCGCTTCGATCAGGATGACATGAAGCTGGAGCTCGAGGCCGGAAAGGCCATCAATCGTGCCCTGGGCAAGCTCTACGAGGACGGCCGAGACGCCAAGCTCTTCGCCAAGGTGGCGAAACTCGCGGACAAGTACTCGGAGACCAAGGTCGCCGAGCGCGCCCGCAAGATCGTGGCGCTGGAGTCCTGAGACGCGCCTGTCTCCAAGCTGCGCCGGCCGGGCTCCCTCGCGGAGACCGGCCGGCGCTCTTCTGTCGCTAGTGCGGATGACTCATGAACACGCACACCAGACTTCGCAACCGACCGTCTTCGACGGCCTCTCGGCCCCTGGCGGCGCTTCTCGGAACCTGGCTTCCTCGACGACCCTTCAGGGTCGCCTGCGTCGGCAGAACCCGCAAAGCACCACCAGGAACCGAGTTGCTGTGTCTGGTGCACGTCTTCATGAATAACCCGGGCTAGGGCCGGCAGGCCCGGCGCGCCGTGTCGAGGGCCTGCAGCAGGGTCCCGCGCAGGGCCTCGTTCGGCAGGCGCCCTTGCAGGCAGCGTTCGAGGGGCTCGATGGCCGCGCAGGGGTTGCCGGTCTCGAGCTCGATCCCGCCCAGCCGGAAGTTGCAGTTGAAGTCAGCCGGCGACTTCGAGAGTCCTGCGCGAAGGACGCTGCGGGCCGCGTCCCACTCCTGGCGCGTCACGTGCACCCGCGCCAGTGCGTCGTGGGCCTGGGCCAGGTCGGGGTTCATGGTGAGCCCGCGGCGCGCCTCGGCCTCGGCCTCGCTGACCAGCGTGCGGGCGAGCAGCACGTCCACGAGCGAGGCGCTGGCCTGGGCGTCGTCGGGCTTGAGCTGCAGGGCCGCGCGGAAGGCCCCGCTGGCCTCCAGCAGCTCGCCGGCCTGCACCAGGGCCAGGCCCAGGTCCTTGCGGGCGATCCAGAAGGTCGGGTTCTCCTCGATCGCCTCCCGGAGGAGGGCCTGGGCCTCCGCCGGACGCTCCTCGCCGAGGGCGTGGATGCCCAGGGCCCACAGACCCTTGGCGCCGGTGGTGTCGAGGCCCTGGGGAAGCTGCTGAACCCCGACCGCAACGCCGCCGAAGACCAGCGCTCCAACCCCGAGGGCTCCCCAGCGGCGGGCACGCAGGGACTCGAAGGCGGCCACCAGGGCCGCGGCGCCGAACACCGCGAAGAGCGGCAGCACCGGAGCCCGGAAGCGGGCGCAGACGAAGAAGAGCACCACGCTGAAGACGTAGGTCAGGGTGAACCCCCAGAGCGGGAACTGGCGTCGCCCGCCGCGCAGGGAGAGCCACAGCCCGACCACGGCCAGGGGGCCCAGGAGGCCGAAGCTCGGCGGCAGCCAGCGCAGGAGCCCGCTGAAGCGGAAGGCGAAGAAGCGCACGTCCGCGTTGTTGCCCAGCTCCCAGTCGGTCCAGAACAGCCGCAGCTTCCAGAGCAGGTGCCCCAGGGCCGCACCCGGCTCGTCGAGCAGCCAGTCGCGAGCCTTGCCGCTGTAGTGGGCCGACACCTCCGAGGGCTTGAGCCGCCGACCCTCGCTCTCCTCGGCCAGGGCGATCGAGTCGAAGAAGCCGTCCCACCAGCCCGGTCGCGTGCCCGGCACGATGGCCGTGCTTCCATCGGACTGGGGGTTGTTGCCGATCCACAGGTTCACGCCGGCCTGGGAGGAGACCAGCACCCAGTCATCCCCGGCGACGCGGTTGTAGGTCGTCACGGGGAGGATGGGCGCGAGGGTCCCGAGGGTCAGGCAGAGGGCCGCGGCCCAGGGCCGGCGTCCGGCCTCGTCCCGGCGCAGGAGCAGCCAGGCGAAGAGCAGCGGCAGGAAGAGCAGCACATTGGGCCGCGCCAGGGCCGCCACGCCCCACAGGACCCCGGCCGTCGCGGCCCGCCTGCGGCTCGGGTCCTGGGCGAGTCCCAGGGAGACGTAGAGCGCCCCCAGGTTGAGGGGGATGGCCAGGGTCGGGATCAGGAGTTCCCCGTCGAAGTAGATCAGCACCCAGTTGACGGCCACGAGGAGGGCCGCGACGAGGCCGACTCGGAAGTCGAAGGCTCGCCGCCCGATGGCGAAGGTCAGCCCGGTCGTCAGGGCCCCCAGCCCGGCCTGCACGATCCGCGGTAGGAGCAGCCCGTCGCCGAAGAGCTTCAGCAGGAGCCCCAGGAACCAGGGGTAGAGGGGGGCGCGAAAGAAGGGGCCGTCCCGGAACACCTCACCCGCCGCGAAGGCCCGCGCCCACTCGAGGTGGTAGAGCGGGTCCATGATCGGCTGCTCGAAGTAGGGGTTCTCGCGCGCCTCGAGCACGTAGATCAGCCGCAGGAGGAAGGCCAGGCCGACGACGCCGGCAACGGCCGCGCGCTGCCTGTTGGTGAGACGCGCCGCGCTCATTCGGCGCCGCCGTCTGCGTCCGCGGCCTCCTCGAGCTCCTCGGAGCCCATGTAGCCCAGGGCCTGGAGCCGGCGCTTGCCAGCCTCGTCCAGCTCCACCGGACGGCCCTCGGCGCGGGCCTCGAGCAGCGCCTCGACGGAGCGGTACTCCGCGAGCAGCGCAGCCACCCGCTCCGGCTGTGCTGGAGCCAGGTCCGTGCGCTCCCCGGGATCGGCCTCGAGGTCGTAGAGCTCAACGCGCTCGCCCTGCCCGCCGCGCGGGTCGAGAATCAGCTTCCAGCGACCGGAGCGCCAGCTCACCAGAGGCTGGCCCCAGAAGTTGCCGTGGGCCAGGACGGGCCGCTGTGGCGGCGCCTCGCCCCGCATGGCGGGGAGCAGGCTGCGGCCGGAGAAGCTCACCGGAACCTCCAGGCCGGCCAGGTCGCAGAGGGTCGGCGCGACGTCCACCAGGGGCGTCGTACCGCCGACGACCGTGCCTGGCGTCAGGTGTCCCGAGAGCCGCATCACGAGGGGCACGCGGATCAGCTCGTCGTAGAGGGTGTGGCCGTGCTCGAAGCCACCGTGGTCGAGAAACTCCTCACCGTGGTCGGCGGTCAGGACCACCAGGGTGTCCTCGGCCAGCCCGGCCTGCTCGAGCCCGTCGATGAGCCGGCCGACCTCCGCGTCCACGTAGGCCAGCTCGGCCTCGTAGAGGCGCTCGGCGCGCTCGATCAGGGCCGGCTCCAGGTCGAGCTGTCCCGCCCGCAGGAGCAGCATGTGCTGACGCGTGCCGAAGACGAAGTTCGTGCTGCCGCGGTCCTGGGGCGCGGCGAAGCGCTGGCGATACTCCTCGGGCGGCTCGTAGACCGCGTGGGCGTCGAAGTAGTGGGCCAGGAGGAAGAAGGGCTCGTCCCCGCGCTCGTCCAGCCACTGCAGGGCCAGGTCGGTGGTCGTGGTGGCGGAGCGCACCTCCGTGTTGGACTCGTACCAGGCGGCGTCCAGGTCGTGCACGCCCTGGGTCAGGCCGAACTCCTGGTCGAGGAAGTCCACGTTGACGATCGCGCCGGTGCGCCAGCCGCCGCGCTGGAAGGCCTCCGTGACAGTCTCGACCTCATCGGCCAGGCCGCGGAACCTGACCTGCGGGGCGCCGCCCGCCTCGAGGGGCGCGAGGTCCAGGTAGCCTCCGGCTCCGTGCTGCTGGGGGTGCAGGGAGGTCAGGAGGGAGGCGGTCGACGGAAGGGTCCAGGGGGCGTGGGCCGCGCTGTCCTCGAACAGCACGCCCTGGGTGGCCAGCTCGTCGATGCGCGGGGTCAGTCCGCCAGGGTGACCGTAGCAGCCGAACTTGTCCGCCCGTGCCGTGTCGATCACCACCAGGAGGACGTTGAGGCGCTTGGCCTCGGGCGGGCCCGGACTGCAGGACAGCAGGCCGAGGGCCAGAGCGGACGTCAGCAGGAGGGGGCTGGTGCGGGTCACGGGGGGCTCTACGGGGCGCGGGCCGGGAAGCTAGCACGGGGCGGCGCCCGTATCCAATGAAGCAGGCGGCGCCCCCCGGGAGGGGCGCCGCCTGCTTGGGGTCGAGCGGGGCCAGCGCTCAGCCGAGCGCGGCCCGCGTCCGGATCACGGGCAGAAGTCGACCGAGAGTCCGTTGGAGGTGTTGAAGCCCGCGGGGCCACCGGCGGTGTCGCGGTACCAGCACTGGAAGTTCCAGGTGTCGCCGCCGTTGATCTGGCCACCGGCGGGCAGGTTGTTGAAGTTCACGTTCACCTGGCCCAGGCCGAAGGTGTTGACGCTGAAGGGAGGCTGGATCCGGAAGATCTGGCCCGAGGTGCAGAGCTGGCCCTCGCCGAGGGTTCCCGTGCCCTGGTTGGCCGCGTAGAAGAAGATCGCGAAGACGTTCGGCACAGCACCGTTCACGTTCAGGGTGAAGTTGTTGTCCCCGACGTTGAACGAGCCCGTGGCGTTGATCGCCGCGGTGACTCCCACGGAGTTGGGGTTGGCCGTGCAGTAGTTCGTCTGGCTGCCTGCGCACTCGTCGACGATCTTGTAGATCTGGCCACCGGCGGAGTCGACGATGTAGACGTCACCGTTGGCGTCTTCACCGAAGGAGGTGATGGAGACGGTGCCGGGGATGGCCAGGTCGGCCTCGTGCTCGATCTTGTTGGAGACTGTCGAGCCGTTGAAGGCGAAGGACCACACCCGGTCCGAGCAGAAGTCGGCGTAGATGTAGCGGCCCTGCATGAAGGTCGACTCGCTGCCGCGGTAGCGGTAGCCGCCGGTGATGGAGCAGTTGCCGCCGCCGTGGCCGTACTCGTCCACCGGCAGCTCGAGGCCCGCGGAGTTGCAGGTGCAGCCGGAGAGGCCCGTGCAGACGGATCCTTCCATGCAGCGCCAGCCGTAGTTGTTGCCGCCCTGTCCGGCGGGCTCGAAGTGGACCTCCTCACGGGCACCCTGACCCACGTCGGCGATCCACATGTCTCCCGTGTCGCGGTCGAAGCTGAAGCGCCAGGGGTTGCGCAGGCCGTAGGACCAGATCTGGTCGTCACCCGTGACGCCTACGAAGGGGTTGTCGGCCGGGATGTAGGGGGCAGGGATGTCCACGTCCAGGCGCAGCATCTTTCCGAGCAGCTGGTTGGTGATGTCCTGGGAGCGGTTGCCGGGGTCGTTGGCGCTGCCGCCGTCGCCGGTGCCGATGTAGAGCATGCCGTCCGCCCCGAACTGGATGCAGCCGCCGTTGTGGTTCGAGAAGGGCTGGCTGATCGTGATGATCGTGGTGAAGGTGCCGGCGTTGGCGATGTCCGGGTTGGCGCTCACGGTGTACTCACGCACGACGGTCGCGCCGCTGTTGTTCGTGTAGTTCACGTAGAACTGGCCTTGACCGGTACCGGGCCCGTTGTAGTTCGGGTGGAAGGCCATGCCGAGGAGCCCGCGCTCGCCGTTCTGGGAGGCGATCGCTCCGAGATCGATGAAGGGGGTGCCGAGCAGGGTCCCGTTCTTGATGATGCGGATGCGGGCCGTGTTCTGCTCGCAGACGAACATGCGCGAGGTGTCGCCGGGGGGCGAGCAGAGGTACAGGGGCGAGGAGAGGCCGCTGGCGATCTCGACCACGTTGAGGTTCTGGGCGGTCGCAGAGCCAGAGAAGCTGCTGAGGGCGAGGGCGCCCATGAGGGGTAGTGATTTCCAGTTCATCGGCCGATGATCGAAGCTGAGTTCGCGGGGGAAGGCTCTCGGGGAATAGTCCTGCTCCCATCGCTCAGGGCTGGCGCCCGGGACGGGATGCAGACTCAAGGATAGACCGGGATTTCGGGCCTGGGGGGCGCTGCCGTGATGAAATTCTCGCCCCAGGGCCCCCGCCGGGGCGCTGGACGAGCGGATCCGCCCTCGGGTCGGCGTGGGGAGGAACTGGTGGTGATTGCCACCGGGGCCGAGCACGCTATTCTTCCGCAGCATGAGGCCCTGGATGACCCCCTTGCCGATCGCTAACGCACGAACCGGCGCTACCCGCGCGCCCGCAGTTCTTACACGCCGCTCCAGCGCCGCGGGGCTCCTGGCCCTGGTCGCGACGGCCCTCGGCGGGGGCTGTGGAGGCGAGCCGCCCTACGAGGGTCCCTACGCCCACGTGCTCCTGATCAGTCTCGACACCACCCGGGCCGACCACCTGGGTTGTTATGGGGGCCGGGCCGCGAAGACTCCCCGACTGGACGCCCTTGCGCGGGAGGGCGTGCGCTTCGACCAGGCCGTCTCCGCCGCCTCGAGCACGCTCTCGTCGCACACCTCGATGATGACCGGCCTCTACGCCCGCAAGCACGGCGTGGCGCGCAACGGCTTCATGGTCAACAAGGCGAACGTGACCCTGGCCGAGGTGCTGGGCCAGAGCGGCTTCCACACCGCGGGCTTCATCGGCTCCTTCGCCCTCGACGAGGTCTTCGACTTCGACCAGGGCTTCGATGTCTGGAACCAGGAGTTCGACATCGACTTCGACGTGGCCAAGGCGGACCAGAACCAGAGGCGGGCGACGCAGGTCACCGACGCCCTGCTGGCTCACGTGGACCGGGCGCTGGATGAACCGCGCATGTTCCTCTTCGCCCACTACTTCGACGTGCACTCGCCCTTCGACCCCCCCGAGCCATGGGCCACCGAGTACGCCCTCCCCGGAGGCCCGAAGGCCGTGGACCTGATTGGCATCCGAGAGCAGGAGGCGCGGCACCAGGAGCGCGTCGGCGAGAGGCGCCAGGTCTACGACGTGGGCCTTGGGCGCAAGCTCGTGATGGAGGTCGACGGCACGCCCCTGCCCGGAGACGCCGAGCTGGCCGCCCTGTACGCCGGGGAGCTGGCCTACACCGACAGCGAGGTCGGGAGGCTCCTGGACGGACTGGAGGAGCGCGGCATCCTCGACGACTGCATCGTGATCGTGACCGCTGACCACGGTGAGACCTTCTGGGAGCACGGCGACTTCTGGCACCACGGTGCGTGGGTCTATGACACGAACGTCCACGTGCCCTTCCTGATGCGCCTGCCCGACGGGCGCGGCGCGGGGCTCGTGGTGGAGCAGCCGGTATCGGGGGTCGACCTCTTCCCGACCCTGCTGGAGCTGCTGAATCTGCCCCTGCCCGAGCCCGTGCACGGCGTCAGCCTGGTGGGTGCCATCGACGGCGAGGGGGCGCCCATCCGGCCGATCTTCGCTGAGGCCACCCAGCCCACCAGGGCCCACGAGAAGAAGAGCGGCTGGATCAACCAGCTCAAGTCCAAGTGCGTGCGGCGCGGCAGGTGGAAGCTGATCCAGGCGCCGTATCTCAGGGTCGAGGAGTTCTTCGATATGGAGAACGACCCGGGTGAGCGCAAGAACCTGCTGCTCGACGACTCCTCCGCTGAGGAGGCGCGGCGGGCCTATGCTGAGCTGCGCAAGGAGCTGGACGCCTGGAGCGCGAACGAGGACCCACGTGACTCCCAGTTCAATCCCGAGCAGATGGACGCCGTGCTCAAGCGGCTCCAGGAGCTGGGGTACGTGGGGGAGGTCGAGGGACTGACCGACCCGGGGACCGCAGGGGACTGAGCTCGGCCGGCAGGCTCAGGGCTTCTCGCCCCCTCCGAACAGGTCGTCGAGGGCGCCCTTGTGCTCCTCGAGCTTGTCCAGGCCCTTCTGGATCTCGGCCGCGGGGTCCTTCTTCAGGCCCTCGAGGGCCTCGTCCAGCCCCCGCTCGAGGTCCTGTTCGAGGTCCTTGCCGAGACCCTCGAGGTCTCCCGACATGAGCTTCTCGTTCTGCAGCCCCCTGGCGAGCAGGCCCTGCCACTCGGCTGGGAACTGGCCCTGGCCGCTGGAGAGGGCAGAGGTCAGGAGCTCCTCGAGGACGTAGGCGGTCCACTCGATCATGGTCGCCCTGTCCATGGAGCTGTCGAAGTCCTTCAGCACCACGTCCGGCATCTCGAGCTCGTAGACCCCGTCGATGGTGGGGTGGGCCGTGACGCGCAGGCTCGCCCTGACGCCGGAGATGGCGATGCTGCCGATCCCCACGCTGGGGCCGGCCTCCGGGGGCGCGGAGGGTTCGGGGTCGTCCTCGGGCTCGCTGCCTGAGTCGGAGGGCTGCCCGCGCAGTTCTCCGAGACGCTCCAGGAGGGCGGTGACGTTGGACTCGCTGCCCTTGAGCTCGAGGGCGAGCTCCAGGTCCTTCAGCTCGACGAGATCCACCTCGATGCGCTCGGCGCTGGAGCGCTCGTAGTCGAGGACCGTCTGAAAGCGGCCCACCCGCAGCAGGGGAGTCTGCTGGAAGCCGGGCGGGTTCTCGATCTCCAGACCTTGCAGGGCCAGGGCACCCGAGAACAGGCCCAGGTCGGCGGAGGCCAGGTGGGTCTCCTGCTGGGTCGTGTAGCCGACCCCCTCTGTCACGGCGGTCTGGACCACCTTGTCGACGAGGAGGAGGAAGGCTCCGACGAGGAGGACCATGCCAAGGGCGGCGACCGCGAGCAGCTTGAGGAGGCACTTCATGGAAGGAGCTTATCGGTCCACGGACGCGGACGACACATCGCCCGGGGATCGGGGGTGACCGTTGCAGGCGCCGGACGTCGGTTCTGTGCCGCCTGCGGGGGACGCAGCGGCTCATTTTCATCTCACCCGAGCCACGAATGGAGGTTGTCCGACATGTCACGAGTCACACCCTGGATCCTGAGCGCCCTGGCGCTCATCGGGTCGAGCAAGGTCGTCCCGGCCACGCCACAGGTCGATCTGGGAGAGCGCGCCGATCAGCGGCCGTCCCTGGTGGCTGATGCCCGCGGAACCCTCGAGCTGAGAGGGCGTCCGGGGGCGCGGGTGCTGCTGCTGGCGGGGCCGCTGGATCCCACGGGAGCGCGCGGGGGGTTGCGTGTTGATCCCCGCGGGAGCCTGGTCCTGGGCCTCGACGCGAGGGGGAGTGCGCGCCTTCAGGTGGAGC
This sequence comes from uncultured Planctomycetaceae bacterium, assembly GCA_964591315.1. GTDB lineage: Bacteria > Planctomycetota > UBA1135 > UBA1135 > JABACD01. The sequence continues at coordinate 30,533 of CAZQAT010000003.1, forward strand.
CGCCCGTGGGTCGCATCCACATCCAGGCCTGGCAGGCGGGGAGCGGCCCCTGGGGCGCCTTCTCCGCCCCGGTGACCCTTGGCGGGGTGTGGGCCTCGCAGGCCGTGGCCGGCGACCTGGTGGTGACCGAGTTCATGAAGGACCCGAGCGCGGTGTCCGACTCCCACGGGGAGTGGATCGAGCTCAAGAGCAACAAGGCCTGGCGGCTGGACATCGAGGGGGTGACCCTCTCCGATTTCTCCGGCGCCTCCTTCACCCTCGACAATGGGGGGCAGGGGATCTTGCTCGCCCCGGACCAGCGCTTCGTCCTGGGGAACGACGTGGATCCATCGACAAACGGGGGCGTGCCCGTGGACTTGGAGTGGAGCGGGTTCTCCCTGAAGAACTCCTCGGACGAGATCCTGGTCACCGGAGCGAACGGGCTGCTGCTCGACGTGGTCCTCTACGACGACGGGGATCGCTGGCCGGACACGCCGGGCATGTCGATCTCCCTGGCGGACCCGGTCAGTGACAGCTTCGCCAATGACGACCCGGCCCTGTGGTGTACGGGTGCGAGCCCCATCGGAGCGGGGCCGGACTCGGGTACGCCGGGTGCGGTGAACGACCCCTGCCCCTGAGAAGAGGCCGGGGGCGGCACCGCGTCCTGCGGTGCCGCCCCCGGCGTGTTGGGAGGGGACCCTTGCCTACGGCATCCAGGTCACGGCCCACATGTTGGAGAAGTTGAAGTCACCGGCCGGCCCGTCGTTGGGGGCGCAGGCGGTGTTGGGATCGCGGAACCAGTACTGGTAGGTCGACAGACCGCCAGAGGTCACGTTCGCGGCCATACCGTAGGCGCTTCCCTGGAAGTCCGGGAGGCTGGCGGCTCCGCTGGCGTCGGTGAAGACGACGGCGCCACGCTGGGTGGTGCCGCCAACGCAGAGCAGGCCGGCGCTGTCGGCGATGTTGTTCAGGCCGGGGGAGAGGTCGGCGGTGCCGGAGAGCACCAGGCCGGGCTTCGAGAAGGCGGCGCCCGAGACGGACAGGCTGAAGGTGTCACTGCTGATCGCCGCATTGCCGGCGGCAACCAGGGCCGCACCGCTGGCACTGCCGGAGTTCGGGCAACCCGCGCCGGTGGCGCCCACGGCGAAGCAGGGGCACTGGCCGGTCGAGCCGTCACAGCCGGCGGCGCCGGTGTTGTCGCTGGGGCCGCCGCCGCCGGAGACGTCGCCGAAGGTCTTGCCCACGACGATGTTGTCGATGGTGATGAAGCCGGTGTGGTCGTTCGACTGGCGCAGGGCGATGGCCTCCATCGAGTCCCCGGTGAAGGTACCCACGCTCTGGGCGCTGGTGTCACCCATGCCGGTGGGGTCGATCCAGAGGGTCGCGGTGTCGGTGGCGGCGTCCCACGAGGCGACCACGTTGTAGTTCGTGTCGAAGCTCAGGTCAGCGCCCCAGACGCCGCCGGAGCCACCGATGTTGGAGGTGTTCGAGATGCCGATCCCGAAGTCGCCGGCTGCAGCAGGCGAGAGCAGCCCGATGCGGGCGTGGTAGAAGAAGCCGGCATCCTTCAGGTGCATGAAGTAGCTGCCGTTTCCGTCCGGGGTCACGGGGTTGCCCGAGGGCACGTTCAGGGTGAACGAGAAGTAGGTGGTGTCAGCGGCGCCCTGGGGGGCGCTGAAGGCGAGGTTGATGTCCTCACCCGAGCCGCTGGAGAAGTCGAGGGTGGCGACGTTGCCGTCGCTGTTGATCACCTTGTTGCCGGCGCCGGAGTGGGCGACCCAGCCGTTGGCGGTCAGGGCTCCAACGGTGCTCATGTCGTCGCTCGCGATAATCTGAGCGTTGGCCATGGCGCCCAGCGAGGCGAGGGCGAGGCCGGAGTAGATTGCTGCTCTCATGTTTGTCCTGTTTCTCTTGGCGGGGAGTTCCGCTCGCTGTGGAATCGGGAAGTCCTCCGGTGCAAGACGCGGATGGTTGACCTCCCTTGGCGAGGGATCCTGTGGAGTCGCCATGGGGTGAGCGGTCGGGGGTGCGTGCAGCCGGGGGGCATACACAGATTACCTGCTCGTGGCGGATTTCGCAGACCCCCGGCGGGGATTCATGCCTCATTCACTCCGCAGGGCCCCCCAGGGGCGCCCGCAGAGGCGCTCACTTCTTGAGCTTGCGGGCCGGTAGGAGCGGCGAGGAGCAGGAGGCGCAGGCTCCGGGCTCGGGCCAGCGCCTGAACTCCTGGGGGCAGAGCCACTCCCACATGTCCGACAGGTCATCGGCGCTCATCTCCACGCCCCCCTGGGTGTAGCCGAGGTCCCCGAGCAGCTTCATGTCGCGCTCGCTCATGGCGCTGTCCCCGCTGGCGGTGAATGGGGAGAGGACCCAGCCCTCGCGCTCCGCCAGCCGCTTCATCATCCGAATCGAGACCTCGTTGCGGTCCTGGAACAGGTTCTTCAGCTCATCCGGGTCATCACGCCAGGCGTACAGCTCGGAGCGCCTCGGATAGGAGGGGCGGTAGATGAGCTTCCACTGATCGTCCATCAGCACGTGGATGAAGTCCGCGTGGGGGCGTCGCTCCACCATCTTGGCGTTGGCGTCCCAGAGGTTGATCTGGTCGGCGTAGGCGACCCGCGGTTCGTCCGCGGAGCCCTCGATCAGTGGGCGCAGGCTGCGGCCCTCCAGCTCGCCCGGGGGTGGCAGGTCCAGGTAGTCGAGCACGGTCGGGAAGATGTCCACCGAGCGCACGAGCGCGTCGACGTCTCGGCCGCGGGTGGCACCGGGTACGCGCACGATGAGGGGCACGTGGATCTGTTCCTGGTAGAGGATCCGGTGGGCAGCCCAGCCGTGGTCCCTCCAGCCGTCGTCCAGGCCCTCGCCGTGGTCCGCCACCACCGCGATCAGGGTGTCGTCGTAGAGACCGCGCTCGCGCAGACGCTCCACGAGGCTCCCGAACTGGCGGTCCACGTAGCTCACCTCGGCTCCGTAACGGGCGCGGGCGTCCGTGGGCACGCCGCGCCCGTCCACCTCGAGGCCGCGCTCGGCCAGGAAGTCCTTCGGGGGCAGGAAGTAGTCGTCGTGGGGGTCCCAGTAGTGGATCCAGAGGAAGAAGGGGGCCTGCACCTGGTCGACGAAGCGCATCACGAGCTCGTTCGTGGCGTCCGAGCGGCGCTGGCCCTGGCCCACGTTCCACTTCATCCAGCCGTCGTCTCCCTCGGCCAGGCCGCCCTCCTGGGTCATGTCCTGGAAGAGGTCGAAGCCCCGGTCGAAGCCGTAGATGCCGCTGACCGGGAAGGCGCTGTGGATGGCTCCCGTGGCGTAGCCGCGCTCGGCCAGCACGGTGGCGAGGGTGGGGACCTCCTCGGGCAGGCGGAAGCCTGCGGGCCCGGCCAGGATTCGCAGGCCGTGGCCGTAGGGCTCTCGCCCGGTCAGGATCGAGGCGTGGGAGACCGGAGTCACCGCCGAGGAGCTGACGGCCTGGGCGAAGCGCACGCCGTCGTCCGCCAGGGCGTCGAAGTGCGGTGTCGGATTCCCCTCCGCGCCCCAGGCCCCGAAGAAGTCCGGCCGGGTCGTGTCCAGGGTGACGAGGATCACGTTGTTGGCGTCGCCAGACGTGGCGTCGCCGCCGCAAGAGCTGGCGAGACCGCCAGCCAGGAGGAGGAAAATCGCGCTCAGGGCTCTCTTGGAGGGCATGCGGATTCGTACGGAGAGGGGTCGCCGAGGTGGGCTCGATTCCAGGAGGCCCTCCACTGGAGGAGGCGGCGCAGCCTAGCAGTCCCGCTTCCGGAGAGTCCACCCAAAGCACCCCTCCAGGGGCTGCAACGGCCGCACGAAACCCCTAGGATTCCCCGCATGATGATCCAGCCGTCCGAGACCGAGGCCTCCCGAGAGGAGTCCGGCCCCTGCTCCCAGCCGCGCCGCGAGGCGACGATCCGCAGCTCGCGTGTTCTCCCGGCGCTCTTCCTGGGGAGTGCTCTGACGCTCCTCGCCGCCTGCGGCGGTGAGGGTTCCGATGGCGGTGAGTCCGGCGGGAGCCCGAAGCTGGAGACGGTCACCGAGTGGTTCGACGCCGCCCAGACCAAGAAGAAGGCGGAGGGCGCGATGCTCCTCGGCCAGCGCGAGGGCGAGTGGACCTGGTGGTACGACTCCGGTCAGGTGGCCGTGCGCGGCCAGTTCACCGGTGGTGAGGCCACGGGGACCTGGGTCGAGTGGCACGGCAACGGTCAGAAGGCCTCCGAGATCACCTGGGCCGGCAACGAGGTCCGCGACGGCCTGGCCGCCATGTGGTACCCCAACGGCCGCCTGCGCAACGAGGGCACCTTCGAGAAGAACACTCCGGTCGGCGCCCACAAGGGCTTCTACCCCAACGGGCAGCTGGTCTCGGAGGAGAACTATGTCGACGGTCTGATCGACGGCCCCCTTGTGGAGTACTACGACAACGGTGCCAAGAAGCAGGAGGGCCAGTTCAGCGCCGGCAAGCAGGTGGGCACCTGGCGGAGCTTCTATCCCGACGGCGCCAAGCAGTCCGAGGGCGCCTTCTTGGATGGGCTGAAGACCGGCACCTGGACCTCCTGGCACCCCACGGGAGAGGTCCACATGGAGATGCCCTACGACGACCAGGGCCTCATCCAGGGCACCGTGGTCCGCAAGCACGTGGACGGCTCCGTGGAGGCCGAGCTGACCTACGTGGACGGCCTGGTCCAGGGCGAGGTGACCCAGACCTGGCCCGACGGCAAGACCCGCTCCGTGGGCAGCTGGAAGGACGGCATGCGCGCTGGCGAGTGGAGGTTCTTCCACAAGGACGGGAGCCTCGACGGCCAGAGCTCGGGCACCTTCGAGAACAACCAACGCGTGGCGGACCTGGACGGCAACCCGGTCGAGCCCCCGGCTCCCCAGGCTGGTGGCGGCGCGCCTGCGGGTCCCGGGCCCGGTGGGGGCGCCTGAGCCTCCGCTGCTGACACCCTCCCACGAGCCGCCGCGCCTGGCGGCGGTTCCTTCCCCCCGCAAGCCCATGAAGACCGCGACCCACACCGACGCCGAGGTCTGGGAGGCGATCGCCGCCGAGGCGCGCCGCCAGGAAGCGCAGCTCGAGCTGATCGCCTCGGAGAACCACACCTCGTGCGAGGTGATGGCGGCCACCGGAAGCCTGCTGACGAACAAGTATGCCGAGGGCTATCCGGGGCGGCGCTACTACGGTGGCTGCGAGCACGTGGACAGCGTCGAGAACCTGGCCCGAGGGCGGGCCAAGGAGCTCTTCGGCGCGGGCTACGCCAACGTCCAGCCCCACTCCGGCACCCAGGCCAACATGGGGGCCCTGATGGCGATCTGCGCTCCCGGGGCCAAGGTGCTCGGCATGAGCCTCGACCACGGCGGCCACCTGAGCCACGGGCACCCGAAGAACTTCTCCGGGGTCTTCTACGAGTTCAGTGCCTACGGCGTGGACCGTGAGAGCGAGCGCCTCGACATGGAGGTGGTCCGCGAGCGGGCGCGGGAGGTGCGGCCGGACGTGCTCCTGGCGGGCGCCAGCGCCTACAGCCGGGTGATCGACTTCGCCGCCTTCGCCGAGATCGCACGGGAGGTGGGGGCCAAGCTGATGGTCGACATGGCCCACATCGCCGGGCTGGTGGCGGGTGGCGTGCACGAGAGCCCGGTGCCCCACGCGGACGTGGTGACCATGACCACCCACAAGACCCTGCGTGGTCCCCGCGGAGGCCTGGTGGTCACCGACGACCTGGAGGTGCTCAAGAAGGTCAACAGCGCCGTCTTCCCGGGCGGACAGGGCGGGCCCTTGATGCACGTCATCGCCGCCAAGGCCATCGCGCTGCGCGAGGCGCTGGCCCCGGACTTCGCCGACTATGCCCGGCGCGTCGTGAGGAACGCCCAGGCTCTGGCGTCCACCCTCGCCGAGCGCGGCCTGCGCATCGTCTCTGGTGGAACCGACAACCACCTGATGCTGGTGGACGTCGGGAGCATCGGCCTCTCCGGCGCCGTCGCCGAGGACCGGCTGCACGCCGTCGACATCACCTGCAACAAGAACCTGATCCCCTACGACGAGCGCCCGCCCATGGAGGCCAGCGGCGTGCGACTGGGAACCGCCGCGGTCACGACCAGGGGCATGGGGGAGGACGACATGCGCACCCTGGGGGGCTGGATCGCCGATGCCCTCGAGGCCCCCGACGACCAGGCCGTCGCCGTCCGCATCCGCGGGGAGGTGGCCGAGATGGCTCGGGCGCACCCGCTCTACGAGTAGCCTCGGACCCAGCGGACCTCGCCGTGGCGTCGCCCCAGCATCCCCAAGGCGACCCGCCGACCCCGGTCACCCTCCTGACCGGCTTCCTCGGGGCGGGCAAGACGACCCTCCTCAACCGCATTCTGAGCGAGCGCCACGGGGAGGCCATCGCGGTGGTGGTCAACGAGTTCGGTGACGTCGGCATCGACGGGAGCCTGGTCGTCTCGAGCGCGGAGGAGATCGTCGAGCTCGCCAACGGCTGCGTCTGCTGCACCGTGCGCGGGGACCTCCAGAGCAGCCTGCGGGAGCTGCTCGCCGCCCGCGAGCGCCGCTTCGCGCGGCGCCCCTTCGAGCGGGTCCTGATCGAGGCCTCGGGCCTGGCCGCCCCGGGACCCATCGGCCAGACCCTGGCGGTGGATCCGGTGCTGTCGGCGGCCCTGCGCCTGGACGGCATCCTGACCGTGGCCCATGCCGTACACCTGCCGCGCCAGCTCGTGGAGCATCGCGAGGCGCAGGAGCAGGTGGCCTACGCGGACCGAGTCCTGCTCGGGCACGTGGACCGCGCCGACGATCAGGAGCTCTCCGCGGCCCGCGCGGCGCTGGCCGAGGTGAACTCGGTGGCGGAGGTCCTGGAGGCGAGTCACGGACGCGTTCCGGTCGGGCCCCTGCTGGAGATCGGTACGACCCGCGATCGTGACTGGGAGCTGGCGGGTGCCAGCGCCCACCAGCACTCGAGGGATGTCGGTGCCGTCGTCCTGCGCAGTCAGCGGCCCCTGGACCTGGACCGGCTCAAGATGTGGCTACGGTTCCTCGGCACGCGCCGGGGCCAGCAGCTCTACCGCCTCAAGGGGATCCTGTGCTGCGTCGACCGCCCCGAGCGGGTCGTGGTCCAGGGCATGCACGAGTGGCTCGAGCTCGGCCCGGGCGAGGGGCCTCCGCCGCAGGAGTCCGTGCTGGTCCTGATCGGTCGGGACCTGGACCGGGAGGAGCTGGAGCGGGGCTGGGCGGTCTGCGCGGCGGCTTCCGGCTAGCGGTCGTAGCCGAGAGCCTTCAGCACCTCGAGGATCTCCCCCCAGGAGGGGAAGGGGCGCTGGTTCAGGCGCTTGTACTCGTCGATGGCCGTGATGAACTCGATCAGGTCGTCGCTCATCTCGTCGGGCTTGGTGGGGCGGGCCTTCTTCTTGGACGACGGTTCCGTCTCGGTATTCTTCTTGGAGGCGCTCATCGGCGGGGGGGCTCATGGGCCGTGGGGGTCGATGAGGCTCTTCGGCCCCCCTCCGCGCCGGACTGGAAGAATTATCGGAAAGGCCCCGGAGGGGAGGGCGGCACCCGCCCCGCACCTCAGACCAGGGCCACGCCCGAGTCCCGCAGGACCGCCTCGACCTTCTCCTGGGTCGGATGCTCGATCAGGCCCGCCTCGGTCACGATGCCGGTCACGAGGCGCGCCGGTGTGACGTCGAAGGCCGGGTTGTAGACCTTCACGCCGTCCGGAACGGTCTGGCTGCCGAAGCCCTCGGTGATCTCCTCCCGGGCGCGCTCCTCGATCGGGATCTGGTCGCCGCTCACGAGCGTCCGGTCGAAGGTCGAGAGGGGCGCCACCGCGTAGAAGGGCACCCCGTGCTCCTTGGCCAGGACCGCCACCGAGTAGGTGCCGATCTTGTTGCACACGTCGCCGTTGCGAGCGATGCGGTCCGAGCCCACGAAGACCGCGTCGATCTTGCCCTCGAACATGACCCGGCCGGCCATGTTGTCGGTGATGACCGTCACGTCGATGCCGGCCTGCTGCAGCTCCCAGGCGGTCAGGCGCGCGCCCTGCAGGAGGGGGCGGGTCTCGTCGGCGAAGACGGCGATCCTCTTGCCCTGGCGGTCCGCCTCGTAGAAGGGGGCGAGGGCCGTGCCCGTGTTGGCCGTGGCCAGGGCGCCGGCGTTGCAGTGCGTGAGGTAGGTGCCGCCGTCGCGGATCAGCTCCGCCCCGTGGCGCCCCAGGGCCTCGCAGGTCTCCTGGTCCTCGCGGAAGATCGTGTGGGCCTCCTCGAAGAGACCGTCGCGAATCTCGTCCCCTCCGGCACCTCCGTCGAAGTCCGCCTGGGCCCGGGCCGTCATGCGATCCAGGGCCCAGAAGAGGTTGACCGCCGTCGGGCGGGCCTTGGCCAGGGTGGCGCAGACCTCCTTCGTACGGCCCAACATCTCCTCGCCGGAGAGCCCCTCGAGGCCCTGGACCCCGAGCAGCACTCCGTAGCCCGCCGCCACGCCGATGGCCGGGGCGCCGCGCACCGCCAGGCGGTAGATCGCGTCCACCATGCCGGGGACGTCCTCGACCTTGAGCTGCTCGAAGTGGGTCGGCAGCAGGGTCTGCTCGATCATCCGCACGTGGCCGGGGCGTTCCCCGACCCACACCAGGGTCTCGACGGGCATGGGGCTGGCTCTCGGTGGGGGATCAGCGGGCGGTGGCGGCGCGCACCTTCTCGTCCTTGGCCAGCACCTTCTCGACCATCTCCTTCTTGTACTGGTCGAGGCGCTCGGCGAGAGACGGGTCGGAGAGGGCGAGGATGCGAGCGGCGAAGAGGGCCGCGTTGGTGGGGCCGCCGCTGCCGGCGGCGACGGTGGCCACGGGGATGCCTCCGGGCATCTGGACCGTGGCGAGCAGGGCGTCGAGGCCGCCCATCGGCGGGTTGTCCATCGGGATGCCGATGACGGGCTTCATGGTGTGGGCCGAGACGACCCCGGCCAGGTGGGCGGCGCCACCGGCGGCGCAGATGAACACGCCCACGTCCCCGGCCGAGGCATCCTCGACGAAGCCGACCAGCTGATCGGGGGTGCGGTGGGCCGAGAGCACGCGGGCCTCGAACTCGATCTCCAGCTTGCGCAGGTGGTCGAGGCAGCCCTCGAGGCGGGAGAGGTCGGAGTCCGACCCCATCAGAACGGCAACCTTCATCGGTTCACTCCTTGGGGCACGAGGCCCGTGATCAACTCACTGACTTCCAGGTAACGGCGGCCGACCTTGTCGAGGACGGCGGGGTCCAGGTCCGGCGCCGGGTACTCCTTGTTCCAATCGAGGGTCTCGAGGTGGTCCCGCAGGATCTGCTTGTCGTAGCTGGGCGGGGACATGCCGATCTCGTACTGGTCGGCGGGCCAGAAGCGGGAGGAGTCCGGTGTCAGGGCCTCGTCGATCAGGATCAGCTCCCCGTTGCGGAGGCCGAACTCGAACTTGGTGTCCGCGAGCAGGATGCCCAGCTCCGCCAGGCGCTCACCGCCGCGGGCGAAGAGCTCGAGGGAGGCCTTCTCGGCCTTGTCGAAGACCTCCTGGCCCACGATCTCGGCCGCCTCCTCGGGGCTGATGGGCTTGTCGTGGATCTCGTCCTTGGTGCTGGGCGTGAGGATCGCCTGGGGCAACTTCTCCGCCTGGCGCAGGCCCGCCGGCTGGGGGATCTCCGAGATGGTCCCCTTCTCCTTGTACTCCTTCCATCCGGAGCCGACCACGTAGCCGCGGATGACCCACTCGACGGCGGTCGGCTCGCAGCGCTGGACGATCATGATCCGCCCGTCGAGCCTGTCGCGCCACGCGGCGTCGAGGCCGGGCACCTCGTCGATCGAGGTCGAGATCAGGTGGTTGGGGACGATGTCCTGGGTCTGCTCGAACCAGTAGGTGCTGATCGAGGTCAGGACGCGGCCCTTGTGCGGGATACCCTCGTTCATGACCACGTCGAAGGCCGAGACGCGGTCGGAGGTGACGAACAGGAGCCGGTCGGCGTCGAGTTCGTAGATGTCGCGCACCTTGCCGCTGGCGAGGCGCTTGAGGCCGGGGGGCGCGTCGTCGCGCCCGAGGTAGACGTCTTCCTGGGTCATCGTACGGTGGGGGGCTCGTGGGAGCGCGCGGGAGAGACCTGTCGGCCACAGGGGCGGGCCGATCGACTTCGGAGGGGAGAGTATGGCAGGCCCGGGGAGGCGCTACAATCCGTGCCCATGGGGGATGTTCCGGGAGTTGACGTGCGGGGCCTCACGCCCGGCCTCTGCGTGGGCGGAGTCCTGCGCCCTCCGGGCTCCAAGTCCCTCGCCATCAGGACCCTGCTGTCCGCGGCCCTGGCCGAGGGCGAGACGCGCCTCGCACCCCTGCCCTTGGGTGATGACGTGGCGGCCTGTCGTGCACTGGTCGAGGCCCTGGGGGTGGAGGTTCAAGAGGAGCGCGGCGGCGGGCTGCGGGTGCTGGGTCGGTCGCCCGCGGTGGGGAACTTCCTGCGGCCCGCGGGTGAGGTGAGCTGCGGCGAGTCGGGCACCCTGGCACGGCTCGCTACCGCGGTCCTCGCGTTCTGCGGGGAGCCTGGCAAGCCGGCCCGGGTCGGCGCCAGCGGGACCCTCCTGCGCCGGCGCTCCGATCCACTCCTCGAGGTGCTCTCGGGGGCCGGTGTGGGGCTCGAGCAGTCCTCCGACGAGGGGACCTGGCCCCTGGAGCTGGTCTCGGCAGTCCCTCCTCCGACGCTGCTGCTGCAAGGGCCCGTCTCGAGCCAGGAGCTCTCGGGCCTGCTCTTCGCCAGCGCCGCCCACGCCTCCGGACCCGCCGGCCGCTCGGTGCTCGTGATGGGGGGCCTGCCCAGCGAGCCCTACGCGCGCATGACCGCGGGCGTGCTGGGTGTCTTCGGCGCGCGGGTCGCCCACGAGGGCTCCGAGTGGCGCGTGTGGGGTCCCTTGAAGGCGCCCGAGGGGGTCATCCCCATCGAGACCGACGCATCCGGCGCTGCGGTCGCCCTGGCGGCGGCCTGTCTCTCGGGAGGCAGCGTGCGAGTTCCGGGCTTCGAGCAGCGCTCCTTGCAGGGGGACCTGCGCTGCGTGGAGCACCTGGCGGCCTTCGGCTGCCTGGTGGAACGGGTGGGGGACGAGCTCCGGGCCGAGGGCTTTCCGACCAGGGCGGCGCGGATCGACCTGCAGGGAGAGCCGGACCTGGCCCCGGTCCTGGCCGCCGTGGCGGGAGCCTTCGCCCTGCGGGGCGGCGACGGCCAGACCCACCTCACGGGGCTGGAGACCCTCAACGGAAAGGAGAGCCGGCGGGTCGAGGTCCTGGCCAGTGGTCTGCGGGCCCTGGGCCTGAGGGTCGAGGACACGCAGGAGGAGCTGCGAATCGCCCCGGGCTCGGGCAGCAGCGCCGACGAGACCTCGCTGGTGCTCGACCCTCAGGCCGACCACCGCATGGCCTTCGCCTTCGGGCTCCTGGGCCTCGTGCGCCCGAATCTGGGTGTGAGCGGGGCCGGGTGCGTGGCGAAGTCCTGGCCGGGCTTCTGGGAGGCACTGGGCGCTGATTGAGCCTCCCGATGAGGGGTGTCCCCGCTCCTGGCCCCCAAAAGGCCCGAGAATCGTCCCCGTCTCGGCTATCCTGATCGCTCCATGACCCGGTCCGACCCACAGCGCCCCGTCCTCGTCGCCGGGGGAGCCGGCTACATCGGCAGCCACACCGTCCGCGCCCTGCAGGAGCAGGGCACCCCCGTGGTCGTGCTCGATGACCTCTCGACCGGCCACCCTCAGGCGGTCACGGCGGACTTGGAGGTCTGCAGCCTGGGCCGCCGGGAAGACCTGGCCGCGGTCTTCGAGCAGCACGCGCCGCGCTCGGTGATCCACTTCGCCGCCAGGTGCTACGTGGGCGAGTCCGTCGAGGACCCGGCCAGGTACTACGAGCAGAACGTGACCTGCACCTGGAACCTGCTCCAGGAGATGCGCAGGCACGGCTGTGAGAACATCGTCTTCTCCAGCACCTGCGCCACCTACGGAGAGCCGGTGGAGATGCCCATGGGGGACACCCATCCCCAGCTCCCGATCTCTCCCTACGGTCGCACCAAGCTCCACATGGAGCACATGATCGAGGACTTCGGCCGCGCCTACGGCCTGCGCTGGGCGGCCCTGCGCTACTTCAACGCGGCAGGCGCGGCCCAGAGTGGTGACCTCGGGGAGGTTCACGTGCCGGAGACCCACCTGATTCCCCTGGTGCTCGAGGTGGCCCTCGGCAAGCGCGAGGGGATCAAGATCTTCGGCGACGACTACCCCACGCCCGACGGCACCTGCATCCGGGACTACATCCACGTGGAGGACCTGGCCCGGGCGCACCTCTCGGCCCTCGAGCAGCTCGAGGCCGGCGAGACCGGCATCGCCTGCAACCTGGGGACGGGGACCGGCTTCTCGGTCAAGCAGGTGATCGAGACCGCCCGCGAGGTCACGGGGCACCCGATCCCCGCCAGCGTCGCGTCGCGGCGCGCGGGTGATCCGCCCGAGCTGACCAGCGGCGGTACGCGCGCCAGGGAGCTCTTGGACTGGGAGCCCCGTCGATCCGGCCTGCGGGACATCGTCAGCGACGCCTGGCGCTTCCTCCAGGCACACCCGGAGGGCTACACCGGGGGTGACCGGCGGAGGCGATGAGCGTCGAGGGAGCGAGCGGGCCGCCCAACGCAACCTGGGTCGTGCTGGGGGCGGGCTCCATCCTCCAGCGGCCGGGGCACGGCTGCGCTGGCTATGCGCTGCACACGGCCTCGGATGACGGGCTGACCCTCTTCGACTGTGGTCCCGGGGCCCTGCGCACCCTGGTGACGGCCGGCTTTCAGCTTGAGGCGATCCGGCGCATCGTGATCACCCACTTCCACCTCGATCACGTGCTGGACCTCTTCGCCCTGGGCTACGCGCGCCGCAACCCGGACTTCGAGGCCCAGGCGCTGGAGCTGGTGGGGCCCGTCGGCTTGCGTAAGTTCGTCGAGCAGGTGGGTGCGGCCTTGGGAGGCGTGGAGAGGGGCTTTGACGGGGTGCACTACCTCGAGGTGGACCCGACGGACAAGATCGCCTCCAGGGAGTTCGGGGCCTACCGCCTCAGCACCGTGGACACGCACCACACCAAGGCCAGCTTGGCCTGGCGCGCGGACATCTCGGGGGGTGGCTCGGTCTGCTTCAGCGGGGACAGCGGGGAGGAGCGCGCCGTGGCGGAGCTGGCCCGGGGCGTGGAGCTCTTCTGCTGCGAGTGCTCCTTCCCCGAGGAGCACTCCCAGCCCAACCACCTCAATCCCGCCGGCGCTGCGCGCCTGGCGGCCCACGCGGGCTGCGAGCGCCTGCTCCTGACGCACTTTTATCCTTCGATGGAGCCGGAACGCGCCAAACTCGAGGCCGCCGCCATCTACCGAGGGACGATCGAGATCGCCCGGGATGGAAGCCGGCACCCGATCGGAGTACAACCCGCCGCCGGCGAGCCCGCCTCCCGAGTCGATGGTCCCCCCGCAGCTCAGGCCCCGCCGACGCCTCAGCAAACCGAGCCTTGATGTCAACCTTCCGCCGCGCCCTGCCCGTCCTGACCCTCGTCGGCCTGGTCACCTCTGGGGCCCTCGCTCTCTCCTCCTCCGGCGGTTCGGCGACCGGCGTGGTCGACGGGAAGCCCCCGGCCCTCGGTTCGATCAGCGAGAAGGAGATCCTGGCGCACATCGAGTTCCTGGCCCAGCCGGGGATGGAGGGCCGCGACTCACCCAGCGAGGGGCAGACCCGTGCCGCGGCCTACCTGGTGGAGCTCTATCGCGAGTGGGGCCTCGAGCCCGCGAGTGACAGCGTGGAGGTCATGGCGCAGTACGGCCAGGGTGGGCCCGAGGCCTCGGCCACCGAGGGCACCTTCTACCGACCCTTCTTCCGCGAGCTGGACGCCCCCGACCCCGAGGGCTGCGGGCTGAAGCTCATCGACGGAGAGGAGGAGCAGGAGTTCACCTACGGCAGCGACTTCGTGCCCGCCTTCGACCGCGCCTCCGGTGCCGCCAGGGGCGAGCTCGTCTTCGGGGGCTTCGGCATCACCGACAAGGGCGAGAAGTACGACGACTTCAAGTCGATCAAGGTGCGCGGGAAGATCGTGCTCCTGTTCGGGGGCGAGCCCCGGCACCGCAAGAAGTTCGCGGGCGAGGAGGTCACCGCCGCCGCTTCCCTCTACGGAAAGCTGGCGACCCTCAACAAGGAGGGGGCCGCGGGGGCCCTGATCGTCCGGCGCGACCAGGAGGCCGCCGCGGAGGACGAGGAGAACCTGCTCGACTACCGCTACACCTTCGCCAGCTGGAACGACCAGCGTGGTCGGCGCGGCCCGCGCGCTCCCTCCAAGTCCCTGCCGACCCTCGAAATCACCATGGGGTGCGCCAGCGCCCTGCTCGGCCAGGACGCCGAGAAGCTGGCGCGCAAGATGGACAAGAAGGCCCGGCCCCAGAAGGTCAAGCTCGACGGCCGCGTGGTGAGCATGAGCTCCCAGATATCGCGGCGCTCGGTGCGGCACGACAACCTGCTCGGGATCCTGCGCGGCACGGATCCGGAGCTGGCGGACGAGTACGTCCTGCTCGGGGCCCACTACGACCACATCGGCGTGGGGCCCGCGGGCCGCATCGGCTGTGGTGCGGACGACAACGCTTCTGGGGTCTCGGCCCTGCTCGAAGTGGCCCAGGCCCTGGCCCAGGGTCGCCCGCGGCGCTCGGTGATCTTCGCCAACTTCAGCGCCGAAGAGGACGGCCTGGTCGGTGCCCGTGAGATCTGCCAGCGGCTCCCCGTGCCCCGGGACGCCATCGTCTGCATGATCAACCTGGATCAGATCGGCTTCGGCAAGGCGAGCGAGACCTCCGTGCTGGGCATCAACCGCAACCCCAAGCTGCAGAAGGTCCTCGACCGCGCCAAGCGGCTGGGCAAGACCGGCCTGCGCAAGGTGATCACCGGCAAGGGCGAGGAGCTCTGGCAACTCTCCGACCACTTCGAGTTCCACAGGCTCGGCCTGCCGGTGATGTTCTTCTTCGAGGGCCTGCCGATCAGCAACAACAAGAACTACCACACCTGGCGGGACACCATCGACGGCGTGAACGTCGAGAAGGTCACCAACACCGCGCGGATGGCCTACAACACCATATGGATCCTGGCGAACGACGACGGGCGACCGCCCGAACCGCGCGACTAGGCTTCATCCTGGTCGCCAACGTGGCGGCCCTGATCCTGCTGGTTCGCGCCCTTGTGGGGGCCGGTAGCACCGAGGCCGGTAGCACCGAGGTCGGGGGGCCGGCGGAGCCGCCGCAGGCCGAGGGCGTCGGCCAGCAGGCGGAGCCGGTGGTTGCGCAGGACGCCCTCGCCAGGCCCGAGCCGAGGCAGAGACTGGCCGCGGATCCCGGTTTCGACGCTGCCCTGACGGGGCGCGTCGAGGCCCTCGTGATGCAGGCGGTGGCCGAAGCGGCCCGTCGGTCGAAGGGGAAAGTGGACGGAGACAACACGACCATAGCTGTCCAGGTGTTCGACCCCCGGGAGGGGCGCGTGCTGGTTCGCCGGCTGGCCAGTGCCGCGCTGACTCCGGCCTCGAACATGAAGCTGGTCACCAGCGCCGCGGCCCTGGTCTCGCTCGGGCACGACTGGCACTTCGAGACGGTCTTCCACGGCGCGGCCCCGCCCCGTGGCGGCGTGCTGGCTGGGGACCTGGTGGTGCGCGCTGGGGCCGACCCGCTCTACGACCCCGCCGCCGACGGACTCGTCGAGCATCTCCTGGAGCCGGCCGTGCGCCAGCTCGTGGCCGCGGGGGTTCGGGAGGTACGCGGGCAGCTGGTCCTCGACGAGGGCAGCTTCCAGGCCCCGGGCCCCGGCCCCGGCTGGCCCTCCGCGAGCCAGCACTGGCAGGCCCACTGCGCCCTGTCCGCTGGCTTCAGCGCCAACGCGGGCTGCCTGACTGCCCTGGTCAGGCCCCGTGGGATCGGGGCGGCGGCCTTCTCCGAGGTGCGCCCGCGGTCCAACGGCCTCGAGCGGGCCGGGAGCGTGCGCACGGTGAAGGCCAGCGCAGGCCTCGACATCGCCGTCGGCGCCACCTCCGCCCGCGCCACCCTGCGGGGGGAGATCCCCGCCAGCGTGCCGTCCTGGACCAGCCGCTTCGCCCACCCCGATCCCGTGCTGCTCTTCGAGGCCAGCCTGCGCCGGGCCCTCGAGCGCGGCGGCGTGAGCCTTGCGGGGGGCACCCGCCGCCAGCGGGGGGTGCCCGTGGGTCAGGAGCTGGCCCGGCTGCGCACTCCGCTCAGCTCCGTGCTCGGCCCGATCAATGCGGAGTCCGACAACGGAGTCGCCGACCAGCTCTACCTGGCCCTGGGCGCGGCCCGCGGAGGTGCTGGGACCCGGGCCGGGGGCCGCCAGGCGGTGTCCGAGGCTCTGGAGCGTCTCGGGGTGAGCGACCAGGGGCTCGTGCAGGTGGACGGCTCGGGGCTCTCCCGGGAAAACCGCGTCACCGCCGAGCAGCTGACGGGGCTCCTGGCCGCGGTCCTCGAGCTCGAGGCGGCTCCGCGCTCGGCCTTCCTCGACTCCCTCGCGGTCACGGGTACCAGTGGCTCCCTGGAGGGGCGGATGAGCGGGCCGGAGCTGCGCGGTCGGGTGCGGGCCAAGACCGGCTGGATCTCCGGCGCGGGCTCTCTCTCCGGCTACGTGGAGACCTCGGGCGGCGAGCTGCTCTGCTTCTCGATCCTGGTCCAGTACCCGAAGGTCTCGGGCCTCAACAAGCACTGCTGGAAGCCGATGCAGGACGACATCTGCGCCCAGCTCGCCGCCTGGCGCCGGGCGGAGGGGAGGGTGCGATGAGCCTCGACCCGCGTATCGAGGCTCCCGAGGCCTTGCTCCAGGCGGCGGTCGACGCGGCGCGCGAGGCGGGGGAGCTCCTGCTCGGCTACGCCGGTCGCCTCTCCGCTTCCCAGATCGGCACCAAGTCCACGGCCCGGGACCTCGTCACCGAGGCCGACGTGGAGAGCGAGCGGCTCCTGGTGCGCGCCCTGCGCACGCTGACCCCGGACTTTCACATCGAGGCCGAGGAGGAGGTGCGTGACGCCCAGGGCGACGACGACCGCCCGCGCTGGTTCCTCGACCCCCTGGATGGGACGGTGAACTTCGTCCACGGCCTGCCCATGTACGCGGTGTCCATGGGGCTCCTGGTGGGCGGCGTGCCCCAGCTCGCGGTCGTGCACCTGCCGCGCCTGGGGGAGACCTTCAGCGCCTACCTCGGGGGCGGTGCCCAGCTGAACGGGGACCCGCTCAGGGTCAGCGGCAAGGAGCGGCTCGCCGACGCGATCCTGGCCACGGGCTTCCCGTACCGCCGGAACGAGCTCGAGCACTCGAACCTCGAGAACTTCTCGGCCTTCTTCTACGACGTGCGCGGCCTGCGCCGGATGGGCTCGGCCGCGATCGACCTGTGCTACGTGGCCGCCGGCCGCCTGGACGGCTACTGGGAGCTGCACCTCTCGCCCCACGACGTGGCCGGCGGGGCCCTCCTGGTGCGTGAGGCGGGGGGGCTCGTGACCGACGCCGCGGGGGGCGAGGACTGGCTGCGGGGCGGCCATATCGTGGCCGCGGGCCCCCGACTGCACGGGCTGATCCGGGAGCGCGTGCGGTATTGATTTAGCGTGCGGTATTGATTTGAGGTACTAACTCGGTCTTCCCGGAGAGTTGACCGGGCTCAGGGCAGACCTCAGAATGACCTCAGGCGACCCTTGGTCGCGCAGCCAGCACAATCGCTGGGTTGCTCTAACTTGGAATCTCTGTCCCCAGGAGTCCTCGCGGTATGACTCGCGCACTCTCACTGCTTCTTGTTGTCATCGTTGCTCATGCACACTGCGGATGCGCGACCGTCGTCGGGACATTGACTGGCGCGGAGACCGGTCTGGTCGATGCGCCTGCTCAGGCTTATCGGAACAACAGCAAGAAGTTCGACGATCACCCGGAGTACTGGGCCTTCAACGTCTTGATCGTGGCCCCCCTTGGGTTCGCCTTCGGGACTGTGGCCGGGCTGGTCAAGGGAGTGGCGGCCGATGTGAGGTGCTTGACCGGAAAGACTGAGCTACACGATGTTTGGGGGACCTATGGGGGTCCTAGCATCTGGCGTCCCTATTCATTTAGCTTCGAGGTCGACGAGGGCCAAGGAGCGCGTTGATCCTGGGGGCGGGCCACCCTCTCCAGCGCTGGTGGCTCGAGTTCACCGGGGATCGCAGGGTCGACACGAGAGAAGGACGGTTCGGGAGACTCCCTTCGATTCTCCCGATCTGGCCGGGGGGGCCCTCCTGGTGCGTGAGGCGGGGGGGCTCGTGACCGACGCCGCGGGGGGCGAGGACTGGCTGCGGGGCGGCCATATCGTGGCCGCGGGCCCGGGACTGCACGGGCTGATCCGGGAGCGCGTGCGGTACGGCTCCGGCCTGCGTCAAAGCTGACCCGGGACTCTCCTCGCAGGGGGCTCGGGCCAAAGAAACGGCCCCCTCAGCCCTCCTGGCCCTCTTCCTGCCCGCAGGCGGCGCTGCTACGATGGCCCGCCTTATCTACGGCGGGAGGGTCCGCCGGGTGGGGGTCCGCGTCCCCCTTGGACCCCCCTCCTCCGCGCCCCCTCCAGAGTCCCCGCTCGATGCCCGCAGAAGAGATCAGGATCCGCCAGGCGAGGCAGAACAACCTCGTCGGCGTCGACGTGGATCTCCCCCGCGGGAAGCTGATCGGAATCACCGGCGTGAGCGGCTCGGGCAAGAGCTCGCTGGCCTTCGACACGCTCTTTCGGGAGGGACAGCGGCGCTTCCTGGAGACCCTCTCGGCCTACGCACGTCAGTTCCTGGGGCGCATGGAGAAGCCGGAGGTGGAGTCCATCAGCGGGCTCTCCCCGGCCATCGCCGTGGACCAGAAGTCCATCTCGCGCAGCGCCCGGTCGACCGTCGGCACCCTGACCGAGGTCACGGACCACCTGCGGGTCGTCTTCGCCCGGGCCGGGACACCCCACTGCCCGGACTGCCAGCGGCCCGTTCGCTCCCAGACCCCCGAGGAGATCGTGCAGCAGGTGCTGCGCGGCTTCGCCGGGGAGAAGGTCCAGCTGCTCGCGCCCGTGGTGCGGGCCCGGAAGGGCTACCACAAGGCCGTCTTCGAGGACCTGCGGCGCAAGGGCTTCATGCGCGCCCGGGTGGACGGGGAGGTGCTGCGCATCGAGGAGGCTCCGCGGCTCGAGCGCTACAAGCTGCACACCATCGAGGCGGTGATCGACCGCCTGAAGCCGGACCCCGAGGACACCGCCCGGCTGCGCGAGTCGGTGGAGAGCGCCCTGGAGCTCGGCGAGGGGGAGCTGGTGCTCCTCTGCGGACAGGAGGCCACGAACTACTCCACGTCCCGCTCCTGCCCGGGCTGCGGCGCGGACCTGCCGCCCCTGGAGCCGCGGCTGTTCTCCGCCAACTCACCCAGCGGGGCCTGCCCGGAGTGCAACGGCCTGGGCGTCGTGCACCGGCCCTCTGAGAACGCCCTGGTGGCGGACGCGGAGCTGAGTCTGCGCGAGGGGGCCCTGGCGGTCACCCGGGCCAGCGGGGGGGCCCTGATCTTCCCGCGGGTCAGCTTCGAGTTCCTCGAGAGGGTGGCGGCCGGGAACGGCTTCGACCTCGACACCCCCTGGCGGGACCTGAAGCCCGTCCACCGCCGGGCCGTCCTGCACGGCACCGGTGAGGCCCGCTACGAGGACACGGCCCGCTGGAACGGCAAGCGCTACGCCGGCAGCGCCCGCTGGCAGCGGCGCTTCGACGGGGTCATCCCCGCCGTCCTGCGGGGCCAGCACAAGGGTGCCTTCAAGCGCCTGGCGCGGCGCTTCCTGGACGAGGTGGAGTGCCCCGCCTGTGAGGGCACGCGCTTGAAGCCCGCCGCCAATGCCGTGCGCTTCGGTGGGCTGGTGCTTCGTGACTTCACCCACGCGGCCATCTCCGACCTGCCGGCGCTCCTGGATGGCCTGGAGCTCTCCAGGCGCGAGGGGCGCATCGCCCGCGACCTCCTGACGGAGATCCGGCGCCGCGTCGCCTTCCTCCTGACCCTGGGCCTGGACTACCTGACCCTCGACCGGGCGGCCGACAGCCTGTCCGGTGGCGAGGCCCAGCGGATCCGGCTCGCGGCCCAGCTCGGTGCGGGTCTGCAGGGGGTGCTGTACGTCCTCGACGAGCCCTCGATCGGCCTGCACTGGCGCGACCAGGGGCGGCTGCTCGAGGCCCTGCGCCACCTGCGTGACCTGGGCAACACGGTGGTCGTCGTGGAGCACGACGAGACCACCCTGCGCGCGGCGGACTTCCTGGTGGACGTGGGACCCGGCGCGGGCTCCCACGGAGGGCGCATCCACGCCACGGGGGCACCGGCGGAGCTGGCGCGGCTCGAGTCGCCCACGGGCCGGATGCTGCGGGGCGAGATCGAGATGCCCGCGCCCGAGGAGCGCCGACCGGGCAACGGGCAGGTGCTCGAGGTGCGAGGCGCCACGGGCTTCAATCTCAAGCAGATCGACGTGCGCTTCCCCCTGGGCACCCTGACCTGCGTCACGGGCGTCAGCGGGTCGGGCAAGTCGACCCTGGTGGAGCGCATCCTGCGCCGGGCCCTGGAGCGGCACCTGGGACTCGAGGCGCCCCACCCGGCGGCACACGCTTCGATCCGCGGCATGGAGCAGGTGGACAGCCTGGTCAGCATCGACGCGGCGCCGATCGGACGCACGCCCCGCTCGAATCCGGCGACCTACACCGGGATCCTCGGCCCGATCCGCGACCTCTTCGCCAGCCTCCCGGAGAGCCGCATGCGGGGCTACACCAAGGGCCGCTTCTCCTTC
Organism: uncultured Planctomycetaceae bacterium; assembly: GCA_964591315.1. Taxonomy (GTDB): domain Bacteria; phylum Planctomycetota; class UBA1135; order UBA1135; genus JABACD01. Next base: position 51,310 of record CAZQAT010000003.1, read on the forward strand.
AACACGGCCGGGGGTCGCTGCGAGGAGTGCCAGGGGGCCGGAGCCCTCTACGTGGAGCTCCAGTTCCTGGCGCCGGTCACGGTGCCCTGCGAGGAGTGCGGCGGGCACCGCTTCCAGACCGAGACCCTCTCGGTGCGCTACAAGGACAGGAGCATCGCCGACGTCCTGGCGATGACCATCGAGGAGGCCCTGGAGTTCTTCCAGGACCTGCCGAAGATCGCGCGCCCGCTGGGCATCCTGAACGAGATCGGCCTGGGCTATCTGACCCTGGGGCAGCCGTCCACGACCCTCTCCGGGGGCGAGGCCCAGCGCATCAAGCTCGCCAAGGAGCTCAGCCGTCGACCCCGGGCCCACACCCTCTACCTCTTGGACGAGCCGACCACCGGCCTGCACATGGCAGACGTGGCCAAGCTGGTGGGTGCCCTGCAGGCGTTGGTGGACAAGGGGCACAGCGTGCTCGTGATCGAGCACAACCTCGAGCTCGTCTGGGCCGCCGACCACGTCATCGACCTGGGGCCCGAGGGCGGCGCCAGGGGCGGCGAGCTGGTGGCCCATGGCAGCCCGGAGGAGGTCATGGAAGTGGAAGGCTCTCACACCGGAAGGGCGCTGGCCCAGGTGCTCGAGGGGCGCGCGACCGAGCTGACCTCAGGAGCCGAGCTCGAGGCGCTCGAGCCCCTGGAGTGCATCCGGGTGGTCGAGGCCCGCACCCACAACCTGGATGAGCTCTCGGTGGACATCCCGCGCGACACACTGACGATCATCACCGGCCGTAGCGGCTCCGGAAAGAGCTCCCTGGCCCTGGACACGATCCACACCGAGGGCCGCCGGCGCTTCGTGGAGTCCCTCTCGACCTACGCGCGCCAGTTCCTCGGCACGAAGGACCGGCCGCCGGTGGAGCGCATCGAGGGGCTCGGTCCGAGCGTCGCGGTCGAGGCCCGCACGGCCCGTGGGGGCCCGCGCTCGACGATCGCGACCACGACCGAGGTCCACGATCACCTGCGGGTGCTCTGGGCCCGGGCGGGCGAGCCCCGCTGCCCCGAGCACGGCACCCGGCTGCAGACCTCCGACGCCAGCCGCCTGGCGCGCCGGATCGTGAAGGCCCACGATGGCCGTCGGGTCTGGCTCCTGGCGCCGGTCTTCGGCCCCGGCTGCGAGGAGCCGGCCGACGCCGCGGCCGAGGTGGCAGCGCGGGCGGACTCCTGGCGCAAGGCGGGCTACCTGCGCCTGATGGTGGACGGGAGAGAGGCGCGCCTGGACGGCGGCCCGATCGAGGTGGCCCCTGAGGCTCGGGTGGACCTCGTGATCGATCGCCTCCAGCTGGAAGGGAGCGTCGCCGCGCGCGTCGCTGAGGCGGTCGAGGAGGCCGAGTCCCTCAGCGCCGGGCGCGTCTCCGTGCAGGAGAAGGGCGGCGCTCGCAGCGAGTACTCCACCAGCGGCACCTGCCCCGAGTGTGGCTTTCGCCTGACCGAGGAGATGGAGCCCCGGCACTTCTCCTTCAACACCCACGTGGGCGCCTGCGAGGTCTGTGACGGCCTGGGCGAGGTGCTGCACTGTGACCACGAGCTCCTGATCGACGCCCCGGAGAAGCCGCTCCGCGAGGGCGCAATCTCGGGCAAGCTGGGGCGCTACCTGGTCAAGGGCAAGGGCTTCTACGAGACGCTCCTGCGTGAGGTGGCCCGGCGCCACAAGCTGGACCTCTCCAAGCCCTTCGAGCGGCTGACCCCCAAGCAGCAGCGCCTCATCGCTTATGGAGAGGGCGCGCGCCGGGTCTACCACATGACCCAGGAGCGCCAGAGTGCCAGCGTGGAGATCGAGCAGTCCTTCAGCTCGGACTGGCCGGGCCTCTGCGGTCACGTGGACGCCTGGTACCAGAAGGCCGAGGACCCCGGCTGGCGGGCCGTGCTGGAGCCAGTCCTGCGCAGGCGCACCTGCCGTGCCTGCGACGGCGAGCGACTCAAGCCCGCGTGGACCGCGGTCACGCTGGGCCGCAAGCGTCTGCCCGAGGTGCTGCGCATGCCGGTGGACGAGGCCCACGCCTGGCTCGGAGGACTCAAGCTCTCGAAGGCCAAGGAGGCCGCGGTGGGCCCCCTGGTCCAGGAGCTGCGCTCGCGCGTCGGCCTGCTGGAGCGGGTCGGCCTCGGCTACCTGTCCCTCGACCGCCGCACCCAGACCCTCTCCGGGGGCGAGGCGCGGCGCGTGCGCCTGTCGGCCAGCCTCGGCTCCCAGCTGGTGGGCGTCCTCTATGTCCTGGACGAGCCCACGGTCGGCCTGCACCCGCGGGACGTCGACCGGCTGGGGGACGCCCTGATCGAGCTGCGCGAGAGCGGAAACACCGTGCTGGTTGTCGAGCACGACACGGGCCTGATGGAGCGCGCCGACTGGATCGTGGACATCGGCCCGGGAGCCGGGCGCCACGGCGGACGGCTGGTGGCCGAGGGCACGCCCGAGACCGTGCGAGCGGACCGGGACTCGATCACCGGCGCGGCCCTGCGCGGGGAGCTGGCCTTCGTCGAGCCCGTGGACGAGGAGGCTCCTGAGGTCTCCAGCCTGGAGCCGATCCGGATCGCCGGCGCCCGCACCCACAACCTGCGGGGGGTCGACCTGGAGGTGCGCTGGGGCGAGCTGCTCGGCCTGTGCGGGCCCTCGGGCTCGGGCAAGTCCTCGCTGGTGCTGGAGACCCTGCTTCCGGCCCTCGAGGGCGAGGTCTCCGAGGGGCGCTGGAAGCGCCTGGCGGGGCACGGAGGGGGACGCGTGGTCGTCGTCGGAGCCTCGCCCATCGGCCGCACGCCTGCCTCGACTCCGGCGACCTACTGCGGCCTGATCGATCCCCTGCGCGAGCTGTTCGCGCGGACCCCCGAGGCTCGCATGCGGGGCTTCGGTCCTGCGCACTTCTCCTACAACTCGACCCGCGGCCGCTGCAAGGCCTGCGATGGCAGGGGGGCCACCAAGGTCGAGATGCAGTTCCTGCCGGACCTGTGGCTCGAGTGCGAGGAGTGCGATGGCCGCCGCTACCGGCCGGAGGTGCTCGAGGTGACCCACCGCGGCAAGTCGGTGGCGGACGTGCTCGCCATGTCGGTCGAGGAGGCCCTGGAGTTCCTCGAGCACCAGCCGCGCATCGCGAAGGTGCTGAGGGCGATGGTCGAGGTGGGTCTGGGCTACCTGGCCCTGGGGCAGAGCTCGACCACCCTCTCGGGCGGTGAGGCCCAACGCCTCAAGCTCGCCAGCGAGCTCCTGCACGTGCAGGCCGGCGGTCGCAGTGCGGTCTTCCTCGACGAGCCCACGACCGGGCTGCACCCCGCCGACGTGCGCCAGCTGATCGGGGTCCTGCGCAGCCTGGCCCGGGCCGGCAACGCTGTTGTGGTGATCGAGCACAACACGGACGTGCTCGAGGCCTGCGACCGCCTGGTGGAGCTCGGTCCCGAGGGCGGCGAGGCCGGCGGCCGGGTGATCGCCGAGGGGAGCCCGCGGGAGCTGGCCACGCGGCCCGACTCTCCCACCGGGCCCTATCTCTTCCCCCGGTCGCCCTCGCCGTCGATCCGCCGCGGCAAGCAGCCGGCGCGCAAGAAGCGGACGGCCCGCAAGAAGTCCTCCAAGTCAGAGAGCAAGGTGCCCCGATGAGCCTGCGACCGGACAACCCGCTGATCGTTCAGTCGGACCGCACCCTGATGCTGCACACCGTGCGCGCCGTGGTGGACGCCAAGGGCGGTCAGGCCAAGGACGCGGACGGCCAGCCGCTGACCGAGGAGCACCCGCGCTTTCCGTATGCGCGCGACGCCCTGGCTCAGTTCGCTGAGCTCGAGAAGAGCCCCAACTACCTGCACACCTACCGCATCACCCCCGTCTCGGTCTGGAACGCGGCAGCCCTCGGGCTCACCGCGGGGGACATCGAGGCGGTGCTCGATGAGTTCGCCTGCATCCCCGTGCCGGAGACGGTCAAGGAGGAGGTGCGCCAGTGGGTGGCTCGCTACGGTGTGCTGCGCATCGAGCGCCGGGAGGAGGGGGGTGAGAAGGTCCGCTTCGAGCTCGTGAGCTCCGACCCCGACGTGCTGCTCGACGTGCTCGGCTACCGGGACATCGCGCGGCTCCTGGAGCGGGACGACGACGGCCGGGTGTGGGTCAGCGGTCTGAACCGGGGCTCGATCAAGCAGGCCCTGATCAAGATCGGGTTCCCCGTGGACGACCGGGGCGGTTACCTGCAGGGGGATGAGTTCGGCATCCTGCTGCGGGAGGAGACCCTGGAGGGCCGGGCCTTCGCCGTGCGCCCCTACCAGGAGCAGGCTGCGGCTTCCTTCTACGCCGGAGGCTCGGTGATGGGGGGCAACGGGGTCATCGCCCTGCCCTGCGGCGCGGGCAAGACCGTCGTGGCCATGAAGGTCATGAGCCTGGTGCAGACCAAGACCCTGATCCTGACCACCAACACGGTGGCCGTCCGTCAGTGGCACCAGGAGCTCCTCGACAAGACGACCCTGACCGAGGACGAGGTGGGTGAGTACACCGGCGACTCGAAGAGCGTCAAGCCCGTCACCATCACCACCTACCAGATGCTCACCTGGCGCCGGTCGAAGACCGCCGAGTTCGAGCACTTCAGCCTCTTCAGCCAGGAGAACTGGGGCCTGGTGGTGTACGACGAGGTGCACCTGCTCCCGGCACCCGTGTTCCGGGTCACAGCCGACCTGCAGGCCCGCAGGCGCCTGGGGCTGACCGCGACCCTGGTGCGCGAGGACGGAAAGGAGGACGAGGTCTTCTGCCTGATCGGCCCGAAGCGCTACGACGTGCCGTGGAAGGTCCTCGAGGGCCAGGGCTTCATCGCGCCAGCCACCTGCGTGGAGGTCCGGGTGCCCCTTGCACCCTCGCTCAAGAGCGCCTATCTCGGCGCTGACGCTCGGGGCAAGTTCCGGGTGGCTTCGGAGAACCCGGCCAAGGTCGAGGTCGTCCAGGAGCTCCTGCGGCAGCATCCCTCCGGCCGCATCCTGGTCATCGGGCAGTACATCGCACAGCTGGAGGAGCTGGCCGGTGTGCTGAAGGCGCCGCTCATCACGGGCAAGACACCGAACGACGAGCGAGAGAAGCTCTACGGCTCCTTCCGCGATGGCAGCGAGCCGATCTTGATCGTCAGCAAGGTCGGAAACTTCGCCATCGACCTGCCGGACGCCAACGTGGCCATCCAGATCTCCGGCACCTTCGGCTCGCGCCAGGAGGAGGCCCAGCGCCTGGGCCGCATCCTGCGCCCGAAGTCCGACGGGGCCGAGGCCATCTTCTACTCCATCGTGACCACCGGCTCGCGGGACCAGGAGTTCGCCGAGAAGCGGCAGCTCTTCCTGACCGAGCAGGGCTACAGCTATCAGATCGTCGAGTCCCACCGCCTCGCCAGCGCGAGAGACCACCGCATGGAACCCGGAATACAGACAGGAGGTGCTCGTTGAGCCCCTCCGAACGCGGCTCGCGCCGCAAGAAGGCCACTCGCAAAGCGAGCAGGGCAGCGACCAAGACCGCGCCCAAGACGGTCGTCGGGCAACGCCAGAGCGCCGCCGACGCTGTCGCGGCGGTCCCTGACGATGACGTCCCTGAGCTGTTCCGCTTCTGGGCCGGCAAGGGGCGTCACTCCAGGCCCCAGAAGGCCGACGAGCAGCGGGAGCGGGTCCTGGAGTGGATGCGGGATCCGGAGCTCCTCGTGGCCCGGGTGGAGGGGATGGGCCGGCGCCTGGCGACCATCTTCGACGTCTTGCTCGCCGCCCCGCGCTATGAGCTGCCCTTCTCCGAGCTCTCGGTGCACAAGCAGCTCTCCTACCTCTCGAGCTACGACCTCGAGGCGGCCATCGCGGTGCTCGAGCGGCACGCGCTGATCGCGCCAGGCACCTCCCCGGAGATGACCCGCTACGGCATGCGCGCCTACGCCGTGCCCTGCGACCTCGGCGACGCGGTGCTTCGACAGCGCCGGGCCGAGCGCCGGGGCGTGTTCGACGTCTTCGCACTCCGGGGCCACCTGGACCGGATGTTCAACGAGCCCGGCAAGAAGGCCAAGATGCCCGCAGGCCGCCAGCGGGAGTTCTACAAGATGTACTCCAACGAGTCCGCGGCGGTCGCGCGCATCCAGCGGCTCCCGGAGGGGCTGCAGACCCTGGTGGAGAAGGTCGTGCTCGAGTTCGGCGGGCTGCTGCCGAAGGACCTCTTCGAGCGGATGGAGCACGAGCTGCCGCACTGGAACGGGCGGCGCTGGGCCAAGATCCTGGAGGACTCGATGGTCGGGACCGTCGAGCGCCTCGACCTCGGTCGCTACGGCCTGAACCACAGCGACGAGACTCTGATCGTCTTCAATGAGGTGGCGCTGGCCTGGCTCAAGCGAGTGGCGGTCCCCGGAGATCCGGATGCGCCGCGGGAGGAGGCCTCGATCGGCGTTGACCTGGCCTCGAACATCTCGCGCTTCATCGGCTACATCCTCGACCACAGCGTGCGCTTCACCGTGCGCGGTGAGATCTTCAAGACGACCGAGAAGCGCATCCTGCAGGAGCTGATCCCCAACCCCGGCCGCGAGCTGGCGCGCGAGGAGGTGCTGGCCTTCATCTACGGCTTCGCCCGCCAGGCGCGCCTGATCGAGAGCACCGGCGAGCGCACCTTCGCCCTCACGGTCCACGGCCGCGAGTGGGAGCCACGCCCCCTCGAGGAGAAGCTCGAGCGCCTGCTCGAGTACACCATGGAGGAGCGTGAACTCGGTGGTGAGTACTTCCACCAGGCCCGCATGCGGCGCATCTTCCTGCGGCTGCTCAAGCGCATCGAGGTCGGGATCTGGTACGACCTGATGTACCTGCCCTTCCTGGCCCGCAACACCTACCTGTCCAACCTGGACGAGCTGGCGGTTGAGGACTACTTCCAGGCCCACAACGGCGGCACCCACGTGACGCCCATGGAGGACCTCCAGCGGCTGGCCTGGAACCTCGTGGGGTGGGTGCGAAAGCGCCTCTACCTCCTGGGAATCGTGGACCTCGGCTACGACGGGCACAACCGCCCGGTGGCCATGCGGCTGACGCGCATGGGCGCCAAGATGCTGGGCATCGCGGCCGAGCACGAGGAGAGCGCCGGTATCGGCAACCTGGTCGTGACCCCGGACTTCGAGGTGGTGCTCTTCCCGACCGGCGACGACGCGGAGCTGGTCCACGACCTGGACCGCTTTTGCACCCGCGAGAAGAACGGGCACCTGGTGCACTTCCGCATCCTCGAGAAGGGCGTCCACCGCGCCCTGGCGGAGGGCATGTTCCTGCGCCGCATCCTCTCGACCCTGGTGCAGAACTCACGCACCCCGGTGCCTCAGAACGTGCTGTACTCGATCCGCGACTGGGCGGCCCAGGCCGGGCTGCTGCAACTCTCCTCGAACTTCGAGGTGCAGTCCGACAACCAGGAGGTCCTGGCTCGTTTCCAGTCCGACCCCGGGGTGCGGCCCTACATCTCGCGGGAGATCGACGAGCGCCACCTGAAGCTCAAGTCGAAGGCCACACCCAAGCGCCTGCAGTCCTTGCTGCGCGACCTGGGCTTCCTGGTGGAGCTGGCGGAGGAATGACCCCGGCGCCGCCGCCGCTCCTGGCTCTCAGTCCGGGCACCCTGGCGGGGCCCCCGGATGTGCGGTGCCTGGTGGGGGCCGTGCGGCAGGCCTTCGCGGCCGGCCTGCCGGGCTTGCTCCTGCGCGAGCCCGGCCTGGACGAGCGTGGCTACCTGGCCCTGGCCCGGGAGCTCTGCGATCTCGCCCAGGGCTTCGGAGGTCGCTGGCTCGGACTGCACGACCGGCTCCACGTGGCCCGGGTCCTGCCCGTCGACGGTCTGCATCTGGGCTTTCGCTCCCTGCGGCCCGACGCGGCCCGCGAGCTGCTTCCGCCTTCGGTGGCCGTCGGCTTCTCCGCCCACGCGGGTGATGTCAGCGAGGACTGGGAGGGGGCCGACTACCTGACCTTCGGCCCCCTGCGGGAGACGCCCTCGAAGCAGGGGCTCCTGGAGCCCGTCGGCCTCGAGGGTCTGGAGCGTGCGGCGCAGCGTTCTGACCGCCCCGTGCTCGCCATCGGGGGCGTGCGCCCCGAGGACGTGCAGCCCGCGAGGACCGCCGGCGCTGCCGGGGTGGCCGTCCTCTCGGGCATCCTGGGGGCGGAGGATGTCGCCCGGGCCACGGAGAGCTACCTGCGCGCCGAGGAGCACTGCCCATGAGCCCCAAGCTCCTCCAGCGGATCCTGCGCAATGCCACCCTGGTGGTCACCTTCGCCGGTGGCCTCTATCTCTGGAACCGTTTCGAGCTGTTCGACCTGCCCGCCGAGGGCTGCTCACCCCTGCAGAGCCTGCGCCCGGGCAACAAGCTCTGGGTCGATCTCTACCCGCGCCGCATCGGGGTGGGGGACGTGGTCTTCTTTCAGCCACCGGGGGGGGAGATCTCCCTGGGGCGGGTCGAGCGCCTGGAGGAAGATCCGCAGCCTCGCTACTGGCTGGGGGTTGATGACCCCGCCTGCCCCGGCCAGGACAGTGAGGCCTTGGGCTGGGTGTCGCGGGACTGGATCCAGGGCCGGATGATGATGGCCCTCGACTTCTGAGGTCGACGTGGCGCAGGGTTGGAACGAGGATCGTCTTCACCGCTGGCTGAGGCGCCGCCCGGCGCCCTCCCTGTTGCGGGGCAGTCAGGGACACGACGCGGCGGTGCTGCCGGCGGCGAAGGAGCGTGACGTCCAGTGCGCTGACCAGTGCATCGAGGGGGTGCACTTCGCGCCGGATGCTCGAGCCCGGGATGTGGGACGTAAGGCCGCGGGGCGGGCCCTCTCGGACCTGGCGGCCACCGCGGCCCGGCCACGGACCCTCCTGCTCTGCCTGGCGGCCCCCGCCGCGCGGACCGAGGCCTGGATGCGGTCCGTGATCGCCGGCGTGGAGGCGGCGGCCCGCGAGGTCGGCGCGGAGCTGGTGGGGGGCGACCTGGCCCAGACCCCGGGCCCCGCGACCCTCTCGGTCTTCGCCCAGGGCATCCTGCCGGGGAGTGGCAAGCCACCGGGGCGGGACCGGGCTCGACCTGGCCAGGCCCTGGTGCTGACCGGGGCCGTGGGGGGCAGCGGCCTCGGGCGGCACCTGCGACCGCGTGCGCGGATCGGGGAGGGACGAGCCCTCTTCGCGGCCGGGGCCACGGCCATGATGGACGTCAGCGACGGGCTGGCCTGGGACCTGTACCGGCTTGCCCGCGCATCGGGGGTGCGCCTCGTGCTGGAGCAGGTGCCGCTCCACCGCGACGCGCGGCGCGCGGCGCGCGCGAGCGGTCGCAGCCCCCTGGAGCACGCCCTGCACGACGGTGAGGACCACGAGCTCGTGGCCACCCTGCCCGCCCGCTCGGTGCCCAAGGGCGTGCACCTCATCGGGCGCGTGGTGGCCGGCGTGGGCCTGGAGCTCGGCCCGGAGCTGGTGCGAGTCCTGGACGGAGACCTCTCTCGCTCACCCCGCGCTCGACCCTGGCGGCCGGATGAGGGAGGCTGGAAGCATGGACGCTGAACCGACCAGGCTGCGCTACTTCGAGAGCCTCTCGCCGGAGGCCACCGAGGCCCTGGGCGAGGCCCTGGGCCGGGCGGCCGGACCGGGGCTGGTGCTCGTGCTCGAGGGCGAGCTCGGCGCGGGCAAGACCTGCTTCGTGCGCGGCTTCGCCCGGGGCCTCGAGGTCGAGGACCCCGTCTCGAGCCCGACCTTCGCCCTGATGAACGAGTACGAGGGCCGCCTGCCCCTGCTGCACTTCGACGCCTGGATGGAGGGCCGCGAGCGCTCGTTCCTGGCGGACGGGGGAGCCTCCGGCCTGGGTGAGGAGGCCGTCGCCGTGATCGAGTGGGGGGAGCGCGTGGCCGCCGATCTGCCCCAGCCGTACCTGCGGGTGGTGCTGCGCCACGGGGCTCCCCGCGCGGGCCGCGAAACGCGCCGGGTCGAGCTGGGTATCGTGGGGCCCCACCAGCACCTGGGGCCACTCCTGGAGGCCCCGCAGGCCTCTCCGGAGCTCCTCCTGCTGGCCCCCGGGGCCCCCTGAGGGTCGCCCCACACGCGATGATCCCCACCAGCCCCCTCGCCGCCGGCTCAGGAGCGCCCCTGCGCGGCTCATCCGGGGGGATTTCTCGTGAACCTTCCCCGGCCGGGAGCGTTGGGAGGCCCCGTTGAAAGGGACCTGGGACTCCGACCGGGACCCTCTGGTCGCCCTGCAGGCGGGGGACGCGGCGCTCTTCGAGGCCTTCGTGGCCGAGGAGAGCCCCACCTTCCTGGCCTTCTTCCGGCGCCTGGGGGTCGGCCCGAGCGAGGCGGAGGACCTGGTCCAGGAGGTCTTCCTCAAGTTGTTCCGACACGCCGACACCTACCAGCCCAGCGGGCGCTTCGAGGCCTTCGCCTTCCGCATCGCCCGCAATGCCTGGATCGACCGCTCCCGCCGCCGCGGCGTGCGGCCGCGGCTGGTGAGCGCCGCCGGCGACGACGACGATGGAGACCGCCCGGGACTCGAGGTGCCGGACGCCGGCCCCGGCCCCGAGGCGCGGACGGAGACGCGCGAGGAGGCCGGCCGGGTGAGCGCCGCCCTGTCACAGCTCTCTGAGGGCCAGCGCATGGTCTTCGAGCTGGGCGTGGTGCAGGAGCTCGCCTACCACGAGATCGCGCGTCTGCTCGAGATCCCCGAGGGGACCGTCAAGTCGCGCATGTTCCACGCGGTGCGCAAGCTGCGCACGCTGCTCGAGCCCGACACCGACACCGCCGATGGCGTGGCTCGCGGGAGGGCCTCCTCGTGATGGACTTCGAACAGGACCCGCCGCGGGCGGAGGAGGAGCTCCTGGCCTGGCTCTTGGACGAGCGCACGCGTCGCCGCCACGGACGTGAGGAGCTCGAGGCGGATCCCGGGGTCCGCTCGCGCCTCGAGGGACTGGAGGGTTTCATCGAGGACTGCCGCGCGGAGCTGCGCACCGAGGAGGCGGCTCCCGTCGAGCGCCTGGCCCAGCTCCAGCGCGAGGTTCTGGCCCGGACGACCCGCGCGGACGTCTCCTGGCGCGGTGACCTGCGCCTGATGGGGGGCTTCCTGCGCCAGCGGCTCTCCACCTCGGTCGTCCTGCGGGTCGTGGCCGCCAGCCTCCTGGTTCACATCGCCGCCCTGCCGGTGCTCGCCTACTACACCTGGGTCGCTCCTGCGCCGGAGCGGCGGCTGGTGATCGACGTGCGCGAGTTCCCCTCCGAGCTGCCCTACCGCGAGTCGGAGCAGGAGCCCGAGCCGGTTCCCCAGGCGCCGGAGCTGCCGGAGCTGCCCGAGGCCACGAGCACCGCCGGGAGCGCGGCCGAGCTCTTCCACGAACGCCTGGTGGCCCAGGGGCTGATCGACCTGGACGGCTTCTCCCACGGCCCCCCGCCGGAGACGGTGGTCTGGGGCGACGAGCTGGGGCTGGTCCTGCGCTGCGAGCAGCTCTTGGACGAGCGTGGCGTCGACGGGGCGGGAGGCCGTCCCGAGCACCTGGCCTTCGCCCTCGGGCAGCTGCGCTCCAAGCTGGTGGAGCTCGGCACGGCCGAGGAGCGCGCCGCCTGGCGGGCCCTGGCAGCCAGCAGCTGGCTGCGGGCCGGGGCCGCCGGGGTCGCCCCCCGGGACGCAGAGCTCGACGGGCGCTGCCACACCTGGCTGCGCGCCGCGGGCCATGGCGCCGGGCCCCTGGCGGGCGAGCCCTGGCGGGAGCTCTTCCGCCAGGCCGAGGGCGAGCTCGAGTAGGGGGGCCTCGGAGAGGTTCCGCGGGCCGCGCCGTGGCACCGCAGTGGAGTCCAGGCACGGGGTCTCCTATCCTCTCCGGGTGATGACCCTGCCCATGATGCTCGTGAAGTCCCTCCTCCTCCCGACTCTCCTCTCCGCCGGCTCCCTCGCCGCGGCCGCCACGCTCCAGGACGGAGGCGCGGCGGCCCAGGACGAGGATGTCATCGAGCTCAGTCCCTCGACCACCGAGGCGCTGCAGGCGGAAGACGCCCGCAGCCTGCCGATCTCCCTCGACGCGGCCCTGTCCCTGGCCGAGACGAACAACCTGGGCCTCTTGCTCCAGGACATCAGCACCGAGGTGGCGCACTTCAACGCCCTCGGGTCCTGGGGCGCCTTCGACTTTGTGCTGGGGGCCAACGCACGCTACACGGACTCGGAGCGCGACCTGGGGACGGCCTTCGGCGGCGCCGATCTCGGCTTCGAGGGCAGCTCCAACCGAAGGACCGAGAGCTACGGCCTGAGCCTGGAGCGGGCGCTGGAGACCGGCGGTGCCCTGAGCCTCAGCTGGGGCGCGGATCAGGACAAGGAGCCCGATTTCATCACGGCGGGCAAGCAGACGAACAGCACCCTGGCCCTGTCCTACTCCCAGCCCCTCCTGCGCGGCTTCGGCCACAACCGGGCCACCTCCGACCAGCAGGAGAGCGAGGTGGTCTACCTGCAGCAGGTGGAGCAGCGCCGCCAGACCCTGCAGGCCCTCCTGCGCGACACCTCCAACGCCTACTGGGATCTGGTCCGGGCCCGGCGCCAGGTGGAGGTGGCCGAGTCCAGCCTGGCCCTCGGCCGCGAGCAGCGCGACCGGAACCAGCGCCTGCTCGATGCGGGGGTCGGGACCGAGGTCGAGGTGATCCAGGCCGAGGCGGAGGTGGCCACGCGCCAGGAGACGCGGCTGTTGGCCGAGGTCAACCAGCGCATCGCCGGTGACGCCCTGAAGGCGCTGCTCTTCCCGGGCGAGGACCCCGAGAGCTGGGACACCCTGCTGGTGCCGACCACCGCCGTGCCCGAGGACGTCAGCGTGGACGACCTGCCCCCCTGGACCCAGGTCCTCGAGGTCGCCCAGCGCGAGCGGCCGGAGCTGCGGATCCAGGAGCTGGGGATCCACCTGGCCAAGATCCGGCACGAGCGGGCCATCTCCGATCGCAGGATGGGCCTGGACTTCGACGTCTCCGCCACCAGCGTCGGCTTCGAGTCGGAGTTCTCCAACGCGATCGAGGAGGCCGGCCAGCTGGAGTTCATGACCTACACGGCCGGGCTGGTCCTGAACGCTCCCCTGCAGAACCGCACCGCGGCCTACGCCGAGCGGGCGGCTCGCTCCCAGGTGCGCTCGGCCCGCATCAACTACGAGCAGACCGAGACCCAGGTGGTGTCGGAGGTTCGCGACGCGGTACGGCAGTTGCACTACCAGAGCCTGGCGGTCGCCGCGGCGGCTCACTCCCTGCGGGCCGCCGAGCGCCAGCTCGCGGCCGAGGAGGCGCGCTACGAGAACGACCTGTCCACCAACTTCCAGGTGCTCGAGTTCCAGCAGCAGCTCGTCGAGGCCATGAACAGCGAACTGACCGCGCGGGTGAACTTCGCCAAGGCGCAGTACCAACTCCAGGCGGCCCAGGGCACCTTGGGCGATCGACCTTGACCACCCGCGCGCCTTCGCACGCCCTCCCCGGTCGGAGGCGAGCGGAAGGGCAACTCCGGCTGGGGCTGGGAGTCGCGTTGCTGGCCCTGGGCTCTGCCTGTGGCCCGGAGACCGGCGCGGCCCCGGAGGCCCCCGCGGTCCTCGCGCCGACCGCGGAGGAGTGGGCCCAGGACGACCGGCTGCGCCCCCTGATCCAGGACTGCCGGGGACGGGGCGCCTTCGACGCGGACACCAGCGACCTCTTGCCCGTGCTGGTGGGCAAGCTCGAGCGCTCGCAGCTGGACGTGCTGCGGAACGTGCGTGAGGAGCTGGCGCAGCTGGGCGAGCCGGCCATCGTCGAGCTCGACCGCCTCGTGAGGCGGGTCTACAGCGACCCCCTGGCTTCGCCGACCCTGCTCAATGCCCTGGGGGTCTTGCAGCTCTCCGAGGCGGCCAGCGGCCAGCGGGCTCAGGAGCTGTTGCGCTACTGCCTCGGCCACCCCCAGGAGACCGTGCGCAACGCCGCCATCCGGGCCCTGGGCAAGCGCGCCGGGCCGGCGGTCTACGAGGACCTGGAGGCCATCTTCCGGGCCTCCCCCGACAGCACCCGGGAGGTGGTGGCGACGGCGCTGTACCAGGCGGACCGCCGGCGCTTCGAGCGGGACGCCCTGGAGTGGGTGCTCGAGCAGAAGAGCTCCAACCTGTTCCGCCACGTCGCCGGCCTCGTGGCCCAGGGAGCGGACGCCGAGACCGCGGAGCTGTTCCGTGAGGCCATCGCCCAGGTGGAGGATCAGGCCGTGCGCGGCTACCTGGTGGCGACCCAGGACAAGGCGCTGGAGCGGCCCGAGAACGTCTTCGCCATCCTGGAGGAGATGGTGGGGGACGAGGACGCCCAGGTGCGCCTGGACGCCCTCGCGGCCCTCGAATACACCGATGCCACCGGGCTCATCGCGCCGGTCCTGGTCTCCGACCCCGAGCCCAACCTGCGCCTGCTCTCCGTCGGCCTGCTGGCGCCCCGGGCGGAGGAGAAGGTCGCCCGGGACGCGCTCATCGACGGCATGAACGACCAGGACGACCCCGTCCGGGAGGCGGCCCTGGCGGCCTTGCTGGAGGTGGGCGAGCCCCGTGCCCGGGACACCGCCCTGGCCTGGTTGGGCGCCTCCCAGCGGGAGATCGGGATCGCGACCCGCGCCCTGGTCGGGGCCTGGGATGCCAATCCAGGTCTCGCGGAGAGGGCCTTCGAGCTCCTGCGCGGGCGCTTCGAGGAGAAGGCTGCCCAGAGCCTGAGCGAGCGTCAGTACCTCTTGCAGGCCATCGCACAGGTGCCCGGTCCGGACAGCACGCGCTTCCTGCTCGGGCTGGGCCGGGAGGGCGACGAGTCCATCGACCGTCTGCCCGCGGCACGCTGGCTGGCGATGCAGGCCAGCAACACCGGCCCGAAGGGCATCGCTCACCTGCGGGAAGAGTGGCGTGGCGAAGAGGACCCGGTGCGCCGCTTCGACCTGCTCTGGTCCGCGGCCCAGGGCAGCGACGAGGCGACCCAGGCCTTCCTGATCGAGGTCCTCGAGGCGGAGCGAGCCGGCCCGCAGGAACGGCTCTTCGTGGCTGAGCGCCTGGCCCGTGAGGGACCCGCTGCCGAGGTGGCGCCGCGCATCAAGCGCGCCAATCTGCGCATGGCGGACCCCATCTTCCGGCCCGCCATGGAGTGCCTGCTCTGGCGCTGGTACGGCTGAACCTGAGCGGCGCCGCAGTCGGGTCTACATCCCCGGGCCACGGGAGGCCGAGAGCAGCATCGGTCGCCAGCCCTCCGCTGCCGGGGCAGTGTCGGCGCCGGCGTGGGGGTGCACCGGCGGCGCGGCACCGGTCCCGCTCCAACGGGCGGCCTGGTTCGGGTGCCCGAGCAGCTGCCCCGGTCCCGGGCTGGTGAAGGCCCCGAGTCCGGTCTCACCGTGGGAGAGGGGCCAGGCTCGTAGCGCCCGGCCGCCGTCGGTGGTGGGGACGATCTCGAACAGGTAGCCGTGATGGAACATCAGTCGCCCTCCCTCCAGCAGGCGGGTGTCCGGCAGGCGGTCGCTCATCGGCCTGTCCTCGCCGAACAGCTCTCCCACGGCCGAGACCGGAGACCCCGCGGCGAAGACCTCACGGCCCATGAGGTCCAGGGCGCGCAGTGCGTCCATCTCGTTGGAGCGCAGGGCCAGGCTGCGCAGGAGGGGAAGGGTGACGAGCACCACCACCAGGGCCAGCGCGCCCAGCAGGACCCGGGCCGGAGAACCGAATCTGCGCACCGGCGACAGGGCACTCTGAATCTGACCCTTGGGTCGCCGCAGGTCCCTCGCGGAGCCCGCCTCCAGGGCGTCGCCCTCGACCGTGATGTCTGTCATTTCCTCCCCATCGGAAGCGGGTCACAGGCGAAGCCGACCGTGCAGTACCGGGAATACAGAATCCCGGAGGCCAATCCCAGGCTCACGTGGGTGTCTCTCGAGCGACCCGCGCATATCCTGGGGCGCGACGCGATGGCATCCCCGACGATCCGGACCCCTGAGCTCGAGCAGCTGCCCGAGGACCTGCGCGAGGCGGCGCGCACGATCGGCGCGCGCCTCGAAGGAGCCGGGCACCAGGCCTGGATCGTGGGCGGGGCCGTGCGCGATCTGGCGCTCGGCCTCGAGCCGAAGGACCTGGACATCGCCACCGACGCTGTCCCCGAACAGGTCGAGTCCCTCTTCGAGCGCACCACCCCGGTCGGCAAGGCCTTCGGGACCGTGCTGGTCCACGTGGGGGTGCGCGAGGGAGCTCTGAGCATCGATGTCGAAGTGACCACCTTCCGCAGTGACGGGGTCTATCGCGACAGCCGTCGGCCCGAGGAGGTCACCTACAGTTCATCGGTAGGAGAGGACGCCCGGCGCCGGGATTTCACCTGCAACGCCCTCTACCTCGGGGCCACGGGGGGCGCGTTCCAGGATCCGGTACAGGGATTGGAGGACCTGCGGGCGGGGCGGCTGCGCTGCGTCGGGGAGCCGCTCAGGCGCTTCGAGGAGGATGGGCTGCGGCTCCTGAGGCTGGTGCGCTTCGAGGCTCGCTTCGGGCTGGTGCCGGAGGCCGAGAGCCTGGCCGGCGCGCATGAGGCGCGCGAGTCCCTGGGGCCGGTGAGCGGCGAGCGCGTGCGCGACGAGCTCGAGGGCATCCTGAACAGTCACCGGGCTGGGCCCGCCCTGCGGCGCATGGTCTCCCTGGGGCTGTGCGCCCAGGCGCTGGCGGTCTGGCCGCGGCTGGGGGCCCCCGAGCAGCGGGGTGAGCTCTGCGCTCGGGCCCTGGAGGCACTGGAGGAGCCGCCCGGCCTGGCCCTGGGGCTGGCGCTCCTGCTCGAGCCGGACCCGACCCGGAGCGGACCCCCCGACGAGGACCTGCGCGCCTGTGCCAGGGCCGGCCTGGAGGCCCTGCGGCCCTCCCGCGAGCTTCGCAAGCGGGTCGAGAGCATCTGGCGTGACCTGGACGCCCTGCAGGTCTTGCTGGAGGCGGAGTCTCCGACCCGGGCAGATCGCCTGCTGCTCTCCCGCGAGCCCTCCTGGGAGGACGTGCCGCTGGCCCTGATGGCCTGGCACGGCGCTCAGGAGGGCGCGCTCCTGGGACCGGACAGCCTCGAGCGGCTCGAGCGCTGGCGCGCCGAGCGCGCCGCCCTGGCCCAGGCCGACCTGCACCCCGAGCCCCTCCTGGCCGCCGCGGACCTGGAGCGCGCCGGCATCCCCCGCGGCCCACGCTGGGGTGAGCTCCTGCGCGAGCTCGAGCGCGCCCAGCTCGACCGGAGGCTGACGACGGCAGACCAGGCCCGCGCCTGGCTGGCGGAGCGCTGAGCAGCCTCGGCGCGCGCCCTAGACCGAGTGCTCGACGCCCAGGAGCTGGTAGAGCCGGTTCTTGATGCGCCCGTACTCCGGGCTTCCCAGGTCCCGCGGGTGCTCCAGGCCGACCTCCAAGATGTCGGCAATGCGCCCCGGCCGGGCCGAGAGGACCACGATGCGGTCCGCCAGCTGGATCGACTCGTCCACGTCGTGGGTCACGAACAGGATCGTCTTCTTCTCCTGCTCCCAGATGCGGATGATCTCCGCTCGCATGGTCAGGCGCGTCAGGGAGTCGAGGGCCCCGAAGGGCTCGTCCATGTAGATCACGTCCGGGGAGACCGCCAGGGCCCGAGCCACCTCGACGCGTTGCTTCATACCCCCGGAGAGCTCCATGGGGTAGGCCGCCTCGAAGCCCTTGAGCCCGACCATGTCGATCGTACGCTGCACGATCTCGGCACGCTCCGCGGCTGGAAGGTCACGCAGTCCCAGGGCCACGTTGTCCCAGACCGAGGCCCAGGGGAAGATTCCGTACTCCTGGAAGACGAACACCCGCTTGGGGTGCGGTCTGGTGACGGCGACACCGTCGATCGTGACCCGACCCGCGTCGGGAGTCTCGAAGCCGCCGACGATGTTGAGCAGGGTCGACTTCCCGCAGCCGGAGGGACCGAGCAGGCAGACGAACTCGCCGTCGGCCACCGTGAGGTCGATGCCCTCGAGCACCTGCAGGCGCTCGCCTCGCTTGTCGAAGCTCTTGCTGACGCCCTCGAAGGCGACCTTCGGAGTCTGGCCTGTGCTGCTCATCGGTCCACGTACCCCCAGCGTACCTCGTCGAAGTTCTCGAGCTTGCGGATCAAGACGTCCAGCACGATGCCGATGGCCCCGATGACGAGCATCGTGGCTGCCACGAGGTCGTAGCGCCGCCCCATGTTGCGGGCGTCGTTGATCAGGTAGCCCAGGCCGCTGTCCATGCCGACCATCTCGGCCGCCACGATCACGAGCCAGGCGACGCCCAGGGCGATCCTCAGGGCGGTGATGATCTGAGGCATCGCCGCCGGCAGGACCACGCGCCGAAAGAGCTCGATCCCGGTCAGCCCGAAGTTCATCGCCGAGCGCTGGTGCACCAGGGAGATGTTGCGCACCGCGGCCATCGTGCCGACCGTGATCGGGAAGAAGGAGGCGTAGAAGATCAGGTAGATGCCCGCGCCATCACCGATGTCGAACCAGAGGATGGCGAAGGGGATCCACGCGATGGGGGAGATGGGCCGCAGACCCTGGATGATCGGGTTGAGGGCCTTGAAGGAGCGGGAGGACCACCCGACCCAGAGGCCGAGCGGGATCCCCACCGCCGCGGCGAGGAAGAAGCCCCAGGTCACCCGGTACAGGCTCGCGATCGAGTCGCTCCACAGGCGGTTGGAGCGCAGGATCTCCAGGAAGGCTCCGGCGGTCTGGCCCGGCGTCGGCGTGTCCTCGTTGAAGATGAACACACAGGCCAGCTGCCAGAGAGCTATCCCGATCAGGCCGACCGCGGCGGGCAGGCCGAGGCGCTCGACCCGGGAGGGAAGGCGAGCCGAGGTGGCGATGAAGACGGCGCCGACCACGATGGCCAGGTACGGCCAGGCGCTCATCTGGCACCTCCAGGGCGCTCCTCGGGCAGCCGCTCCATGTCCCAGTCGATCTCCTCGAGGGGCCTGACGAAGGAGTCGTCCACGTACTCCTCGAAGCCCACCCGGCGCGAGAGCACGCCGATCTCGTGGGCCAGCTCCATGATCTCGTCGAAGTCGTCCTTCAGGGGCCCGAGGTTGGTGTACTTGACCCGGTCGACGGGCTTGCTCAGGACGAACTTCAAGAGCTCCGGGTCCTGGAGGTAGTAGTGCTCCGCCGCGACCTCGGCGGCGTTCATGCGGTGGTCCATGTCCTGGTCGAGCCACTTGCCGGACTTGGCGATCCCGTCCACGAGCTCCTGGACGATTTCACGGTCCTCGTCGATCAGCTCCTCGCGCACGACCAGCACACAGGAGATGAAGTCCTCCCAGATGTCCTTGGTGTGGTAGAGCACCCTGCCGTAGCCATCCACCTCCGCCTGGGCAGCGAAGGGCTCGCCCACGATGTAGCCGTCGATCCCGCCGGCCCGCAGGGCGGAGGGGTGCTCGGGCGGCGGCAGCTCGCGCAGCTCGATGGAATCAGGCGGCATGCCCCACTTCTTCATCATCCGGTGCATCAGGATGTTCTGGTTCGCGAAGCGGCTCGGGATGGCGACGGTCTTGCCGCGCAGGTCCCCGAAGTCGTCGATGCCGCTCTCGGTGCCCACGATGATCGCGGTGCCGTCCCGGTGCCCGAGATAGACCACCTTGACCGGCACGCCGTCGGCCCGCAGCTGCATGGCCATGGGGGCCAGGATGAAGACCGCGTCGATGCTGCGGGCGATCAGGGCCTCCTTGACGGTGGCCCAGTCCGTGAACTTGTGGCTACGGAAGAACGAGCCGCCCTCGCCGTGCTCGGTCACCCAACTGGTGACCGGACAGGTGAGGTGTCAGGTGACCGGCAGGAAGCCGACCTTGAGCACCTCCCGCTCCTCGCCCAGCATGACCCGCAGCTCGTGTCCGAGGTTCTTGAAGCCCACGTTGAGCCACACGTGGGCGGTGGTGATCAGGACCAGCCAGAGAGCTGCGCTGAAGGCGATCTTGAGCTTCACGAGTGGTCCTCCGAGCGGCCGCCTGGCCCCAGCCTACGAAGAGAGCCCTGCTGGATCCGGAGGGAGAGAGATCGCTCGGCAGGGCTCGGCTCGGGTCGGGGCACGTGGACCCCCCGCGGGGGAATCGTGTTCAGGGTGCGCCGGCAGTAGACGTGGAGCTGGAACATGGAGGGGGAGGGAGGGGCTCGGAGGGGGTCAGCCGAGGGGCCTTTCGGGCTGGACGGCGCGCCACCTTAGCAGAAGCCGGGCGAATCGTGGGAGGCCCCCGGAGAGGTCTCCCCGACGCCACTCTTCCAGGTTGAAGTGAATTCCAGTGTTCGAGGGGCGTAGACTGACGCCACTCCGGAGGTGATGCCCCATGTTCGACTCCTTCTTCGACGGCGAGGCCCTGTGGTTCTCGATCCCCGCCCTGCTCGGCACCGGCGTGTTCCTGATCCGCATCCTGATGATGCTGGTGGGCGGCGACGGTGGCGACGGCATCGACCTGGACGCCGGTGACGCGGACCTCAACGGCGGTGACTCCAGCGGGGCCTTCGAGATCCTCTCGGTCCAGGGAGTCTCGGCCTTCCTGATGGGCTTCGGCTGGGTGGGCGTCGGCTCCCACCTGGGTGCTGGCTGGAGCCCGGCGGTCTCCTTCGGGGCAGGGGCCGCCGGGGGGCTCCTGCTGGTCTGGATCCTGGGGCACTCCCTGGGCGCCGTGCGCGGCCTGGAGTCCAGCGGGAACGTCTCCATCGCAGGCGCCATCGGCAAGACCGGAGAGGTCTACGCCCGGGTGCCCGAGGCGGGCGGGGGCCAAGGCCAGGTGCGGGTCGTCATCTCCAACCGCCAGCGCATCTACAACGCGATCACCGAGGGTCCCGAGCTCGACTCGCGGAGCAGGGTTCGGGTTGTGGCGGTGAATGATGACAACAGCTTGACCGTAGAGGCCGTCTGAACGAACGCTCGCCACCCAGGCCCTTCAAGGAGATCTCCATGCTCTCACTCCTCAATCTCACCCCCGAGACCCTCCCGGGAGCCGAAGACGGCAACCCCCTGTGGTGGCTTGGAACCCTCGGCAGCGTGCTGCTGCTGTTCCTGTTCATCGCGGTCTTCGTCATCCGCCAGTACAAGCGCTGCCCCTCCAACCGCGTGCTCGTCATCTACGGCAAGGTCGCGGGCGCCCAGGCTGCCCGCTGCCTGCACGGGGGCGGAGCCTTCGTGATCCCCTTGATCCAGGACTACGAGTACCTCTCCCTTGAGCCGCAGGTGATCGACATCCCCCTCGAGGGGGCGCTCTCCCTGAACAACATCCGGGTCAACGTGCCCGCCACCTTCACGGTCGGTATCTCCACGAACGACGTGCTGATGAACAACGCCGCCGAGCGTCTGCTCGGGCTGGCGGACGCGAAGATCCGCGAGCAGGCTCAGGACATCATCCTGGGCCAGCTGCGTCTCGTCATCGCGACCCTCTCGATCGAGGAGATCAACAAGGACCGCGAGAAGTTCATGGCGCTGATCAACGAGAACGTGGCCCAGGAGATCAACAAGATCGGCCTCGATCTGATCAACGTGAACGTGCGGGACATCACGGACGAGTCCGGCTACATCGTCGCGATCGGTCAGCGCGCCGCGGCCGAGGCCATCAACAAGGCCAAGGTCGAGGTGGCCATTCAGGACCGAGACGGGGCCATCGGGGAGGCCACGGCGCTCCGCGAGCAGACGGTCCGCGTCTCCGAGGAGGAGGCGACGTCGGCCGAGGGTAAGAAGAACGCCGAGCGCCGTCAGCGGGTCGCGATCGCCGGCCAGGAGGCCGAGGCCATCTCCGGCGAGAAGAGCGCCGAGCAGGAGCAGCGTGTCCAGGTGGCCCAGGCCGAGGCCGCCGCCGTCGAGGGTGAGAACGTCTCCAAGGCCCAGGTTGCCGATGCCAACGCCAAGCTGACCGAGGTCCAGGCGGCCGCTCGCCAGCGGGCCGAGGTGGCCTCCGCAGAGGCCCGCGAGGCCATCCTGATCGCCGAACGCCAGCAGGAGCTCGCCCGCCTGGGCAAGGAGATCCTCGCCGAGCAGGAGGTGGAGAAGAAGCGCGTCGAGATCGCGGCCGATGCCGAGGCCGAGAAGCAGCGCCGGGAGGCGAAGGGCGAGGCGGACGCGATCCTGGCCAGGTACGAGGCGGAGGCCGAGGGCCTGCGCAAGGTCCTCGACGCGAAGGCAGAGGGCTACCGCGAGCTGATCGCGGCCTGCGCCGGCGAGGCCCAGATCGCGCCCACCTTGCTGATGATCGAGCAGCTCCCCGAGCTCGTGGCCGAACAGGTCAAGGCGATCCAGAACCTGCAGATCGACAAGATCACCGTCTGGGACTCCGGGGGCGGAGGCCAGGGCAGCAGCACCGCGGGCTTCCTCTCGGGCCTGATCGGCTCCCTGCCGGCCATCCACGACCTGGCGGAGCAGGCGGGTATCGAGCTGCCCCAGATGCTCGGGCAGGTCAAGAAGGGCGAGGCAGGCGACCCGGCCCCCGGCGAGAGCCAGCCGGGCAGCCTCACCTGAGATCCGCGCCCGGGGCCCGCTCTCGACCCATGCACCTGCGCCTGCTCGCGGTCCCTCTCCTCCTCACGGGCTGCGGCCACTCCAGCGAGGAGTCGCCGCGGCCCGTGGACGTGGTCCTGATCACCCTCGACACCACCCGCGCGGACGTGCTGGCCGCGGGCCCCGAGCGTGCGGCCCTCGCGCCGCACCTGGACCGCCTCTTTAGCGAGGGGGTCGAGTACACCGAGGCCCGCAGCGTCTCGCCCCTGACCCTCCCGGCTCACGCGTCGATGATGACCGGCCTGTACCCTCCGCGCACGGGCGTGCGTGGCAACGGGCCGATGATGCTCGGGGCGGAGGCCGTGACCCTGGCTGAGCGCGCGCGAGGGGCCGGCTATCGCACCGCCGCCTTCGTCGCCGCCCTGGCCCTGGACCGTGTCTACGGGCTGGAGCAGGGCTTCGAGGTCTACGATCAACCACGGCAACGTGCCGGGCGCGCGGTGGGCGCCATCAGCGAGCGCCCCGCCACCGAGGTCGTGAGCGCTGCGCGGGCCTTTCTCGCGAGCCACGACGACCGAGGGCCGCTCTTTCTCTGGGTGCACTTCTTCGACCCCCACGCGCCCTACGAGCCCCCGCCGGGTGCCTTGGACCGCGCCGGAGGCGACCTCTACCGAGGCGAGGTGGCCGCGATGGACCAGGCCCTCGGGTCCCTGCTCGAGGAGCTGGGACGCGCCGGCCTCCTGGAGCGCGCCCTGGTCGCGGTGGTGGGGGACCACGGGGAGGCCCTGGGGGAGCACGGTGAGCCGACCCACGGGCAGCTGTGCTACGACGGGACGCTGCGGGTCCCCTTCATGCTGCGCTATCCGGACGGACACCGGGCGGGGCAGCAGAGCGCGGAGCTGGTGAGCGTGGTCGACGTGCAGGCGACCCTGCTCGAGTGCATGGGGCTCGCCCCTCCCGATGATGCCGACGGAGTCAGCCTGTACAGGCGTTCGGCGCCTGCGACTCGCGGCCTCTACTTCGAGTCCTTCGAAGGCTGGCGCCTGCACGGCTGGTCGCCGCTGGTCGGCTGGATCGACCGGAACGGCAAGTACATCCACTCGAGTCGGCCGGAGCTGATCCTCGCGGGTACGGCCGAGGGCGAGGGCGGGACGGTCGCGGCTGACAGGGCCGACACCGCGCCCTACCTGCAGGGGATCCGCTCGGTGCTGGATGGCGAGCGCCTGGCGCCTCCGGGACGGACAGGCCTCGACGAGGCCCATCGCCGGGAGCTGGCCGCCCTCGGCTACACGGCCAGCGAGCACGCCGCGGGAGACTTCCCCGACCCCCTGGAGGTGGCCGAGCTCCAAAGCCCCGCGGAGCGCATCGGCGACACCGTGCTCCTCGAGGCAGCCACCGTCCAGCTGGGTGTGGGCAAGCTCTCCCAGGCCGCTGCCACGCTGGAGGAGCTCGTCGAGCGCAACCCGGACAGCCCCACGATGCTCGAGGTCCTGGCCCGCTGCCGGCTGGGCGAACGGAACTTCGAGGCCGCCCTCGAGCTCCTTCAACGGCGGCTTGCACTGCCGCCGGAGTCCATCGCCACCCACCGGGACCTGGCCACCTGCCTGCGGGAGCTAGGACGCCCCCAGGAGGCCGACGCCCACGTGCGCCGCTCCTTGGAGCTGCTCATCGAGTGGAGCGAGCGTCGGGGAGAGCTGGAGCAGGCGGCCCGCTACCGGCGGATCCTCGAACAGGCGCCTCAGCCCCCGAAGGACTCCTGAGGAGGGTCGCGTGGGGCTGGCGTCAGGCTCTATCCTGCCCCCATGAAGACCCGCAGCCGCTCCCTCCTCGCCCTGCTCCTCGGTGGCCTGGCCCTGTCCGCGGCCCTCGCGCAGCAGGACCCCACCGAGCTCGTGCTCGACCCGGACATGCACCACCTGGGCAACGACGAGACCCCCGAGTGGACCGAGGCGCCCTCGAGCCCCGAGGGCTCCGGCCTGGACTTCGAGTTCCAGACCAAGGCCAACGCCGAGGAGTGGACGCTGGTCTACACCCAGCGCAACATCAACGACCGCTGGTCGATCCACGTGAACGGCGAGGAGGTGATCGTCCTCGATCCGGCCGAGGAGCTGGTCGAGGTCTTTCAACCGCTTCCGGCGGGCACCTTCCTGGACGGCCGCAACCGCTTCGAGCTGCGCACGAATCAGCCCGCGGACGACATCACCTTTGGACGCGTGCGCCTGGTCCAGGCCTCCTTCCGCGAGGTGCTCGACCTGCGAGCGGTGCGGGTGCGGGTGACCGACCGGCGGGGTGGGGAGCCGATTCCCGCGCGGGTCACGATCCTGGACATGGAGGGCCAGCGCGTCCCCGTCCACTACGCGGCCTCCTACCTGCAGCAGGCGACCCGAGCGGGCGTGGTCTACAGCACGACCGGAGAGGCGCGCTTCGAGGTGCCCGCGGGCAACTACCAGGTGATCGCATCCCGCGGATCGGAGTGGTCGATGGACGACGAGCTCCTGGACCTGACTCAACAGGCTCTCGACGCCGAACCCGCCCTGCTGGAGCTCTCCCTGGAGCACGAGGTCGACACGCGCGGCTGGGTTGCCGCTGATACCCACATCCACACCCTGACCTTCAGCGGCCATGGTGACTCGAATGTCGAGGAGCGCATGGTCACCCTGGCCGGCGAAGGTGTCGAGCTGGCCATCTCGACCGACCACAACCACAACACCGACTACGAGCCCTACCAGCAGCGCATGGGGCTCGACGAGCACTTCACGCCTGTGGTGGGCAACGAGGTGACGACGCCCATCGGGCACTTCAACGCCTTCCCCCTCGACCCTGCGGACGCCGTACCCGTGTTCGACCTGCGGGATGTCATCCCCACGGTCGCCGACATGCGCGCCAAGGGTGCGCTGGCGGTGATTCTCAATCACCCCCGCTGGCCGACCCACGAGGAGGGGCCCTTCGGGGTCATCGAGCTGAACCACTTCACCGGAGCCAGCAAGGGTGCTCCCTACACGGAGTATCCCTTCGACGCCATGGAGCTGATCAACTCCTGCACGGCGGAGCCCGAGCCCATGCTGCTCTTCGAGGACTGGTTCTCGCTGCTCAATCGCGGTGAGCGGGTCTTCGCCGTGGGCTCTTCCGACTCTCACACGGTGGGGGAGCCTGTGGGGGGTGGGCGGACCTACGTCCCGAGCGCGACCGACGAGCCCGCCCAGATCGACGTGGACGCCGCCTGCAGGGCCATCGCGGAGGGGCGCACCTCGATCTCGATGGGGATCTTCGTGACCGGAGAGGTCTCCGTCGCTGCGGAGGGGGAGCGCCAGGCGGTCGGCGCCACGGTCACTGCCGGGGTGGCGCCGCTGGTCGCCCACCTACGAGTCCAGGCCCCCTCGTGGGTCCGGCCGCGCCAGGCGCGCCTGATCATCAACGGTGCGACTGTCCACGAGGAGGAGCTAGAGGTCGAGGAGGGGAGCCACTCCGACCTCGACCTGAGCTTCACCCTTCCGGAGGACCTCCCACGCCAGGATGCCTGGTGCCTGTGGGTGGTGACCGGAGACGGGGCCGGCGGGGAAGCCTGGCCGCTCTCCAACGACTACACCCTCGGCGCCACCAACCCGATCTTCCTCGACCTGGACGGGGACGGGGCCTACACGCCCCCCCGTGCGACAGCCCAGGACCTGGTGGCCGAGACGGGCCTCGACCTGCGCGCACTGCGGGGGCGTCTTGCAGCCTCGCACCCCGCCGTGGTCTATCACGCCCTGGAGCAGGTCCGCGCCCTGCAGGCCGAGCGCGATCGCCGCGAGCTCGAGGCCCTCGGGGAGGCGACCGCCGCCGACCCCGACTCGATGGAGGCCTTCCTCGAGGGACTCGCTCGCTAGCAGCAGCCAGGGAAGGAGGAGCGCCCGAAAGGCGTTCGCTCAGCGCACGAGCCCAGGGCGGGCCCGACACGTGGATTGTGGTCGGGGCTCCTCAGGGACCTGACGTCCTCCACGCCGTCACCGGGCCGGAGAATCAGCGACGAGCGGGCGGCCGCGCGGGGATCAGGCAGTCCTTCCCGCTCCCGATCAGGTCCTGACGACCGGCCGCGACCAGAGCCTCGCGAACCAGGGCGTCGTTCTCGGGCGCGAAGAACTGCATCAGGGCCCGCTGGGTCTTCCGGTCGCGCAGCTTCTGGACCGTGTGAACGGGCTTCATCGTGAGCGGATCGAGCCCCGTGTGGTGCATGCAGGTGGCGATGTCCATGGGCGCGGGGATGAAGTCCTGCACCTGGCGCGGCTTGTAGCCCCGCTGCTTGAGGAACACCGCCAGGTCGATCATGTCCTCGACCGTGCTGCCCGGGTGGCTGGCGATGAAGTATGGGACCAGGTACTGCTCCTTGCCCGCGCGCGCCGATGCGGCCTGGAAGGCCTCGGCGAACTCGTCGAAGGACTCGACCTCGGGCTTCTTCATCAGGCTCAACACCTCGGGGCTGGAGTGCTCGGGGGCGACCTTGAGGTGGCCGCCGACGTGATGGCGCGCGAGCTCCTCGAGGTACTCCGGAGCCTTGGCGGCCAGGTCCGTGCGCACCCCGCTCTGGATGTGGACCTTCTTCACGCCCGGTACGGCGCGGGCGCGGCGCATGAGGTCCACGGTGGGGGAGTGGTCCGTGTCGAGGAGCTTGCAGACCTTGGGGTGAATGCAGGAGAGCCGCCTGCAGACCTTCTCCACCTCCGGGTCCTTGCAGCGCATGCGGTACATGTTCGCCGTCGGGCCCCCGATGTCGGAGACGTGGCCCTTGAAGTCGGGGGCCGCCGCCACCGCCTCCACCTCGCGCAGGACCGAGGCCTCGCTGCGGTTCTGGATCGTCCGCCCCTGGTGCATCGTGATCGAGCAGAAGGTGCAGCCCCCGAAGCAGCCCCGCATGATCGTGACCGAGTCCTTGATCATGGTCCAGGCGGGGATCGGCTCCACGTAGGCTGGATGGGCGCGGCGCGTGTAGGGCAGGTCGTAGATGGCGTCCATCTCCGACTCTTCCAGGGGTAGCTCCGGCGGGTTGATCACCACCCGCCGCTCCCCGTGACGCTGCACGAGCCGGCGCCCGTTGAAAGGGCTGGTCTCGTGGTGGAGCTTGCGCGTCATGTGGGCGAAGGCGACCTTGTCCTCCACGGCCTCCTCGAAGCTGGGGAGCTCGACGGTCTCGCCCTCGTGCTCGGGGAGCTCACCCTTCTTGCCCAGCAGATAGGCCACGCCGCGCAGGTCGCGCAACTCCTCCACGCTGGCTCCGGCGTCCAGGCGCCGGGCGAGCTCGACGATGGTGCGCTCGCCCATGCCGTAGCCGAGGAGGTCCGCCTTGCTCGAGAGCAGCACGCTCGGCCGCACGGTCTCGGACCACCAGTCGAAGTGGGCGATGCGCCGCAGCGAGGCCTCCACGCCGCCGATCACCACGGGCACGCCCTTGAAGGCCTCCCGGCAGCGCTGGGCGTAGACCCCCGTGGCACGGTCCGGGCGCAGACCGATCTTGCCCCCCGGCGAGTAGGCGTCCTGGTTGCGACGCTTGCGGTTCGCCGTGTAGTGGTTGATCATCGAGTCCATGTTCCCGGCGCTGACGGCGTAGAACAGCCGCGGCCGGCCCAGCTCCCGCCAGGGGTCGGCGCTCTTCCAATCTGGTTGGCAGAGCAGGGCAACCCGGAAGCCAGCCGCCTCGAGCACGCGGCCGAGCAGGGCCGCGGCGAAGGACGGATGGTCCAGGTAGGCATCCCCGGAGACGAAGACCACGTCCGGCCGATCCCAGCCGAGAGCCCGAATCTCGGCCAGGGAGGTGGGCAGGAAGGACGGGTCAGGGTGCGGGGTGAAGCTCAACGGGACTCCTCGATGGCGGTCTCTCTCTCGGTCGGGGCCTTCAGCCGGTCGCACCAGGCCTCGGGGCTGCCCCTCGCGGCCCCCTCACTCGAGCGGGGTTGGCAGGTAGGACCGGGGCGACCGCGCCCCAGGTGCGCAGGGAAGAGCTCAGGCCTTGCGGGCAACGCCCAGGCGCTGCAGCTCCTCCAGGCCGCGGGTGAAACGCTTGCGCACAGCCGACTCTCCCAGCCCGAGCTCCTGCGCCAGCTGCTCGAAGGACGCGCCTTCCAGGCGCCTGCGCATGACAACCCCCAGGTCCGGGTCCAGCTCGTGAATCAGCTCCTTGAGCCAGCACAGCTCGTCCTCGAGGGTGACGGGTCCGCGGGAGCGGTCGATCGACTGGGCTGGGCCCTCGGCGCCAATACGCTGGTAGGCGGATTCACCCTCGAACTTGCCGGCATCACTGCCACGGCGCATGACGATCCAGCGCGCGTGCTGGAAGAGGAGGCGACGCGCGTCCCCCAGGTCGGCCTCCGGTCGCAGGCGGTCGAGGGAGGTCAGGAGGCTGGCCAGGGACTCCTGGGCCACGTCGGGAACGGAGAGGTAGCGCTTGAGGCGTGTGCCCATCTGGCGCTCGAGCCAGGCGAGGAGTTGCGGGGCGAGCCTGGCCATGAGCGCGTCGGTGGCCTGCTCGTCCCCGGTCCGAGCCCGGGCCACGATGGGGGCGTAGGCGGCATCCGTGCCGTCCTCGAGCGAGCTGTCGGTCGGGGGCAGGTCCTTTCCTTCTTGCATGTCCGCGTGGTTCTTGCCTGGAAGACCCTGATGGGCCGCAGAGAGCTTCGGAGCAGTCCGCTTCCCCCCATGATCCGCACTCGGCCCACAGGGTCAAGGGCACCCTCAGCGGACCGGTCTGTCCAGGAGTCGGAGCGAGAGTGGGGGCCCGCCCTCCAAGGCCGGTGTGGCGCGTAACTGGCCGCTACCGTGACCTGGACCCATGGCGCTCAGCACCACGGGCACACTCGGCACACCATCGAGGTGGAAGCGCCCCTGCGCGTCCGTTCGGGCGTGGAAAGGGGTCCCGCTGACCACCAACAGGCTGGGGGGCTCGGCCGCGCCGTGCACGCTGCAGCTCAGCTCCAGGGGCCCACGGTGCCGGGCGAACATGAGCTCAAGCTCTCCACCGGCGATCAGGGGGAAGTTCGCCAGGTGCCGGCCACGCCGCTCCCGCAGCACCAGGGTGTGCAGCTCCCTGTCGGAAGACCGCAGGCGAAGGCCCTGCCAGGCCTGCACGAGGGCGAGTCCCGGCTCGTAGCCCGCGCCCCGCTGCTCCAGCACCAGCTCCTCCGCCGGGGGGCGGAACACCAGACCCTCGAGCCCCTCCGAGACCCACACGATGGCCCCCGGCACCGGTCGCTCCTGGGCGTCGCGCACGACCCCCTCGAGGGTGCCCAGGACGCGATCTCCGAGGGGTGTCGGCGCTGGTGCGGGGCGCGGCTCGAAGCCGGAGGCGCGGGCCTCGCCGACCACCGCCATGCCGCTCTCGATGCCGGTGCCGGGCGTGCCCCACACGCCCCAGATGGCGTTGGCCGCCAGGAAGGTCAGGACGAACTTGACGAAGGTCAGCCTGAGGGTCTCGAGCAGAAAGGCTGGGCCCGACCACTTGCGCTCGAGCACCAGGAACACGAGGACCAGGAGCGGGATCGGAGCGTAGCTCCAGCCGATGTTCTGGTCCCAGGCCGACATGGCGTGCTCCTCCCAGATGGGATTCAGGAGGGCGAAGATGGCCAGCAGGACGAGGAGCGACAGCGCGAATGCGCCGCGGCTGAGCTGCGCCGGCGCCCATTCCGTTCTTCGCTCGGAGCCAGCGCTCACGGAGCCTCGCGGTGCGCGCGCAGGGAGAAGGTCACCAGGAGCGCGGCCACGAAGACGGGACCCGCTTCCCAGGAGACGTTGCGCCCCTCGGGACGCGCCAGGAACCACCAGGCGGCGACGACCCCCAGGACTCCGGTCAGGATGCCGGCGAAGACCCCGCGGGCCGTGGTGCGCTCGTCGTAGAGCAGGAGCAGCATGGCCGGTCCCAGCCCGATGCCCAGGGCGAACCAGGAGAGCAGCACCAGGTTGTGGACGAGGGGGTTCTCGCCGAAGGTCAGGGCGACCGCTACCGCCAGGGTGCCGAGAACGGCCAGGCGGCTGAGGAGCCGGCCGCCGCCCGCCCCGGAGTCGCTTGTTCCGGGGCGCAGGTCGCGCAACAGGCTGGCGGCGATGACCAGGAGCTGGCTGTCGCAGGTGGACATGATGGCCGCGAAGAGAGTCGCCAGCAGCACTCCCACGAAGCCCGCGAAGAGGAACTCCGCGCACATGTCGGTGGCGAGCACCGGGAAGAGGGTCTCGCGCCCCCCCGCGCCCAGGTCCGTGAGCTCCGGATAGATGGCGCGCCCGACGAGACCCAGCAGCAGGGCACCGGCGGCCATGACGACGTTCCAGAAGGTCCCGTAGAAGAGCGCCGCCTTGGCCCCGGCGGGGTCACGCAGGGACATGTGGCGCACGAGGATGTGGGGATTGCCGAGAGAGCCGAGCCCGATGCAGAAGCCGCCCAGCAGGGCCACCGTGCCTGAGGAGAGGGCCAGCAGGGTCGGGTCGATCTCCCGCAGTGCGTCCACCAGGGCGCCGAAGCCTCCCACGTGAAGCAGCCCGAGGATCGGCAGGAGCACGATCCCGGCCAGCATAAGGCAGGCCTGCACGACGTCCGTGATCACCACCGCCCGATAACCCCCGAGCCAGGTGTAGAGCAGCACGATTCCCGCGGTGATCAGGAGCCCCACGGTGCGCCCGTCGATCTCGGGGAAGAGGGTCCCCAGGGTCTTTCCTCCGGCGACGAGCTGGGCGCTGACGTAGGTGAGCAGGAACAGCACGATCACCAGCCCCGCCAGGGGCCGCACCGGCAGGCGCGAACTGCCGGGTCCGGTCGGCCCCAGCGGCACGCGCTCGAGGACCTCGGAGACCGTCAGGGCGCCGGTCTCCAGGGAGCGCTGGCGCAGGCGCGGGCCGACGCTGACGAACATCAGGGCCTCCGCCAGGATGTAGCCCGGGAAGAGCCAGAGGGCCGAGAGCCCCATGGACCAGGCCGCCCCGCTCGCGCCGAGCACCAGCCAGGCAGAGCGGCCGGAGCTGACGGCCGAGAGGGCCATGGCGAAGGCGGACACGTCGCGGCCGGCGAGGAAGAAGTCCTCCTGGCTGTCGCGTCCAACCCGAGCGGCCCAGAGGCCCACGCCGACGGTCACCAGGAGGTAGGCCGAGAAGATCAGCAGGGTCATGCCGCGTATTCTGCCCCGCGGGAGCTGACCTCCTCGCTGGCGCCCGTGCTTTTCGTCCCGGGGTTCAGAGGATCAGCACCTGCGAGCTGTGGACCTCCCGGGCGCCGGTGTGCTCGAGGAGGGCATGCACATGGTCCTGCCGCACACCGCCACCGGGCATCACCACGAGCTGGTCCCCAGCGGCCTGCACCAGCTCACGGAGGACGTCGCGGCCCTCCCAGGCCGTGGGGGGGCCGCCGGTGGTCAGCAGGCGATCGACCCCCAGCTCCAGCAGGGCTTCGATCCCCTCGAGCGGGCGAGCCAGCTCGTCGAAGGCCCGGTGGAAGGTCAGCGGCAGGTCGCCAGCCTCCGCACGCAGTGCCGCGACGGTCTCCCTGGCGATCCGCCCGTCCGCTCCCAGCACTCCGAGTACCACCCCGTTGGCTCCGCACTCGCGCACCGCCCGGAGGTCCTCCGTCAGGTCCCGCAGCTCGCGGGCGTCGTAGACGAAGTCGCCGCCCCGGGGTCGCACCATGGCGAAGACCGGAACCTCGAGCAGGTCGAGGACGCGCTCCAGCTCCAGCATCACGGGTGTGATGCCTCCGAGGTCGAGGCGAGCGCAGAACTCGATCCGGTCCGCGCCGGCCGCAGCAGCCACGAGGGCGGTCTCGACGCGGTCGACGCAGACCTCGAGGAGTGGACGGGAAGGGACCGGTTCGCTCACGGGACTCGGGCGGTGGGGGCCGCCCACGGCTCGTGGCCAGACCCCCGGGCTCCAATTCCTAGCAGCAACCGAGGCATGGACCCACCTGCTCTTGAGTTTTTGCGTGAAGCCCCTGTCCGACGCGCTCGATGCCCGCACCGTGGCGAGCGGCCATGACGGGGCTGGCCTGCTCTCACCGCTGCAGGAGAGCGTTCGCCAGGGGGGCGGACATGCGCTGGTTGGCCACCCCCAGGTAGTGGCCGTCGTAGGGCAGCAGCGGCAGGCTGCCCAGCTCCTCGGTCAGGCGCACCAGGGGCGGCAAGAGGTCGACGACCTCGATCCCCGCCGCGAGCGCCAGCTCCTGCACCCGGCGCGCGCGTGCCGAGGCGGGGCCGTCCCCGCGCAGGGTCGATGCGTGGGGGACCACAGCCAGCAGCGGACGCCAGCCGGACTCCTCGCACAGGTCCCGGTAGCGCGCCAGGTGCTGCCGGAGAGTGGCGAAGCCCTCCACGTAGAACTCCTCGCTCTTGGGCGGCTGGTTGCTGTCGCGCACCAGGTCGTGGAGGTACATGATCAGGGCGCTGCGCCGCAGGAGCTGTTTGAGGCGCCAGCTCCTCAGAGCCCCGTCGCTGGCTGGTCCTCCCAGGTCGAAGACCCGCGGACCGCTGGCGACCATCTCGGCGTGGGTCGCCTCGATGTCGTACTCCTCGAAGTCGTTGTCGTACCAGAAGAGGACCACGGCGTCGGGGTCGAGCGCGGGGCCGAGCTCCTCCAGGAGTGCCAGCTCCTGGTTGGTCGCGTAGGCGCGGTGCCCTCCGTTGATCACACGCCAGGTGGAGTCCGTTGCGCCGTCCTCACCGAGGGCCCTCTCGAGGTGAACTGGCAGGGTGGAGCCGTCGTCGACGCCCTGCCCGTAGATCATGCTGTCGCCCAGGCACAGGACGCGCCGCTCCGAGTCCGGCTTCTGCTGGGGGACCTCGGGCCCCCGCAGGCCGAGGCTGTTGATCTCGACCAGGTGCTGGTAGGTGTAGTGGTCCTCGCCCGGCAGCATGCGCCAGCCGCGGGTCGGGTGGGCCTCGACGCGGCTCAGGGGCAGGCGCTCGGGCAGGGGCGTGCCGAAGCGAGCGCGGGCCACGAGCTCGGCCACGAAGCCTCCCACGGCCAGGGCGATGAGGACCGCCAGCAGCTTCTGACGCCAGCTGCCGCGGGTCCCCTCCGCGGCGGCTTCGACCGGGGCGTCCGCGCTCGACACGAGCGACCCTAGATGAGGTCCTGGAAGAGCTCCGGCTCCGGGCGCGGGATCACCACGCGGCTGACGAGCAGCCCGCGTTTGCCGATCTCTCGCGCGCCGGCCTCGATGGCCGCCTCCACGTCGGAGACAGCTCCGCCCAGGAGCAGGAAGCCCTTGCCCCCGATGGCCATGGCCACGTGGATCTTGAACAGCTGGACCTCGGCCGCCTTCACCGCGGCGTCGGCGCCCTCGATGATCGAGGTGACGGAGAAGGCCTCGAGGATCCCCAGCGCGTCCTTGTGCTCGTCGCGGATGTCCACCGCACCGGAGATGGCGGGGAAGAGGCGCTTGTCGACGTTGGGGATCACCAGCTCATCGATCAGGGCCTCCATGGCGTGGTCCTTGCCGGCCGCCACGCTGGACTCGACCTCGGCGGTCTCGCCACCGACCATCACCATGTACTTCCCGGAGCAGATCGTGCGCGCCACGAGGAGCTGCACGTCCGCCGCCTTGAGCATCGCGTCCTCCACGGCCAGCGCGACCCCGATGGAGGACAGCTCGAGCATCCCGAGGGCGGTCATGTCGGTCTTCACGGCGTGCCTCTTTCTGTGTCGGTTGTGGAGGGCTTCAGGCGCGGATGTGGATGGCGGGGCCGATGTCGATCACCTCGCCGTCGATCGATGCGTGCACGGCGACCCCCAACCCCTCGGGAGCCTCCGCGATCTCCTGCCCACGCCGCACCCGCTCGCCGCGTGCGACGACCGGCACGGCCGGGGCGCCGATGTGCTGCTGGAGCGGGATGCGCACGTCCTGGAGACGCCAGTCGATCTCGACCAGCGGCCCCACGTTCCGGAACTTGGAGAGCCCCAGCTTCTGGATCAGGCTCGCGACCGGAATGCGGCGGTACTCCATCATGCTGTGCACGGGCAGGTCCGTGCGTCCGGTGACGGGGTGCTGCTTGCCCTCGGTCCGCATCTGGCGCTTGTTGTCGATGGTCGCGTAGCTCGGATAGAGGTCCTCCGGGCAGGCGTAGAGGGTGCAGAGGTTGCACTCGCAGCAGAACTGGGCCCCGAGGGTGGCCTGCTCTCCCATGCGGTTGAACTCCAGGGAGCGCATGGCGATGTGCGGCTCCACGGGGTGGCCGAGCAGGTAGCGCGGACACATCTCGGTGCAGAAGGAGCACTGGTCACAGGCCGACATCCCGATCACGTCCCGCTGGCGGGGGGTCGTCGTGTACCGACGGGCCACGACGTGATCGTGGGGGAAGAGCAAGAGCGCCCCGGTGGTACGGGTCACCACCTCGTCCAGGCTCTGCATGACCTTGCCCATCATCACGCCACCGATCTGCACATGCTGGACGCGCCCCTCCTCGACTCCCACATGAGCCAGGAGGTCGCGGTAGGAGACCCCGATGGGGGCCTTGACGGTGACCGGCTCGGGCACGTCGCCCACCACGCACAGGTACTTGTCGACCACCGGTTCGTCCCGTTGGAGGTTGAGCACGGTCTCCACGTTCTGCACGAGGCAGCCCACGTCCCTGGGCAGGCCGCCGGGGGGGATCACCCGACCGGTGGCCTCGTAGACCGTGACGAACTCGTCCCCGGCGGGGTAGGAGTCCGGCAGCCGGTGCACGCGGATGTCCCGCGAGGCCCCCTTGCGCTCGAGGACCTCGATCAGGTCGACGTACTTCTCCTTGATGGCGACGATCGTCTCCCTGGCACCCACCAGCTCGCGCAGGGCGACCATGCCGTCGAGCACCTCGTCCCCGTGGTGGCTCAGGAGCTCCTTGTCCTTGTGCAGCAGGGGCTCGCACTCGGCCGCGTTGAGGATCAGGACCTCGGCGCTGGCCTTGAGCTTCTCGTAGGTGGGGAAGCCGGCGCCCCCGGCCCCGACCACGCCCAGGTCGCGCACGCGGTCTATGGAGAGGGTCGCGGGGGCCATGGGCTGGGGAGGATAGGGCGCTCCAGCCGGCAAGTCGAGGCCCGGCCCCACGGCCTTCAGCTGCCCGCTTCGAGCTTCTCCAGGATCTTCTGCTGGTTGCGGGCGAAGACCTCCGCCGCGGGACCCAGGGAGAGGCGATAACCGATCATCCCCAGGACGAAGAAGGCCACCAAGGGAGCCACCGGTCCGATGGACAGACCGAGCAACCAGGGTAGCCCGAGGAAGGCGAAGAGCACCGCGACCAGGCACAAGGCCGTGAGCACCGAGACCAGGATTGCCGGATGAGCGGGCTGGCTCTTCATGGCCGAGATGTCCCGCAGCACAGGAAAGGCCAGGGAGGCGAAGTTGCCCGCGGCGGTGAACAGGAGCATGGCGCCCCCGAACAAGAAGACCGACCCCCCCAGCGCCCCGGGGTCCGGCAGGCCGCGAAAGGCGCACCAGGTGGCGAGCACGAGCAGATAGAGGGAGGCGGCGTAGATCCAGACCCCCAGGTTCTTCCCGAACAGGACCTGCCGGAAGGGGACCGGCGCGAGCAGATAGATCTTGAAGCCAGGCCCTTCCCAGCCGATGGCGTTGCTGACGAAGTTGTTGGTGAACAGGATCGAGTACATCATCAGGCCGTAGAGGATCACCGTCTCGTGACTGATGAAACCCAGGTCGGCGGTGAAGGTCTTCGGGCTGAAGACCACCAGCATCAGGCTGCAGAGCAGCGGCACCATGGCGTAGTTGAAGCGGCCCACCGAGCTTCGCAGGAGATAGCGCAGCTCCTTGGAGGCCACCGCCAGGACCTCATCCGGCAGGAAGGGTAGCAGGCGCCGCAGGCTGGGCAGGGTCAGCCGCCCCGCGCTTCCGGTGGAGCTGGTCGATCCGCGGGTCGACGCGCGCAGGTTCCAGATGAAGACCTGCCAGGACACGAACATTCCCAGGGCCCACCAGAGGAGCAGCGCACCGAGGCTGTGTACGACCTCCACCTGGGCGCCCGCCTGGGCCGCCAGGACCCCCCGCGCCGCGATGTTCGGTGGTGTGGAGTGAGCCAGTACCGTGAGGGCCTCCCCGTACTTCATGAAGGCCGCATGGCTCTCCTCCGGGTCCGACTCGTAGCCGCTGCCGATGAATGACGGCAACAGGCTGGCCGTGATCAGGACCCCGAAGCCCAGCATGCCGAGGAGCTCCTTGCCCCGCCGCTGGCGCATGATTCCCTGCACCAGGCTGACCGCTCCCACCGACCAGGTCACGACCACCAGAGGCACCATGAGAAAGAAGAGCGCCTCGGCCAGCCCGATGCTCGGCGCAGTGAAGGCCAGCACGCCGAAGGTCGCGAGCACGGTCGGGTACACGAACAGGTGGTCCGTGGAGAGGAAGGCCGATGCCCAGTTCAGGCCGAACAGCCGGGCCCTGGAGATCGGAAAGCCCACCATGCGTGAGGTGTCCACGCCACTCGGGCCGCTGGAGAGGACCAGCGGCATCAGCAGCCCGAAGACCGCGCAGGCCCAGAAGCAGCTGTAGAGTGGGGCCCCGAAGCGTTCGGGGCCCTCCCGCTGGCTCTCGGCCAGGGTCAGGGCTCCGATCCCGAGGGCCACACCGAGGGAGAGCAGGACGCTGGCCCCGATGGTCACCACCGTGGCGGCAGTCTCCCAGCCCGAGGTCTTTCGGCGGAGGCTGTTCAGCAAGAGGCGCGTGCGCACCCAGACGATCGCCCGTACTGCGTCCATGTCGCCTCAGCTCAGCCAGGAGAGGCTCGCCTTGGCCTCGGGCTCCACCTCAACCAGCTCGAGGAAGATCTCCTCCAGGGTTCGGCGTCGACCCGTGGCGTCGTCCACCCCCCGGCGCAGCTCCTCCAGGCTGCCGTTGGCCACCAGCTTGCCCTGGTGGATGATCGAGACGTGGGTGCAGAGCTTCTCGACGATCTCGAGCACGTGGGAGGTGAGGAAGATCGTCACCCCGCGCTCCAGCAGACTCGAGAGCAGCTCGCGGATCTGACGCGAGGCGATCACGTCGATGCCCTCGAAGGGCTCGTCCAGGAAGAGCAGCTGCGGGTCGTGGATCAGGGCCGCAGCCAGGGCCAGCTTCTTCTTCATGCCGTGGCTGTAGTCCACGATCAGCTTGCGCGGCTCCTGGTCCAGGTCCATCCAGTGCAGGAGCTCGCTGCCACGCTCCTCGATCGTGCTCCGCTCCAGGCCGTACATGCGTCCCACGAAGGTCAGGTACTCGCGCCCGGTCAGACGGTCGTGAAGGGCCAGGTCCTCCGGCACGACCCCGATCAGTCGCTTGGCCTCCACCGCGTCTCCCCGCAGGTCGTGGCCCAGGATGCGGGCCTCGCCGCTCGAGGGGCGCAGCAGTCCGGTCAGCATCTTGATCGTCGTGGACTTGCCCGCCCCGTTGGCCCCGAGGAAGCCGAGGAAGCAGCCTGTGGGCACCTCGAGGTCCAGGTTGTCCACGGCCACGGCCTTGTCGAAGCGGCGGGTCAGGCCACGGGTCTGGACGGCGAGGGGGACCCGAGGCAGCGCCTCGGCGGATGGCTCGGCGGATGGCTCGGTAGGGAGTTCGGTCATGGGGACGGAATGTACGCCCCGGGCAGGTCCTTGTTCCAACTTCCTGCCGAAGCATGGCGCGCACGGGGCGACGGCTGAGCCGGTGGCCGGGCCTCCGCCCGCTGATCTGGGACGCGGCTCCTCGCGGCTTGATCGCTCACTCCGGCAGCCTGCGCGCCACCCGCGCCGCCAGGGAGACCCTGGCCCGTCGGTGGAGCTGCTGTGCTGCCGCCACGGTGGGCCGGCCGGTTCGCTGCGTCACGTATTCCCAGTCGACGTCGTCCATCTTGCCCACAGTCTCCTCCCTCGCGTAGTCCACGAGCAGGATCACCTCCCGCTCCCGCTCCGGAAGCTCGGTGAGGCACCGATCGATGATCTCCGCCACCTCCTTGGCGGCCAGGCGTCCGGGCGGCGGCGCACTGGGGGAGGCCGGGTCCCAGCCCATGCTGGACTGCTGGTCCTTGTTGCGCAGCTTCTCGATGGGGACCTCGCGGCCGGGGTCTCGCTTCTGGGCATGCTCGTGCTCGCACAGGTTCCGCAGCTTGTTCTCAGCGATCCGAGCCATCCAGTCGATCAGCCGGGCACCCTCGCGATGCTCGTAGCCGTCCAGGTCCTTGAAGGCCGCCAGCAGGGTCTCCTGGACCACGTCCTCGACCTCAGCACGAGACCGCAGAAAGGCGCCCATGCGAACCCGCACGATACGGCGCACACGAACCTCGTAGCGCCTGAAGAGCTCGTCCAGGGCGGCGCGATCGCCGTCCCGATGCAGGCCGATCAGCTGGATCGTCTCCAGGTGGGAGGGGTTGTCGCTCGGGATCGCTGCCATCGTGGAGGTCATTGTAATGCCTCAGCTCGGGTCGATGAGCACCCCAGGGAGGTGGATCAGGCCGAGACCGACTCGAACAGCACCCCGTTCAGGGGCGATGACCCTGGGCGGGTGGCCCCGGCGGGCACTCCTCGCGCAAGAAGGTCCGCATCCAGAGCAGCAAGAGGGCTGTGGCGATCGCCGCCCCGGCCACGGTGCCGAGCACCAGGCCCTCGATGGGGGCCAGCCCCAGACCTGGCCCCAGGGTCAGGCCGAGGGCGCCCAGCGGCACGATCAGGACCAGGGCCCGCAGGGCGCTCACGATCAACCCGGGGCGGGGCTGCTGCATGCCATCGAAGGCAGAGCGCAACAGGAAGGTCGGCCCGCCGGCGAGCACCGCCAGGCCCACCAGGGCCAACCCCTGGCTCGCGGCCCGCTGGGCCTCGGGCGCGTCGGTCAGCGCCTCGCCGACCCTGCCGGCCAGGAACCAGCAGAGGGGCGCGGCGAAGAGGAGCGCGTAGAGCGCCGCCGCCCCGAGCCCCACCCGAAGCTCGTGACGGATACGCCCGAAGTCCCGGGCGCCCCACAGTCGCGCGCAGAGGGGCAGCAGCGCCACTCCCACCGCGATCACAGGCATGGTCAGGAAGCGCCCGGCCCTGTCGATGATCGACCAGGCGGCCAGCACCGCGGCCGACTCCTGCTGGGCAGCGATCAGGCCATTGAGCGCCATGCCCTCCACGGCCAGGAGGGCGAAGGCCAGCCCGGCGGGCACCGCCAGGGTCAGGATCGCGCGCCGCGGCCTGCGGAAGATGCTCGGATTGGTGTCCAGCCCCGCGGCCAGCCGGCGCTGTTCGTGTCGGCGCGCCTGCCGCGTGGCATAGGCAAGACCGGCCAGGCGGGCCAGTACCGTCGCCAGGGCGATGCCCAGGATCCCCCAGTGGAAGACGAACACGAAGACGGTGTTCATCACGAAGTTGGCGGCCGTCGAGGCCAGCCCGGCCCACATCGTGGAGCGGGTGTCGTTGTGGGCCTTGACGAGGGAGTCGGGGATCACCGACCAGAATGCGGTGAAGGCCGAGCCGGCCAGGAGCACGCTGCCGTAGACGCGGAACTGCCCGGCGACCTGCTGCTCGAGGGGCAGCTGCGGCGCCCCGAACCAGATGACCAGCGCGAGGGCCAGGAAGAGCAGGCGCAGGAGCCGC
Organism: uncultured Planctomycetaceae bacterium; assembly: GCA_964591315.1. Taxonomy (GTDB): domain Bacteria; phylum Planctomycetota; class UBA1135; order UBA1135; genus JABACD01. The sequence goes on from CAZQAT010000003.1 coordinate 91,212, forward strand.
AGGACCCTCCGGGTCGAGGCCAGCAGCTGCTCGACCTTGGCACCCTGGCGCGCCCCCATGGCGGCCGCCAGCCGACTCGTCAGGCCGTTCGAGGTCCCGACCCAGCAGGCGATCATCAGGAACTCGAAGGGCGCCGTCAGGCCGATGGCCGCGATCGATGCGTCCCCCAGGTCTCCCAGCGTGGAGGCGTAGATCGTGTCCACCCACTGGAAGGCGCTGCGCAGCCAGAAGGAGACCACCAGGGGCGCGGCGAGACGCAGGACGCCCGGGGGGCGCTCGGGGAGGGTGGTGGTCATGGGCGCGACCACTTCCGGAAGAGGTCCCTCGGGGCGCTCGGCAAGCAGCCCGAGGTCGCCCGCCGCAAGGGGGGCCTGCAGAGTGTGCTCATCGCTGCCCGCAGGTGGGGCGCCTACGAGGCAGTGCTCGCCGCGATCGATGCCCTGGCAGCGGAGGGTTGACGGACATGCGGCTCATGTTCGCGGGGACCTCGGGGAGCAGGCCGGCCGGAGCAGGGACCAGCGGGCCGCCTCCACCGGCGGAGCCCAGGCCGGCGCGGTCGCCTAGTCCTTGCCCCTGGCCAGGATCACCACGACCAGGATCACGCCGAGGAGCCCGAGGACAGCGGCGCCCGCGATGACCAGAAAGGAAGAGGAGAAGCTGGAGGACATGCGAGCGCGGTAGGAAGGGTGGTAGGGAGAGGGGGACTCGAACCCCCACGGCCTTGCGGCCTTCGGATTTTAAGTCCGATGCGTCTGCCAGTTCCGCCATCTCCCCGCGAGGGGCCGAGTGTAGCGCAGGGGCTCGGGGGCCCAGATCCCGAGCAGGGTAGCAGTGGCGCCTTGACCCCCGACCCGCCTGGGTTAGGATTCTCGGCCCGGAAGGCGGCATGGCCAAGCGGCTAAGGCGACGGATTGCAAATCCGTTATCACCGGTTCGAGTCCGGTTGCCGCCTCCAACTCTCCTGCCTCGTGGGGTCGAGCCCCCCCTCAGGCTCTTCCAGCGGCCTTTTGCGAGAAGCTGACGGGGTGGGAGTGTTCGCGGCGCGGGTCGACTGGGGTACAAAGCCGGACCGAGCCCGCTCGCTCGCCCCCTCCGCAAGCCTCGCCCATGCGCCCGCCCTCGTCCCGCCTCCGCCTGCTCGCGCTCTTCTTGCTGCCGCTCTGGCTCGGCGCCGCCCCGCCCCAGGACGGCTCCGCCTACCAGCTCGGCCTGCGAGCCGCCGAGCGCAGCCTCGAGAACGGCCAGCTCGACGTGGCCGCAGAACAGCTCCGGCGCCTCCTGGAGCGGGACCAGAAGTCCCTCGGCGCCTGGCGCCTGCGGGCGCGCTGGGCCGAGCTGTCCGGGCTCCGGGACGAGCGGGTCTACGCGCTGCACCAGGTGCTGCGCCTCTCGGTCGTTCAGGGAGCCGACAAGAGAGACCTCCAGGCCCAGCGCGAGGCGCTCTTCGAGCTCGACCCCATCGCCCGCGACCTGCTCGCCATGAAGGCGCGCTTCACGCGCAAGCTCGAGCCCATCGCCGAGCGCTACGAGAAGCAGGGGCGGCCCCACTCGGCCATCCGGGTCCTGAAGCAGATCCTGGCCCTCGACCCCGAGAACCTGACCGCTCAGGCCTCCATCGAGCGTATCGCCGCCAGCCCCGACCCGAGCCTTGCGGGGGACGCCAAGCCCAAGGACCTGTTCGCGGACGTGACCGACGAGTGGATCCGCGAGCACGACGAGCAGCACGCCACCTGGGAGACGCGGGCGAAGCTCGAACGGGAGAACTACACCACCTACACCGACGCGGGCTACGAGGTGCTGCTGCGCTCGGCGGAGGCGATGGAGCAGATGAACGCCTTCTACCGGGAGTTCTTCCAGTACGGCACCGAGGAGCACGGGGGCCACGTGCCGCGCATCGGCCTCAACATCTTCAAGAACCGCGAGGGGTACCTGGAGAAGGGCATCGGCCCGCCGGTCGAGTGGTCCGGCGGGCACTTCACGGGGAACTTCGTGGAGACCTACATCCCCGCCGGCGGCGGCTTCGAGGGGATGGTGGGCACCCTCTTCCACGAGGCGGCTCACCAGTTCGTCTCCCTGGCCACGACGGCCGTGGGCTGGCTCAACGAGGGCCTGGCCTCCTTCTTCGAGGGCACCCGCATCCTGCCCAACGGCACGGTGATCATGAACATGCCGGCCACCCACCGGCTGATCCCCCTGGCCGACCGCATGGAGGAGGGCTGGATGACGAGCGCCAGCGACGGTCTCTCCGGCGATGACGCCAACCAGACCCCCGAGACCGCGCCCACCTTCCGCATCGTGCTCGAGAACAAGTACCAGTGGGGGCCGCCCTGGTACGCGCCCACCTGGGGCGTGGTGTACTTCCTCTACAACTACCAGGACCCGGTCGACGGTCGCTTCGTCTACCGGGACGCCTTCCAGGTCTTCATCGACACCTCCGGCGGCCGCACGGGCGACGGCGCGGTGGAGAACTTCGAGGAGGTGGTGCTCGGCAACCCGGCCCCGCCCCTGAAGATCGAGCGCCCCGAGGACGCGCCGGAGGTGAGCCTGCCGCGGACGGTCGAGGAGCTCGACCCGGTCTGGAAGGAGTTCTGCATCGAGCTACGGGACGAGCTGGCGGGCACGATCGAGGTCCAGCGACCGTACCTCGCCTGGGGCAACTACGCCGTCGAGAACAAGAAGTACCTGGCCGCCAAGGAGCACTTCGAGAAGGGCCTGGTGTCGACGCCGGACGACATCGAGCTGCTGATGGCCTTCGCCAACCTCCTGGACGAGGAGCTCAAGAACCCCGACCGGGCGGTCAAGCTCGTGCTCGAGGCCCTGCACCACCTGGAACGCCAGCAGCCCCTGGACGAGGACCGCGTCCGCGAGGTCGAGCGCCTGCTCGGCAAGCTGGACCCCAAGCAGAGGACCCTGACCCGCGTGCGCGAGGAGCTGGCCGCCGCGGCCCGGGCGCTGGTCAGCCGCTACGAGGCGGCGGGCCTGGACTCGATGGTCATGGACGTCTCCTGGCGCATGGCCCGCAACCTGGACCTGCCCGACCTCTACCGCGAGTACGAGGCCGCGGTGCGCCGCAGCGGCAAGTCCCTGGCGATCTGGGAGCTGGCCTACAACGAGCGCAACCTCGACGGCTGGACCACCCAGGGCACCGACGGCGCCTTCCGGCCCGCGGGCATCTTCCTCGAGGCCGAGTTCGAGGAGTATCAGGAGGGGGTCTACGACTACCAGTTCCTGACCCTCGACCGCATCACCAGTGGAGACTTCTCCATGGAGGCCCAGCTCCTCGCCGACCGCGGCCAGGTCGCCTTCGCGGGCTTCGTCTTCGGCCAGAAGGGGCCTTCCACCTTCCACGGGCTGCTCTACATGCCGGGCAGGACCCAGGCCAAGGAGGGCACGGCCAACCCGGATTACGTGGACCTGATGAGCTCCTTCGGCTCGGGCAGCCCGAAGATCTGGCGGCACGTGCCGGCGCCGCCTCGGGCGGTGCCGGTCTCCGACACGGTGGGGGACGTCTGGCGCACCCTGCGCCTGGACGTGGCCGGCAAGGTGGTGGACCTGTACCTGGACGGCGAGCTGCTCGCGTCCCACGAGTTCGCCAGTCGGGAGGTCCTGCGCGGGAGCTTCGGCCTGATCACGGGCAAGGGCAACACGCGCTTCCGGGACGTTCGCTTCCTGGCCCGCGACGTGGGAGACGCCGCGGCGGCCATCGAGCGAGAGATCCGCTACGAGAAGCTCCTGGCCGCCGGCGACGGCGCCGTGGCCGGCTCCTTCCAGGGCCGTGTGCCGCCCTTCCCGCGCGTCGCGCAGTGGGTCCAGGGGGGCCGCACCTCCTGGGACGAGCACGGATCCGTTCCTCAGCTGGTGGCCTTCTTCAGCACCCGCCAGAACGACATCGTCCCGGTCGACGGCTTCCTCACGGCCCTGGCGGAGCAGCTCGAGCACATCGACCTGAAGGTGCTCGTGGTGTGCTCTCCCAACGACGCCGACAGGATGGTCGATTACATGAAGACGCACCCCCTGCCGGGGGACGTGGCGATCGACCTGCGTGAGGGCGTCGGGATCGGAGAGAGCTTCGAGACCTTCTTCATCGACCGCTTCAACCTGCCCCGGATGCTCCTGCTCGACCTGGACCAGACCGTGATCTGGGAGGGGGACCCGGGGGTCATCCTGGGGGATGGCCTGGTCGAGGGCTTCGAGACCTACCTGGATACGCCCCTCGATGAGCTGATCGCGAGCCGGCGGCTGGAGGAGATCGCGGACTGGATCCAGCGCTGGGAGTCCCGCGGCAAGAGCGCACTGCACGCGGGAGACTACGCCGGCGCCGCGGCGCTGCTCGAGAAGGCCGCGGTCTTCGAACCCGGCTGGTTCGCCGAGATCGATCGCGCCCAGGCCCAGGCCAAGGCCGTCTCGACGGCCGTCGAGGCCCTCGAGAGCAGCGTGGACTCCCTCGTTGCCCTCGGCGCGGAACCGGCCCTCCCGATCCTCCTGGAGTGGGGCGAGGCAGCGGGCCGGGTCTACGAGAAGAAGGAGCTGCGGCCCTTCAAGCCCGCTCTGGAGGGCAAGGCCAGCAAGGAGTGGCGCTCGGTTCAGAGCGCCCTGGCGCGCTTCGAGAAGCGGGCGAAAAAGCCCTTCCCGGAGCGCGCTGGGCAGCTCCTCGCGGACCTGGAGGGCCTCGAGGGGCGCTTCGCCCGGGAGCTGCGGTCCGAACTGGACGCCGCGAGCTCCGACGAGGCGCGCTTCCTCCAGCTCGTGGGGGAGGCTCCGGAGCGACCGCGGCTCTGGCTGGCGAGGGATTACTTCGGCTGGTAGCGGCGTCGCCGTGCGGTGTGGACAGCATCAGGTGCCCTCAGGGGGGCCTACAGCCGGTCGCTCGGATTCCCGTCGAGGATTCCGGGCTGCGGGGTCGCCATCACCCGGATTGTGGGGGAAAATCAGGTGGTGTTCCCTACCGGCCACCTACGACCGGAGCCGGGTTGGGTTCGTCCTGCGACCTGCCATGAGACCCCCCTTCACCACGAGCGCGCCCTGGCTTCGGATCCCCGTGCCGGGAGTCCTGATCGCGATCCTGGTCCTGTGCGCCCCTGCTCCGCAGGCGGCGGCCCAGGGTGGCGCGGGCGAGGAACCCGAGGCCGCCAGGCGCGCTGCCCAGGCGCGGGAAGGCCGGCCCGAGGCACCCCCGAAGGTCAGCCCCGAGGATCGTAAGCGCCTGCTGCAGAAAGGGATCGAGCGCCGCCGTGCAGCGGCCCAGGAGGATCAGCCGGAGCTGCCCGCCGCCTTCCGGGCCTTCGACAAGGACGGGGACGGCAAGTTCTCCCCGCGGGAGCTCCGGACCCTGCGCAACCACCTGGCCGGTGAGCGCAAGGAGGTCGTCGAGCGCAGGTCCGCGGCCCCGCGACGCTTCCCGACCCCGGCCAGGACCGTGGAGGCAACGGCCAGGCCGCGGGCGGCCCGACCCCAGGCGGCCGCGGCGGCACGACCCCAGGCGGCCGCGGCGGCACGGAGCGAGGCGGCGGCGATCACCAGCAGCGCGCGGCTCCAGCGCGCCCGCCAGGACCTTGGAACCTCCCAGGACTCCGTGGCGAAGAGCATGGAGCAGCGCCGCAGTGCCATGGCGAAGGCCCTCCAAGAGCGCCGCAGCCACAACTTCAAGAGCCACTCCTCGCGCCGCGAACGGGAGGCGAAGCGCCAGCCATTCATCACGGACCTGCAGGCCTATCGCTACATCGGCCGCCACAAGTCCCCGCCGCTCAAGTTGCCCCACAAGAGCTTCCGGCCCGAGAACCGGCAGGGCGTCAAGCGCGGAAAGAAGCGCGGCAGCAAGTACTACAACGACCTCTTGCGCCGCGTCTCACGGCAAGGGCGTCGGCGCGGCGGCGGCTACGGCGGCTACGGCAAGTACCAGAACTTCTAGCCCGGATTATTCATGAACACGCACACCAGACTTCGCAAGCGGCCGTCTTCGACGGCCTCTCGGCCCCTGGCGGCGCTCCTCGGAACCTGCCTTCCTCGACGACCCGTTCAGGGTCGCCTGCGTCGGCAGAACCCGCAAAGCACCACCAGGAACCGAGTTGCTGTGTCTGGTGCACGTCTTCATGAATAATCCGGGCTAGTGCCTGTCCTGTAGTGTTCCGCGCCGCCCGCCTCGAGCCGCGCGCCGGAGCCGCCCGCGGTCCCCTGCAGCCCGCGCTCCTGCACCTGGCCGTCTTCTTCAGCGGGGCCCTCGGTCTCCTCGGCGAGAGCGCCCTGGAGGGCTCGCTGGTCTGGCTGGCCCTCTGGACTCCCGCCCTGGGTGCTGCGGCCCGAGGCCTGGAGCTGCACTGGCACGGGCTGCTCCCGCTGGCCTGGGCCTTCGGCCTCGCGCTCCTCTTCGGCGAGCAGGTCGAGAGCCTCGGACTGTCCCTGAGCCTGCTCGGGCTCTACGCCGCCGGCGCTCTCGCCGGTGCGCTCCTCGCGCTGGGTGGAATCGCAGCGGCTCCCTGGTCTTCAGCCTCGGCTGCGCTGCTCCTGGCCGGGCTCTTGACCGCGGCTCCCGCAGGCGGGGGGATGCTGGCGCGCCCCTGGCCGCCGGAGGTGACCGCCCTCTTGCTGGATCTCTCGCCCGTCGTGCTCGTTACCGAGGCCGCCGGCCTGGACTGGATGCGTCACGCCTCCCTGTACGAGCTGGCGGGGACCGGAGACCTGCCGCCGGACATGCGGATGGCCTGGAGCCCGGGTGTCGCCATGGCCCTCGCGGCCCTCACCCTGGGGGCTCTGGCCTGGGCGCTGGAGCGGCGCGCCGGTCGCAAGGGTTCCTGAACGGGGCAGCGCCTTCCGGCAGGTGAGGCTTGCGGTGCGCACCGCGGGTGTGGTTCGATGCTGCGCCCCGCGGAAGCGGAGCTTCGATACCTCGCCATGGCACGCAAGAAGTACTTCTGCACCTTCCCTCAGGCCCTGATCTCCGAGCCGATCATCAGCCACACGCTGGGGGAGAAGTTCCCTGTCATCCCCAACATCCGGGCCGCGAGCATCTCCGACACCATGGCCCTGGTGGCTGTCGAGATCGAGGGCGAGGAGGACGCTATCGATGCCTCCGTCGACTATCTGCGCGAACGGGGTGTCAAGGTCGAGGAGATGAACGAGTCCGAGGAGCTGCCCGGCTCGTGACTCAGGCTCGCGGCGGCCGCACCACCCGGGCCCTCTTCCTCGGGAGCCTGCTCTGCGCGAGCTCCTGCCAGCTCAGCCCCGAGGAGCTGTTCGACGCCCCGCGGGTCCAGGCCGGAGCGGTCGTCAGCGAACATCCGCTGGCGACGGCCGCCGGCCTCGAGATCCTGGGGGCCGGGGGCAATGCGGCGGACGCAGCAGTCGCCACGGCCCTGGCGCTGGCCGTGGTCTACCCCCAGGCCGGCAACCTGGGGGGTGGCGGCTTCGCCGTCTGCGCGGACTACGGCGAGGCGCCCGTGGCCCTCGACTTCCGGGAGGTGGCCCCCGCAGGCGCCCTTGCGGAGCGCTACCTGGACTCGGAGGGCCGCTTCGTGCCGCGCCGCTCGATTACCGGGCCCCTCGCGGTGGGGGTGCCGGGCTCGCCCCTCGGCCTGCACAGCCTGTGGAAGGAGCGCGGCTCGCGCCGGCTGCTGTGGGCGGACCTCGTCGCGCCAGCCCTGCGCCTGGCCCGGGACGGTTACGAGGTCGACCCCTGGCTCGCTCGCGAGCTGCGGCGGGAGTCCGTGGCGGGGCGCATGAACGGCGCGGCGCGAGAGATCTTCTACCCCGACGGCCAGCCCCTGCGGGTGGGTGAGCTCCTGGTGCAGGCTGACCTGGCTCGCACCCTCGAGGCCTACGCCGCGCGGGGCCCGGAGGCTTTTTACACCGGCCCCGTGGCCGAGGCGATCGTGGCCACCCTGCGGGCCGAGCCCGTGCCCGAGGCGGCGGCGGGGATCGCCCCTGGCGCGGTGCCTGCGAAGGGTGGGATGATCGAGCTGGAGGACCTGGCCGCCTACGAGGTCAGCTGGCCGAGCCCTCTGGTCGGGCGCTTCCAGGGCAAGGAGCTGATCACCATGCCTCCGCCCAGCTCCGGAGGCCTCGTGATCCTGCAGTCCCTGGCCCTGCTCGAGGGCCTCCCCCTGGGGACCGAGGTGGCGGCCATGAGGACCGCGGGCGATGGTCGACCGACGGCGCGCATGGCCCACTGGTGGATCGAGGCCCTGCGGCGCTCCTTCGCCGATCGTGCCGAGCACATGGGGGACCCGGCCTTCCACGACGTGCCCGTCGCGGAGCTGATGTCCCCGGAGTGGATCCTCGAGCGACGCACCTCCATCGGGCCGCGGGCCGACCTCTCGATTGGCCCCTGGACGCCGCCCCCGCCCCCCGAGAGCACCGAGACGACGCACCTGTCGGTGATCGACACCGAGGGCTCGGCGGTCTCCCTGACCACCACCATCAACGGCTGGTTCGGCTCGGGAATTCTGGTCGGCGGCCAGGGCTTCTTCCTGAACAACGAGCTCGACGACTTCGCGATCCAGGCCGGCGTCCCGAACCAGTTCGGGCTGGTGGGCGACCGGGCCAACGCCATCGAGCCTCGCAAGCGCCCCCTCTCGTCCATGTCCCCGACCCTCGTGCGAGACGACACCGGCGCGGTGCGCATGTTGATCGGCAGCCCCGGCGGTCCGCGCATCATCACCTCGGTCTTCCAGGTGCTCCTGCGGGTCCTGCTCCTGGAGGAGGACCTGCATCCGGCCGTGCGCGCCAGTCGCCTGCACCAGCAGTGGAGGCCCGAGGCGACGCGCTTCGAGGCGGATGCCGGGGGGGGATGGGACCCGGCCTTGCTGGACCAGCTCCGCGAGCGCGGGCACCCGCTCGAGATCCACGACCTCAGCTTCGGCAGCGTGCAGGCGATCTGGATCGACGAGGACGGCTTCCCCGTCGCGACGGCGGATCCCCGGCGGGGTGGTGCCGCGGGCGTGGTGGGGTATGGCGTGCAGGCGCCGGCCTTGCCCTGACCCTCGGCTTGGGAGAGACCCTCCAAGGCCTGAGACCCCTCCATTCAAGAGAGAGGGCGAAGCGGCCCGACCGCTTCGCCCTCTCCTGAGTCTCCCTGGAGGCTTCCCCTAGAGGTCGTCCAGGGCGTCGAGAGCATCCTCGGTCTCGCCGTCCATCTCGTCCTCAGGCTCGTCGGCCTTGTCGACCTTGTCCAGCTTGGCCAGCTTGGCCCACGCGCCGTCGTGGTCCTTCGCCTGGTCCCAGGCCTTCGACCAGGACAGGATCACCTTCTTGTCGAAGTAGTGGAACTTCTCGGGCTCCTGGCTCGGGTACTTCCAGCCGAAGTTGTTGCCGTTGCACAGGTCCTGCAGGGCCTTCTGGCAGACGTCCGCGGAGCGAAACTCGTCGTCGTCCGTCAGGTCGAGGCCCTTGAGGGAGTTCAGGATGGCCGGGAAGGACTCCTTGCCGGCCTCGACGAGCTTGTTGCGAGCTCGGTTGCCCGCGGCGCCGGCCATCGGGTCGACCATGGTCGCCGCCAGCTCCTGGAGCTCGGCGAAGCGCGACTCGCTGCAGCCTGCGATCGGACCGTAGTCGGGGATGACCGAGAGGTCGACGGAGGCCGGGTCCCCGGCGGGGGCGGCCTTCTTCACGGGCTTGCTCGGCTCCTGGGAGCCCTCCCCGGCGCCCTCAGCCTCGGTCGTGTCGCCCTCGTCGGCGGTGGCTCCCGCGCCTGTGGAGGCAACATCCTCGCCCGACACCGCGCCGCCATCGTCAGCGGCAGCCTCGGAGGTCGTGCTCTCCGCACTCGCGTCGGCCACCTCTTCGACGATGGCCTGGTCGACGCTCTCGTCGGCGGTCTCCTCCTGTCCTAGGTACCACCAGGCGCTGGCGCAGACCGCGGCCAGGATCACAACGGCGGCGATGAAGCCGGCCACGGGCGCCTTCTTCTTCGCGGGCGCGGAGCGGCGCCTTCCGCCTGCGCGGCGGCCGCCATCCTCCTCCTCGTCATCCCCGCCCTTCCTGGAGGCGCGGCTGCGGCTACCGGCGGGGCGCGAGCGGCGGGAGCCGGTCGTGCCTGACTTGCCGGCGGTCTTGGAGCCCGCGGCGGGCTTGGCTGGGGCCTTCACCGAGGCGGCCTTGGGGGCGGCCGCCTTCTTGCTCGCGGCCTCCGCCTCGGCCTGGCGCTGGGCCATCAGCCTCTCCTTCATCGACGGGCCTTCGCGCTTCTTCTTGGGCTTGGAGGCGGCGGCGGTTGCGGGGGCCGGCTTCTCGGCCGGGACCGGCGGGGCGCCGGCCTTGGGGGCCTGCTCGCCGGGCTTGCCGATCTGGACCACGCCGCCGCAGTTCTTGCAGCGGGCCTGGTCGGCCGCGAAGGAGGCAGGGAGCTTGTAGTTCGCACCGCAGGAGGTGCAAACGCCGATGCGGGAGGTCATGGACGGATGGGGTGCTTGGGGAATCAGTGTGAAAGGGGGGGAGCCGGAGCTCGAGGGTGAGGAGCCGCCCGGGTTCAGGGCTTCTTGTTGGGGTTCTTGTTCGCCTCTTCCTGCTCGATCAGCCTCTTGTACTTCTCGTACTCGCGCCGCTCGCGCTCGCTCTTGAACTCGATCGTCTCGTCGAGGAGGTCGGTCTCCTCCTCGCGCGCCTCGAACTTCTTGAACTGCTTGTTGTACCAGCCGTACCACTGGCGGACGCCGCTGTCGCGCCGCTCCTTGGTGGCCCCCAGGGCGTCGTGGGCCTTGAAGCTCGTCACGTAGCCGGTGATGTCCGAGAGCATGGAGTGCACGAGCTGGGCCTGGATGGCGGAGTCCATGTCGGGGAAGCCCGCCTGGCTCTGGTGGTAGAACTTCGTCAGGAGACCGGGGATCGCGTGCTTGCCCTCGAGCTCGAGCTCCGCCTTGACCCTGGAGAGCTCCTTGGCGGGCAGCTCGAGGTCGATCAGCTTCGTGATCAGCGCGTCGATGCGCTCCCTCTGCTCGAGGGAGGTCTCGTCCATGTAGGGGATCGGCTTGGGCTCACCCTCGATGACGATCGAACCGTCGCTGAGGGTCTTCTGCTCGTAGCTCCGCTTGCGCCGGATGCGCTCCTGCTTGGCCTCCTCGGGGGAGATCCAGCGCTCGAAGTACCAGGCCTTCCAGCGCGAGCCGTCTTTCACCAGTCGCCACTCGATGTTGCGGGTCCCGTCGCCGAACTCCTCGGTGCGGGGTTGCACCGCCAGGCGTACGACGGCGTCGGTGTCGGACTGGGCGACGACGCTCCCGTCGAAGGGCTCCCAGTTCGCCACGAGGTTGAGGGGCTCCTTGGAGCGCAGGAAGTCGAGCACCTCGCCCCGCAGGGCGTCGATGTCGGCGTTCGTGAGGGCCGCGTAGCCGGTCGCGTCGACGGTCTCGGGCACCTCCTCACCCTCGGCCACCTGCTTGCGGGCCCAGATGTGGGGGAAGGAGAGATTCGCCTGGAGCTGGAACTCGTCCCGCTCGAAGGCAAAGTCGTGCAGCTTGCGGGCGTGGACGACCAGCTCCGACTTCCAGCCGGTCTGGTCCACCGGCTCCGTGCGCCTGGTGGTCTCGACCTCAGGCAGCGCGGTCGCCGCGGCGGGCTCGTCGCCGCCCTTGATCATCAGCAGGATCATGATCAGTGCCACGACACCGGCCCCGATGCCGATCGGCAGGGCCGAGCTCGACTGGCTCGAGGAGCGGCCCCCGCGACCACCGGAGCCGCTACGGGCGACGTAGACGCGCTCGCACTCGGCGCAGCGGACCTTGGCCCCCTCCTTGCTTTCGGGGAGCTTGGCGCGGGCGCCGCAGGCGGGGCATTGGATGATCATGCTTCGGAGAGCGAGGGGAGACGGTCGGCGTCGTGCCCCCGCGGGGGCGGCGCGCGCGGGCACGTGAAGCTGGAGAAGATAAGGCCTGCCGCGGGGGCGCGCAAGCGGAGCCGGGGGACCGGAATACCCCCGGGGGGCTGCTCGGCTACAGGTTACGATCCCCTGCGTGAGCGCGGAATCCGAAGAGCGTCAGGGTTCCCCCGAGGGGGGCGAGCGGCACTTCCGGCTGGTCTGTCCCTTCGACCCGGCGGGGGACCAACCGCAGGCCATCAGCGGCCTGGTGGAGGGTGCCCGGGAGGGTGCCGAGCACCAGTGCTTGCTGGGCATCACGGGCTCCGGGAAGACCTTCACCATGGCCGCCGTGATCGATGCCCTCGACCGGCCGACCCTGGTGCTCTCGCCGAACAAGACCCTGGCGGCCCAGCTCTACTCGGAGTTCAAGGAGCTCTTCCCCGACAACGCGGTCGAGTACTTCGTCAGCTACTACGACTACTACCAGCCCGAGGCCTACGTGGCCTCGAGCGACACCTACATCGAGAAGGACGCCAGCCGCAACGAGAACATCGAGCGCCTGCGCAACAGCGCCACCCGCTCCCTGCTCGAGCGCCGCGACGTGCTGATCGTGGCCTCGGTCTCCTGCATCTACGGCCTGGGCTCTCCCAGCAACTACCGCGAGATGGCCTTCGAGCTGCGCGTCGGCCAGGAGATCCCGCGCGACGTCCTCCTGCGGCGGCTGACCCAGATGCAGTACGGCCGCAACAACCTCGACTTCAAGCGCGGCACCTTCCGGGCCCGCGGAGATGTGATCGAGATCTTTCCGGCCTACGAGGAGGACACGGTGGTACGGGTCGAGATGTTCGGGGACGAGATCGAGCAGCTCCTGATCGCCAACCCGCTCCTGGGGACCGTGCTGGGGGAGGTGCCCTCGATCACCCTCTACCCGCAGAACCACTACGTGACGCCCCAGGAGCGCATCGAGCAGGCCGTCGAGAAGATCGAGGAGGAGCTCGAGCAGCGCCTGCTCGAGCTCCGCAAGCAGGACAAGCTGCTGGAGGCCCAGCGGCTCGAGCAGCGCACGCGCTTCGACCTCGAGATGCTGCGCGAGACAGGGATCTGCAACGGCATCGAGAACTACTCGGTGTACATGGACGGCCGCCGGAGCGGCGAGCCCCCGGCCACCCTGCTGGACTACTTTCCCGAGGACTGGCTGCTCTTCATCGACGAGAGCCACGTCTCCGTGTCCCAGGTGGGCGCCATGTTCAAGGGTGACCGCTCCCGCAAGGAGAACCTGGTGGAGCACGGCTTCCGGCTGCCGAGCGCCCTGGACAACCGGCCCCTGCGCTTCGAGGAGTGGGAGCAGACCATCAACCAGGTGATCTACGTCTCCGCCACCCCCGCCGACTACGAGCGGCGGCACGCCCAGGAGCGGACCGTCGAGCAGATCGTCCGGCCCACCGGGCTGCTCGACCCAGAGGTCGAGGTGCGCCCGGCGCGCACCCAGGTGGACGACCTGCTGGCGCAGATCCGTCGGGTGGTGAAGGCCGGCTGGCGCGTGCTGGTGACGACCCTCACCAAGCGCTCGGCGGAGGAGCTGACGACCTACTACGAGGAGCTGGGCGTGCGCGTTCGCTACCTGCACTCCGAGATCGACGCCCTCGAGCGCTCGGCCATCCTGCGCGACCTGCGCCTGGGGGAGTTCGACGTGCTGGTGGGCATCAACCTCCTGCGCGAGGGCCTGGACCTGCCCGAGGTGGCCCTGGTCGCCATCCTGGACGCGGACAAGGAGGGCTTCCTGCGCTCGACCACCTCCCTCATCCAGACCTGCGGTCGGGCGGCGCGCAACGCCGACGGGCGGGTCCTGATGTACGCGGACTCCGTCACGGGCTCGATGCAGGTCTGCATCGACGAGGTCCACCGGCGCCGCGAGCTGCAGCAGGCCTTCAACTCCGAGCAGGGGATCGTGCCCCAGACGATCATCAAGCCCGTCCGCGAGGGCATCGAGGCCATGTACGAGATGGACTACGCGGACACGCCGGAGCTGGGCGTGGACGGGGCCTCGAGGGTCTCCGAGGACCCCGCCCGGGAGTGGAAGCTGCCCCAGCTCCGGGCGGAGATCGAGAAGCTGCGGGCTGACATGCTGCGCGCCGCGGGGGAGCTGGCCTTCGAGGAGGCGGCCAAGGCCCGGGACCGCCTGCGGGAGCTGGAGAAGCTCGAGCTCGAGCGTTGAGCGAGCCTGCCTGGTCGCTGGAGGGCGTCGTACGGCGCCCTGGGGTCTACCTCTTCCGCGACGGAGCGGGCGGGGTGCTGTACGTCGGCAAGGCCCGCGACCTACGCGCGCGGCTCTCGAACTACCGCCGGCCGGGTGGCGACGGCCGCCTGCAGATCCCCTTCATCGAGCGCGACGCGCGCAGCGTGGAGACCATCGTCACACGCACCGAGGGCGAGGCGATCCTGCTCGAGGATGCGCTGATCAAGCAGCACCGACCACCGCACAACGTGCGGCTCAAGGACGACAAGTCCTTCCTGATGCTGCGCCTCGACCTGGCCGAGCGCTTCCCGCGCCTGAAGTTCGTCCGGGCCCACAACCCCAAGGCCGGCAAGGGGACGGGCCGCTCGCGCTTCTTCGGGCCCTTCGCCTCCTCCGGCGCCGTGCGCCGCACCCTGGCCGACCTGCACCGGGTGGTGCCCCTGCGCGACTGCCCCGACTCGGTCCTCAACAACCGCAGCCGCCCCTGCCTGAAGTTCCAGATGGGACTGTGCTCGGCCCCCTGCGTGGAGGAGATCGACGAGGAGGCCTATTCCGGGCTCGTGGAGCGCGCCGTACGCATCCTCTCGGGCGACACCCTGGAGCTGGAGCAGGATCTGGAGAGGCGCATGGACGAGGCCTCCGAGCGCCTGGAGTACGAGCGCGCCGCCGGCTGGCGGGACCGCCTCAAGGCCCTGCGCCGCACCGTCGAGGGCCAGGGGGTGCGCCCCCGGGACCGGGTCGAGCGGGACGTGCTCGGGCTCGCGCGCCAGGGGGACGAGGCGGTCGTTCACCGCCTGGCGTTCCGCGAGGGGCGGCTGTCGGAGAGTCGCTCCCACCGCTTCCGCTCGGAGCTTCCTGACGAGGAGCTGATGCACAGCGTGCTGACCGCCCTCTACGCCGGCGGACGGCGCGAGGTTCCGGCGGAGCTCCTGCTGCCCTGCCCGGCCGCCGACGCGGAGCTCCTGGCGGACACCCTCGGGCAGGGGGTCCGGCTCCTGACCCCTGCCGGCGGCGAGCGCGGCAAGATGCTCGGCATCGCGGGGGAGAACGCCCGCACCACCCTCGAGCGGCTGCTGCACGAGGAGGAGACCGGCGCGGCCCTGGTCGGCAGGATCCAGGACCTGCTCGACCTCCCCCACGCTCCGGAGGTCATCGACTGCTTCGACGTGTCGAACTTCCAGGGCGGCCACGTGGTCGCCAGCCGGGTGCGCTTCCGGCGCGGGCTGGCGGACCGCAGCGGCTACAGGCGGTTCAAGGTGCGCGACGTCGAAGGCCAGGACGACTTCGCCTCCATGCGCGAGGTGGTGCGTCGCAGCCTGCGCCGGGGCGTGGACGAGGACGACCTGCCGGACCTGGTGGTGATCGACGGCGGCCAGGCCCAGCTCGCCAGCGCCCTCGAGGCCCGTGACGAGGCCGGCGCCTGGGAGGTGGCCTTCGTGGGCCTGGCCAAGGCGCGGGCCGAGCGCACCGTCAAGGGCAAGCGCAAGGGCCGCAGCGAGGAGCGCCTGGTCCTACCCGGCGTCGACTCGCCCCTCGAGCTCGAGCGGAACTCCCCACTGCGCCACCTCTTCGAGCGCATCCGCGACGAGGCCCACCGCTTCGCGATCACCTACCACCGCAAGGAGCGGGGCAAGATCAAGTCCCAGCTCGACGCGATCCCGGGCGTGGGCGACGCCAAGCGCAAGGCGCTCCTGCGCAAGTTCGGCAGTGTCGCCGGCGTCAAGGCCGCCAGCGTCGAGGAGCTCGCCGCCGTCCAGGGCATCGGGGCGAAGCTGGCGACCGTGATCCGCGAGCGGCTCCTGGGGGATTGAGCGGCGGCCCCTCGGCGGTGAGCACGGCGGCCTGGCGCCGCGCTGCTCAACCCCGCGGGTGGTACAGCCGGTGGATCCCCCGCAGCTCGTCTCCGTCGAGGTGGGTGTAGACCTCGGTGGTCCTGATCGAGGCGTGGCCGAGCATCTCCTGCACCGCCCGCAGGTCCGCTCCGCCGGCCAGGAGGTGGGTGGCGAAGCTGTGCCGCAGGGTGTGGGGCGTGACCTTGCCCCCCAGCCCGGCCCGCAGGGCCGCGGCCTTGACCCGCCGCCAGGCGTTGGTGCGATCGAGGGGTCGGCCGCTCCTCGTCAGGAAGACCTCGGGGCGCGTTCGGTTCCCGGGGAGCTCGAGGCGCCCGCCCCGCAGCCAGGCCTCGAGCGCCTCACGCGCCCGGGCACCGAGCGGTACCAGGCGCATCTTCGAGCCCTTGCCGTAGAGGCGCAGCACCCGCAGCGAGGGCTCCAGCGCGTCGGTGCGCAGGCCGATGGCCTCCGCCACCCGGGCGCCGCAGGCGTAGAGCACCTCGAGCAGGGCCCGGTCCCGCTGGTCCTGCCAGCCCTCTCCGTCGGGGGCCGCCAGCAAGCGCCCGACCTCATCGACGGAGAGGGCGTGAGGTAGGGACTTGGCCAGGACGGGCGATGGCAGGAGCTCGGTCGGGTTGCGCTCGGCGAAGCGCTCGAGCACCAGGTGCCCCATCAGCAGCCGGATGGCCACCAGGTCCTGGGCGACGGTGGCCTCGGACAGGCCCTCGGCCCGGCGGTGCGAGAGGTAGTCGACCACCGCGTCCGCGTCGAGCTCTGCCCAGCTCTCTCGCCCGCTGCGGGTGGCCCAGGCCAGGAAGCGTCGCAGGCTCGCGCCGTAGGCGGCCAGGGTATTGCGAGCCAGGCCGGCCTCGACCCGCAGTGCTTGCAGGAAGTCCTCGAGCCCCGGCAGGTAGCTCCGGTGCACGCTCGGCTCGGGGTCGGTGCCGCTCACACAGCCGATTGGAGGGCCTGGAGGGGCGCTGGACAAGCCCCGGATCGACTTGAGGGCCCCGAAGGGCGGCCCTATACTCCCGCGCCCCTGCTCCTGTCTCTGCCCTCCTGCCCCCTCTGACTCGCTCCATGCCTGGGAAGAAGCTCTCCGCCAAGGATCTCGAGTACTTCGCCGCTCAGCTGCGGCTGATGATCGCCGCCCTGACGGGGGACATCGACCACCTTCAGGCAGAAGCCCTCGGCGACGGCCAGCGCCCCGAGCAGCAGGGGGACGAGGGCGAGGGGTACGCGGCCGAGTTCAGCCTGGAGCTCTTGCAGCGGGACGAGGCGACCCTGGGAGACGCCAACGACGCCCTCGGTCGTATCTCCGCGGGCACCTACGGCCGCTGCCAGGACTGCGATCAGTGGCTGATGAAGGACCGCCTGCGGGCCATGCCCCACGCTCGTCGCTGCATCGAGTGCCAGCGGTCGGCCGAGTCCGAGGCCATCTGAGCACCCGGCCCCGGCGCGTCGCCCCAAGAGCCTGCCCATGACCAGCCCAGCCCCCGGCCGACCCTCCGCCCTGGTCCTGCTGCGACGCTTCGCCTTCGTGGCGGCGCTCGTGGCCCTCGACCTGTGGAGCAAGTCGGCGGTCTTCGCCTGGCTGTCGGGTGACGGGGCCGAGCTCGTGCGCGACCTCTGTGGGCACCGGCGCCAGCACGTGCTCGGGCAGGACGTGGACTGGTTCACCTTCATGCTCTCGGAGAACCCCGGCGCGGCCTTCGGAGGCTTCGCCGACTCGCCCCACCTCCTGATCGGCCTGCGGGTGGTGGCGGTGCTGGGGCTCCTGTACCTCATCGTGCGGACCAGGACCGACACTCCCTGGTTCACCACGGCGCTCCTGCTGGTCCTGGCCGGTGCCCTCGGGAACCTCTACGACAACCTGTTTCGGGAGGCGCTGGATGGCCACCCCTACGGCAAGGTGCGGGACTTCATCGACGTCTACTTCGCCCGCTGGGACTGGCACTTCCCGACCTTCAACGTGGCGGACTCCTGCATCACCGTGGGGGCCGCGATCCTCTTGATCGGCTCCCTCTTCAGGGGTCAGGAGGCCGATGCCGAGCAGGAGCCCGACGGAGAGCCCGCCGCGGAGGGTGACGCTGCTCCCTCGACCGAGGGCGAGCAGCACTCCAGCTCGGCCTCGGTCTGAGCCCGCTGAGGCCTGCCCGGGGTCCGGAATTCCAGTCCCCCGATCCGTTGCCCAGGGGAGAGCGGTGATCTAGGTTGAGAGGACCTTGGACCTCTCGAGCTCTCTCGGCGACCTGCGCCTCCGCAACCCGATCCTGTCGGCCTCGGGGACCTTCGGCCATGGGCTCGAGATGGAGAACTTCGCCCCGCCACATCGACTCGGGGGTCTCGTCAGCAAGACAGTCACTCCCAGGCCGCGGCCAGGCAACCCGGCGCCGCGCATCCGTGAGACCGAGGCGGGCTTCTTGAACTCGATCGGCCTCGAGAACCGTGGCGTGGAGGCCTACGTCGAGAGTGTGATCCCGACCCTGCGGGGGGTCGAGACCCTGATCGTGACCAACGTGGGTGCCGAGACACCCGAGGGCTTCGCCGAGATGGTGGCGCGCCTGGACGGCTGCGAGGAGATCGGCGCCTTCGAGCTGAACCTCTCCTGCCCGAACGTGGACGGCGGCAAGCTGCCCTTCTCCACCGACCCGCCCGTGGCCGAGGCCATCCTGCGCGCGGCCCGGGCGGAGACCTCCAAGCCCCTGTGGGCCAAGCTGTCCCCCAACGTGACGCGTATCGGGGACATGGCTCGCGCCGTGGAGGCGGGGGGCGCCGACGGCGTCACCGCGGTCAACACCCTGCTCGGCATGCAGGTGGACTGGCGCAGCGGCCGACCAGGGCTGACCACGGTGATGGGGGGGTACTCCGGGGTCGGTATCAAGCCCGTCGCCCTGCGCTGCGCCTACGAGTGCGTGCTGGCGGTGTCGATCCCCGTCATCGGTTGCGGCGGAATCCGCAGTGCCGATGACGTCCTTGAGTTCCTGGCGGTCGGCTGTCGCGCCGTGCAGGTGGGCACCGCCTCCTTCGGTGACCCGGGCTTGCTCGGACGCCTGCCCCAGGAGGTCGGGGCCCTGCTCGAGGCCGAGGGCCACGCGAACCTGGAGGGAGTGATCGGCTGCCTGCGACGAGAGCCCGCCCTGGCCTGACCGCGCACCCCCAAGACCTGGACTCCTCCCGACGTGCGCCTCGACCAGCTGACACCCGCCCACGTCCGTCGCGCGGTCGACGTGTACATGCGGAGCGCCTGGCCGGACCCGGAGCGGGCCAATCCCTGGTTCGATCCCAAGCAGCTCGAGGGCATCAACGGCATCGAGGAGCTCTTCCCCCTGTTCACCTCCGCGGAGCAGCAGGACCAAGGGCCGCAGTGCCAGCGCTACACCCTGCGCCTGGGGAACGACGCCTACCCCTTCATGAAGTTCGTCCTCCAGGAGTACCTGGTGGACCACGAGTACTTCTTCTCGGTCGACACCCACGACGACCTGGACGTGCCCGAGGGCACCCCCGACTACGCGGCCTGGCTCGAGCTGCGCAAGCACAACCAGGCGCTGAAGCAGAGCATCGAGGCCGAGTGGGCCCGCCTGGGCCTGCCCACCAACGAGGACCTGCGGCAGCTGGCCGTGGGCCTGGCCCAGGTCGAGACCGACTCCACCGAGCGTGGGCGGCTCCTGGTGGTCGACGACGAGCGCGGCGTGGCCCAGGGACTCGCCGCCCTGCTGGAGGCTCGCGGCTACCAGGTGGAGTGCGCCTACGACGGCCAACAGGTCCTTAAGAGGCTGGAGGCCGACCCCCTGCCGGACCTGGTCCTGCTGGACTACGCCATGCCCGGGCTGGACGGGGAGGAGGT
Source organism: uncultured Planctomycetaceae bacterium (assembly GCA_964591315.1). GTDB lineage: Bacteria > Planctomycetota > UBA1135 > UBA1135 > JABACD01. The sequence continues at coordinate 110,912 of CAZQAT010000003.1, forward strand.
GCTGCGGCAGATGCGAGCCAGCGACCGGCTGCGGGACCTGCCCGTGCTCCTGGTGACCGCCTCCTCGATCGATCTGGGGCGCATGCAGCGCGTCAGCGGGCTCCTGCGGAAGCCGTACCCGCGGCAGCTCCTGTTCGCCATGATCGAGCAGCTCCTGGGGACTCCAACCTAGTCCTGGACGGGTCGCGGGCCCCGATCCGCGGGCTTCTCTGGTCTCCGCGCTTAAGAATCACCGCCAGTGCCTTCCCGGGCGGGTCCCCACGGACGAGAATGCTGCGCTCCGATCGCGGCGGGAGGCCCCCCCCGGACCCCCGCCCCCGAACCCGACGACGCGACGATGGACTGGGACTCACTTTCCGACAAGCTGGGCAACTTCGGCGAGAAGACCGGCAAGATGCTCAAGGGGGTCTTCGGCTCCCGCAACGAACGGGCCGTCAAGACCCTCTCGCCCCAGGTCGAGGCCATCACGGCTCTCGAGAGCTGGGCGCAGGGCCTCTCCCACGAGGAGTGCCTGGCCAAGACCGACGAGCTGCGCAAGGCCGTCCAGTCCGGCGAGAAGGACCTCGACGAGGTCCTGCCCGAGGCCTTCGCCCTGGTGCGCGAGGCCTCGGTGCGCACCCTGGGCCTGCGGCACTACGACGTGCAGCTGGTGGGGGGGATCGTGCTCCACAAGGGCGCCATCGCCGAGATGAGCACCGGCGAGGGCAAGACCCTCGTCGCCACCCTGCCCCTGTACCTCAACGCGCTCACGGGACAGGCCTGCTATCTGGTCACGGTGAACGACTACCTGGCCCGCCGGGACGCGGCCTGGATGGCGCCCATCTTCGAGTACCTGGGGATGACCGTGGGGGCCATCCAGTCCTCCATGAGCCCCTGGGAGCGTCAGCCGGTCTACACCTGCGACATCGTCTACGGCACGAACAACGAGTTCGGCTTCGACTACCTGCGCGACAACATGAAGACGCGCGTCGAGGAGCAGGTCCAGAAGCAGCTCTATTTCGCCATCGTCGACGAGGTGGACTCGATCCTGATCGACGAGGCGCGCACGCCTCTGATCATCTCCGGTCCCGCCGAGGAGGGCAGCGACAAGTACAAGCTGGCGGACAAGGTCGCCCGATCACTGACCGCCGAGGAGCACTACGAGGTCAAGGAGAAGGAGAAGTCGGCCCACCTGCTGGAGGCGGGCATCGAGGTTGCCGAGAAGATGGTCGGGGTCGACTCCTTCTACACCCCCGGCAACGAGGACTGGCCGCACTTCATCGAGAACGCCTTGCGGGCGCACTCGATCTACACCCTCGACAAGGAGTACGTCGTCGAGGACGGAGATGACGGCCCCGAGGTCGTCATCGTCGACGAGTTCACCGGCCGCAAGATGGCGGGTCGGCGCTGGTCCGACGGCCTGCACCAGGCGGTCGAGGTCAAGGAGGGCCTGACGCCGCGCCAGGAGAACCAGACCCTGGCCACGATCACCTACCAGAACTACTTCCGCATGTTCGAGAAGCTCTCGGGCATGACCGGCACGGCGATCACCGAGGCGGGCGAGTTCCACAAGATCTACTCCCTGGACGTCGTCTCGATCCCCACCAACCTCCCTATCGCCCGGGACGACGCCAACGACCTCGTCTACCGCACCACCCGCGAGAAGTGGAACGCGATCACGGACGAGATCCAGCGCCTGCACGAGATGGGCCAGCCCGTCCTGGTCGGCACCACCTCGGTCGAGAAGTCCGAGCACCTCTCGGACCTGCTGCGGGAGCGCAAGATCACCCACAGCGTGCTCAACGCCAAGGTCGGTCACTGGGAGCGCGAGGCGAACATCGTCTCCCTGGCGGGGGACCGTGGCGCCGTGACCGTGGCCACGAACATGGCCGGCCGGGGCACGGACATCAAGCTGGGCGGCAACTTCGAGTATCGCCTGCAGAAGGCCCTCGAGGAGAGGAGCCTCCAGGAGGGCGAGGAGGAGCACTTCGAGGAGATCAACGGGATCCGCGAGGAGGTGCGCACCCTCTGCGAGGCTGACGAGCAGGAGGTGCTAGGCCTGGGCGGCCTCTACGTGCTGGGCACGGAGCGCCACGAGTCCCGTCGTATCGACAACCAGCTGCGCGGTCGCTCCGGCCGCCAGGGCAACGCCGGGGTCTCGCGCTTCTTCCTGTCCCTCGAGGACGACCTGATGCGGATCTTCTACCGCGACTGGGTCACCCGCGCGATGGAGAAGCTCGGCATGACCGAGGGCCAGGAGATCGAGTCCGGCATGGTCACACGGGCCATCGCCAAGGCCCAGAAGAAGGTCGAGGACCGCAACTTCGAGATCCGCAAGAGCCTCCTCGAGTACGACGAGGTGATGGACACCCAGCGCAAGGAGATCTACGGCACCCGCCAGGACGTGCTCGAGGCTGTCGAGCTCAAGGAGAAGGTGCTGATGATGGTCGAGCGCGCGGTGCAGCGTGCGGCGGCGATCCACGAGGAGGACCCCGACGGCTTCAACGGCTGGATGGGGCGCTCCTTCGGGCTCGAGATGCCCCGCGATGCAGCGGCCATCGTGACCGAGCCCGGGAGCGGGGACATCGAGCCCGCCCTGAAGGCCGTCGACGAGCTCTACACCCAGCGCGAGGGGCAGGTGGGCGACGAGCTGATGCGCCGGATCGAGCAGTACGTGCTGCTCAACGCCATCGACACCCGCTGGAAGGACCACCTCAAGGCCATGGACGCCCTCAAGGCCGGCATCGGCCTGCGTGGCTACGGCCAGGTGGACCCGAAGATGGAGTACAAGAAGGAGGGCTTCCAGCTCTTCGGCAAGCTCTACGAGGCCATCGAGGAGGAGGTCTCCAGCTTGGTGCTTCGGATCCGCGCCAAGGGCGAGGACGAGGGGCAGGCCCAGGCGCCCGAGGCCCGGAGCTCCCCCGGCGCCGCCGCCGCGGCTCAGGCCGCCGCACAGAGGCACCTCCAGGCCCAGGAGGCCCAGAGCGGCCAGCCCCAGGCCCCCCCGGCGCGGGTCACGCCCACGTCCAAGCGCATGGCCGAGCGCTTCCAGGCCGAGTTCGCGCGCACCGGAGAGCTGCCCATCCCCGAGCCGCCCTCCCCCGAGGAGATCAAGAAGCGCCAGGCCGCGGTGCGCAAGCTCCAGGCCGACCAGACCGCCGCCCAGCGCGCCGCCCAGCAGGAGATGACCCACAAGCAGGCGGAGGTCGCCGCCATGACCAAGCAGATGCAGAGCGTCGGCCGCAACGACCCCTGCCCCTGCGGGAGCGGCAAGAAGTTCAAGAAGTGCCACGGGTAGGCCAGCTGAGGGGCGGGACCTCGTGCGGGGGTGAGGAGCGCTCCTGCCCGTTCTCCCGTCACTCCCCTCCGCCGGCTCGCTGAGCTGCCTCCCCGCGCGAAGCCCATGTCGCCCGAGCCTCTCCCGCCGCCCCCGATCCTCAAGGACCCGAATGCCGGCGTCCTGCGGGCCGGGCTGCACGCCTTCTACGGGGGGCTGTGGTGGATCGCGATCGCCCTCGGCAGCATCTGGTGGGTCACGCGCTCGGTCTTCGACCGGGAGTTCCGGAAGATGGTTCGCGGGCGCCTGGGCTTCGATTGGCCGCGGCCCCCGGCGGAGGGGGAGCGACGGAGGATCCTGATCCACGGTGTCTCCGTGGGGGAGGTCAAGGCTGCCCAGGCCCTGGTGCAAGGGCTCGAACGTGAGCGGCCAGACCTGGAGGTCTTCGTCAGCACCGTCACCGACACGGGCTTCAAGATCGCCCAGGAGCTCTACGGCGCCGAGCACACCGTGCGCTTTCCGGTGGAGCCGAGCTCGATCGTGCGCCGCTTCCTGAATCGCCTGGCCCCGGCCTGCGTGGTGCTGATCGAGCTCGAGATCTGGCCCAACTTCCTGCGCGCCGCCAATGAGCTCGGCATCCCCGTCGCCGTGGTCAACGGGCGCATCACCGCCAGCAGCTTCAAGAGCTACCGCCTGTTCCGGAACTTCCTGCCCCAGTTCAACCGGATCAGCCTCTATTGCGTGCAGCTGCCCGAGTACGGCCGACGCTTCGCCGTGCTGTCCGGCGCCGAGGAGCGCATCCTGGTCACGGGCAACGTCAAGGCCGACAGCCTGGGTGAAGGACGGGTGGAGCCCGGTGAGGAGCTCCGGCACCTCTTGGGTGCAGCGTCGGGGGAGATCCTGGTCACCGCCGGCAGCACACACGAAGACGAGGAGCTGCAGCTGGCCCGGGCCTGGCGGGAGCACTTCCCTGGCGCGCGCCTCGTGCTCGTTCCGCGCCATCCACCGCGGGCTCCCGAGGTGGTGCAGGCCCTGGTGGCCGAGGGTTTTGCCCCCCAGCGGCTGACCGAGCTCCGCGCCGGCGAGGCCCCCGACCCGACCCGGCCGGCCATCGTCGACACCATCGGAGAGCTCGAGCGGGTCTACGGGCTGGCAGACCTGGTCTTCGTGGGCGGGAGCCTGGTGCCCCACGGTGGCCAGAACATGCTCGAGCCTGCAGCCCAGGGCCTGGCGGTGGTCTACGGTCCGCACGTGGACAACTTCCCCGTCGAGGCGAGCCTGCTGGAGGAGGCGGGGGGCAGCCTGCGCCTCGCCCAGCCGGCCGAGCTCGGCCCGCGGCTCGGGGAGCTGGTTCGCGACCCGCAGCGCCGGGGGACGATGGCCAAGGCCGGGCTGGGGGTCGTGCGGGCCCAGAAGGGAGCCACCGCCCGCACCCTGACAGCCCTGCTGGAGCGCTGCCTGCCCCCGGCCGGCCCCCCGGCGTCGGGGGAGGCCAGACCCGAGCTGGCCCCGGTGGGCCCCGGGACCGGCGAGTCTGCCTGAGGACTCGCCCCCGGACCGGGTGCAGGAGGGGATGGGGAGAGGTGCCCCGTAGCGCTTCCGGGGCGTGGGAACTATCCTGTTAGGGCTCCAAAGGGGGCCTCCAGCCCTCTTGCGGTCGGTCCGACAGAGTCCTGAGGCTCCAGCAGCGTCCCCTCGAGGGGCGCAAGAGAGCCACCGTTCGCCGCCCCACACCCCCCGTACACCGCGCTACCTATGGCCCGACAGTTCTTCACCTCCGAGTCCGTCTCCATGGGCCACCCCGACAAGGTGGCCGACCAGGTCTCGGACGCGATCCTCGACGCTCTCCTCGCCCAGGATCCGGAGAGCCGGGTGGCCTGCGAGACGATGGTCACCACCGGGATCGCCATCGTGGCGGGCGAGATCACGACCAAGGCCGTGATCGACTACCAGGACATCGTGCGTAGCACCATCAAGCGCATCGGCTACACCGACGGGGCCTTCGGCATCGACGGTGACACCTGCTCCGTGATGGTCTCCATCGACCGCCAGTCGCCTGACATCAGCCAGGGCGTGACCGCCGGCGCTGGCCTGCACGAGGAGCAGGGGGCGGGCGACCAGGGCCTGATGTTCGGCTACGCCTGCAACGAGACGCCGAGCCTGATGCCCTTCCCGATCCACTACTCGCACCTGCTCGTGGCCAAGCTGGCCGAGCTGCGCGAGAACGGCAGCCTCCCGTGGCTGCGACCGGACTCGAAGAGCCAGGTGACCGTCGAGTACGAGGACGGCAAGCCCGTTCGCGTGCACACGGTGGTGATCTCCACCCAGCACGATCCCGAGGTCAACGGCAAGTCGGACGAGGACGGCGTGCTCGAGGAGATCCGCAAGGAGGTCCTCGAGAAGTGCATCAAGGAGGTCATCCCGGCCGAGTTCCTGGACGCCGACACGATCTACCACGTGAACCCCACCGGGCGCTTCGTACTCGGCGGCCCCCACGGGGACTGTGGCCTGACCGGGCGCAAGATCATCGTCGACACCTACGGGGGCATGGGCCGCCACGGCGGAGGTGCCTTCTCCGGGAAGGACCCCTCCAAGGTCGACCGCTCCGCCGCCTACGCGGCCCGCTGGGTGGCCAAGAACGTGGTGGCCGCGGGCCTCGCCGACCGTTGTGAGGTGCAGCTCAGCTACGCCATCGGCGTGGCCAAGCCCCTGTCCCTGCGGATCGACACCTTCGGCACCGGCAAGGTCCCCGACGACGTCCTCGACAGGGCCGTCGACGAGGTCTTCGACCTGCGTCCGGCCCACATCCTGGCGGACCTGGACCTCAAGCGCCCGATCTACCAGGCCACGGCCTACCACGGACACTTCGGCCGCGACGAGTTCCCCTGGGAGGCGACCTCCCGCACCGCCGAGCTGCAGAGCTCCGTCTCGACCCACGCTGGCTGAACGGCGGGCTCCCGGAGCCCTTCCGCACGCCTCGGCCGCCCCGTCCTCCCGCTGGAGGGCGGGGCGGCTACGATTCCGCACGGATCCCAGCCCGGGTTGCCCGGCAGGGGACAGCGAGCCGAATCCCCAGGTGACTCCCGGGGACCGTTGGGTTAGAAGGGGGGCCAGGGTCCGCCATGCCCGGGCCCCGTTCACGCCCTCTCGACCCTCCCCGCTCCCATGACCCGTCCCCTCCGCCGCGCCGGCTCGCTGCTGGTGCGCGCCGCCGGCTTCACCTTGATCGAGCTCCTGGCGGTGATCCTGATCATCGGGATCCTGATGACGTTCCTGCTGCCGAAGATCCCCGAGGCGATCGACTCCGCGAACGTCACCGCCTGCCAGAAGAATCTGAGCGAGATCCACACCGGCCTGATCGCCTACAAGGCCAAGTTCAAGCGGCTCCCGAAGCAGGAGAACACGGGCGTGCGCTTCTTCGCGATCCTGATCGCCAGCGGGACCTGGGAGAACACCGAGACGAGCGCCAAGAAGCTGACCTGCCCGGGGGTGGATCAGTCCGCCCTGGCGATCGGAGACCTACCCGCGGACGAGTGGTACTCGGACCTGGAGCTGGTCGACGGGACCTACTCGACCTACGCCGGCCGTGACACCCAGAGCTACCCCCTGCGCCGGCTCTCGGGCAAGGACGTCCTGGTCGCGGACGACAACGACGGGGGCATGAACCACCGTACGACCACCAACGTGCTGTTCGGGGACGGCGCGGTGCGCGGCTTCGAGCTGTACACGCTCCAGGAGGACGGGATCCTCGACAGGGAAGAAGACCTGCTCGTCGTGGGGCCGGAGTCCCCCCTGGAAGAGCTCCAGGTCCTCAGCCTGGACTGACACCTGACTCGACCAGGGTGACCCCTCCCCCTCGGGACGGGCCACTCTTGTTGAGTCCAGGCGCTGCACTGTCGATAGTGTGGGCCGCGCCCCGGAGCCGATCCCTGCCCATGAATCCCAGCGCCGTCCTCCGCGCCATCAGGCCCCACCAGTGGGTGAAGAACATCTTCGTCCTGGCGGCTCTCCTGTTCGCCGGAGGCGAGGCCCACCAGGAGATCACCCGGGCGGACCTGTGGGCCACCCTGCTGGCCATCGGCGCCTTCTGCCTGGGCTCGTCGACCATCTATCTGGTCAACGACATCATGGACGTGGAGTCCGACCGCAAGCACCCCACCAAGTGCAGGCGGCCCATCGCCGCCGGGGAGCTGTCGATCCCCGCCGCCTGGGTGGCCTCCTTCGTCTGCCTGGCGGGGTCGGTGGCCCTGGCCCTGATGGTGGGGGGCGAGCCGATCCCGCTGCTGTGGATCGTCGGCGCCTACGTGGTGATGAACTACGCCTACAGCATCAGGCTCAAGCACGTGGTGCTGGTGGACGCCTTCTGCATCGCCGCGGGCTTCCTCTTCCGCGTGCAGGGCGGAGCGCTCGCGGTGGGCGTGGAGGTCTCCCACTGGCTGTTCCTGTGCACCCTGTTCCTCTCGCTCTTCCTGGCCCTCTGCAAGCGCAAGGCGGAGACCGACCTGCTCGGAGACGGGGCCGAGTCCCACCGCAAGATCCTGCGGGAGTACAACGGTCCCTTCCTGGACCAGATGATCACGCTCCTGGCGGCCTGCACGGTGGTGGCCTACACCATGTACACGGTCTCCGACGTGACCTCCCTCAAGTTCGGCGAGGACCACATCCTGGTCTGGACCGTGCCCTTCGTGGTCTTCGGGCTCGGCCGCTACATGCTCCTGGTGAACACCCAGCGCGGCGGCGGCAGCCCGACGCGGGTCTTGCTGGGCGGTGACCTGGCCTTCCTGGTGAACGGCCTCTGCTGGCTGACGGTCGTGGTGGTCTCGCTCTACAAGCCGTTCAGCTGACCGCGCCGGCGCTCGAGCAGCTCGACCCGGAACTCCAGGCGGCGCTCGACCTCCGCCACGGTCGGAATGCTGCCCGGGGCGGGCTCGGGGGCGCGCCACTCCTGCAGGACCTCGCGCGCCACGTCGCCCTCGAGGGACTCCAACCATCGTTGCAGGGCGGCCTCGGCCCCGTTGCGGTCCGGGGCGCCGGGACGCAGGGACTGGAGCAGGAAGGCCGCGCCGCGGTCGCCGACCCCGAGGGTCACGAGGGCCGTGGCGCAGGCCTGGCGCAGGTCGTGGGGGCCCTCCGCGGTGACGATGGCCTCGAGGGCCGGCACGGAGGCGGAGAGCCCGATGCGCCCGACGGAGGCGGCGCAGGCCACCCGCAGCTCGTGATCGGTGGACGGTTCCGCGACCAGGCGCCGCAGCACCGGCTCCGCCGAGGGGTAGGCCACCGCCCCCAGGGCCGCCGCCGCGGCGGGCGCGACGGTCGGGTCCGCCAGGGCCTCCACCAGGGTCGGCCCGGCCCGGTTGGCCCGCGGGCCCATGCGCTCCAGGCACTGGGCCACGTGCACCCGCACGTAGACGTCCTCGTCGTGCAGGGCCTCGGCCAGGGGTTCGGTGACCCAGGAGCCCAGGCGCGAGAGGATGAAGCGCGCGTCGTCCACGCCCCGCAGCTGGAAGTGCTCGCCCGAGAGCTGCTCGATCTCGCGCCAGACCGCGAGCTGGAGCCGCGGCGAGGGCGACCCGCGCCACAGGCGGCGCTCGGGGTCCGTGCCGGTCCACAGCTCCCAGTGCTCCTCGGGGCTGGCGGCCCCGACCTGCGCGGCCAGCTCCGCCAGGCGCTCGCCCGCGGAGGTGCGCAGGTTGTCGTCGGCCCCGGTGTTGCGCAGGTTCCAGAGGGCCTCGAGCCCCGAGTGGTTGCCGTGGCGCCCGAGGGTCGAGGCGAGCCAGATGGCCGCCTCCGGGTCGAGCTCGTACTTCAGGCGGTACACCAGGCGCGGCACGACCCAGTCAGCGTCCACCTCACCGAGGCGCCAGGCCGCCTGAGCCCGCAGCCAACCCTCCGGTGACTTCTCGCACAGCTGCAGGAGGTGCTCCACCGCCCGCGGCGTGCCCAGCCTGGCCAGCAGCTCGCAGGCCGCCAGGCGCTCGGCCGCGTCGTGCTCGCCGTTGGCGGCGATCACCGCCAGCTGCGGGGCCGCCGGGTCCCCGAGGGTCCCGATCTCCTCCAGCGGCAGCTCCCGCGTGCGGCCGCTCGAGTTGGCGAGCATGTGCACCAGGCCCTGGATGTGCTCCGGGTCCGGCTCCTCGGTGGGCCCCACCGGGGCGGGCAAGGCCTCGACGGCGGCCTCGGCGGCGGCCAGGCCCTCGACCAGGGCGGCGCGGTGATCGAAGGTCGGCAGCTCCGGGACGGGCTCGCCGCAGGCGGCGAGGGTCGTCACCAAGAGAGCGGCGATGCGCGCCTTCACGGCGCCAGCTCCAGCTGGTGCACGAGGCGTGCCTCCCGCTCGGGGTCGGGCTGCTCCGGGTCCTCGTAGTAGGGCGTGAGCTTGTAGAAGAGGGCGACCTGCACCGCGCCCTGCGCGCCCGCGTCCTCGAGGGGAATCCGGCGCGTCTCGTGCACGAGCAGCAGGTTGTCCTCGATGTCGACCTCGTAGCGGTAGGGGCTGCGGAAGCGGTAGAAGTGCTTCCAGGGCTCGGGGGTGGCCCCCTCCGCGGGCAGCGGCCTCCAGAAGAGGTCTGCCGCCCGGGAGCGCTCGTCGGTGGGGAAGGAGTGGCCGGCGCCCACGTTCTCCAGCTCGATCGTCCAGCCATCCTCCTCCCGAACGCCGCGCAGCTCGACGGCGGAGCGCACCAGCTCGATGTCGTGGCCCCCGAGGCAGCGGTGGTCGCGGCCGGACTTGGGGTCCGCGGAGCGGTAGGGCATGTGGCAGTCGAGGCAGCCGATGCCCTGCTCCGCGTACCTGGAGCTCTTCCACTGCTGCACGGTCTGGTGCTGGTCGTGGCAGGCGGCACAGAACTCCTCGCGGGTCAGCTCGACCCGCGCCAGCGGTCGGCAGGCGGCCTGCGGGTCGTCCACGGTGCCGGCGATGCGCCCGTCCGGGAGCATGTGGCAGGAGATGCAGTCGACCCCCTCCGCGCGCCGCGAGGAGCGCGGCAGGACCCGCTTGCCGATGCCGGTCTCGAAGATCGGGCGCGGGGCGTGGCAGTCGATGCAGTCGGTGTTGGCAAAATCGTTGGACAGGGCCCGCACGTCCGGGTTGATCCAGGAGTTGGCGTGGGCCGAGGACTCCCACTCGCTCCAGACCTCCTGGTGGCAGTCCTTGCACTGGGCCGAGGAGGTGAAGGTGGTCGGAGCCGCCTCCTGGCCGGCGGGGGCGAAGACGTAGCTGAGGACCCAGCCGCAGAGGACCAGCAGGATCACGCCCAGGGTGACGCGGAGGGCGGTCACGCGGTGCCTCCCGCGCGGCCACTGCGGCCCTGGTCGCTGGCGATCTGGCCGTCCTTCATGGTCAGGGTGCGGTCCGTGTAGGCCTGCGACTCGGCGGGATCGTGGGTGACGTGGATCAGGGTCAGGTCGCGGGCGCGTTGGATGCGGTCGATGCGCTCCAGCAGGGAGGCCCGCAGCTCCGCGTCCAGGGGTCCCAGGGGCTCGTCGAGCAGGAGCAACCGGGGCTCGCCCGCCAGGGCGCGGGCCAGGGACAGGCGCTGGGCCTCGCCCCCGGACAGGGTGCCGGGCTTGCGCCGCTCGTAGCCGCCGAGCTCCACCAGCTCCAGGAGTTCTCCGACCCGGCTCTTCCGCTGGGCCGCGGCCACCCCCGCGTGGCGCAGGACGAAGTCGAGGGTCTTGGAGCAGCTCATGTGGGGCCAGAGGGCGCCGTCCTGGAAGAGCATGCCGACCCCGCGCCGGTTGGCGGGCACGGTGATGCGCTTGCCCTCGGAGACGGCCTGCCCCTCGAGGGCGACGGTCCCCGCCGCGGGCCGCGCCAGCCCCGCCACCAGCCGCAGCAGGGTCGTCTTGCCGCAGCCTGAGGGGCCGAGCACGACCAGGTGCTCACCCCGCGCCACCTGCAGGTCGAGGGGGCCGAGGATCTTGGTCCCGCCGGCGGCGACCGAGGCTCCCCGAAGCTCGACGGCGGCGCTCAAGGCATGACCTCCACCCGCCGGCGGGCGAAGAGGGACCACAGCAGGCCCGGCAGCACGAGGAAGAAGACCACCAGGAGGCACATGGCGGCCACCGCGTCGTCGCGGCCGAAGTGGATCTGGTTGAACACCCGGAAGATGATGGTGCGGTTAGCGGAGGGGACGAGGATGGCCGCATCCAGCTCGCGCATGGCGAGCACGAACACGAGGGCCCAGCCCGCCAGGAGGCTGGGCAGGACGGCGGGCCCGACCACGGAGGTCAGGCGGCGCCAGGCGGGCACGCCCGCCACCAGGGCGGCCTCCTCGAGGCGCGGGCTGAGGGAGGCCACGGCCCCCGAGCAGAGCAGGAGGGGGAAGATCAGGAAGCGACCGACCTCCAGCAGCACCACCAGCCCGCCGGAGTTGTAGAAGTCCGCGCCCCAGGCGTTGTTCCAGACGCTGATCTCGCCGATGCCGAACAGGATCGCCGGCACGGCCATCGGCAGCGCGAAGAGCACCTCGAGCCAGGGCCCCCGGCGGGCGCGCTCGCAGAGGTGGCCGAGCACCAGGGCCACGGGCACGGCGATCAGCCCGGCGCAGGCGGAGTAGACCAGGGAGTTGCCCAGGTCCGTCCTCGCGCGCTCGAGGGCAACCCCGAAGGCCGTACGAAAGCCCGTGAAGCTCCACTCTCCCACCGGAGCAAGGCCCGGAGAGGCGGTGCCCATGGGGATGTCGCCCGTGGCCACCACCGGCGCGCGTCCGGCGATGCCCGCCTCGTAGACGAGCCGCCCGATGGGCAGCCCGCTGGCGACCAGCACGACCCCGAGGCAGAACAGGAAGGCCAGGGGCCTGGCCGCACCGAGCCGCAGGGGAGCCGGCCGACGGAAGGAGCCCCCCACGGTGGCCAGGGCCCCGCGCCGCCGCAGCCACAGAGCCGGGACGAGCAGCAGCAGGGTCAACGCGACCAGGGGCAGGGAGCTGACCACCGCGCGGCCGGTGCTCTCCTGCACCTGGTAGTTGGCGAAGACCTCGTCCGCGTAGACGTTGAACTTCTGGCCCACCGACGAGATGTAGTCGGGGGTGGCGAAGTCGTTGATCGCGAACAGGAAGGACAGGCAGGCGCCGCACAGGATGGCCGGCAGGACCAGGGGCAGCTCCATGCGCAGCACGCCCCGGAAGCCCCCGGCGAGCAGGGCGGCCTCCTGACGGCTCGCGTCGATGCGGTCGAAGGCGGTGGCCGTGAAGAAGGCCACGATGGGGAAGGTGTGCAGCCCCAGGATTCCGATCGCCGCGGGAGCGCCGCGCACGTCCGAGAGAGCGGCCCAGGTGATCGCGACGAACAGGGGCGGCAGGATCAGGGCCACCAGGGAGAGGGGCCGCAGGAGGGCGCGGCCCGGCAGGTCGGTGCGCGCCACGAGGAAGCCGAAGGGCGCTCCGAGCAGCACCGCCAGTGCGCTCGCGCCTCCACCGAGCAGCAGGGTGCGCTGGAGCAGCCCGAGGGTGCGCTCGTCGAGCAGCATCTCGAAGTCACTCGCATCCACCCTCAGGGCCATGGCCACGATCGGCGCGAAGCCGGCCAGGGCGTAGAGCGCCAGGGCGCAGACCACCAGGGGGCGGCTCAATCGAGGAACAGCTCCTTGAAGGTCTGGTGGCGAGCGTCGATCGTCGCCCCGACCTCGGCGTAGTCGATCTCCATCGCCTTCATGCGCTCCAGGGGCAGCTGGTGGGGCTCGCCGCGCAGGGACTCGTGCAGGGGGATCTGGGCTCCATCGAAGGAGGCCAGCTTCTTCTCGACCTCCTCCGAGAGGATGTAGTCGATGAGCTGGCGGGCCGCCTCGGGGTGGGGGGCGTCCTTGAGCATCGCGACCGTGTTCGGGATGAACAGGGTCCCGAGCCCTTCGGGGCCCGCGTCGGGAAAGACCATCTGCACCGGCTCGCCCTTGACCCGCGCCCGATTGAAGTCGTCCGTGTCGGTCCAGCCCCAGGCGAACTCCCCGGAGCTGACGAGCTTCATGAGGGTGGCGTTGCCGCTGGTCAGGTGAACGCCGCCACCCTTCACCCGATTCAGGTAGTCCATGGCCCGCTCCTCCCCGAGCCTGACGAACAGGGCGGTCATGTGGGTCAGGGTCGTGCCCGTCAGGGGCCGGGCCATGCCGCAGTTGCCCTCCCACTTCTCGTCGACGAGGTCCCACATGCTGGTGATCTCCGCCGGGTCGGCCAGGTCCTCGTTGACGATGAAGACCCGCGCGCGGGCCGCGAAGCCCGTCCAGCGCCGCTCGGGGTCGCGGAAGTTCTCGGGGATGCCGGCCGCGCTGGGGGAGTCGTACTCGGCCAGCAGGCCGTCCCTGGCCAGGCTAACGGTGTGGGCGATCTCGTTGTTCCAGAACACGTCGCAGCGGGTGCGGTCCCGCTCCTCGCGGATGCGGCGCACGAGGCCGACGGTCTTGTGGGCCTCCACGTCGAACTCGGCCAGGACCTTCAGGCCGGTGCGCTCCTCGAACTCACGCAGGATGGGCTCGGAGTCGACCTGGTCGAGGGCGCAGTAGATGACCACGTCCGGCTCCTCGCCGCAGCCCACGAGGGGGGCCGTGAGGGCCAGACCGAGGAGCACGAGGGCGCGGGGTGAGGTGCGGAGCATTGGAGGGGGTGGGGACCGGGGCCGGGGCGCTTCGTCAGGACGGGCGCGACCAGTCTACTCGGGGCCAGTGGGCAGGCCCAAGCAGGAGCGGTGGCGCCCGGGGGATGTCGACGTTATGTAGGGGGTCGGCCCCTGGCGTCCTACACGGCGCTCCCCGGCCGGGCCGGCCAGCCCCGCTCCCCGAACTCTCCTCCCATGCTGCACCCCGAACTCCTCGCCCTGCTCGCCCTCACCGCCCCCTTCGGCCAGCAAGCCGCCAGCGCCCCCTCGCCCTCCGCTGAGGGCCCGCCGCCGAGCACGAACCTCCAGGCGGGCTACGACAACGGCTTCTTCCTGCGCAGCGCCGACGGCTCCAGCGAGCTGGTCATCGAGGGCCTGTTCCAGGTGCTCTTCCAGGCGAACGACCCGCGCCGGCAGCCCCAGTCGGAGGCCGAGCTCAAGCGGATGCGGCCCGAGTTCGCCGGGCGCTTCGACGACCGCTACCGCTTCCGTCTCGAGCCCAACTTCGGCGAGGACGACGTGCATCTGGCTGAGGCCTGGGCCGGCTTCGAGGCCCAGGGCGGCGACGCCCTGTGGATGTTCGGGCGCATGAAGGCGCCCTTCGGCCTCGAGGAGGTCCGCAGCCGCCGCCACATCCCCTTCCCTCAGTTCTCGATCCTGAACCAGTTCTCCCCGGCGGAACAGCACGGCGTCTTCTCGAACGGCCGGCGCGGGATCCTCGAGTACGGCTTCGGGCTCTACAACGGCGGCGGTGGCGACGAGGGGGACGACGGAAAGGAGATCGCCCTGCGCGCGATGCTGCACCCCTTCAGCGAGCAGGAGTCTTCCGAGCTGCGCAACCTGCAACTCGGGGTCGCCATGACCTACGGTCGCGAGGACCGCTCGGCCGCCTTCCGGTCGATCAAGAGCGCCGCCAAGAAGCCGCTGATGCTCTACGACCCGGCGGCGCGCTTCGACGGGGACCAGTGGCGGCTTGGTCTGGAGGGGGCCTGGTTCGACGGCCCGCACATGGCCCAGGCCGAGCTGCTCTACCAACGCCAGGACATGGACGGGGCGAGCGGCTCGGCCAGCGTGGACACCTGGGGCTTCTACCTCGCTGCCCAGCGGGTGCTGACCGGGGAGGACATCTCGTTCAAGGGTGTGGAACCCGCGCGCGCCTTTCGCCCTGGAGAGTCCGAGGACTGCGGGGCCTGGGTCGCCGCGGCGCGCCTCTCGTACCTGGATGGAGACAGGTCCCTGGCCGACCAGCGGATCGTGGATCCGGCCACCTTCACCTCGGACATCCTCAGCCTGTGGGTCGGCCTGAACTGGGTCATGAACGACCACCTGATCCTCCGCCACAGCTACGTGCACTCCCTCTACGCTGGAGAGGTGCAGGTGGACGGCCACAGTCTCTCGACCGAGGGAGCCCTCATGATCGAGCTGCAGCTGCACTTCTGACCCCATGCTCCTCCGCTGCCTCCTGCTCTCGTCCCTGACGCTGGTCGGCGCCGGAGGGACGGCTCTGGCCGGAGGCGTCACGGCGCGGGTCGTGATCGACCCGGGGCACGGGGGCTCCGATCCCGGTGCGCTGGGCAACGGGCTGACGGAGAAGGAGGTCAACCTGGACATCGCCCTGCGCCTGCGGCTGCTGCTCCTGCTCGACACCCTCGACCCGAGCGGCGGGGGCAGCTGGGAGGTGCAGCTGACCCGCGAGAGCGACGAGACCGTCAGCCTCCAGGCGCGGGTCGCGCTGGCCAACGCCTGGCCGGCGGACCGCTTCATCTCGATCCATCACAACGGCTGGGGGAGCTCCAGCGCGAACGGCACCGAGACCTACTCCTACCCCGGCGCCGCGACCGCGGCGGACCTGCGCAACCACGTGCACGCCGAGCTCGTGGCCGGCCTCGGCCTGGCCGACCGGGGCGTCAAGACCGCGGACTTCTACGTCCTGCGCGAGACGACGATGCCGGCCGTGCTCTCCGAGGGCGGCTTCCTGACGAACCCCGTTGATGCCGCCGTGCTCGCCTCCCCGGCCGGCCGCCAGGCCTCGGCACAGGCGCACCTCTTCGGTCTGCAGCGGCACTACGGCCTGACTCCCTACCTGCCGCTCCCGGATCCCGAGCCCTACTGCACGGCGAAGCTGACCTCCTCCGGCTGCCTGCCCCAGGTCTCCTGGATCAACCTGCCCTCGGCCACCAACGGCTTCAGCGTGAGCTGCAGCGCCGTCGAGCCCCAGAAGACCGGCATCCTGTTCTGGGGCCTTCAGGCCGCCGCGACCCCCTTCCAGGGCGGAACCCTCTGCGCCGCACCACCGCTCTTCCGCACGGACGCCCAGAACTCAGGCGGCAGCCCCGCCCTGCCCTGCAGCGGGTACCTGCAGCACGACTTCAGTCCCGCGGACTTCCAGGCCCAGGGCTGGACTCCTGGCAGCGAGGTCTTCCTTCAATGGTGGTTCCGCGACCCAGCGTCGTCGCCCTACCCGGTGGGCCTCTCGAACGGCCTGCACGTGGTGGTCCTGCCCTGAGGCGACCGGCTCTCCTCGGCGGAGTGCCGCCGCGGCCCGTAGTCTCGCTGCCCAGCACCTGGCCCGGCGGCATTGACGCCTCCCCGGGCCTGGAACTAGGCTGACCGCCCGCTTTTGGCCCACCCCAGCCCCCGCCCTCCTGGAGCCCCGTGCAACTCGCCCACCGCCAGTCCCAGCTCGGGACCGAGACCGCCTTCGAAGTCCTCGCCAAGGCCAAGGCCCTGGAAGCCCAGGGCAAGGACATCGTCCACCTGCACATCGGTGCTCCCGACTTTCGCACCCCGGAGAACATCGTCGAGGCGGGGCGCAAGGCCCTCCAGGACGGCTACCACGCCTACACTCCCGCCAAGGGTCTCCCGGAGCTCAGGGAAGCCGTCTGCGAGGACATCCTCGAGTACCGCAAGGTCGAGGTGCACCCCGACAACGTGCTGATCGTTCCCGGGGGCAAGCCGACCATGTTCTTCGCGGTCATGATGCTCGGCGAGGCGGGGACCGAGATCCTCTACCCGAACCCGGGCTTCCCGATCTACGAGTCGGTCATCAAGTACTCCGGAGCGACCCCGATCCCGATCGAGCTCGAGGAGGAGCACGGCTTCTCCTTCAGCGCCGAGAAGGTGCTGGCCAAGGTCAACGACAGGACGCGCCTCTTGATCCTCAACACCCCCGCCAACCCCACCGGCGGCGTGGTGCCGCGCTCGGAGCTCGAGGCCCTGGCGAAGGGCCTCGAGGCCTGGCCGAAGGTGGTGGTGCTGGCGGACGAGATCTACTCGCGCCTGCTCTACGACGGCGAGGAGCACGTCTCCTTCCTGGAGTTCGAGGCCCTGCGCGACCGCACCATCCTGCTCGACGGCTGGAGCAAGACCTACGCCATGACCGGCTGGCGCCTGGGCTACGGCGTCTGGCCCGCAGAGCTGATCGCCGACGCCGAGCGGCTGCAGATCAACTCGAACTCCTGCACCAACGCCGCCACCCAGGTGGCCGGTATCGAGGCCCTGCGCGGCCCCCAGGACGCGGTGAATCGCATGCGCCAGGCCTTCGACGAGCGGCGGGCCATCATCGTCGATGAGCTGAACAAGATCCCCGGCTTCAGCTGCACGACCCCGAAGGGGGCCTTCTACGCCTTCGCCAACACGAGCGGCACGGGCCTCTCTTCCCGGGAGCTCGAGGAGCGCTTCCTGACCGAGGCCGGGGTGGCCAGCATCTCCGGCACCAGCTTCGGTCACCTGGGGGAGGGCTACGTGCGCTTCTCCTACGCGAACAGCGCCGACAACATCCGCGAGGGCCTGCGCCGCGTGCGCGAGTGCCTGCAGCCGGCCTAGGCGGCCGCCTCAGCAGCTCCCGTCTGGTCGTGAGCGACTTTCGCAGCGATACGGTCACCCGGCCCAGCCCCGCCATGCGCGCAGCCATGGCCGCGGCGGAGGTGGGCGACGACGTCCTCGACGGAGACCCGACCGTCCAGGCCCTGGAGGCCTCGGCCGCGGCCTGGCTCGGCAAGCAGGCGGCGCTCTTCGTGCCATCGGGCACCATGGCCAACCAGGTCGCCCTGGGGGTCTGGACCCGACCCGGGGACGAGGTCGTGGTGGAGGCCGGGGCCCACGTCGCGAACTTCGAGGGCGGCGCGGCTGGCTACCTGCACGGGCTGCAGACGCGCACCCTGGCGGGGGAGGGCGGCGCCCTCGACCCCGAGGAGCTGCGGGGCTGCCTGCGGCCCCACAACGTCCACCTGCCGGACGCCAGCCTGGTCTGCGTCGAGCAGACCCACATGGGCTCGGGAGGGCGGGTGGTGCCCCTCGAGAACCTGCGGGCCGTGCGCGCAGTGTGCACCGAACTCGGCCGCCCCGTGCACATGGACGGCGCGCGTCTCGCCAACGCGGTCGTCGCCTCCGGTGTCGACGCCCGGGACTGGGCGGCCTGCGCTGACTCGGTCTCGGTCTGCCTCTCGAAGGGGCTCGGCGCCCCGGTGGGTTCGATCGTCGCCGGGGACTCGGAGTTCCGCGAGCAGGCCCTACGGGTGCGCAAGCGCCTGGGGGGCTGGATGCGCCAGGCGGGCATCCTGGCTGCGGCGGGGAGGATGGCCCTCGAGGAGAACGTCGAGCGCCTCGCGGAGGACCACGCCCTGGCCCGAGAGCTGGCCGCGTGCCTGGACACCTTCGCGGAGCTCGAGGCGCCGTCCCGGGAGGTCGAGACCAACCTGGTGATGGTGCGCGTCACCGACGGGCCGCGTGACGCGGCCGCCCTGGCCGCTGCACTGGGGGAGCACGGTGTGCGGGTCCTGCCCCTCGGTCCGCAGGTGCTGCGCTTCGTCACCCACGCGGACGTCGGACCGGCGGATGTGCAGCGCCTCGAGGCCGCCTTGCGCGAAATCCTCGGGTAGACTCTTCGACCCGCAAGTACCTCGACCCCCCCCAAGAAGCCTCCCCATGGGAATTTTCAAGGCCTACGACATCCGCGGACTCGTGCCCTCCGAGCTCGATCCCGAGCTCGCTCGCAAGATCGGCCACGCCTTCACCCGCCTGCTGGGCGCCAGGCGCCTGGTGATCGGCCGTGACGCCCGCACCCACTCTCCCGAGATCCAGGCCGCCGTGGTCGAGGGCATGCGCGACGCCGGCGCCCACGTGGTCGACATCGGCCTGGCCTCGACGCCCATGACCTACTTCGCCATCGGGAGCCAGGAGTGCGACGGCGGCCTGGTGGTCACGGCCAGCCACAACCCGGGGGAGTACAACGGCATGAAGCTCTGCGGGCCGGGGGCCACCCCGATCTCGGCCGCCAACGGCATCCTCGAGATGGAGGCCATGTGCGGCGAGGACTATCCCGGCCCCACGGGCGAGCGCGGCGGCTACGAGGAGCTCGACCTGCTGTCCGCCTACGCGGACCACGTGGCCACCTTCGCCAGCCTGGAGGGCCCGGTCAAGGTCGCCATCGACGCCGCCAACGGCATGGCCGGCTACACCCTGCCGGGCATCCTCGAGCGGCTCCCTCAGGTCGAGGCCGCCAGCATGCTGATGGAACCCGACGGCACCTTCCCGGTGCACGAGGCCAACCCCCTCAAGGAGGAGAACCTCGACCACGTCCGGAAGCTGGTGGCCGAGAGCGGCGCCCAGCTCGGCCTCTCCTTCGACGGGGACGCGGACCGCTGCTGCTTCGTGGACGAGACCGGCCAGACGATCCCCGCCGATCTGATGACCGCCCTGCTCGCTCGCAGCTACCTCGCCGATGAGCCCGGCATCCCGATCGTCTACGACCTGCGCTCCTCCTGGGTGGTCAAGGAGGAGATCGCCGCCCGCGGCGGCCAGCCTCTGCGCGACCGGGTCGGGCACTCCTTCATCAAGGCCACCATGCGCGAGCGCGGCGCCGCCTTCGGTGGCGAGCTCTCCGGCCACTTCTACTTCCGGGACAACTTCACGACCGACTCCGGCGTCCTGGCCATGGTCTCGGCCCTGAACCTGCTGAGCCAGGCGAAGGCAGCGGGACAGACCATCTCCGAGCTGGTCGCCGACCTCCGCCGCTACCATGCGACGGGCGAGATCAACTTCCGGGTGCCGGACAAGGACGCCGCCATCGCCACCCTGAAGAGCACCTTCGTTGAGGGTCGCCAGGACGAGCTGGACGGCATCACGGTCGAGTTCGGCGACCTGGGAGACCCGGACTGGTGGTGGTTCAACGTGCGCGCTTCCAACACCGAACCCTTGCTGCGCCTCAACCTGGAGGCCTCCCGCCCGGAGCTCAGGGACCAGCGGCGGGACGAATTGATCTCCATCCTGGGGACGCCGATCTAGGGCCCGGCCGGCAAAAACCCCGTCATCACGGCCTTTTCGCCCCGGCGCTCGAAGGGGGCCGGAACCCGGCCTATCCTCCCCCTGCTGGCCGGTGAAGATCGGCCCGCCTTCGGGCCGATACCCTTCACCCGCCCATGTCCGTCCCCTCGCCCCCCCGCCTGCCGTTGTTCCGGCGCTGGCTCTGGCCCCTGGCCGTTGCCATGCCGGTGCTGTCCGCCTTCCAGGAGCCGCCGCCGGCCCTGGATCCTCCGCCCGTCGATGCTCCGCCCGCCGATGCTCCGGCCGCCGAGCGCCTGGTCGCCGACCAGGAAGAATGGCTCGCCCTGGTGCGCAGGGACGCGCGGGTGAGCTTCACCCGCCGCTCGGGCCACGACGCGCGAGCGGAGCTGATGGGGGGGCAGCTCAACCTCGCCGAGCGGGGAGCGGCCCTGATGACCATCGGCTGCACGGAGCCCCAGATGGTGCGCGTACGCCCGCTGCTCGAGGCCGTCGCCATGGAGGGCGACGACTCGGAGCGCTACGCCGCCATCCTGGCCCTGGGCAGGTTCGGAGTCGGAACCGAGACTGCTCTCCTGGCGCGCCTCGAGGATTCCGATGCCCTCGCCCGCGGGTGCGCCCTCCTGGCCCTCGCCCTTTCAGGACGCCACTCCTCCCTGGAGCGCGTGCAGGCTGTGGCCGAGGCCGGCGGACCCGAGGCCGCCCTCGCCGAGAAGCTCCTCGTGCAGGCCATCGATCCCGAGACCTCACGCCCCAGCGAGCCCGGGAGGATGTACTACCAGCTGCGCTGGGAGGCGGCCCGCCGCTACGGGCTCATCGACGGCCAGACCTGGCTGAGTCGCATGCTCCGTGACCTCGTGGCCGAGGAGCGCTTCCTCGACGGGGTCGTGCTCGGGGCCGTGGCGGACTCGAGCACCCTGGGCGTCAAGGACCACCTGCTCAGCCTGCTCCTCGACGGAGGCGGGGCGGCCGCCATGCGCGCGTCTGTGCGCTGCATGCCGAACGAGCTGGTGGCCCTGATCGAGAGCGGCCTGTGGAAACCTCGCGGTGTGGACGGCTGGCGCCTGCTCCTGGACGAGGTGGACGCGGCCCGCGCTGAGGACACCGCCCTGGCCCTGCTAGCCCAGGCGATCGAGGTGCCGGAGGTCGAGGTACAGGCCCTGATGCTGCTCGCTCGTGCCGGCCTGCCGGAGCCGCTGATCGGCCTCGACGAACAGTGGGAAGAGCTCAGCCCGCGGGACAAACGCATGGCGGCCCGTGCCTGGGCCCTGGCCGGGGATGGCCGGGTGCTCAACTGGATGGCCAAGTTCCAAGGAGACACCGACCCCGGGGTACGGGCGGCGGTGCTCCTGGCTCGCGCCCGTCTGGGGGACCCGCTGGCCCACGAGGACCTCAGGGACGTCCTGACGGACCCGCAGCACTCCGACCGGCCCGTCACCCTGGCGGCTGCCGCGGAACAGGCGGACGCGCCGCTGGTGCGCGGCTACCTGGAGGACCTCTTGCCGGAGCTGGAGGGTGGCACCCGCCTGCTCATCTCCACAGCCCTGGCGAGGGCAGGCTCCAGCGCCGGCCGTAGAGCACTGGGCGAGGAGCTGGAAGAGGGCTTCCCCGCCGGTCGCGCCGGAGTCCGTTGCGTGTGGGCGCTCGCCGGCCGGGATCCGTCGGCCCACCTGGACCTCTACAAGCAGCACTTTCCGGCCGAAGATGACCTGGAGCTCAACATCGCCTTGGCCCAGGCGATCACCATGTCCCAGGACGACCTGGCCCTGCGCTTCCTGCGCCCCGCCCTGTGGTCGTTGCCCTTCGACCGTAGCGTGCTGGCAGCCCTGGCCATCACCGGCGTCAACGGCATCCACGGTCTGCGAGACGAGCTGGTCCGCGCGCCCCTGGGGATAAGTACGAAGGACCTGCGCCGGGTGGGCTTCGCCCTGGGCGCGTGGGGAGGCATCCAGGCCGTGGAGTTCCTCCAGAAGAAGTGGGGCCTCCTCGCCAATGACCCCGTACTGCAGGGAGCCGTCCTCGGCGCCCTGGGCCGCAGGACACACTGAGCCGTGACCAGCCACGCGCGCCGTGAGGAAGACCCCTGGCGCCCCAGCGGGGTCGTGACCCTGCTGACCGACTTCGGTCACCTCGACGCCTACGTGGGCGTGATGAAGGGCGTGATCCTCTCCTCTCGGCCCGAGCTGTGCTGCGTGGACCTGACGCACGAGATCCCGCCCCAGGACGTGCGCGGCGCGAGTTGGCAGCTGGCCCAGGCCTGGCGCTTCTTCCCCCGCGGGACGGTACACCTGGCAGTGGTCGACCCCGGCGTGGGCAGCTCCCGGGCGATCCTCGTGGCCGAGGACCACGGGCACGTCTTCGTGGCACCGGACAACGGCCTGCTCGGGCCGGTCCTGTCCCAGGAGGCGCGCGTCCACAGCCTGGACGTGGAGCGCTTCGCGCGTCCCGACCGCAGCCACACCTTTCACGGCCGCGACGTCTTCTCCCCGGCGGTGGCCGCCCTGGCAGGGGGGCTCGATCCGCGCGAGTGCGGAGCACCGGCCGAGTCATGGACGCGCTCGGGCTGGCCCGAGGTGCGAGGCGCTGGGAGCCAGGAACTCTCGGTCGAGGTGGTCTGGGTCGACCACTTCGGAAACCTGATCACTGCTCTGGGAGGCGAGGCCCTCGAGGGCAACAACTGGACCGTCGAATTCGACGGCGTGGAGATCCCCCTGGCGAAGACCTACTCTGATGTCGCGCCAGGTGAGCACCTGGCTCTGATAGGGTCTTGCCGCACCCTCGAGGTCTCCGTGCGCGACGGAAACGCCGCGGCCCTCCTGGCCGCGGGTGCCGGGAGCGAGATCCGCCTCAGGAGGCGTGGACGATGATGGACAAGGACGTTGCCCTGATCGGCGTTCCCATGGACCTCGGGGGCGGTCGACGTGGGGTGGACATGGGGCCCAGCGCCCTGCGCATTGCCGGTATCGAGCGGGAGATCCGCAAGATGGGGCTGGATCTCGTGGACCTGGGTAATGTGCCCGTCGAGCAGCCCGAATCGCGGCTCCCCAGCAACGTCAAGGCGCGCTTCCTGGAGGAGATTGCCAGCTCCTGCGAGAACCTCCGCGACCGTGTCATCGACGCCTTCACGGCCGACAAGTTCCCCCTGGTGGTGGGGGGCGACCACTCGATCGCTTGCGGCACCGTGGCCGGTACCAGCACCCACTTCGCCCGCCAGGGCGAGAAGATCGGCCTGATCTGGTTCGACGCCCACGGGGACATGAACACCCCCGAGAGCAGCCCCACGGGCAACATCCACGGCATGCCCCTCGCTGCCTGCCTGGGGGAGGGTCTGGACGAGCTGACCCATCTCGGGGAGCGATTCCCCATGGTGGACATCGAGAACACGGTTGCGGTGGGAGTACGCAGCCTCGACGCCCGTGAGCGGAAGATCGTCCAGGAGACCGGCCTCCGGATCGTGACCATGCGCGAGGTGGACATGCGCGGCATCCACGACGTCATGCTCGAGGTTCTCGAGATCGCGACGAGTGGCACCGCGGGCTTCCACCTCTCCTTCGACATGGACGGCAGCGACCCCGACGTCGCCCCCGGGGTGGGCACTCCCGTGCCAGGCGGCCTCGACTTTCGCGAGTGCCACTTGTTCATGGAGATGGTGGCCGAGAGTAGGAGTCTGTTGAGCCTCGAGCTCACCGAGATCAACCCGATCCTCGACGTCCACAACAAGACCGCCTCGGTGGCCGTCGACCTGACCCTGTCCGCCCTCGGAAAGCTCGTGCTCTGATCGCCCCCCCCTGGCCGTGCTCGACTTCCTGCGCTCTCTCACCCAGAACCGGCGACTCCTCAAGGAGCTGGTGCTGCGCGACCTCAAGGCGCGCTACGTGGGTTCCTCCATGGGCTTCTTCTGGTCGGTGATCTTCCCGATCCTGAACCTGCTCGTGTACACCTTCGTCTTCAAGTACATCCTGAACGTGAGGTTCAGCGACCAGGCGGGTGTGCGGGACGTGGCCATCTGGATGCTCGCTGGCATCGTGGTCTGGAGCGCATTCGCGGAGACCCTGTCACGGGCGACGAACTGCCTCGTGGACAACGCGAACCTGATCCAGAAGGTCGTCTTTCCGGCGGGGGTCCTGCCGGTCTACCTCACGATCTCGTCGCTGATCAACATGACCATCGGGATCCCCGTGGTCCTCCTGGGAGTCCTCTACTTCGGGTACGTCAACACTGGCGAGGCTGAGGCCGAGCAGGTCTCGCAGGTGGCCGTGGTGGGGGCCTTCGACCCGGCTCTGCCCGGCGCCGCGCAGGAAGATGGAAGCCCGGGGGTGCGAGAGATCCGCCGCGCGGCCTGCAACCTGTGCGATCACGAGGAGGACCTCCTGTGCCCCAACGATGGCTCGGCCATGCGGGTGCTGCAGGCCGCCCAGGGCCCAGCCCTGGAGGATCGCGGCATGAGCGACCTGACCCTCGGTATCTCGCTGTTGTGGCTACCGCTCCTGCTCGTGCTGCAAGGCCTGTTCATGACCGGGATGGGGCTCTTCCTCTCGGCCTTCAACCTGATCCTGCGGGACACCTTCCACCTGGTGGGGGTCTTCGTGATGGTCTGGATGTTCGCAACGCCGATCTTCTACCCACCGGAGATGATCACCGACCCCAAGCACGGGGGGAAGTTCGACTTCATCCTCGAGTTCAACCCGATGCACTGGTTGATCGAGTGCTACCGCAACGTGCTCCTCTACGACCTGAGCCCGCTCCCTGCGCTGCTCGGAAAGTTCGCCCTGGCGGCAGTGCTCGTGTTGGCTGTAGGCGCGACCTTCTTCTCCTCTCAGCGGCCCAAGTTCCCGGACCTCCTCTAGCCCGGCCTATTCATGAGCCTTCAACGCATTAGCACCCAACCGGCAGCC
>CAZQAT010000004.1:0-24846 GCA_964591315.1 uncultured Planctomycetaceae bacterium
CCTCGACCTTCGCATTGCGAACGCGACGCTCTACCAGACTGAGCTACGTCCCCACTCGGGCCGAGAATTCTAGGCCCGTGGACTCGCCGGGGGAAGGGTCCAGCCGTAGGGATGGGGGATAGGATTGAGGGGGGACTCCAGGCGGCCCGTCCTCCTCTCCCTGCCATGTCGATCCCCCTTCTGAAGCTGTTCCTGGGCGCCCTGGTGCTCGTAGCCGGCCCCTCCGGGTCGCCGGCGGCCGTGGCCCAGCAGGCCGGCGGCGGGCGCTGGGAGACCGTGGACCTGCCGGCGGGCTTCGAGCTGGACCTGGAGTCCGGCGTCGTCGCCAGCCGCCACCCGGAGGAGCGGCCCACCCTGCGCTACGGCAACGGCTCCCTGAGCTCCCTCAGCCCCCTGCGCCTCCTGCCGCCCTCGATGGAGGTGCCTCGAGTGCGGGTCGACCGGGACGGGGGCGAGGCCGTGCCCGGAGCCCCCGCGACCGTGGGGCAGGAGCTCGTCTTCGACGCCTTCGACCGGACCTGGGGCTACCTGCGGGTGCTCGAGGTGGGCCCCCAGTCCGTGCGCCTCGAGCTGCGGCTCGAGCGGGACCTGGCGCGCAGGGAGCTTCGGCGCGAGCCCGGCGCCCTCGCGGCCCGCTCGGGGCGCGAGGGGGTCGACCTCTCCTGGGAGGCCGAGGCCGGAGCCCTGTACCGCGTCGAGCGCCGGCCCGCCTCCCGCGGGCCGGGGCAGCCCCCCGCCTCCTGGGCCTCGGTGGCCCAGGTCTCCGGCGGCGCCTGGCGCGACGACCGCCTCGACCTGGCCCACTTCAACGAGTACCGCGTCTCACGCCTCGGCCAGGGCGGCGGCTTCGGATCCACGGCCAGCGGGGTGGCGGGCATCGAGCCCCCGGACGCGCGGGTGGAGGTCGGACCGGGCACCGAGCTCAACCTCCTGAGCGCGACCACCGACGACCTGCGGGTCGACCTGACCGTCGAGTACGTGCGCAGCAACGGCGTGCAGCTGGCCCCCGGGGAGGGGGTCGAGGGGCGCACCCTCTCCACGGACGAGGAGTCGAACTGGGTGCTGTCCCAGATGGCGGCCGGCACCTTCCGCAAGCAGAAGTTCTTCGTGCCCCCCGACCGCGTACTCGCCCTGCGCCTGCCGGAGGGAGTCCACGTGCTGCTGCGCATCGAGGGCATCGAGGACCAGAAGCTGTCTCTCACGCGTCAGGTGGACGTGAGCGGGGAGCGGGTCTTCCCACCCGCGCCCGAGACGCCCTCCGCCACCTGGAAGCCGGGCCGCGGAGTGCGCTTCGAGTTCGGTGAGCCCCGCAAGCTCCCGCCGAGCGGTGAGCCGATCCTGGTCCTCGAGCGCGAGGCCACCCTGGAGGCCGGGGACTGGGCCGAGTGCGCCCGCGGCGCGCCGGGGGAGCGCCACCTGGTGGACCCGGAGGTCGGAGAGCAGCTGCTCGTACGCTACCGCTTCCGCCAGGGGCTCGAGGGCAGCCAGCTCTCACCGGCCTCCGAGCCCCTGACCGTGCTCGTGGGCGGGGACAGCGACGAGGCCCGGGAGGCCCTGCTGGAGCGCGCCATCCTCGACCTGGGCTCGGACGACTACGACCGGCGCCGTCGCGCGCGGGCGGTCCTGCTCGCCATGGGCGACCAGGCCCTGCAGATCCTGCTCGACGCCCTGCGCTCGGAGAACGCCGAGCTGGCGGCCTCCGCGCGCGAGCTGCTCCAGGCGGGCATCGAGGAGGGCCAGGGGGACGCGGGCAACCTGGCGCGGCTCCTGATCAGCATCCGTGCCGAGGAGGTCGGCCTCTCGCACCCGCCGCACCCCGACTGGGTCGCGCAGAGCCCGGGGGCGCGGGCCTCGGCGGCCCTGCGCGGCCTCGGCTGGCGCAACACCCCGGCCGCGCGCATCGCCGAGTGGCGTCACGTGCTGGCCGAGGCGGACCCCGAGGAGGCCGTGCGCTCGACCGCGGGGCTGGCGGCCCTGCTCGGCGCCCAGGGCCTCGGGCCGGACCTGGGTCCACGCTTCCCCTCGCAGGTCGCGGAGAATAGTGTCGGTGACGAGTGGCTGGTCGACCTGGAGCTCGACGGCCCGGCGGCACCGGAGCCCAGCATGCCCTGGACTCGCCTGGTGGAGCTGCAGGCGCGCCACGAGGTGGAGGCCCGCAGCGAGGACAGCAGCGAGGAGCTGGCCCGGGCCCGTGAGCACGCGGTCCTGGCCCGCTACCTGGCGGCCCACTTCGAGCGAACCCGGGACCCGCTGTTCCTCGACTGCGCCCTGCGCGTGATCGAGGACCCCATCGCTCGGCTGCGGGGCGCGGTGGACTTCGCCCAGTCCCAGTCGCTCCCGGACAGCTTCAAGGCGGAGGGCGCCGTTCAGGTGGTGCGCCTCGAGGCGCCCGACACGGCCCTGCTCCTCGAGGAGCTGGACCTCCTGCGAGACGGTGACCTGCGGGGGATCGAGTTCGTGCTGCCGGCGGGGATCTACGAGCCCCTGCCCGACGGCCGGCAGATCGTGCTCGAGGGAGCCACCTTCCGCCTGCGCGGTGAGGGGCAGGTCGAGCTGCACACGGGCTTCACCCTGATGAAGGGCTGCGAGGCGATCTTCGAGAACCTCGAGATCGTGCCCGAGAGCGGCATCGGCGTGAACGTCGTGAAGTCGCGGCTGGTGGCCAGGGATTGCCTCATCCGCGGCGGGCACCTGGGGCTGCTCGGCACCGACGCCGTGGTGGAGCTCGTCCGCACGGCCCTGGTCACGCCCCGCAGCTCGGGGCCCTCCGCCGACGGCGCGCGCTTCGGCGGGCGCTCGATGCTGCTGGCCAGCGCCTCGCGCATCGAGAGCCCCGACGTGGCCATCTTCGGCGCGCAGGCGACCCTGCTCGACCGCTGTGTGGTGCTGTCCGAGGGCCGCGTCGCCATCGAGGGCACCCCCGGCAGCGACCTGTGGGTCATCAACAGCCTGGTCCAGGCCGAGCGCACGCCCTTCACGCGCGTCACCCGCGGCGTGCTCGACGGGGCGGTGCTCTACGGGGAGGTGGCGCCGGCCCTCAGGGGGGCCGCGGGCCTCCAGGTCTGCTCGGAGCACCTGCGCTGCGACGCGGAGCTCTCCCAGTTCGGCCGCGAGCTGTGGCTCGAGCGCTGCGCCCTGGGACACTGATCCGGGAGCGGCGCGCCCCCGGATCTCCGCCTCGAGCGGGGGTCACCTGACGGCCTTGACCTGCACCCCCTTGCGGGCCTGCTGGATGGCCTTCTCGAGCTGCTCGTTGCGGCTCTGGATGTTGAGGTCGTTCAGGTCGCGCACGTTCTTGAAGTACTCGCCGACGGTCGGGCCGCTCTGGAGGTCCTGAAGGGCCCTGCCGGCCTCCTGCTGGGGCGGCGCGCCCAGGCTCTCGCGTCCGCGGTAGAAGGCGTACTCGCCCGTGTCCCCGCGGGCGATGACCGTGGCCACGCCGCCCAGGCCGTCGGCGATGTAGAGGCCGCGGCGGTCGGTCTGGCCCCGCAGCACGCGGCCGGATTGGGAGCCGACCACGCGCACGTCGAGGTCGGAGAGGAAGCGGCCGTCGCCCCGGTCCGTGGCGGTCACCCGCAGGCGCCCGGAGGTCGCGTCCTCGCGCACGCCGAGCTCGATGTCGGTGACGAGCACGAGGCCGGAGGCGAAGAGGTCCGCGCCGCGGCAGATGACCAGGTAGGCGCCGGGCTCCTCCAGGGCGAGCTGCAGCTCGGTCTTCAGGTCCTCGGGGCCCTCGCCGTCAGGTAGCTCGCGCTCGACGCGCACGGTGGGGGAGATGCCCGCCAGGTTGACCTGGGTGACCGCCGAGAGGTTCTTCTCCCGCAGGTAGAGGGTCATCAGGTCGACCTCGTAGGCCAGGACCTCGACCGCGCCCACGTTTGCGTGGGAGAGCTCGAGGGTGGTCGCCGCGCCGATCGGCGTCGTGGTCACCTCGGGCAGCTCGATGCGCTTCTCGCGGAACTCCTCGAGCACCTGGCGTGCGTCCGTGAACTGGTCGCGCACGCGCTCGTAGTAGACGCTCGCCGGCCCGTACTCGCGCCGCGCGTGGAAGATCTGGCCCAGGATGTAGAGGGCCAGGTCGCGGTTGCGCGAGGGCCGCAGCACGCCCGCCTCGTCCACGTAGGTGGCCTCGGAGATGCGCTCGAGCAGCTCCTGGGCCCCGGCGTCCTGGCCGAGGTACCACTGGGCGACGGCCCGCGAGTACTCGAAGGCGTCGCGGTAGGCCGGGTCCTCGAAGACCGCCGCCATCTGGCTCGAGAGGGCGCTGACCCGCTCGTAGTCCTCCAGCTCGAGGTGGGCGCTGACCAGGTTCAGGGCTGCGTCCGCCGCCCGTGGGTCTCCGGGGTAGAAGGCCAGGTAGCGCTGCAGGCCGAGGATGCCCTGCAGGGACAGGAAGGCCCGGTCGCGCCCCGCGGCCCGCAGGCCGTCGTCCTCGTGGGCCGACGGCGCGCGGGTCAGGCGCTTGTCGCACAGGGCCAGGTAGGTGGCGCGCACCGCCGGGGAGTCGGGGTAGTCGAGCCACAGGCGCTCGAGGGTGTCGAAGCTGCCCGCCAGGTCGCCCTGCTCCTCGAGGGTGCCGGCCACCTTGAGGTCCTTGCCGAAGGACTCCTCCAGGGCTGCCTTGAAGATCAGCAGTGCCCGCTCGTACTCGCCCAGCTCGCGGTAGGCGCGGCCGACCGCGAGCACGTCCTCGATGGGCACCACGAGGTCCGGGTTCTTCTCGCGCAGGACCTCGAAGTAGCGCACCACGTCGCCGGAGTGGGCGGCGCGGATCGAGAGGAACAGCATCATCTCCGCGGTCTCCCGCAGGGGTGTCTCGCGCAGGTGCGCGGCGAACTCCTCGTACAGCCGGCCCAGCCTGTCGCGGGCGGCGTCGTGGGCGCCCTCCCGATACAGGGCGCGGCCCAGGTGGAAGAGCTCGTCCGGCGTGGGCCGGTAGTCGTCGCTGACGGGCGTGCCGCTCTCGAGGACCTCGAGGTGGCGCGGCGTTCCGATGGCGAAGCGGTCGGGCTCGTAGGCGCTGCGTAGCACCGCCGGCGCCGCGCGCCAGCTGCCCACGTCCGAGGCGATCAGGGTGTAGCTCAGCTCGCCCCCGCCCCGCAGCTGGCCGATCTGCACCACCAGCCGGTCCTCGTGCTCCTCGTGGGAGAGGAAGCGACCCGTCACGCTGCCCTCGAGCAGGCGCGTGCCCGCGGGCAGCGGCACCTCGAGCACGAGGTAGTCCCCCGGATCCTCGGTGGGGGGTAGGGCCGAGTCGTAGGAGAAGCGGGCGTAGCCGCGCAGGGTCCCGCCGCGGGCGAGCTCGGTCACCCCGTTCTTCCAGCGCTCCTCGCGCCGCAGGCCCTGGGTCAGGTCGAAGCCCGTGGGGATCGTGTGTCCCGCGTGGGTCGGTGCGCTGCGCAGGTAGCCTTGTTCGTCCAGGCGCATCTCGGGCGTCGCGTGGCGCTCGAAGCGTCGCGTGATGCCCCGCAGCTCCGCGCTGAAGTGGGGGGTGCCGCGCCCCTCGAGGCGCAGGCCGACGCGCACGCCCGGCGCCGCGTCCGCCGGCAGCGCGAGGCTCCAGCGGCGTCCGGGGGCGTCCCCGTCGAAGCTGAAGACCTCGCGCTCCTGGCCGTCGACCGTGAGGCGCACGCGGAAGGCGTCCGCCTCGCGGCTCCAGGCTCCCTGGGCCGCGAGGGCCTCGAGCACGAGCCCCCGGGCGCGCAGGGGCGTCCAGGGCGCGGAGGCCCACAGCTCCTCCGCGGCGCCCGCGAGCCAGTCGGCCTCGGAGCGGCTCTCGAACAGGGCCACCAGGGCCAGGGCGCGCATGGCCAGGTCGGAGCGGTTCCAGTGCAGGTTCGTGTCGACCTCCCAGCGGGGTCGATCGCCGCCTTCCCGCGCGCGCTCCGCGAGCACGGCCGCCACCTCGGCGGCCATCGACGGACGCTCCATGCGCACCAGGGTGCGCACCGTGTAGGCCAGGGCGGCGGGGGAGAGGCTCTGGCGCTGGCGGTGCAGGCGGTTGACCGCGCTGAAGTCGGCGGCGTCACCGGCGCTCTGGGCGAAGAGGATCATGGCCTTGCGCTCGTCCTCTCCGAGGGCCAGCGCGGTGAAGGCCCTCGACAGGTAGGCGCGGGCGCGCTCGAGGCTCTGCCGCGGCACGCTGAGGCCCAGGGCCCGGGCCGCCTGCAGGGCGTCCACGGCCGTGCAGCTGGTCTCCAGGTGCGAGCCACCGCGGCGGCCGCCCCAGCGCCACCCGCCGTCCTCGGTCTGGGTCGAGACGAGGCGCGCCACGAGGCCTCGGGCCCGCTCTCGCAGGTCGCGGCCCTGGGGGGCGTGAGCGTTGCGCGCGGTGATGGCGCGCAGGACCGCGCAGACCCCCGCGAGCTCGCCGGCGGCGTCCCCGTGCAGGGTGCCGCACCTCAGCTGGGTCGGGCGCCGGCGGGCGAGGGCCGCCTCCACCAGGGCGCGGGCCGGGTCGGGGCCGAGGTAGAGCTCGAGCTCGCGGCCCACGGACTCGGCGTCGGGGCCGAGCTGCAGGGTGAAGGCGGTCTCGTCACGCAGCAGGCCGCTCTGGTGGTCGCTGACCGGGACGCCGAAGGGGCGTACCGGGAGCTCGATGCGCTCGCGGACCTCGCGCGTCCCCGCGCCGGTGACGACCCGCGCGACGGTGCTCAGGACCGTCGGCGGGCCGAGCTCCGCCGCCGGCAGCGGGGCGAAGACGTGCTCCACCTGGGGGCGGCCGTCCAGCTCGAGCACCGCGCCGAGGGTGTGCACCCGGCCGTTCATGGACCAGTTCAGCTCCAGCGTGGCCCGGCCTTGCTCGCCGCGCGCGTCGTGCAGGCGGATGCGGGGCCGCAGGCTGTCGCCCTCGGTCAGGCTCAGGGGGGCGAGCAGCTCGAGGAAGAGGTCCGCCCGGGAGCGGAAGGAGGCGCGGGTCTCGCCCACGGAGCTGGTCCTGTCCGTCCCGCGGCAGGTCACGCGCCAGCGGGTGCTGCGCTCGGGCACGCGGAAGCTCACGGTGGCGCGGCCCTCGTCGTCGGTCACCACCGCCGGTGCCCAGTGGGCCAGGTCCGCGTCGAGCCCGGACGAGTCGTCCTCGCCCGTCTCCGCGCGCCTGGCCCTACCGCCGAAGCGGCCGCCGAAGCGGCCGCCGGACCCGCCGCCGGTGCCGATCGGGTCGTTGAAGGAGTCCGCGCCAAAGAGCGGGGTTGCCTCGGGCACCATCTCCAGGCCCAGGCGCAGGTCGGCCAGGCCCTTGTCCGCCCGGTCGAGCTGCTCGAGGGCCTGGGCGCGGCGTCCCCTCCACTCGACGGCGGCGAAGGCCTGGCGCGCCTCGGCCAGCACCTCCTCGGCGATCTCGCCCGTGGTGCCCGTGTAGGAGAAGCCGCAGCTCGTGGCCGTCTCGAGGGCCGCCCACTCACGGCGCACGGGGCGGAAGACGTCCATCAGCCTCGCGATCCGGTCGGGGAAGGCCTCGAAGAGGGCCTCGTCGACCACGGCCAGGGAGAGCTCCGCTCGCACGGGCCGCCCGAGGGCGTCGGTCACGCGCAGCTCGAGCTCGGTCTCCTCGCCGGGCACCCAGGTCTCCGTGGCCGAGAGCACCTCGATCGAGAGCCCGCGCTCCACGACGAAGTCGGCCCGGGCCTGGTGGAACTCCGTCCCGCGCATCATGGCCGCGGCCACGACGAAGTTCGGGTCGTGGTCGTCGGCGACGGGCAGCTGGACGGGGTTCGAGCCCCGCACCAGGTCCATGAGTCGGTACTCGAGCACGGACTCGCCCTCGATCGTGAGCAGGGCCAGCCCGGGCTCGGCCCGGTTGTGCACGTCGACGGTCAGGACCTCGCCCACCCGGGCGGTCTGCGCGTCGGAGAGGATGCGCAGGCGCGTGGTGTCGTCGTCACCGGAGACCTCGATCCGGCGCTCGGCGACCACCGGGTTGCCGAAGCGGTCCTGGCCCTCCAGGCGCAGGAGGTAGGTCCCGCCCCGGTCCAGCCGCAGGGCGAGGGTGGCCTCGCCGCTCTCGGCGTCCGTCTTCACTGGGTGGGTCGAGACGTGCACGTCGGACACGCGGCCGTCCTCGCTCTCGAGGCGCGCCACGCGCAGCTCGAGCTCGCGGCCGGTCGGGTCTCCGTTGGGCAGCGTCGTGGCCACGTCCACCTGGAAGCGATCCCCGGCCAGGAAGAGCTCCCGGTCCAGGTCCAGCCGCGCCCGGAAGCCGCGCAGGGCGAGGTAGACCGCCGCGCTGGCGGAGACCCGCTCCTGGGTCAGGGTCGCGCGCAGGGTCAGGGGGCCCTCGCGGGTGAAGTCGCGGGTCTCGAGCTCGATCCTCACGCGGCCCTCATCGTCCGTGCGCAGCTCGCCCCGGCGGCCGTCGGGCAGCTCGTAGCTGACGGGCGAGTCGACCACGGGCTCGCCGTAGTAGTAACGCGCGGTCACGCTGGCCTGCACGGTCTCGCCGCGGAAGACCACGTCCTGATCGAACTCGAAGAAGAGCTCGATCGGGTCGAGGCGGTAGCGCTCGACCTGGAAGCCCGCGGAGCTCTCGCGGCCCTCGGCGTCGCGTACCAGGACGCGGTAGGAGCCGGTGGGGGCGAAGGCGTCGAGGCGCGCGCGGCCGTGCAGGGTGCCGAACTCGCCGAGCTCCCCGCGGCCGGCGTCGATCACGAGGCCCTGGGCGTCCCGCAGCTCGTAGCTCACCGGGGCTCCGCGCTCGAAGGTCGAGCGCCCGTCCTCCCACTCCCGCAGGATCGCGCGCCAGTGGACCTCGTCCCCGGGCCGGTAGGCGGGGCGGCTGGTGTAGACGAGCGAGCGCGGTCCCGCGCTGGTCGTGCGCCCGATCCCCGAGAGGTCCAGGCCGTTGGAGGCGCAGTGGCCGTCCCGGGCCGCGAAGACCCGCAGGGCCGCGCCCCGCTCCAGCTCCTCGAAGGCCAGGCGCGCGACGCCGTCCCGGGAGGTGGACATCTCGCGGAAGACCGGCGGCGCCCCCGCCTCGACGGGAGGCAGGGCGACGAGCACGTCCACGCCGGCGGCCGGCCGCCCCTGGAGGACGTCCTCGGCGAAGACGAAGACCTCCTGGCGGGAGCTCTTGACGATCACCTCCACGTCGCTGCGGATCACCAGGGTCGTGGCCCGCATGGACTGCGTCGCCAGGGCCACGGCCCAGACGCCGGGGCCCTCCACGGGCAGCTCGATGCTGCGCTCGACGGCCGCGTAGCGCTCGTAGTCCGGCACCTCGAAGGTGTAGGACCGGGCCGGCGCGATCAGGTCCAGGTCGAGCTCCTCGATCGAGCGGTGGGTCAGGTGCTTGCGGAAGTAGGCCTCCAGGTCGAGGGGGTAGATCGAGACCTGCAGGGACTCGACGTTGCGCAGCTCGGCGGTCACCGAGGCCGCCTCGTCCGAGCGCCAGGTCCGCGGCGTGCGCACCGCCAGGGTCTCCTGGGTCATCTGCCACAGGCGCGAGCGGGCCTCGCCGGCGTGGGAGCCGAAGTCGCAGGAGGTGTAGGTGCCGATGGCCTCCTCGAGCTGGTCGAGGCGCGACTCCTGCAGGTGACCGATGCGGTAGAGGGCGCGCGAGGCGGGGTCGCTGCCGGGGTTCTTCGACACCAGGCGGCGCCACTCGCGGATCGCCTCGTGGTAGAGGCCGAGGGTCTGCGAGTCGGGCTCCAGGCCGCCGTCGCGGCGCTCCTCCGCCTCGTGGACGTACAGCTCACCGATGGCGAAGGCGAGCTCCGCGGCGCGCGAGTCGAGGGGGTGTTGCTCCAGGAAGCGGCGCCAGGTCTCGCGGGCCTCGCCCCAGGCTCCGCGGGCCTTCAGGCGCTCGCCGCGGGCGAACTCGGCCTCGAGGATCTGGCGCTGGGCGGCGGACCAGTCCGCCCCGCTGGTGTGGGTGCGGGTGTAGGTGGTGAAGGCGCCGATGGCCTCGTCCAGGCGGCCCTGGCCGAAGAGGATCTCGCCTCGCAGGAAGAGGGCCCGCTGGACCAGGCGCGCGTTCTCCTCGCGGGCCTCGGCGTCGGGGGCCTCGCTCGAGGCGCCGGCCTCGATGACCCGGGCGAAGGCGGCCAGGGCCTCCTCGTGACGCCCGAGGGAGCGCTGGGCCTCGCCGATGTCGAAGCGCGCCCGCTGGGCCCGGCGGTGGCCCGGGTCGCGCTCGAGCAGGCGCTCGAGGGCCCCGACCCCCAGCAGGCGGTCCTCGCCGGACTCCTCGAGCCAGGTCCCGGCGGCGCGGTAGGCGGCCTCACCGGCCAGCTCCCTCAGCTGCTCGGACTCGGCGCCGCCGCGCTGCTCGCCGGCCCGCAGGCGCCGGGCCAGGTCCTCGTAGGTGCGCCGCGCCCCGCGCCGGTCGCCGGCGCTCTTCTGGCAGTCGCCCAGGGACCGCAGGGCCTCGGCCACCCGACCGATTCCGAGGGGGCCCGTGCCCCCGTCGTCGTGCTGCTCCAGGAAGGTCCGGTAGAGCTGAACGGCTCCGCCCCAGTCGCTCAGGCGTTGCTTGCAGACCGCCCGTCGGTACATGGCCCGCTCCACCAGGTCCGCCGGCAGGTCGAGGTCGAGGGTGCGCCCGTAGAGCACCTCGGCTCGCGCGTGGTCGAGGGCCTGCCCCGGGTCCGGCGGGTCGGCGGGGATCGAGAGGCTGTCCGCGAAGTCCAGGTAGACCGCGGCCAGCTCCCGCTGGCGCGGCTCCGAGCGCAGCTCCGCCACCGCGCGTTCGTAGATGGCCTCGGCCTCTCCGTGGCGCCCCGCCGCCCGCAGGGCCTCGGCCCGCAGGAAGGTCGCCTTCGAGCGCCAGGGGCTGGTGACGAACTCGGTCTCGAAGCGCTCGAGCTCCGCGGCGCCGGGGCCGTCCTGGCCCCCGTGCACCAGGGCCAGGCCCCGCAGCCAGCACCACAGGTCGGCCGCCTCGGGCCGCTGCGCGGCCAGCTCTTCCACGGCCCGCAAGGCCTCCGGGAAGCGGCGCGCCGTCAGAGCCTCGCGCACGGTGCCGGGCACCGAGTCCAGCTCGAGGGGGTCGCCGGCCGGGGCCGCGGCTCCGAACAGGGAGAGGATCAGGAGGGTGGCGAGGGGGGCGGGGCGGAGCATGGCGATCGGGGCGGAGTGGAGGCGGAGAGGGGGGCGGGAGCCTGCCCCCCAACGGGTGCGGGGGCGCACGGTTCGCTGGGAATCGGCCTTCGGGAGGCGATGGCCCCGGGCTGGAACGTACAGGCGAGGGGATTTCTTGGTCCGGGGCCGACCCGGAGCCCTGGCGGCGGCTCCCGGGGATCCCCAGTTTCGGGCGCGGGTGGGGCCAAAAAACACCGGGTCCGGGGCCCGCGGCCCTGGGGGAGATCTATAAGCTCCCCACCAGGTCTAGGACCCTACGAACAGGGCTCGGCGGACGCCCGGGCTCTTCAACCCGAACCGTACAACACTCACCCCACACACGGTCATGAACCGCACCCTGATCGGGCTCTGCTCCCTGTCTCTGGTCTTCGCCGCCTCCTGCGGCGGCGGCGGCAGCGAAGCCCCCCCCAAGCCCAAGTCCTCCGGTGGCAGCAGCGCCCCGGCAGAGACCGCCAAGAACGACACCAAGTCCGCGGACGCCGACAAGGGCGACCAGAAGGCCGCTCCCAAGGGCGGCAAGCAGGACTGGGCCGACTCGATGGGCACCACCACCGTCTCCGGCAAGGTGGCCTTCAACGGACAGGCCCCGACGCCGAAGACCTTCAAGATGGACTCCGACCCCGTCTGCAACGCCATGGGCGAAGGCACGGAGGAGGCCGTCATCGTCAACAGCGGCGGCCTGGCCAACGTCGTCGTCTCGGTCTCCAAGGGCCTGGACGGCTACAAGTTCGCCAAGGGCTCCGGCAAGGTCACGATCGACCAGAAGGGCTGCAAGTACATCCCTCACGTCGTCGCCATGCAGGCGGGTCAGACCCTCTCGATCTCGAATTCGGACGCCACGGTCCACAACGTGCACTCCTACTCGAAGCGCAACCAGGCCTTCAACCAGGCCCAGCCCGCCGGGGCCGGCGCGATCGAGAAGGAGATGAAGCGCAAGGACAAGATGTTCTCCATCAAGTGCGACATGCACTCGTGGATGGGCTGCCAGGTGGCCGTCTTCGACCACCCCTTCTTCACGGTCAGTGACGACCAGGGCAACTTCAGCCTGCCGATGCTGCCCGCCGGCACCTACACCCTGACCGCCGAGCACGAGACGCTCGGCAAGCAGGAGACCGAGATCACCGTGCCCGCCAGCGGCACCGCCAACGCCGAGTTCACCTTCGGCATGTAGACGGCTTCCTGGCGTCTCGTTCCCGCGGGAACGAGACGTGCAGACGAACGGAGACGGAGGGCCCGGCGCTGCGCCGGGCCCTCCGTCTCCGTTCAGGGGACTCCGCCCCGCCGCCGTGGACTGCGCTCCCTCGGGGCTCCGTGGCCTGTTCCCTGCCGTCCTCGCGTCGTGCACCGATGAGGACGTGGAGCTCCCTCTGATCGACGCGAAGGTAGGCCGTGGCAGCGATCCCTCCGGGGGCCACGGGCGGGTCAGGCAATCTCACCGGGCAAGAGGCGCATCGAGCGAGTGATGAGGCGCGTGGACGGGGTGTTCGCCGTGAAGTGTGGCGTGCACCCGTGGATGGGCTGCCAGGTGGCCGTCTTCGACCACCCCTTCACTTCACCGCCAGCAACGACCGGGGCAGCTTCACCCTGAGCGCGGAGCGCGTCTCTGACGTGAACGCAAACTGCGGAGACGCGACGCACTCACCAGAGGCGCAGAGCACCGAGGGGAGCTGTTCGATTCTCGATGAGCTCGGTGGTTCGAAGTGGATGTGGCCATCGAATGAAAGCGGAGGCGTTGGTCCGTTTATATTGGCGCACCGACAACACCGACACGGCCCTCTCGTTTCGCTTCGAAAGCTGTTTGACCCCCCGATCGGGCCGAGTAGACTCCCGCCCAAATCGCAGTCTGGGCTCAGAAATCGGCGATCGTCGCCCCTCCGCCCTCCCACACGCCCTGGCCCGGCCATCCGCAGGCTCGGGTTCGTCCCCTTGGAATCCATGAGGCGCACCACCATCCAACTCGTCTGCCTGGCCGGCGTGGCCGTGGGAGTTCTGAACTCCTTCGCCGTCCGCGGGCAGGAAGGCGGGCAGGCCGAGGAGCAATCCGCGGCCATCGACGACGACCTCCCGCCGCACACGCGCGCCCCGCGCGGTGTGTCCCTCGACGTCTACGAGGGCACCTTCCTTCTCGCTCCGGGAGAGGAGTGGTTCGAGCGACAAGCGGAGCAAGATCCCGAGCGTTGGAGCTACGTGGAGGACCTCGCCGGCGGCGAGGGAGGCTACGTCGACGCTGAGGGTGTCTACCAGTTCCGGTACGACGAGGAGGAGGACGTGGCCGCCTACTGGCAGTGGGTGCCGCCCTCCCAGCTCACCCGCGGGCGCCGCGACTACGTCCAGTTCTGCGCGAGCTGCCACGGCCTGGAAGGAGACGGCTACGGCCGCTCAGGTCAGTGGCTGCGCCCCTCGCCGCGCAGCTTCCACCAGGGCTACTTCAAGTTCGCCAAGACCCTGGCGCCGCTGCCCACCGACGAGGCCTTGATTCGCCTCGTCAAGCGCGGCCTCGACGGCACCCCCATGCTGCCCTGGGCGCTGTCGGACGAGCAGCTCACGGACATCGTCCAGTACGTCAAGAGCCTCTCCCCCGAGGGCGTCGCCTGGCGCGACCCCTTCACCGGGATCGGTGACGTGGTCGAGGTCAGCGAGGACCCCTGGAAGGGCAAGGAAGGCCACGCGATCAAGACCGGCGAGCGCGTCTACCACAAGGACGCCCAGTGCCACCTGTGCCACCCGGGCTACGTGACCCCCGCCAAGCTGCTCGAGCTGCGCGAGGACCCGCCGGGCACGACCTACCGGCCGAACCTCTTCCGGCCCGTGCTCAAGGACTCCGAGTACACGGTGCTCGGCGAGAAGGTCGGCATCTTCCCGCCGGACTTCACCTTCCACCAGGTGCGCTCCGGCTCGACGACCCGCGACCTCTACGAGACGATCGCCGCGGGCATCAAGGGCACGGCCATGCCGGCCTGGAAGGGCGCCCTCTCCGAGGAGGACCTGTGGGCCCTGGCCTACTACGTCGAGAGCTTGATCGAGAACTACAAGGGCAAGCCCATGGAGCGGAAGGCCTTCATCGACGGCCTGAAGGAGGGCCAGTAGACGATGTTCATCCAAGCGATGCGCCGGCTCACGCCGGCCTGGACCGCTGTCGCCCTGCTGCTCTGCTCAGGCCTCGCGGAGGCCCAGGGCAAGCGCTGGGCGCCCCTCGAGCCGGCCTCCGACTACGGCTGGCGCTTCGGCGAGCTGTTCTGGCTGATCACCACCCTGTGCACGATCGCCTTCACGATCGTCGTGATCCTGATCGCCATCCCGGTGCTGCGGGACCGGGCCAAGCCGGGCAAGAAGGCCAGCTTCGACCACGGCTCGAGCCTGCACGACAAGCGCCTGACCGCGGTCATCTCGGTCATCACCTTCATCGTGCTCGACGCCTGGGTGCTCGTGATCGCCATGCGCGACCTGCGCGAGGCCTACTGGCAGATTCCGGAGGTCCAGGAGCCTGGCGTCCACCGCGTGCAGGTCCTGGCTCAGCAGTGGGCCTGGAACTTCCGCCACGCGGGCCTGGACGGCGAGTTCGGCACCCCCGATGACATCATCGAGATGAACCAGCTGACGGTCCCCAAGGACCGCCCGGTGTCGCTCCAGATGACCAGCAAGGACGTGATCCACTCGCTCTTCCTGCCCGAGATGCGGATGAAGAAGGACGCGAACCCGGGGGCCGTCAACGAGACCTGGTTCAAGCCGATCACCGCCGGAGAGTTCACGATCCTGTGCGCGGAGCTGTGTGGCTACGCGCACTATCAGATGCACGGCAAGCTCCACGTCCTCGAGGACG
Source organism: uncultured Planctomycetaceae bacterium (assembly GCA_964591315.1). Classification (GTDB taxonomy): domain Bacteria; phylum Planctomycetota; class UBA1135; order UBA1135; genus JABACD01. The sequence goes on from CAZQAT010000004.1 coordinate 14,897, forward strand.
AGGCCTTCAACGAGTGGGAGGCCGAGGCGAGTGAGCTGGGCGTGATCTCAAACACCTCCGATCAGGGGGAACCCGTCGAGGACGAAGAGGCCCAATGGGCCTGGGACTGGCAAGAATACGCGAAGCGATGAGCGGTCAACACATCCACCCCGTGCCCACCAACTTCTTCCGGAAGCACGTCTTCTCGGTCGACCACAAGGTCATCGCGAAGCAGTTCCTCTGGTTCGGGCTGATCTGGCTCGGCATCGGCGGGATCATGGCCATGATCATCCGCTGGCAGCTCGCCAACCCCGGGGAGCCCGTGCCCCTGATCGGCGGCATGCTCTTCCCGCGCACCGGCGGCGTGGTCGATCCGGCCACGTACAACACGCTGTTCACGATGCACGGGACGATCATGATCTTCCTGGGGCTGACGCCCATGTTGATCGGGGCCGTCGGCAACTGGTGCATCCCGCTGATGATCGGCGCCCGGGACATGATCTTCCCGACCCTGAACATGCTGTCCTTCTGGGCCATGTTCCTGGGGGGCGCGGTCGGCTTCATCTCCCTCTTCGTCCCTCTCGGCGCGACCGAGGCGGGGTGGACGGGCTACCCGACGCTGTCGACCACGGTCGGCACTGTGGGGGCCGGTGAGACCCTCTGGACCGTGGCGGTCTTCCTGATTGGCGCCAGCTCGATCATGGGCGGTATCAACTACATGACCACGGTGATCCGCCTGCGGGCGCCGGGCATGACCTGGGGCCGCCTGCCCTTGACCGTGTGGGGCATCTTCTACACCTCGGTGCTGAACGTACTGTTCATCCCGGTCATCGGCTCCGCGATGATCCTGCTCTTCCTCGACCGGGTGTTCGGCACGACCTTCTACGTGCCCGCCTCGATCATGCAGGGCGCCGGGGGCGGCGACCCGATCCTGTACCAGCACCTGTTCTGGATCTTCGGGCACCCCGAGGTCTACATCCTGATCCTGCCCGCCTGGGGCATCATCGGTGACCTGCTCTCCTTCTTCGCCCGCAAGCCGGCCTTCGGCTACCGGACCCAGGTGGGGGCGATGTTCGCGGTGACGTTGCTGTCGGCGGTCGTGTACGGCCACCACATGTTCACCACGGGCATGAGCGCCATGCTGGGCGAGAGCTTCATGCTCCTGACCATGATCATCTCGGTGCCCGCGGAGATCTTGTTCTTCTGCTGGCTCCACACGATCTGGAAGGGCAGCCTGCGGCTCACGACGCCGATGCTCTTCTCGATCGGCGTGATCTTCGTCTTCGGCCTCGGTGGCCTGACCGGGATCTACTGCGCCACGATCGGCACGGACATCTTCCTGCACGACACCTACTTCGTGGTGGGCCACTTCCACCTGACGATGGCGGCCTCGGCGCTCTTCTCCGTGTTCGCGGGGATCTACTTCTGGTTCCCGAAGATGTTCGCGCGCCAGATGAGCGAGCGGCTCGGCAAGGCCCACTTCTGGCTGACCGTGATCCCGCTCACCTACGTGTTCTGCATCATGTTCGCCATGGGCTACGCGGGCATGCCCCGCCGGTACTACGACCACACCTCGGCCGAGTACCTGCAGGCCCTGCAGCACATGAACACGGCGGCCACCCACGCGGCCTTCGTGCTGGGCGCCGCGCAGCTGATCTTCGTCTACAACTTCATCAAGAGCCGCTGGTGGGGGAAGCCTGCCTCCCAGAACCCCTGGGAGGTCGGGACTCTCGACTGGACGGTGGAGACGCCGGTCCCGCACTACAACTTCAAGGAGATCCCGACGGTCCACACCGGGCCGCACGAGTTCAGTCACCCCGCCTTGGGGGACGATCGAGACTGGATCTACGTGACCGAGCCCATGCCCGGCAGCGCCAAGTAGTCCAGGGACGCACCGATGAACACCGCCACCGCGAGCCTGCCCGTGAAGGGGGTCGAGTCCCGGGAAGAGGTCCGTCGCCGCGTCGACGTGACCCTGGGGATGATCTTCTTCATCGGCTCGTGGACGATGTCCTTCGGGTCGCTCTTCCTGGCCTTCCTCGTCCTGCGCCAGCGGGTCGGCGTCTGGCCGCCCGAGGGCATCGCCCTGCCGTCCTTCCCCATGGCGGCCGTGGCGACCCTGATCCTGATCGCCAGCAGCGCCGCCCTGCACCAGGCCGTCAAGGGCTGGCGCGAGGGGCGTGCGGACCTGAAGCACCAGTGGACGCTGGGGGTCGGCCTCGGCCTGGTCTTCGCGGTCATCCAAGGCGCCCTCTGGGTCGACCTGATGGGCGCCGGACGCCTCCCGGACTCGGGGTTGTACGAGTCCCTGTTCTATGGCCTGACCTGGGTCCACGCCTTCCACGTGGTCATCGGTCTGGCCGCCCTCGCATGGGCCTGGATCGGTCTCTCGACCGGTCGCTACGGCCCACACCGACTGTCCACCGTCAGCAACATCGTCATCTTCTGGCACTTCGTCGATGTCGTGTGGATCGTCCTCTTCCTGGGCTTCTTCGTCTTCTAACGCCCTGCCCTCTACTGCCACCATCCGATGAGCACCGCAGAAGCCGTGACCGCCGTCCACGACGAGCACCACGACGATCACGTCACCGACGATCCGCATTTCGGGAAGGCCACTGGCGGCAAGATCGCCATGTGGATGTTCATCGCCCAGGACGGCATGTCCTTCGGTGGGCTCCTCTTCGCCTACGGCGTGCTGCGCTTCACGGCGGAGGACTGGCCGGTCCCCTCCGAGATCCTGGGCATCCCCCTGACCGCGGCGGCGACCTTCCTGCTGATCTGCTCCTCCCTCTCCATGGTGTTCGCGGTGCTCGCGGCCCAGGAGAGGAACCAGGCCGGCCTCGTGCGCTGGCTGGGGGTGACCATCCTCGGGGGGATCACCTTCCTCGGCATCCAGGCCTACGAGTACACCCACCTGTCCCAGATGGGTATCGGCTTCGCCAACAGCTTCCATGACGGCGAGCGGATCAACAGCCTGTTCGGGACGACCTTCTACGCGGTCACGGGCTTCCACGGCCTGCACGTGTTCTCGGGGGTGATCTACCTCTGCTGCATCCTGAAGGGGGCCATGGCGGGCAAGTACACCCAGGGTGGTCTGAGCTACAGCCCGGTCGAGCTCGTGGGTCTCTTCTGGCACTTCGTCGACCTGGTCTGGATCCTGGTCTTCACCTTCATCTACCTCCTGTAGCGTCGAGGAGACCGCACGATGGACACCCAATCCACACCCGCCCACGGCGCCCACGGCATGGAAGCCCACCCGGTCGAGCACCAGAGCCACCGGGCGACGTACATCACGATCTTCCTGATCCTGGGCTTCCTGACCTTCCTCGAGATCTACGTCCCGGATGTCTACGCGGCCTACTGGAGCGGCACGACGAAGATGCTGCTCCTGACCATCCTCGCCATCACGAAAGCCGCCCTGGTGGCCCTGTACTTCATGCACCTGAAGTACGAGATGCCCTGGCTGCGTTGGATCGGCTACTCGCCGATCTACATGGGCTTCGCCGTGATCATCATCATGCTGGAGAGCCTCTACCGCTGAGGGTTCCCATGGAGTCCCTCACACGACGCCTCTCCGCCGCCGCCGGTGCCGTCGCGGCCCTCGCGGTCCCCGCCAGCGCCTGCCCCTCCTGCTCGGTGGGGCAGGGGCTCGAGACGTTGGTCTACGTGCTGGGCTTCCTCCTGATCCCCTACGGCGTGGTGACGGGCGTCCTGTTCTGGATGCGCAGGCTGCACGCCGAAGAGCGCGGGCTCTGATCCACGCCGCGGCCCTCCCGGGTCGCGCGTGACGGGCCATGAACGACGCCGCTCCCACCGCCGGCGCCCCCCGGCGTCCGCGCTTCGTCGGTAGCTGGTGGTTCTGGCTGCTCTTCCTGGTGCCCCTCTGGGCCTTGCCACTGGTCAAGAGCCTCCAGGCGGAGTTCCCGGAGCCGCCGCCCGGCTTCGACCGGGAGCCGGAGGTGTTTGCGCTCGTGGGGGAGGACGGGCGGCTCGTCGCCTCCTCGGAGCTGGGGGGCTATCTGCTGCTCGTTGCGCCCCTCTCGTTGGCCTCGGAGAAGAGCGCCGAGGAGGACTTCGGGCGCTTCCGCCGGCTCAAGAAGCGCACACGCGGCCTCGGCTCGAGCGTCGTTCAGCTCCTGCTCGTGGACGGGGACGAGGAGCAGCTGACCGCCCTCCTGGACGTCAAGCGCGGTCGCAAGCCCTCGAACCTCTTCCTGCTCGACCCCGGCGGGTCGGTGCACGAGGGGTTGCGGGCCAGCGCGGGCAGTCCGCGAGCGGAGCTCTTCGTCCTGGACCGCCACGGCCGCCTGCGGGGGAGCTACGACCGCTCGATCCCGGACGGGGACCGCCTGGCTCAGGACCTCGCGGTGCTGGCGAACTGGGTGGGGAGTGACCCGCCCCTCGGCGAGCCCGTGCGGCGCTGAGGCTGGCCCCGGGCTCCGGCGCGGCGGTCCCCTGCAGGGGGCCCGTGCAGAAGACCTCGGATCCCCCGCGGTCGATCCCCCCGGCCCGGTGTCCACCCCTGCGGGAGGCGTGAGCCTCCCTCCAGCGATGACGACGCCGAGCCCGTCCCCGAGACGCCGACCGACAGACCGCGCCTCGAGCTGGTCCTGCAGCGAGCGCTCCACGATCCCGGGCGGCGTGAGCCGGGGCGGTCCCCAGTCCGCCTCAACGCCCGGGGCCGCCAGCTGCCCTTCCGGCTTCGGGTAGACTGCGACCTCCCCACGCGAACGAGCGTCACTCCTCCGGATCCGACCGGCATGCTCGACCCCCCCGTGGCGCGGGGGTGACGAGATGCAGGACACAGAGCGGACACGTGCGAGACACTTGGCTCCCTACGACTGCGTCGTGGCGGGCGGGGGGCCGGCGGGGGCCCTGTGCGCGGCCACCCTGGCCGCGTGGGGACGGCGAGTGCTCCTGGTCCACGAGACCGCGGTCGCTCCCAAGCCGCCCGCCGAGACCCTGGTCCCCTCCGCCCTGCCGAGCTTCGCGCGCTACGGTCTCGAACCCATCCTGCGCCGGCCCGAGTTCGCCGGCAGCGCGCGCCACGGCTCGATCTGGGGCTCGTCCGAACTGCGCTGGCGCGAGGTCGACGGGCCGGAGCGCGGCTATCGCGTCGAGCGCCGTGCCTTCGACCTCGCCCTGCGAGCCCACGCGGCCGAGCGCGGCGTGGAGGTGCTCGAGGGCTGGCGCGTCCTGGATCCGCTCGACGGGACCGAGCCGTGGACCCTCCAGGGCCCCGACGGCCACCGGGAGCGCGTCGAGGCGCGGACCCGCGTCGTGGCCTGTGGGGGCGCCCGGGGCGCGCCTACGCCCGGGGTCCGGCGTGGCGCGGTGGAGACCTGCGCGCTCTGGGCTCTTGTCGAGTCCGGGCGCGAGTTCCTGGACGCCACCCTGGTCGAGGCCGTGCGCGAGGGCTGGCTCTGGTGGCTGCCCCTTGCCGACGGGCGCGTCTGCCTGACCCTCTTCGCGGACCTGGAGGAGGTCAAGGGCGTCGGCCGCGACGAGCAGTACCGCGCCGCCCTGCGCGGAGCCCTCGGCCCCGCACGGGACGTGCACACGGGGCGGGTCCGGGGCCTGGTCTGCACCCCGAGCCTGGGGCGCGCGAGCGGCGACCTGCTGCTCGCCGGGGACGCGGCCGCCTGCATCGACCCCCTCTCGAGCCAGGGCATCGAGAAGGCCCTGGCCTCCGGGATGGAGTGCGCCTTCGGGGTCAACACCTGGCTCGACGCGCCCGAGATGGGCGCGACCATCCAGGCCCACCGCGTGCGCTGGGAGACGCGGCTGTTCCGGGCGCACGCACGGGACGCGCTCGCCTACTACCAGCGCGAGCAGCGCTTCGCGGATGCGCCCTTCTGGCAGCGGCGCCAGCGCGTCGCGCGGGTGGACAGCGCACCGGGGCCGCCGGCCTTGCCGTCACGGCTCCAGCGCGGTCCAGGGTTGCGGGAGGTCACGACCCTGCAGCGGCACGAGCGGCACTTCGTCCCGCGCCCGGCCTACAGCACGGCGGACGCCGACGAGGCCCTGCAGCGGATCGGCCCGGTCGAGCTCGCGCCGCTCATCGAGCTGCTCCCCTGCGCCACCGAGGAGCTCTTCGAGCGCGCCAGACGCCACCCGCGCCTGGCGGGCCTCGACCCCGGCACCCTGCGGCAGGCCCTGGTCGAGCTCCTGCGCCTCGGCTTCCTCCGGGCTCCGGTCGCTACACCCGACCGCGCAACAGGTAGCCGCTGAGGTTGGCGCAGGCCATGCTCACGCCGGCCAGGTTGGAGGAGCGCGGGAGGCCGGGCAGGTCGCGCGGGTAGGGCGAGGCGAACCAGTCCTGGCGCCCGCCAACCGTCCGGTGCTCCGGGGCCGCGCGCTCGAGGGCGGCGTCCTCCCGTACGCCGTGGCAGCCCGGCAGGCAGCCGGGGTAGGACGGCAGACCGCGCCAGAAGGCGGGGGAGACGAGCGGGATGCCACGCTCGACGAAGCGCGCCAGCCGCGGCTCGAGCTCGGTGCACCAGCGGTCGCGGGTCGTGCCGAGGCTCAGGTTGCAGAGGTCCGGCGCCAGCTCGAGGGCGTGATCCAGGGCGCACAGGACGCGCTCGAACACCGCGCTCGGCCCGTCCTCGAAGACCTGGATCGAGTCGATGCGCGCGCCCGGGGCCAGGTCGAGGATCGCGGCGGCGGCCGCGGTGCCGTGGCCCATCCGGTCGTCATGCTCGTCGAGCGTGCGCGCGCTCCAGGGGCCTCCGGCGGCCGCCTCGATCCGCCAGCTGCGCACCGTCCCGCCGCCGTCGACGACGTGCGGGTGGCTCGCGTTGACGCCGCTGTCGATCAGGGCGACCCGCGCGGTCATTCGTAGACGAGCTGCAGGCGGCCGTCGATCTCGCCGCCCAGGGGGATCGTCTCGAGGGGCTCGTGCTCGCGGGAGAAGACGACCAGCTCGTGTCCGCGACCCGTGAAGTAGATCTTGTCGCCCGCCGGGGAGATGCCCGCCAGGCGCAGCCCGTTGCGCAGCTCGACGCGGGTCTCGCGCAGCTTCTCCCCGGTCTCGAGGTCGTAGTTGACCAGGGTCGCCACCGGGTCCTCGCCGTCGGCCTGGTTGCGGCGGTTCCGGTCGGACTTGGTCCCGATGCCGAGCTTCTTGTCCCGGGTGAGGCGGAGCCGCCAGGAGCGGGGGGCGATGCCCCACTCGGTGAGCTTCGATATCTCGAGCTTCACCATGTCGAGCTCGATCACGCCACCAAGGGTGCGGTTCGTCTTGACCGGGTCGCGCATGCTGTAGACCATCTTGTAGGCGGCCGGGTTCTGCCAGTCGTAGAAGTCCTCACCGCGCAGGGAGATGGCGCCCATGCCGGAGTAGAGGGGCTTGGAGAGCTCGAGCTTGCCCTCCTCCTCGAGGGTCTCGGGGTCGACGACCGTGATGTCGCGGCCCATCACGTGCCACTTCGTGCCGTCCGGGCTGATACGCGCCGAGCGACGGATGGGCTTGGGCAGCTCCTTCATGCGCTCGTCGATGTTCCACTCGGTGTGGTCGTAGAACAGCCACTCGGGCTTCTCGACCACGAAGTGGTCGGGCTCGCGCTTGATCTTGTCGATCTTGACGTACCAGTGCGTGCCGCCGGGGATCTCGCGGATGTCGTCGACGCGGATGATGTAGTCGGGCACCTCGAAGTTGTGCACGTCCGTAATCTCGCCCTTGGCCACGTCGAGCACCTCGATCTTCGTGCGCTGGCCGGTCACCATCAGGAAGCGCGTCCGGTCGTGGGTGAGCTGGCTGCTGTGGGCGATCCCGTGCTGGGTCTTCACCTCCAGGGCGATCGCGTCACGGGCGATGTCGTACTTCACGAAGCGGTCCGGCCAGATCCGAAACCAGAAGAAGGCCTCCTCCTGGGTCTGACTCGCCGTGGGCCGGGCGGCGGGCGTCACCGCGGCCTGTGCGGCGGGGGCTCCCGTGGGCAAGCTGCTCAGGAGAATCGCGGCCAGGTAGGTCATCGTCTTGCTCCTGAACGGGCTAGGGGAAGACCAGGTCGATCGACGCCCAGTCGTTGACCGGCGCCCCGCAACTCTTGGCCCAGTTCGGCGAGTTGGTCAGGGCATCGGGCACCTGGGCGGGCCAGTAGCAGGAGTGGTAGCAGTCGTAGAGGTCGCGCTCGATCGGCGTGCACAGGCCGTAGGTCCCGCCGGCGCTGTCCACCTCCCAGCCCGGATCGAGCTGGGTCGAGCAGCCGAAGGGGACGTCGGCCATGGCGCGGGCTTCGTCGGCGCCGTCCCGCCGGCTCGCGATCCAGCGGGCCTTCTGGTTGATGGCTCGGATGTGCTTCATGTCGAACTCCTGTCGAGGGGCGCGGCCTCGGCGCTCGCGACCTGGGGCCTGTGGGTCTCGTCGAAGACGTTGAAGTAGCGGGGGTTCTCGGCGGAGATCCTCGCGTAGCAGCGCAGACCGAGGTCGGTCCAGGCGCGGATCCAATCGCAGTAGTGCAGGTTGGGCGCGGCGGCGTCGCCGTAGCGCACGTGGGCCTCGTGGTAGCAGCCGCCCGAGCAGTGGGGGCGGGCGAAGCAGCTCGCGCACTCGGTCTTCTGCGAGATGTGCACGGACTCGAGGAACGCCTGCCGGCGCGGCGCGTCCAGCCCGTCGTCGAGGTTACCGAGGGTGTGCTCGCGCGAGCCCACGAAGCGGTGGCAGGGGCTGACGTCGCCCTCGGTCGAGACCGCCACGAGCCCCAGGCCGGCGCCGCAGGGGTGGGCCTTGTTCGTGCCCCGGTGAAGCTCCTGCAGGAGGTCGTGGAGGTTGCTGAAGGCGTGCCGGCGCCCGGCCAGGGCGGCTGCGACGTAGTCCCCGGCCAGGGCCTCGAACTCGCCGAGCAGGCGCGCCATGTCCTCGGGGGCCAGCTCGTAGTCGCGCCCCGGCGCGCTCGTGACCGGCGCGAAGCCGACCGAGTCGAAGCCGATGTCGCGGGTCAGGTGCTCGAAGGTCTCGCGGATCCCGCCGCCGCCTGCGGTCACGGTGACGCGCGCCCCGACGGGGCGGCCGCCGGGTCGGTTGCGGGCCAGGAGGGCCTGGATCTTCGGCACGATCTCCGCGTAGCTGCCCTGGCCGCTGGCGAAGGTGCGGTGGCGGTCGTGGTCCTCGCGCGCCCCGTCGATCGAAACGCTGACGCCGAAGCGGTGGCGCACCAGGAACTCGATCACCGGCTCGTCCAGGAGCGTCGCGTTGGTCGTCAGGGAGAAGCCGATCACGCGCCCCTGGTCGGCGGCCTTCTCGAGGGCGTACTCGGTCGCCGCCCGGATGACCTCGAAGCCGAGCAGGGTCTCGCCGCCGAAGAAGGTGATCGAGAGCTCCGGCCGCCCGCCCGATTCGGCGAAGAAGAGGTCGACCGCGCGCCGGGCGGTCTCGGCCGTCATCTTGGGCGCGGCGCGCAGGCTCGAGAGCTTGTCCTCGCCGTACTCGTAACAGTAGGAGCAGGCCAGGTTGCAGCGGTCCGAGACGTTGAGCACCAGGGTGGCCAGGGGGAAGGGGGCGGAGGCGGCGCCGTTCAGCGCGGGCGGCGCCTCGCCGACCGGGCGCAGCAGCCCGAAGGCCACCAGCTCCTCGAAGGCCTCGCGCTCGTTCTCGTCGTGCCAGTCCCCGAGCGGCGCGCCGCCCTCGGCTGAGAAGCGCTCGAGCAGGGCGCGCGCTCCGTCGTCCAGGCCGCAGATGGCGGCCGTTCCCGAGGCGTAGACGAAGCTCTCGCCCGCGACCTCGAAGGTGTGGTGGATGGTGGTCTCGTACCTCATCGCCGGTCCCACTCGTACTTGTCCCAGTTGACGTAGATGGGGACCATCACCAAGAGGTGGCCGCGGGCGCGGAACTCGCGCTCCTCCATGACGATGGGCTTCTCGGTGGGCTCCTCGGCCGGCTCCACCTCCGGCGCTTCGGTGGGGGCCTCGCCCTCCGCCTCGGCGCCCTCCTGCTCAGCGGACTCCTCGGGTTTCTTCTTCTTCTTCTT
>CAZQAT010000004.1:24946-81887 GCA_964591315.1 uncultured Planctomycetaceae bacterium
CCGCCTCGGCGCCCTCCTGCTCAGCGGACTCCTCGGGTTTCTTCTTCTTCTTCTTTGGGGGCGGCTCGATCTTCCTGACGGTCAGCTTCGTCGTGGCCACCACGTAGACGTCGCCGATGTTGTTCGCCTCCCAACGTCGCGCCGGGTTCGGGCCGTCGGCACCGGGTGTGAAGACCCCCGTCTCGGCGTCGATCTCGCCGACGAACTGGACGTCGTCGTCCCCCTCGCGGGCGGGGAACTCCTCGAGCGACCAGCGCGCGGGCACGACGCGCACGGCGAAGTCGTCGTCGGTGTAGGGCTCGCCGTCCTGCCCGCGGTTCATGGCCACGGCCTCGAAGCGCTCGAGCTGACGCGGGCGGAAGGTCCCGCCGATGCGCGCCAGGCCCTCGCCCGGGGTGACCTCGATGTAGTCGATCGTGTCGTAGAGCACGACCTCCAGGGCCCCGCGCCGCGCGCGGTAGGAGAGGAAGCGCTTCCCCTGTTCGGCATCCCGCGCCACGTCGAGGCGCAGCCGGACGTTCTCGGCGTCGAGCCTCTGCACCGCCGTGACCTCGACCCCGCGCCCCAGGTGGAAGTCCGTGGCCTGGACGTCCTCCGGGAAGCCCGCCCCGAACACGCTGATCCAGCGCTCCTGCGAGGGGATCATCAGGGCCGGGTCGTCGACCGCAAAGATCTCCGTGGCCGCGCCCTGGCGGTAGAGGGTCACGTCCATCCCGAGCTCGTGGTACTCGCCGGTGAAGATGCGCCCGCGCATGTGGTCCCAATCCTCGTTCAGGAGCAGGACCTCGCGCAGGGTCTCGGGCTCCCTCGGGGCCGTCGTCGTCGAGCGGCCGCGCCACGAGTAGCCGGCGTAGAGCAGGCCCTTTCCGGAGCGCGTCACCTTGCGCCCGTCCTCGTAGGCGAGGCTCCAGCGGGTGTCGTAGGTGTCCTCGTCGACGCGGCTGATCTCCACCTCGCCGCGCACGTCGCCGCGGCTCGTCTCGTGGCCCACCACGGTCCAGGTCCCGGCGAGGGGGACCTCGCGGCGGTTGACCTGCCAGGCCTCCCACTCGGGCGTGAACAGCCCCTGGCTCTTGGTCAGCTCGCCGAGGACGCGGTCCGCCTGGTCGGGTCCGCGCCGGTTCTGCATCTCTTCCCAGCGCTCCGAGGCCTCGTTCGGCGAGAGGGACTCCCAGTCGATCTGCTCGCCGCCGCGACGGCGCCCGCGGAAGGCCTGGAAGTCGGCCAGGGGAAAGAAGGCCAGGTGCGTGGCCTTGAGCAGCTTCCACTCCTTCGCGTCGCGGCGCTGGCCCAGCACGCGCCCGAGGGTGTGGCACTCGGCGCAGCTCTCGCGCAGCTCCTTGTCGTACTCTTCCTCGCTCCAGTGGACGCGGCGCTCGACTCCGTAGTGGGCGCGCTCGGCCTCCGCCCGCGCCAGGCCGTGGTCGTTGGCGAGGTAGCGCACGATGTGCCGTGCTTCTTCAGGGGTGACGACGACGCTGTTCAGGCGGATCATGCGCTTGAGGGAGAGCTCCCAGCCCTCGGGGCTCTTGCGCATGTACGAGATGCGGCCCATCAGGCCGTCCTCGTCGGTCTCGTGGCACTGGGAGCAGCGGGCGCGCACGAGCTCGTCGGTGACCGGGATGCCGCGTCGGTCCTCCTCGGTCTTCTCGGGTCGCTTTCCACGCCCGGAGCGGCCGTCCCGGCTCTCGGGGGCCTCGGCCTCGGTGTCCTGGGCGTCGGTGTCCTGGGCGTCGGTCTCCTGGGCGTCGGTCTCCTGGGCGTCCCGTTCTCGCGGACCTTCGGCGGGGGTCTCGCCTTCCTGTTCGGCGTCGCCCTCGGCGGGGTCTTGCGTCTCCCCCTCGCCGCCGGACTCCTGCGCGTCCGTCGTCGCCGCGCTCGTGTAGGAGCCGAGCATGGCGCCGCGGAGGTCCATGAGCTCCGGCCCGGGGAGCCCCGCGGCTCCGAGCAAGGGGGCGCTCGTATCGGCAGCGACCGCCGTAGTATCCTCTGTCGCCGCCTCGCCCACGTGACCGCATGAGACACCCCCCGCTGCCAGGACGAGTCCAACGACGATGGACGAGAGCGCGGCACGGTTGCGGGGCAGGGTCGCAGGCATGGGCGGCTGAGGAGAGCGGGGAGGGGGGAGGTCCCGGAGGCCTGCATGATCTTAGGGACAATCGGCGATCGTCGCCACGCTCGCGCTTGGCGTGGCTCGATCGCCGTCGGCTCCCAACGCGGTGCACGCACGAGGGCGCGTCTCTGGTCCGGCGGTCATGACCCAGCCCTTACCTCCCGGCACGCGCCCGTCCGCCGAGCGCTACTCGATCGCCCGCTTCACGAGGCCCTACCTGGGGCGACTGGGGCTGGTCTTCTCGATCATGGGGCTGAGCACCTTCCTGGGGCTCCTGCACCCCTGGTTCGTGCAGGTCCTGATCGACCGCATCCTGCTCGGCGGGCGCGAGGACCTGCTGTGGGGCTTCGCCGCGCTCCTCCTGGGCGTCGCGCTCGGGCGCTTCGGCATGGGGGTCCTGCAGACCTACGTCTACGCCGGGCTGACCTCGCGCATCCTGCTCGACATGCGCGCCGACTTCCTCGCTCACCTGCAGCGCATGTCCCTGCGCTTCTTCAGCGCCGCGCGCTTCGGGGACATCATCACGCGCTTCAACCGCGACCTGAGCCAGCTGCAGGAGATCTCCACCGGCGCCCTGCTCGGCTTCCTGACGAGCTGCTTGACCCTGATCGGCACCGTGGCCTGGGCCTTCTACTACGACTGGAGGTTGTTCCTGATCGCGGCCGTGCCCTTCCCGGTCGCCCTGCTCGTGGCCTGGCCCTTCCGCGGCCGGGTGAGCCGCCTCACCCGCGACCTGCGCGAGCTCTCGGCGGACCTGGCCTCGCTCGTGGTCGAGATCATCACCGGCATCCGCACGGTCCGCTCCCACGGGGCGGAGCGCCGCGAGCAGGCGCGCTTCGTGGCAAAGGGGCACGAGCTGGTGCGCAAGATCCTGTCCTTCCAGCTGACCCACTCGGTCGCCGGAGGGCTCCCGCGGACCTTCGTCGTGGTCGCCTCGGTCATCGTCTACACCGTCGGCGGCCGCAAGGTGATCCGGGGCGAGATGGAGCTCGGCGAGCTGATCGCCATGGGGATGTACACCGGCATGGTCTACGCGCCGCTGATGTCCATCGTCGAGCTGTACCTGCAGCTCGTGCAGGCACGCGTCTCCCTCGACCGCGTGCGCGAGTACCGCGAGCTCGCGCCCGAGGTGCTCGAGGACCCGGACGCCCCCCGGCCGCGTCCCCTGGAGGGGGCGGTGCGCTTCGAGGACGTGCACTTCCGCTACCGTCCCGAGCAGCCCCTGCTCGAGGGGGTCGACCTCGAGCTCCGGCAGGGGGAGTCGGTGGCCCTGGTCGGCCCCAGCGCCGCGGGCAAGTCGACCGTGGTCGACCTGCTGTTTCGCTTCCTCGACCCCCAACGCGGGCGCGTGCTCATCGACGACCAGGACCTGCGCGAGGTGCGCGTCGGCGACTTGCGCCGGGGGATGTCGGTCGTCTCCCAGGACGAGCACCTGTTCCACGCCAGCCTGCTCGACAACATCCGCTACGGCCAGCGGGGCGCGACGCGCGAGGAGGTCCTGGAGGCGGCACGGCTCGCCGGCATCGACGACTTCCTACCCGAGCTGCCCGAGGGCATCGACACCCTCGTGGGAGAGCGCGGTCAGCAGCTCAGCGGAGGCCAGCGGCAACGGGTCTCGATCGCGCGGGCGGTCCTGCGCAGGCCACGCATCCTCGTGCTGGACGAGGCCACCTCGGCCCTCGACGACGCCTCCGACCGCTCGATCCGCGCGGCGCTCGAGCCGGTGATGCGATCGGCGACGACGCTCGTGATCACCCACCGGGCCGTGGCCCTGGGGAGCGTGGACCGCGTGCTGGAGCTGCGCGACGGCCGCGTCGTCGAACAGGGGGACTAACCGGGCACCTTGCCCGTGATGTCCTCCCGGAAGCGCAGGTCCTCCCGCTTGAGCTGGTCGTCGAGGAAGAAGGTCCCGAAGGGCACCAAGGACAGCACCCCGATCTTGAAGCCCCAGGCGAAGGGACGGCCGCGCTGCCTCATTCCGTTCAGGGTCAGGAGCGCGAGCCAGATGAACAGGAAGCCGTGGGCCGAGCCCACGATGCGCACGGCGAGGGGCATGTCCGCGAAGTACTTGAGCGGCATGGCCACGAACAGGAGCAGGACGTAGGACACGCCCTCGATGAACGCGATCGCGCGCAGGCGCGCGGTGGGGGTGTCGAAGCTGAGGAGGGGCACGGGCGAGGAGGAACGGGTCGCGGGAGGGGCCGCCATTGCACCTCTTCTTCTCCGCTCAGGCGAGGGCCACCAGCGGGAATCCCGGTTGCGGACCGGGACCCCCGCGCTCGTCGTGCACTCCAGGCTCAGTTTCCGAACAGGATTTCGAGCCCGTCCGTCAGGTTGGCGGTCAGGCTGCCGCCCAGGATGTCCCGGTGGATGACCTGGAAGCGCCAGGTGCTGCCCGCGCTGATCGCGCCCCCGGGCAGGTTGCCGAAGTCCACCGGCTGGACCGCGATCCCGCCGGCTCCGGAGACCTGCAGGGGGAAGCGGTCGATGTTGCCGCCCACGCACAGGAAGCCGCTGGCCAGGGGCACCTGCTGGGCCAGGGGGCCGTAGAAGAACTGGGTCCACTGGGGCGCCGGCAGGTTCGAGGCCCACAGTTCGAGGTCGTTGGCCGTGACCGAGGCGGAACCGACCGCGTAGATGTGGCCGGCGTTGCCGGTGGAGTTCGGGTTGGTGGCGCAGTAGTTCGTCGGCTCCCCGAAGAGGTCGACGATGCTGACCCAGCCACTGGCGTTGGGCGTGCCGATGCCGAAGGCCAGGGCCCGCGTGTCGTCCACGACCACGCCGTCGCACCAGGGCCACCAGCCGCTGCTGAAGACCTGGTGGGTCAGGAGCCCGGCGCCGGTGTTCATGTCGACCACGTCCACGCTGGCGGTGCCCGAGACGACCAGGCGCTCGCCCGAGGGAGTGATGGCCAGGTCGATGGGCTTGTCGGGCATCGTGTGGTTGCCGATCTCCGTCAGAGCGCCCGAGCCGAAGTCGTGGACGTAGACCTGGGTGGTCTGGAAGTCGCGCACGAGCGAGGCCACTCGCGTGTCGTGGATCACGACCGAGTCCAGGCCCGCGCCATAGCTCGCGTGGCTTCCCGTGAGTGTGACCGCCAGGCTCTTGGGCACCAGGCGGTTTCCCGGGCTCCAGGTGGAGAGCTCGTAGTGCAAGAGCTGGGTGTGCGTGCGCACGATCAGGTTGTCGCCGCCCGCGTCCAGGGCCAGGTCGTGGGGGTCGCCGAGCACGCGGTCGAAGGCCTGGCTGCCGGCGATGTCGAAGACGTCGACCTGGGCCCCGATCGGGTAGCTGGGGTTCGACTGGCGGCTGATGGTCGCGATGCGGTCGTTCGTGACCTCGATCGAGTCCAGGGCCGCGTCGCCGAAGGGGCCCGGCTGGCCCATCAGGCGCCGCTGCCACATCTGGCGCGAGTTGGGCCCGGCCAGGCCGTAGAGGGCGACGCCCAGCTCCGAGCGGACGGCGCAGAACTGTCCGTCGGGGGTCATGGCCACGTCGTGGGGGCCCCCCGGCTGATGACTGCCGTTGTCGCGCCGGGTCTCGTAGACGAGCTGAGGAGGCCCACCTCCGGCGGGCCGCAGCTCGAAGATGGTGACCATGGTGAAGGCCTTGTTCTCGAGGTACACCACGGAGGTGAAGACCGCGTGCTCGTCGCTGGTGGCCACGCTGTCCACGTCGAAGGAGTGGCGGTTCGACGGGTAGATCTGGGGCTCGCCGGGGGAGGTGACGAGCAGGGCGCCGGTGTTCAGGTCGTAGATGCTCAGGCCGCCGGCGCCCTGCCACTCGTGGCCGCCACGCACGACGAGCATGGACTCGTCGGGGGTGATCTCGAGGTCGCGCGGGCGCACGCCGACCGGGTGCTCGGCCAGGAGCGGGTTGCCCGGCAGGAGCGTCATGTCGAAGATCATGAGCGTCGAGCCGATCAGGGCCGCGCGCGAGTCGGTGGCGACCACGGCGTCCTGGCAGACGCCGGACCAGGCGCCGCCGGTGGAGGGCACGCTCAGGACGTGGGCGCCGGTCGCCATGTCGTAGAAGCGGGCGCTGGTGGCCAGGCTGTTCTCGCGCACGAGACCCCAGCGCCCGTCGGGGGTGATGACGCCGTCGTCACCACCGAGGTGGTGGGGGCCCGCGTCGTCAGCGAGGACGGACTGGGCCGTGGCAGGGGGAGTGAAGAGGAGCGCGGCGAGGCCGGCGCAGGTGAGAGTGGTGAGCTGCTTCATGCTGTCGTGGTTGAGGACAGGCACCGAAGTCAGATCGCTGGGGGATGAGGCTCGAGCGGTCGGGTTGCGGTGCCGCGAAGTGCGGCTGGGGCGGTCTGCGGGGACCGCTCCACCGACGGCTGTCGAGCGAGGTGATCTCGGTGGACGATTCCAAAGATCGCAACGGCCCGGCGGTGGGGACCACCGGGTCATCGCGCGGTAGGGGGGCGGGCCCCGACGGTCACAGGCCCCCGAAGGAAATTTTGCTCCAGGATCGGCGTCCCGGCCAGCGGGGCGGCCGCCGGGGGTCCGACCCGTCGCTCCCGCCGCAGGCCGTCGGCCTCCCAGCCGAGCACCAGCACCTTGGCCCTGCGCAGGCGGCGGGCGCCGGAGGAGGGGGCCCTCGCAATTGGAGTGCCCGTCACCGCCCCCGAGGGTGTGCGCGCCCCCTTGGCCGGTCTCGCCGGACAGGCGCGCCTCAGCCGCCGACGGACTGCTTCTCCAGCGCCTCCGGGGCGCTGACCAGGTGCAGGTCCCGCTGCGGATAGGGGATCGAGATCCCCTCCTGGTCGAGGCGCTGCTTGATGGACTTGGTCAGGTCCCAGTACACGTCCCAGTAGTCGCCCGTGGCGCTCCAGGGGCGCACGGCGAAGTCCACCGAGGACTCGCCGAGGTTGGTGACCTTGACCACGGGCGCCGGGTCCTTCAGGACCTTGTCGTGGGCCGCGACCACCTCGAGCAGGGTCTCCTGCACCATGTCCAGGTCGTCGTCGTAGCCGACACCGATCACCATGTCCACGCGGCGCGTGGACTGGGCCGTGATGTTGCGGATGGTGCCGCCCCAGATGGCCGAGTTGGGGATGATCAGCTTCTGGTTGTCGGGGGTCAGCATGGTGGTCGAGACCAGGCTCATGTCCTCGACCTTGCCCGTCTCGCCTCCGGCGGTGATCACGTCGCCCACGTCGTAGGGTCGGTAGAGCAGGACCATGATCCCCGCGGCGAAGTTCCCCAGGGTGTCCTGCAGGGCGAAGCCGACCACGAAGCCGACGACCCCGATGCCCGCCAGGAGCGGGCCGGTGTCCACGCCGACCTGGCCCAGGGCGATGATCAGCCCGACGAAGAAGATGGCCTTGCGGACCATGCCCACGAAGAACTTCTTGAGCAGGTCGGAGACATTGAGGCGGGAGGCGTTCAGGGCCTTGTTCGTCAGGTTCCCGCCGAGCCCTGCCAGGAACTTGAAGACCAGGATGATGAGCAGGAAGAGGGCCAGGTTGACGGCCAGCCCAGGGCCCTTGTCGACGACCCAGTCCTCTCCATCTTGGGTCCACCTGCTCACCAACGCGGAGAAGCCCGTGATCGACATGTCCTCCGCGGCGTCGCTGATCTCGTAGATCGCCAGACCCAGCTCGGAGCTGTTGTCGCCCTCCGCATCGCGCTGCTTGCGCGCGGCCTCCAGGGCGGAAAGGTAGGCGCTGTCCGCGTCGTCGTAGGCGGCCTTCAGGTCCGCGTCGTCGGTCGCGGCCAGGTGCGCCTCGCGGGCCGCGTCGCGCCGAGTGGCCGCGTCCTTCAGGGGGCCCAGTGGGTCCTGGGTCGCCGCTGCCGACTGGCCGGGTGCCAGGACCGCTGCGGGGGCGGATGCGAGCGCGGGAGTGACGCTGAGAAGCAGCGCCAGGAGGGTCTTGAGGAGGGTGCTCATGGCCGAGTGGATCGTTCTATGGGCGGTGGAGACTTGTTTCCCGGGAAGGAGGGAGGGCGAGGCAGGTCCTCAGTGAGGCCTCCCGACGGTGCCGCAACGTGATGGCACCTGCGTCAGGATAGCGAGGGCGGCCTCGACGGTCGCTCGCTTACAGGAGCGAGGGCCCTCTCGAGCCGGCGCCGGGAGGCGCGAGCTCTCCGGCTCTGGACTGCGATTCCCTCAGGAGTTCATCTTCGCGCGGACCCGCTTCAGGATCTCGCTTTCCAGGGCGCCGGCCTGGGTGGCCAGCTCCTCGGCCCTCGCGAGGTAGGTGGCGCGCTGCCCCTCGTCCTGCAGGTCGGCGCAGTTGATGCGCACGTTCAGCTCCGCTCCGAGCACGGCCGTCCGCGCGCAGAGGGCGCCGACCCCCGCGTCGCTGACGGAGCTCTCCTGACCGATGTCAGCCATGGCGCCGATCACCTCCATCGAGGCCACCGCCTGCTCCATCACGCCCAGGGGCACCTCGATGGCGTGGCGCGTGGCGGCCTGGATCGCCTCGGCCTTGGCGCCCTTCTCCTCGTCGCTCGACTCGGGCAGGCGGAAGGCGGCCATGACGCCGTTGAAGGCGTCCGTGTCCTCGTCCACGGCCCGCAGGAGCGCGCCCTGGAACTCCTTGCCCTTCTCGGCCCAGGCGGAGAACTCCTCCCAGCGCTCGTCCCAGCCGCGCTTGTGGCTGGAGAGGTTGGCGACCATGGTGCCCAGGGCGGCGCCCAGGGCGCCCACGGCGGCGGCGATCGAACCACCCCCGGGCGCCACGGATTCCGAGGCGGTCTCCTCGGTGAAGGCCGCGAGCCCCATGTCGATCAGGCGCTCCTGCTCGGCGTCCTCGAGCACGTACTCGATGATCTTCTCCCGGGCCACGAAGGGCGCCAGGTCGTCCATGCCCATGGATTTGACCGCGATCTTGATCAGCTCCGCGTCGGAGACGCCCGTGGAGCGCTTCTGCTTGCGCAGGAAGTAGCGCCCCGCCTCGAGCATGGCCTGTAGGGGGATCAGGCCGACGACCTCGGAGCCGGTGACGCGGATGCCCCGCTCGCGCGCGCGGTTGTCGCACTCCTCGAAGGCCACGTGCACCGGGGTGACCGAGATGTTGGTCAGGTTCATGGAGATCTGGGCCACCCCGTACTCCTCGATGAACCAGCCGATGCCCTTGACGCACTTGAGGGAGCCGGGGATCCACTCGGGGTTGCCGTCCGCATCGCGCACGACCTCGCCCGTGAGCGGGTTGCCCTTGCGCTTGATGCGCCCCTTCTCGCGCACGTCGAAGGCGATGGCGTTGGCGCGCCGGGTGGAGGTCGTGTTGAGGTTCACGTTGTAGGCCACCAGGAAGTCCCGGGCGCCCACGGCCGTGGCCCCGCTGCGCGCGTTGAACTCGGCCGGGCCGAAGTCGGGCTTCCAAACCGGGTCGGCCAGCTTCGCCTCGAGGCCCTCGTACTCCCCGGCTCGCACCGCGGCCAGGTTGCGGCGCTCCGGCCTGCGCGCGGCGCTCTCGTAGCAGTAGACGGAGATGCCCACCTCCTCGCCCAGGCGCCGGGCGAGCTCGTGGGCGTACTGCACGGTCTCCTCCATCGTGACCCCGGAGACGGGCACCAGGGGGCAGACGTCGGTGGCGCCGAAGCGCGGGTGCTCCCCCTGGTGCTTCGACATGTCGATCAGCTCGGAGGCCTTGCGCACGCAGCGCACGGCGGCCTCGATCACTGCCTCGGGGCTGCCGACGAAGGTCACCACGGTGCGGTTGGTGGCCTGGCCGGGGTCCACGTCGAGCAGCTTGACCCCGTCGACGCCCTCGATCTCGCTGGTGATCTGGGCGATCAGGGCCATGTCGTTGCCCTCACTGAAGTTCGGGACGCATTCGATCAGTCGAGCCATGTCGGACGTGCTTGGTCGGGAGGGGGCGAGAGTCGCAGGCGCCGCACAAGGTAGGGTTCCAGCGGGCCCTGTCCACCTCCGGCGGCTGTTCGCCTCGAAAGCCTGTCCCCATCGCGTCCATGGTCGCTAGAGTCTGCTCCGGACCGCCTGGCAGGGCCGGGACCGAGACCCCTGGAGGGGGCAGGACGAGACGTGGGGAAGAGATGAGTTCGCGATGGAAGTGCAGCCCGCTGGGGCCCTCCTGGGCGGCGGTCCTGGCGCTGTGGATCCTGGGGCTCCTGTGCCCCCCGGCCACCGCCGCCGCCGACGAGATCGAGGAGGCCCGGGAGGCCGCCAGGGAAGAGCTGGTGGAGGGCCTGGAGGGCCTGGCGGCCTGGTGCACCCGCAAGAAGATCTACCTCCAGCGGGTCTCGGTCTACGAGTCGATCCTGCACTTCGATCCGGGCAACACCACCGCCATGCGGGGCCTGGGCTACATCAAGGACCGGAACGGCAACTGGAAGGAGACCGAGCGCAAGGTCGAGCCCAAGGACTGGAGCCAGGGCGCCGTGCGCCAGTTCCCCGCCAGACGCTCGGCCGTGGTCGAGGCCTACCGCGACGCGATGTTCGGGCTGTTCGAGACCTACAAGGGCCGGCTGTCCCCGACCCAGAGCGAGAGGATCCTCGACGACATCCTGGAGGCGGACCCCGACGACGCCCGGGTGCGGGAGCTGCGGGGCGAGGCCAAGCTCGATGGGCGCTGGGTCCTGCGCGAGACCCTGGTGGCCAAGGAGGGGCGCGAGATCCTGCGGGACCGCGTGCGTCAGGCCTTCAAGACCGCGCCCAAGGCCCGCGAGGTCGAGGCGAACAAGCGCGAGCTGGCCTACGGCATCGCCTGGAAGGCCGTCTACGCCACCGAGCACGTGCGCTCCCTGGGCACCGGCACGGCAAAGGAGGTCGAGCGCATGACCACCGCGACCTGGGCCGCCCGCTCCCTCTTCAACGGGGCCCTGGGTGTGCAGGCGAAGTACCCGAGGGACTTCGCCGTCTACACCCTGGCGCGGCCCGCGGACAAGATGGCCTTCCTGATGAACCACCCGGCGGTGGACCAGTCCTACCGGGACTTCCTGTTCCAGCTCGAGGGCTCGGGCATCCAGGGCTCGGGGGACCTGGCCCACTGGGCCGACGACAAGAACCGCCGCCTCGACGGTCTCGTGCGCCAGTCCATCATGTGGCTGTTCGCGGACGGCTATCAGATCTACCCGACCCACGGCTGGATCTTCGAGGGCTTCGGGCTGTACCTGACCCGCGAGCTCGTGGGCACGCGCCTGTCCTGGTTCGTCAAGCCCTCGCAGTACCTGGTGGAGGAGGACGACCTGGCCCTCCAGGCGCGCCTGCTCGACTCGCGCACGAACTGGATGAACGAGGCCCTGCAGGTCCTCGAGCACGAGAGCCGCCCGAAGCTGCAGTTCCTGCTCGGCAAGGACGTCAACGCGATGACCACCGAGGACCTGCTCTACGCCTACGTCCTGGCCGCCTACCTGCTCGAGGCGCAGGCCGAGAGCATCCCGAGGGTGTTCACGCGTATCGGGAAGGGCGAGCCCTCCACGGTCGTCCTGGAGGAGGAGCTCGGCCTCGAGCTCGCGGACCTGGACGTGCGCGTCCGCCGCTGGCTCTCGGAACGGCGCTAAGGCGCCTCGCTCGCAACCCCGCTCGGAATCGATGAACCCCACCGCTCTCTTCGCCCTGGCGCTGCTCTTCCCTGCGGCGCCGCCCGAGGACGACCTGTCCCAGGCCCTGGCCGAGGTCCGCGTGCACCACGCGGGCAAGACCTATCGCGGGGACGCCCTGCCGGAGTCCATCGGCAAGGGCCCGCCCGCGGCGGTCGAGGCCTGGGCGGCCTGGACCCTCGAGCACGGCTACCGCATGGACCTGGTCGGTGACGGGCGCGTGCTGCTCGTCTCCCGCGAGAAGAGCCGCAAGCGCGGGCGGCAGCTGAAGCTGATCGCCGAGACCGAGGCGCTCTTCGACGAGCTGGTCCCCGCGCCGCCCCGGGAGGAGCCTCCGGAGCCCACGGAGCCCGCGGAGGAGCCCGGTCCCGGCGACGGCGAGCTGCCCGAGGACCCCGACGGTGGCCCCGCCGGCTGGCTGCCCGAGGACGAGGCGCCCCTGCCCTACACCTACAGCTACGAGTGGGGGGTGGGCACCTGGCCCGTGGACACGGAGACCTGCGTGCTCTTCGTCGTGCACGACGAGGAGGACTACGGCGACCTGGTGGAGACCCTGGGGGAGATGCAGGACTACCTGAAGCCCTGGGTCGCCGAGGGCAAGCGGCACACGGGCTTCGTGCACGAGCGGCCGATGGTCGCCGCCTACATCGAGCACGCCGCCGGCCAGGAGGAGTTCGACCCGGACAACGAGGTGGTGCACCGCACGGCCCACATGCTCTTCGTGCGGCGCTTCTCCTCCTACCAGCCGAACTGGGCCATCCAGGGCTTCTCCTGGTACGTGGAGATGAGCATCCGGCGCTCGATCTACTGCTTCCCGTACCGGGACGAGTTCGTCTGGGCCACGGAGCACACCGGCTGGAGAAACGAGCTCGCGAACGCCTTCGGGGGCCGCGAGGACGAGCCCCTCGGGCTGCGGGAGTTCGCGGAGTGGCGCCGCGGGAAGTACGACGCCCGGGTGGCCCGCATCGCCTACGGCCTGATGGCCTTCTTCGCCGAGCACCGCCCCGGGAAGCTCTCCGGCTACCTCGAGGCCCTGCGCCTGTTCGCCCTCGAGGACAACAGGGTTGACGTGGGGGGCGGCGACTGGGAGCGGGAGCTGGACTACGCCGTCCCGACCCGCAAGCAGGGCGAGCTGCTCGGAGAGCACTTCGGAGCCGACGTGCTGTCCGAGGCGACCGAGTTCTTCCGCCTCGGCAAGAAGTACCGGCCGAAGCGCTGAGCGACTTCGCCCGGGAGTGTGCGCTCCGCGCGCGCAGCGCCCTGGCCTCGAATCCCCCCATTCCGGGATGTCTCCGCGGAGACCCCCCGCTGGCACTGGAGTTGTTGGGGGGCGTGCGGTCCGAGGCCACACGACACGGGAGGAGAGTCGTCATGCGTGCACGGAACTGGTGCCTGTCCGCGGCCCTGGGGGCTCTTGGCCTCGCGGGTTGCAATGATCCGTTCGGCCTGGACGGCCAGGCCCCCGACTCGCAGCACGCGAGCCTGCCGGTCCAAGAGGGCGGGTGGAGCCCCGTGGACGCGTCCTGGCGGCTGGACATCGCCTTCGGTGCGGAGGGCGTCGTGACGGCCCTGGGCTTCGCCGAGGACTCGCCCGTCCAGGCGCTGGTGGACACCCGCGGCCGGACCGTGGTGGCTGGCTTCAATGCATTTCCCTACGGCATCCGTGTCGAACGGCGCACCGGCACGGGCCAGCTCGACCCGACCTTTGGCGACGGGGGAGCGCGGGTGCTGACGAACTTCGAGGCGGGGGAGCCCCGCTGGGACGTCGGTGCTCCGCGCGTACTCTTCGACGGGCAAGGGCGCCTGCGCCTGGCCTGCACCTGGACCCTCCAGTCCAGCGGCGAGGACGTGGTCGCCCTCCTGCGCCTGGGGCCGGACGGGGGCCTCGACGAGAGCTTCGGAGACTCCGGCTGGCGCCTCCTCGACCTCTCCCCGGAGCTGCGCGACACCCACGCCTTCGACTGGCTCGACGACGGGGCGGGCGGGACCTACCTGGCGGTCAACGAGGCGACGACCTCCGCGCCCTGGGCGCCGACCGCGCGGCTGCGCGTGGCGCGCCTGGACCAGGAGGGGCAGCTCGTGCCGAGCTGGGGAATCGACGGCATCGCCTCGGCGCCGACCGAGCTCGAGGCCTTCGGTTGCGAGGCCGATCGGGACTCCCTGGGCCGCCTGCTGCTGGCAGGGAGCACGGCCGGGCCAGTCCCGTCCCTGGTGCTCCTGCGCTTCGATCCCGGAGGCTCACTCGACCCGGGCTTCGGGGCGGATGGGTTCGTGGAGCACGGGGACCCCGAGCAGGGCTCCGGGGTCGGGCTGGTCGGGCGGCACCTGGCCCTCGACTCGCAGGATCGGCCCTTGGTCCTGGCCGACCGCAGCGGGGATCCGGCGGAGATCGACGACTGGCCCAACAACCTGGCTCCCTTCGGCGAGGGGCAGGTGCCTCTCTTCGACGTGGAGCTGCTGCGCTTCGCCGTCGACGGTGAGCTGGACACCGGCTTCGCGCAGGGAGGCCGCGCGAGGATCGCCTTCAACGCCGGGGCCTACGCCCAGGTCTCAGGCGGCTGGTCCGGGGGCGACCACTTCGAGGCCGCGGGGGGGCTGCAGGTCGTCTCCGTGGACGGCGCGATCCTGGTCGCGGGCTGGAGCGAGCCGCCCCTGTGGGAGACCGCCATCGGCTGGGCCTCCTTCGGGGCCACGCGTCCCTTCGTGGTGCGCCTGACGTCCCGGGGGGAGCTCGACGCCTCGCTGGGGGGGGAGGGCCACTTCCAGGTCGCCCATGACCTCGTGGGCGGCGGCCCGGTCGGGGCCCTCGGGACGGTGGGCGAGCTGGCGCTCGACCCCTCCGGTGGACTGATCCTCGGAGGGCGCGCCTCGAACGGCTCGGTGCTGCTGCGGCGCATCTCGGCCCTGGAGTGAGACCGGAGTCGAGGGCGCCGACCGGTCGGCTCCCCTCGAGTGGGTCTCCCTAGGCCGGCGAGCGCATCGGCGCGGGTACCTCGCCGGTCATGCGGGCCTCGCCGAAGGCGTCCACCTGGACCGCGTCCCAGCGGGCCTCCTCGGCCTCGTTGAACAGGCCGCGCTCGTCCTCGGAGATCACACCGGCGGCCACGGCCTCGTCCACGCGGCTCGCGATGCGTCCCTTCTTGAGCGTGCCGGCGCGCATGGCGTCCTTGATCTTGCGCTCCACGGGCATGGCCTTGACCACCTTGGCCAGGGCCGACTCGAGCGTGCCCAGGCCCGGCTCGTCGCCCGCGGGCACGTAGATCTCGGGGCTCAGGTACTCGCGGGCCTCGCCGCCGTCGAGGATGGCGCGTGCCACCTCGCTGGTCAGGCGGTCGCTGGGAGCCTTCACATGGGACCAGGTGGGGAAGAGCTTCAGGCGCAGGGCGAAGGCCGCGAAGCGGTTGGGCAGGTTGTCGAGCAGGCCGAGCAGAGCCTCCTGGATCTGGAACAGGGCGTGGTCGCAGGACCAGCGCATGAAGGCCAGGTCACGGGCCTGCTGGCCCTCGTCCACGAAGCGCTTGAGGGCCGCGGTGCCGAGGTAGAGCCAGGCGAGTCCGTCCGCCAGGCGGCCGGTCAGCTTCTCCTTGCGCTTGAGCGCGCCTCCCAAGGTCATCATCGAGACCTCCGCGCAGACCGCGTAGGCGGCGCTCATGCGCTCGAAGCGCTTGAAGTAGGGCTCCGCCGGCCCCTCGACCGGTGCGATGGCCAGGATGCCGCGGGTCCAGCCCTGGATCGAGGCGCGGGTGAAGGTCGAGAAGAAGCCGCCGATGTGCCCGAAGAAGGCCTCGTCGAAGCGCTTGGTGTCGCGCTGGGCAACGGCCTGCATCTCGTCGAGGGCATAGGCGTGGCAGCGGATCGCACCCTGGCCGAAGATGATCATCGAGCGCGTCAGGATGTTGGCGCCCTCGACGGTGATCGCGACAGGAAGGGCCTGGTAGGCCTTGGCGACCACGTTGCGCGGCCCGCGGGAGATCCCCGCGCCGCCGACGATGTCCATGCCCAGGTTGACCAGGTCGCGCATGCCCTCGGTCATGTAGGCCTTGCAGATGGCCGTGATGACCGCCGGGTGCTCGCCGGCGTCGATGGCACCCGCGGTCAGCCAGCGGGCTCCGTCCATCATGTAGGTCATGCCCGCGATGGGGGCCAGGCACTCCTCGATGCCCTCGAACTTGCCGATGGGGGTGTTGAACTGCTTGCGCAGGGTGGCGTAGGCGCCGACCGTGCGCGTCGCCATCTCCGCCGCGCCGCAGGCCTGCCCCGGCAGGGAGATGCCGCGTCCGGCGGCCAGGCTCTGCATCAGCATGCGCCAGCCCTTTCCGGCGTTCGCCTTGCCGCCGATGATGTAGTCGATCGGCACGAAGACGTCAGTGCCGCTGGTGGGCCCGTTGATGAAGGGGACGCCCAGGGGGTCGTGCCGCATCCCGGTCACCACGCCGGGAGTGTCGACGGGGATCAGAGCGCAGGTGATGCCCAGCTCTTCCTCGCCTCCCAGCAGCCCCTCGGGGTCGCGGAGCTTGAAGGCCAGGCCGATCACGGTCGCCACGGCGCTCAGGGTGATGTAGCGCTTGTTCCAGGTGAGGCGCATACCGAGCACCTCCTCGCCCTTCCACATCCCTCGGCAGACCACGCCGCTGGAGGTCATGGCCCCGGCGTCGCTGCCGGCCCCGGCCTCGGTCAGGGCGAAGCAGGGCACCTCCTCGCCACGGGCCAGGCGTGGCAGGTAGTGGTCCTTCTGCTCCTTCGTGCCGTAGTGCAGGAGCAGCTCCGCCGGGCCCAGGGAGTTGGGCACCATGACCGTCACGCCGGCGGTCACCGAGCGGCTCGAGACCTTGGCGACCACCGCGCCGTTGGCGCGGGCCGAGAAGCCCAGGCCCCCGTACTCCTCGGGGATGATCAGACCCAGGAAGCCGTTGGCCTTGAGGAAGTCCCAGATGTCAGCGGGCAGGTCGTCGGAGTTGACGATGGCCCAGTCGTCGATGCGGCGGCAGAGCTCGTTGCAGGGGCCGTCGAGGAAGGCCTGCTCCTTGGGGGAGAGGTCGGGCACCTGAAAGTCGACGAGCATCTTCCAGTTCGGCTTGCCGCTGAAGAGCTCCTTGTCCCACCACACCGTGCCGGCCTCGAGGGCCTCGCGCTCGGTGTCGCTCATGGTCGGGAAGATCGGAGCGAGCAGGGGCATCAGTCGACGGGTCACGAGCATCCGTCGGAGGGGCGCCACGCCCAGGGCCAGGAAGAGCACGCCGGCGAGCACGGCGCAGGTCCACCAGCCGAACCCGAGGCTCTCGGTGCGCAGGGCCCAGATCCCCAGGCCCGCGGCGAGGGGCAGGGCCCAGGCCGCCAGGGCGCGACCGATGTAGAGCAACCAGACGGCCAGGGAGACGAGCAGCAGGACCAAGAGCAGGGTCATCGCAAGCGGATGGGGCCGGGAGGGCGGTGCGGAGGGCACCCCGGGGCCGGGGGCCTCACCCCATTATCGGATACGCCGGTCGAAAGGTGAACGGCGTAGGTGCGGGGAGGCCCGAGAACGGGCCTCGGGGGACCCCTTTTCGCCTCGGAGCGAGGGCAATTCTTCAGATCAGGAACCCGTGGTGCACCCAGCGCGGCCGGCTGTAGTCCCAGTTCGACTCGGCCATGGCCGCCACGAAGACCGGGAAACAGGCCTCGAGGGCTCGCGCCACCTCCGGGTCGAGGCCGATGCGCGCGGCGTAGTCGTCCAGGCAGGCACGCTCCCAGTCTCGCAGGCCGCCGGGCTCGAGCAGGGACCGCCAGGCGTCCCCGACCCGCACGCCGGTGGCCTGCTTGCGCTCGTGGACCACCAGCTGCAAGAGGTCGAAGTAGGGGACGTCGTTGGGCCGGCTCGAGCCCCAGTCGAGGAAGCCGATCACGCGCCCGTCCTCCTCGATCTGCAGGTGCTTGTTGCGCAGGTCCGCGTGCTGCAGGACCCGCGGCATGGCCTTGCCGATGACGCGCTCCCGCGTGGAGGCGCGCATGGCCTCGATCTTGACCCGCGTCTGCTCGCGGCCCGCGTGGGCGGCGACCAGGTCGAAGCGCCAGTCGAAGAGCTCGTGGAACTCCGCCTCGGTGATGGGGCGCGCCTCGCGCTCGACGAGTTGCGAGAGGTGCCGCACCGTGTCCTCGAGCAGGCGCCGCATGCAGGCCTCGTCCCCGGAGCGCTGGGGCGCGGTCAGTCCCGGCAGGCGGCGCTCGCAGGAGAGGGCCAGGCCCTCGATCTCCCCGATGAAGAGGGGCTCGGGGACCGGCACGGGCTGGCCCGCGGCCCACAGCTCCTCGACCACACGATGGTGCCGCTCGACCTGGGCCAGCTTGTGGGGGCCGAGGGAGATGTGCAGGCACCAGCGGCCCTCCTCGCGTTCCAGCCCGCCGCTGGCCGCCCGGGTACGCAGCACGACGCAGTTGCCGCGGGAGGCGATCCACTCGTCTGCGACGGGCTGCTCCTCGCCGGTGCGCTCCGCCAGGGCGGCCAGGATGCGCTCGATACGAGGCTCCCGTCCCTCGAGCTCCCGGCGATGGGCCAGGAGGGCGTAGGAGGGCGTCAGGAGCGGGAAGAGGCCCGCCCCGTGGGCGGCCAGCTTCAGGCGGTTCTTGCGCTCCTTGGGGCCCACGTGCAGGCGCGGGGTCTCGGAGTCGAGGGCCACCACGTGGGTGAAGTCGGCGGAGTGGGGGTAGAGGGAGAAGGCTCGCGCCGTGCTCCAGCCCTCCAGCTCCAGGGCGCGTCGGTAGCCGAAGAGGGTGCGCTCGCCTCCCGGCGAGCGGAAGGCCTCGCGCAGAAAGCGCCAGGGGGACGGCACCGCGAAGCGTCCGCGTCGGCCGAGGGAGCGCTTGTACCCCAGGCGGTTGTCCGCGGTCAGCACCAGCTCGCGCCGGGCGACGCGCCCCAGCTCGGCGACCTCGTGTCCCCAGCCTCGCGGGTGGGCCGGGGCACCCGCCTCCTGCACCACCAGGTCGAAGGCGCGGTCCTCGAAGGGCAGGCGCGCGGCGTCGGCGGCCAGGGTCCAGGTGCACGGCACGCCGGTCAGGGTCTCGCAGCGGTAGGCCTCGAAGCGCATGCGCTCCTCGCACACGTCGTAGAGGTGCGGCCGAAAGCCCAGGGCTGCCAGGGCGTGCACCGTGCCCGAGAATCCGCTACCCACGAACAGAGCAGTGCCGCCGCTGGAGTGCAGGAGCGGGATCCAGGAGCCGCGACCCTCGCGCATCACGAGCCCCATGTGTTCGGCCACGCTCAGGGGCACGTCGAGCAGGAGCTCCTCGAGCACGGTCTTGAAGTCCTCGCCGACCTCGAGCCGCGCGAGGTAGGGGGCGAGCTTGCCCGCCTCGAGGGGTTCCGGTGCGCTGCTCATCAGAGCAGCCAGAGAGCGAGGGGGGTCGCGAGGGCGCACCAGGCCAGGGCCCGCGCCCGGCGGTCCGCCTGCAAGCGCCAGGCGCGCCAGCCGAAGAGCATCCAGAAGACCCCCAGGGCGGCGGCCGGTGCGCGCAGGTCCGGGAGGGAGGTGATCCAGAGCGCGGCGAAGACCGCGGCCACCCCGAGCCAACCCAGCCCGGACCCGCGCCCGGTCGCGTAGCGCGGCCGCAGGGGACCGGGCAGGAAGACCAGGCGCAGGAGCAGGACGAGGGCCCAGACCCAGGGCCAGGGCACCACGGTCAGTGCAAGGGTGCCGAGCAGGAGGCTGGCGGCCAAGGTCGCCCCCAGCTCCTGCCGGTTGTGGTAACCCGGCCAGCCGGGGGGCGAGAGGGAGAGGCACAGCCTGCCCACGCAGAGGTGCAGGACCAGGTCGAGGAGAGCGGGCATGAGCGGCCGGTACGGTAGCCTTTCCCGGGCCCATCGGGGCGGCTCCGATGGCCGCTCGGGGCCGATTTCGAACTCCTGCGGCTCAGCGGGCCTGGGGTCCTCTCGCCGCGCCGGCGGCGGTGTCCGCCGGGGTCGGCCTCGTCCTCGTTATGCTCTGGCCATGTCCTGCCGCGCTCGCATCCTCGGCCTCCTGACCTTGGGCCTCGTCTCCTGCGGCGGCGGGGGGCCGCAATCCGGTCCCGACGTGGTGGTGATCCTGCTCGACACGACCCGTGCAGACCACCTTGGGCCCTACCGGCAAGAGGGCGGCAGTCTGACGCCGTTCATCGATCGCCTGGCCGCCGAGAGCGTCGTGTTCGAGGACGCCTGGTGCGCCTCCACCTGCACGGCGCCGAGCATCGCCTCGGTCTTCACGGGGCTCGTGCCGCCGCGCCACGGCTTGCAGGCCAACATCCTCGCGCAGCCGCGCCCGAAGCGGGACGACGAGACCGTCGTCGAGTTCCTCTCGAGCGTCGACCTGGTTGCCCTGCCGCGCAGCGTGCCCACCCTGACCGAGCACCTGCACGGGGCCGGGTACCAGACCCTGGGCATCGGCTCCAACCCCAACTTCTGCGAGGCCCTCGGCTTCTCCCGTGGCTTCGACCACTTCAGCGAGCATCCCCACCGGGACGCCCAGGAGATGGCGGCGGAGCTGCGCCGCCTGCGGGCGGAGCTCGACCCGGATCGACCGACCTTCACGTACCTGCACTTCATGGACCCCCACGCGCCCTACCTGCAGCGGGCGCCCTGGTGTCCCCACGCCGGCGAGGCCGAGTGCCCGCCCACCTGCCGCTACCGCAGCGAGGTGATGTTCATGGACGCGCAGCTCGAGGAGATCTTCGAGGAGTCCGGCTGGCTGGCGGACGAGGAAGCGATCGTGCTGCTGGTCACCGACCACGGCGAGGAGTTCTGGGACCACGGGGACATCATGCACCGCTTCAGCGTCTACGGAGAGCTGTCCCGGGCCGGGATGCTGCTGCGCGCTCCCGGCCTCGAGCCTGGGCGGAGCAGGGCGCCGGCCCACCACACGGACGTGCTGCCGACCCTGCTGGCCCTGCTCGACCTGCCGCCGCCCGAGATGATGGACGGCGTGGTACTCGGCGGTACGCAGGACCCGGGCGACGCGGAGCGACCTCTCCTGACCTGCCGCCTGGACGCGGCGGAGGGTCGCCACCTGTGGGGCCTGACGGTCGGGCGCTGGAGGCTCCTGGAGGAGACGCCGAGCGGTCGCGTCGAGCTGTACGACCGCCACACGGATCCCGGAGAGCGCAAGGACGTCTCGCGCGCGCAACCCGCCGTGCTGGCGAAACTACGCGCGCAGCTGGAGGGGCTGCGCGCGGGCCTCGAGCCGGTGCCCTTCGAGCACGTGACCGTGGACCTGACCGACCGTCTGAACGACGAGCTCGAGCACCTGGGGTACACCGGCGGTGAGTGAGGGCGCGGACATCCTGCGGGTGGCTGCCCTGCAGTACGACGTGGTCTTCGACGTGGACGAGAACCGCGCCAGCGTGGGAGCGGGCCTCGAGCAAGCGGCCGCGCGTGGCGTGCAGCTCGTGCTGCTGCCGGAGATGTGGGCCAGCTCCTTCCCGCCGGGACGCACGGGGCTCGAAGAGCGGGTGGCCGGCGACAGGGAGGCCGCGGCCTGGCTGGGGGAGCGCAGCGCGGCCCTCGGCCTGGCCGTGGCCGGCAGCAGCCTCGCCATGCAGGACGGCGGGCTGCGGAACCGCCTCGAGCTCTTCGACGGAGGCGAGGCCCGGCTGGTCTATGACAAGGTGCATCTCTTCACGCCCACCGCCGAGCAGGAGCTCTTCGGCGCCGGCGACCGCCCCCCGGCCACGGTCGAGGTCCAGGGCGCGCGGGTCTCCGGGGGGATCTGCTACGACCTGCGCTTCCCCGAGTTCTGGCGCCTGCCCTTCCGCGACGGGGCGCAGGTCCTGCTGTGTCCCGCCCAGTGGCCGACCCCCCGGGACGGCCACCTGCGCAGCCTGACCGTGGCCCGGGCGGTGGAGTGCCAGGCCTTCGTGGTGAGCTGCAACCGAACGGGCCGAGCGGTCATCGGGCGCCGCAAGCTCGAGCTCGACTTTCCGGGCAACTCCTTGATCGTCTCTCCCTA
The DNA here is from genome assembly GCA_964591315.1 of uncultured Planctomycetaceae bacterium. Lineage (GTDB taxonomy): Bacteria > Planctomycetota > UBA1135 > UBA1135 > JABACD01. Next base: position 46,528 of record CAZQAT010000004.1, read on the forward strand.
CGGCGAGGTCCTGGCCGAGGGGGCGGGGGAGAGCGGCCTGGTCACGGCCGAGCTCGAGCTGCGCCAGGTGCACAGCTTCCGCACCCGCGTGCCCGTGGTGAAGGACGAGCTGCCCGAGCTCTACCGCCGCTGGTACGCGGGGGACCGCTGAGCGGACCAGGGCGAAAGTGAAGCGGCCGACGCGCCGGGGCGCGTCGACCGCTTCGGTCTCTTCGGGTGCTCGGTTGGCCCCGGTGCGGTCGGTCAGACCGGCGGCAGCGGCTTCTTGCCCAGCTTCGGGGGCTTGTTCGGCTTCGGCTTCTCGCTGGGCGAGGGCACCGGCACGTGCAGTGCGCCGTAGGGACCCGGGCCGCCGGCGGACGCGCCGATGGTGGTGCCCAGGTCGAGCACCTGGGACGGCAGCGCGCTCCCGGCGGGAGTGGCTGCCGCGAGGGGCGCGCCCTCGCTCGTGCGGGTCAGGGCCTGACCCGATGCGAGCACCCAGAGGCTCTTGTCGGTGCGGCGTGCCGGCGCCTCGAGGGCCAGGGCCCCGCTGCTGCGCCAGCTTCCGTTCAGGGTCGAGACGACCTCGAGGCTCAGGCCGTCGAGGGTCCCGCGGGCGAAGTCCTCGACGTAGATGGCTCCCGGCGGGAGCCAGAACGCGTTCTCCGTCCCCATCCGATCCTCCTTGAAGAAGAGGAGTAGCGGAGCCTTGGCCAGGCTGCGCGCCATCAGGTGGGTCTGGCCGTAATCGACGACCAGGGCCAGCTCGTCCTGGAAGCGGGCCTCGACCGCGGCGGCGCCCTCGGGCGCGGGGGCGAGGGCGATTCCGAATCCGCAGAGCAGCGTGGAGAGAGTCATTCTCGGAGTCCTTCTTTCGGACGGACCGCGGTGTGCGGCCCGGTACCCGCTGCTATCGGAAGAAGGCTCCGGCGCCTTGAGACTCCGGCTCGCGGCCGGAAGGTTTTTCCACTCCCGGGACGCGGACGCCCGGGGCTCAGTCTCGCCCGAGGATCCGGAAGGGCGCCCAATCGGCCGCGGCCACGCCCGATTCCGCCAGGTGGCGGCGCGCGCTGCGCGCGGCCCGCGAGGGGGACTGGCCCTCCGCCAGGGCGGCGTGGAAGGCCAAGGAGAACTCCCGGCCCAGCTCGTCTCGGATCGGCCACAGGGTCACCAGGAGGTTGCGCGCGCCCCCCTCGAGGCAGGCGCGGGCCACACCCTGCAGGCCGCGACCGTCCACCGCCCGGCCCCCGGCGGTGCTGCAGGCGACCAGCACGACCAGGGGCGCGGCGGTCCCCAGGTCGGCGATCTCGCTGGCGCAGAGGGCCGCGCCACCGGAGAGCTCGAGCCCCACGTCCGCGAAGCGCGCGTCGGCGCAGCCGGTGCCGTCCGTCAGGTGGGTCGCAAGGTGCAGACCGTGGCCACTTCGCAGGGCCTCGAGGAGGGCGTCGCGGTCGAACTCCGGTCCGAGGGCTACTCTCGCGCCGGGCACCAGGAGGCCCAGCTCCGTGAGCTCCGCGTGGGCCCCCGGGAGGCGCCACTGGCCGTCCGCGTCCACCGGGCTGCCGAGGAGGCTCCAGGCCGCCACCTCCGGGGCCGCTGTCCCCGGCCGCTGCTCCGGCAGGTGCGGCAGGGCGACGAGGGCCAGGCGCTCGTCCAGGGGCCGATCGTCGAGCTGGAGAGCCTCGAAGGGCAGGCCCTCGAGGGGGCCGTGGACCAGGAGCAGGGCTCGCTCGTCTGCGGACGCGTCCGCGGCGCGCAGCTCCGCAATCCAGTCCTCGGGTAGCAGGGTGCGGACCAGCTCCTCGGAGAGACGCGCAACTCGCGGGGGGTCCTCGTCGATCAAGGCGTTCCGCAGGCGACGGGCCCCGCGCTCCAGGGCGAGACGGCCGGCGGCGACCCTGCGTCCCGCGGCCGTTCCGTCGGCGGCCACGTGCACCACGACGCCCTCGTCGGCTCCGATGATCCAGGTCAGGAGGCCGTGCTCGAAGTGGGCGGCCCAGGCGAGGAGGTCCTGGGCGTCGAGGGTCGCGCCGCCTCCTCGTCGATCGCGCCAGTGCAGACCGTGGCTGCGCTCGATCAACACGGCCGCCTCCAGGGGGCGGTCGAGCTCGAGCAGGGCGCGGGCCTCGACGGAGATGGCGTGCAGGCCGAGCCACTCTCCGAGCACGCTTGCGCTCTCGGTGCCCAGGTCGAGCTCGCGGTCGACGCGCGACTCCCAGCCCTCGGCCAGCTCTCGGGCTCGGCTCAGGACCTCCAAGGTCCGCGCCGGGCGGCCTTCCAGGAGGTGCGCCTCGCCGACCAGGACCAGGGCGTCCTTCCGCGCGCGCCGGTCGAAGCCTGCCCGTGCCTCCGGCACTCCGAGGGCCTCGAGGACGGCCGCCGTCTCCCCCAGGCGCAGGTCGTGGGCGGCGCGCAGGAGGGTCACCTCCTGCGGGTCGCCGCCCGGGGTCAGAGCATCGATCCAGCGCCTGGTGCCTTCCAGGTCGCCCGCCCGCAGGCGCGCGATCGCCATCAGGAAGCGCCACCTGTTCAGGTCATCGGCCTCCGGGCGGTGGGCCAGGAGGAAGGCCGCGGCCTGCTCCGGCTCGTCCCTGTGAATCAGGGCCAGGGCGTGGTGCTGGGACAGCTCCCAGCAGTCCTCCGGCCGACGAAAGCTGGCCAGCTCCTCCAGCAGGCGCTGCACGAGGGCCGGGTCGGCCACCTGGCGGGCGAGCTGGATGCCGAGCACCAGGGCGAGCTCGCGGTACTCGGGGCGTCGCGAACGCACGGCCAGCTCGGCGCAATCCTCGAAGAGCTCCCGGGCTCCTAGCAGGCGACCGTCGAGCAGGGCGAGGCGTCCCAGGGCGAGGAGCACCTCGAGCTGGGGGGTCTGCATGCCCGCCCGCTCGAAGACTGCCCGCGCCTCCTCGCCGTGGCGCTCGGCCGTCGCGATGCCCACAAACAGTCGCGGGTCGTCGGGGGCGAGGGACTCGAGCCACTCCACGTCCAGCGTGGTCATGAGGCTCAGGGCGTGGCCCGCCGGCACGAAGTCCCCGCGCGGGAGGACCCGCTCGGCGAACTCCGCCAGCTCGGCGCGGAGGACCGGCAGCTCCTCGCTCCAGTCGACGCCGTCATGCGACCGCACGCGCTGCCACAGGAGCAGGAACTCGTCCTCGTCGTCGAGGCCGATGCGGAGCTCTTCCGGCGTGAACTCCGCGTAGTAGGCCGCGACTCGCGGCGCGTCGTCCCGGCCGTGGTGGCGGGCCAGCTGCTCCGCTCGCCGGCGCAGGTTCGTCAGCTCCTCCCGGGCTCCCCCGCGGAAGGTGGTCAGCGCCTCGATGAAGGCGCTGTACTCGGCCTCGTAGTCGGCCGCCGTCGTGGTCTCCACATCGCCGGGCGGAGCGGCCTGCACCACGGGCTCGCTCTCTCCAGCCGCGCCGAACCACAGGGCCAGGGTGAGCAGGGCCCCGCCGAGCGAGAAGAGCAGGATCCGTTCGCTGCGCGGCAAGGGCCTGGTGCGGTGGGCGGCCGGTCGTCGTCGGGGCCAGGCCTCAGCGACCCGGCGGCTGCAGGTAAGCGTCCCGCTCCGGGCTCTCCGGCAGGGAGCGGGCCACGCGGCGTGCGTCGGTGCGGAAGCCCGCCTCGTGCAGGTCGCGGACGCACTCCACCAGCTCCCCGGGGGAGGAGCGGTCGGCGGCCTCGAGGGCCGTCAGCTTGGCGGCCAGGGCGTGGTCCTCGACCACCTGGAACTCTCGGGTTCCGATCGACCGTTCGAGTCCGTCGACCTCGGCCCAGGCCCGCCAGGAGTAGGTGCCGGTCGGGAGGGTATCGCCCTCGAGGACCGGCCCCGCGGCGCGCAGGAGCTGCAGGCGGTCGCCCTCATCGAAGGCGCCGCCTGCGTGGCGGAAGACCTCGACCCGATATCCATCGGCGCCCGTCACGGTGCCGACCTCGAAGGTCAACCGGGCCTGGGGCGGACCGTCCGCGCCCGTGGGGCGCGCCAGCACGCGTCCCCGCGGGAAGTGCATGCCGTCGTCGAACTCGCCGCGCAGGATGGGGGACCCGGGCAGGTCGCCCAGGTCGTAGCCCGTGTTCAGCAGTTGGGGCAAGAGGGCCAGCCCGGCCAGGCTGGCGGCCACCAGGAAGGGGGCCCAGGTGGTCGAGCGGCGCAGGGGCCGTGCGGGAGCCGCGGCCGGGCGGCGGGGGGCCTCCTCGGGTGCGCCGAGCTCGAGGGGCAGGGGCGGGGGGCTCGCAAGGGTCCTCAGGAGGGCGGCGCAGGGGGCGCAGTCCCGCAGGTGGTCCCGCAGGCGCGTCTCGCGCTCGCTGGCGAGGCCGCCGCTGCCCGGGCCGCGGCCCAGGTCGTAGAGATCCTCGGCGGAGGGGCAGTCACCGGCGTCGATCTCGGGGTGGAAGGGGCCCTCGGCCAGGGTCTCGGTCTCCAGCAGCTCGGGCAGGGGGAGCTGGGGGGCACCCTGACGCAGGTAGCACTCGGCCGCCCGCAGCCCGGCCAGGCGCCTGGCGGTCCGGGGGTGGGAGGCGAGCGTCACGAGGGAGACCTCGTCCAGCTCGTCCCAGTGCAGAAGGGCCTCCTCCAGCTGCCCCGGGCTGACGCGGCTCGGCGGCGGTAGGATCCTGGTCTTGGGGCTTTCCATACTTGGTGTCCGTCGCGGTCTCATCCGTTCCTCCGGCCCGGCCCCGGGTCAGCCATTCGAGGTTTTTTGGAGGTAGCCCTCGGTGTCCGCCATCTTCTCCAGGGAGAAGTCGTTGAGGAGGACCTTGCGCAGGGCGGTGGAGGCGCGCTTGAGGCGGTACTTGCACTGTTCGTTGGAGATCCCGAGGTGACCGGAGATCTGGCCCAGGGTCTGGCCCTGCACGAAGCGCAGGTCGAGCAGGCTGCGCTCCTCGCCCTCCAGCTGGATCAGGGCCCGGCGGACCAGGGTTCCCAGCTCCGCCGTGCCGGCCTCGTCCCCGGGGCCGGGAGAGGGGTCCGGGCGCTCCGGGAGGCCCTCGCCGCTGCTCGCGACGCGCGTCGCCCGCTGCTGCTGGGAGCGGCGCTTGAGGTCCACGCAGCGGCACCAGGCCACCCGGTACAGCCAGGTGCCCAGGGAGCCCTTGTCGGGGTCGAAACGGCCCGCGTCCAGGCGCTCCAGGGCGTACAGGACCAGCTCCTGGTACAGGTCGTCGCGGCCCGCGGCGTCGCTCTCGAAGTGTCCGATGCAGTGGAAGAGGAGGGAGCGGTAGCTGTCGAGGAAGGCGGCCACCGCCCTCTCGTCGCGCCTCCTCAGGCCCTGCACCAGTTGTGCTTCGTCCATGGCTCCGGCGGCCCGCCTCCAGGTCCGCTTCAGAGGCGGGGATACGGCTTTTTAGAGGGCGTTTCAACGGCCGCGCCGAGCCCGTGCCGGCTCTTCCCGCAATTGCGACTTCTCAGGGCGAAGTAGGCGGACCTGCTGGGAAGTCCTTCGTAAGCTCGCCGATAGAAAGCACCACTTTGGCCGGTACTTTTCCAGTGGACGGTGGGCGGGCGAGGCTGGAGGTTTTGCCTCGGCGGGCCTAGAATCGCAGCGCTGCTTCGCGCTCGCGTCCCACCGTTTCGGCCCCCTCCCTCCCCGGCAGGAAGGACCGGGGTCCTCCGCGGCGGCTTCGTCCGCCCCTCTCGAGCGCGTGAGAGATCCCGGTCATCCTTCCCCCCCCTTCCGAGGCGCCGAGCCTCCGAGGAGTCCAGTGAGAGACGTCGTCATCGCCAGTGCCTGCCGTACCCCCATCGGAAAGTTCCAAGGAGGCCTGGCCGGCTTCCGGGCCCCCGCCCTGGGGGGACTGGCCGTGAAGGAGGCCCTGCAGCGGGCCGGCATCGGCGCCGACGCGGTCGACGAGGTCATCCTGGGCAACGTGCTGCAGGCCGGCCTGGGCCAGAACCCGGCCCGCCAGGCGGCCCGCGCGGCGGGCATCCCCGACGAGGTGGGCAGCTTCACCGTCAACAAGGTCTGCGGTAGCGGACTGAAGTCGGTCATGCTGGCGGCCCAGGCCATCCGCGCCGGGGACGCCGAGGTGATCGTGGCCGGGGGCATGGAGAGCATGAGCAACGCGCCCTACCTCATGCCCGGTGCCCGGGGCGGCCAGCGCCTGGGCCACGGAGAGCTCCTGGACGCCATGGTCCACGACGGCCTGTGGGACGTGTACAACGACTTCCACATGGGCATCACCGGCGAGATGGTGGCGGAGGAGTACGACGTGACCCGCGCCGCCCAGGACGAGTTCGCCGCCGCGAGCCACAACAAGGCCGAGGAGGCCACCGCCGCCGGGCGCCTCGACGGGGAGAAGTTCGCCGTCAGCGTGCCCCAGCGGAAGGCGGACCCGATCGAGTTCACGACGGACGAGACCATTCGTGCCGGGATGACCGCCGACTCCATCTCCGGGATGCGGCCGGCCTTCAAGAAGGACGGCACGGTCACGGCGGCCAACGCCTCCGCCATCAACGACGGCGCCTCGGCGCTGGTGGTCATGAGCGACGAGAAGGCGAAGGCGCTCGGCGTCACGCCGATGGCTCGCATCACCGGGTACGCCACCGGGGGCTGCGCCCCGGAGTGGGTCATGATGGCGCCGGCGCAGTCGATCCCCAGGTGCGCCGAGAAGGCCGGCGTGGCCCACGGCTCCTTCGACCTGCACGAGATCAACGAGGCCTTCAGCGCCGCGGCCGTGGCCCTGACCCGCAAGCTCGACCTCGACCCGGACAGGATCAACGTGAACGGTGGCGCGGTGGCGCTCGGGCACCCGATCGGGGCCTCGGGAGCGCGCATCCTGACCACGCTCCTGTACGCCATGACCCAGCGCGGCGCGAAGACGGGCATGGCCTCCCTCTGCCTCGGCGGAGGCAACGCGGTGTCTCTCTCGGTGGAGATGTAGGACGATGACGGCTCCCTTCTACGACAAGGTCGGCGTGATCGGCGCCGGCACCATGGGCAACGGGATCGCGCAGGTCTTCGCCTCCTGCGGCAGCCAGGTGCTGATGATCGACAGCCAGAAGGAGGCCCTCGAGCGGGGCCGGGCGGCGATCGAGAAGAGCCTGGCGCGGGTGGTCAAGAAGGAGAAGCTCAGCGCGGAGGAGGCCCAGGCCACCCTCGGTCGCCTCAGCACGGCGGGGGACCTCGACGCCCTCAGCGACCAGGCCCTCGTGGTGGAGGCCGTGGTCGAGCGCATGGACGTGAAGGCGCACGTCTTCTCGCGCCTGGACGAGATCACGGCCGACGACACGATCCTGGCGACCAACACCTCCTCGATCTCGATCACCGAGATCGCGGCCACCACCCAGCGGGCGGACAAGGTGATCGGCATGCACTTCATGAACCCCGTGCCGGTCATGAAGCTGGTGGAGGTCATCCGCGGCCAGGCCACGAGCGACGAGACCACCGCCAAGGTCGTCGCCTGCTCCGAGGCCATCGGCAAGGTGCCGGTCGAGGCCAACGACTACCCCGGCTTCGTCTCGAACCGGGTGCTGATGCCGATGATCAACGAGGCGGCCTACTGCCTCATGGAGGGCGTCTCCACGAAGGAGGGCATCGACACCGTCATGAAGCTGGGCATGGCGCACCCCATGGGGCCGCTCACCCTGGCGGACCTGATCGGCCTCGACGTCTGCCTCGCCATCATGGAGGTCCTGCACACGGGCCTCGGAGACAGCAAGTACCGGCCTTGCCCGCTCCTGCGCCGCATGGTCGCGGCGGGGGAGCTGGGTCGCAAGACCGGCAAGGGCTTCTACACCTACGACTGAGCGCAAGCCACGACGAATGGACTTCCAACTGACCGAAGAGCAGCAGATGCTGCGGGACATGGCGCGCGACTTCGCCCAGGCGGAGCTCGCGCCGCGCGCAAAGAAGCACGACGACCAGGGCTTCATCGACCCCGAGGTGTTCCAGCAGATTGCAGAGCTCGGGCTGTGGGGCTTCACGATCGACGAGCAGTACGGCGGCGCCGGCCTCGGCAACCTGGAGCTGTCGCTGATCCTCGAGGAGCTCAACGCTGCTTGCGCATCGACGGGAGTGACCGTCTCGGTGCACAACAGCCTGCTCGGCTCGCCGATCAAGCGCTTCGGCAGCGAGGCGCAGCAGCAGAAGTGGCTGCCCCGGCTCGCGACCGGTGAGCTCATCGGCTGCTATTGCCTGACCGAGCCCAACGCGGGCTCGGATGCGGGGGGGCTGATGACCTCCGCCACCCGCGACGGGGACGACTGGGTCCTGGACGGCACCAAGATCTTCGTCACCAACGGTGCCTTCGCAGGCCTCGCGATCGTCTACGCGCGCACCTCCACGGAGCTCAAGGGCCCCAAGGGGGTCTCGGCCTTCCTGGTGCCGATGGACACCGAGGGCGTGACCGTCGGCAAGCCCGAGAAGAAGACCGGGATCCGCGGCTCCTCGACCACCGAGGTGCTCTTCGAGAAGGTGCGCGTGCCCGCCGACGCCCTGCTCGGCGAGGAGAACAAGGGCTTCCCGATCGCCATGGACACCCTCGACGGGGGCCGTATCGGCATCGCCTCCCAGGCGGTCGGCATCGGCCGCGCCTGCCTCGAGGCCTCGATCCAGTACGCCAAGGACCGCGAGCAGTTCGGCAGGCCGATCGGGACCTTCCAGGCCATCCAGTGGAAGCTCGCGGACATGTCCACGCGCCTCGACGCGGCGCGTCTCTTGATCCGCCAGGCGGCCATGACCCGCGACGCCGGAGGTCGCTGCACCCTCCAGGCCGCCCAGGCCAAGCTCTTCGCCTCGACCACCTGCAACTGGTGCGCGGACGAGTGCCTGCAGATCCACGGGGGCGCCGGCTACACCGACGACTTCGAGGTGGAGCGCCTCTTCCGCGACGCGCGCATCACCGAGATCTACGAGGGGGCTACCGACATCCAGCGCATCGTGGTCGCCCGCAGCCTGCTCGCCTGACCCTCGATGCCCGTGGCGGAGAAAGAGCGCAGCGGCCTGAAGAAGCCCCTCGTCGAGCGCCTGCTCGGCGGGGACCGCAACGCGGTCGCGCGCCTCGTCACCTGGGCGGAGAACGCCGACCCGCGCTTCCGCAAGGCGCTGCGCACCCTCTACTCCCACGTGGGGCGGGCCCAGCGCCTGGGAGTCACCGGTCCCCCGGGGGCCGGCAAGAGCACCCTGACCAACGAACTCGTCGGCCTCCTGCGCGCCGAGGAGCGCAGCGTCGGCGTGCTGGCCGTCGACCCCTCGAGCCCCTTCACCGGCGGCGCGCTGCTCGGGGACCGCATCCGCATGGAGAGTCGCACGTCCGATCCGGGGGTCTTCATCCGCTCCATGGCGAGCCGCGCGAGCCACGGTGGCCTGGCCCGTGCCACGGTGGACGCCTGCGACGTGATGGACGCCTTCGGCTTCGACGACCTCCTGGTCGAGACCGTCGGGGTGGGGCAGGCGGAGTACGACGTGGTCTCCGCCGCGGACACGGTGCTGGTCGTGATGTGCCCCGGCGCCGGGGACAGCATCCAGGCCATGAAGTCCGGCCTGCTCGAGGTGGCGGACGTGATCGCCGTCAACAAGGACGACCTGGCCGGTGCCGATCGCCTGGCCACGGACCTCTCCGAGGCGGTCCACATCCGGCTCGCGGGCCGCGGCAAGTGGGTCACCCCGGTGGTGCGTTGCAGCGCCGGCCGCGGGACGGGCGTCGAGGGAGTGCTGGAGGCGGTGCGCGCCCACCGGGAGCACCTCGGCGCCGACGGGCTGGCGGCGGCCCGCAAGCAGCGCCGGGCCTCCCAGGTGCGCCTGGCCGTCGGCGAGCTCCTCGACGATGCGCTGTGGTCCCGGGGGGGCTATCTTCACAGGGTGAGCCGCGAGCTCGAGGCGGGCCGCACCCCCTACGAGATCGCCGAGGAGCTGACCGAGGCCCTGCTCGAGGGCGGCGCCCGGGACCAAGCCTCCGAAGGAGGGGGAGCGTGACTGGCATGACAGGATCGACCGAGACCGTGCGCCGCGTGGACGGCGCGGCCCTCTGGAAGGAGGCGATGGAAGGGGCGCGTCTGCGCGAGGCCTCCTTCACGACCCTCTCCGGCGACGAGCTGCAGCCCCTCTACGGGCCCGACGACGCGGAGGTCGACTACGACCGCGACCTGGGGCACCCGGGCCAGTTCCCCTTCACCCGCGGTGTCCACCCGACCATGTACCGCGGGCGGCTGTGGACCATGCGCCAGTTCGCGGGCTTCGGCTCCGCCGCGCAGACCAACGAGCGCTTCAAGTTCCTGCTCGAGCACGGACAGACCGGGCTGTCGACGGCCTTCGACTTCCCGACCCTGATGGGCTACGACTCGGACGACGAGCACTCCCTGGGGGAGGTCGGCCAGGTGGGCGTCGCCATCTCGAGCCTCGAGGACATGTCGACCCTCTTCGACGGCATCCCGATGGGGGAGGTGTCGACCTCGATGACGATCAACGGGCCGGCGCCGATCATGCTGGCCTTCTACATCGCGGCCGCCGAGCGCCAGGGGGTCGACCCCAAGGTCCTGCGCGGCACGGTGCAGAACGACATCCTCAAGGAGTACCAGGCCCAGCACGCCTGGCTGGTGGCCCCCGAGCCGGCCCTGCGGATGATCACGGACATGATGTCCTACTGCGCGGAGCACGTGCCGCGCTGGAACACGATCTCCATCAGCGGCTACCACATCCGTGAGGCGGGCTCGACCGCTGCCCAGGAGCTGGCCTTCACCCTGGCGAACGGGATGGAGTACGTGCGGCGCGGCGTGGCCGCGGGCATGGACGTGGACGACTTCGCTCCGCGGCTGTCCTTCTTCTTCGACAGCCACCTCGACTTCTTCGAGGAGGTCTGCAAGTTCCGCGCTGCGCGCCGCATCTGGGCGCGCAAGATGCGTGACGAGTTCGGCGCCAAGGACCCCAAGTCCTGGATGGTGCGCTTCCACACCCAGACCGCGGGCGTGTCGCTGACCGCCCAGCAGCCTGAGAACAACATCGTGCGCACGGCCTTCGAGGCCCTGGCCGCGGTCCTCGGCGGGACCCAGTCCCTGCACACGAACTCGATGGACGAGACCCTCTCGCTGCCCACGGAGAAGGCGGTCAAGGTCGCCCTGCGCACCCAGCAGATCATCGCCGAGGAGACCGAGGTCGCGCACGTGATCGACCCCCTCGCGGGCTCCTACTTCGTCGAGGCCCAGACGAACCGCCTGGAGCAAGAGGCCGAGGCCTACTTCCAGGAGGTCCAGGAGCGCGGCGGCGTGGTCCCGTGCATCGAGGCGGGCTTCTTCCAGGGCGAGATCCATCGCTCCGCCAAGACGTACCAGTCCCAGGTCGAGTCCGGCGAGAAGCGCGTGGTGGGCATCAACTGCTACGTGGAGGACGAGGAGGGCCCGACCATCGACATGCACCGCATCGACCCCCAGGTCGAGACGGACCAGCACGAGCGCCTGGCCGCCCTGCGCGCCCGCCGGGACGCAGCCAAGGCCCAGCACGAGCTCGACGAGGTGCGCCGGGCCTGCAAGGACGGCGGCAACCTGCTCGAGCGCTTCGTCGCCGCCGCCCACGCGGACTGCACCCTCGGCGAGATCGCCCAGGTGCTGCGCGAGGAGTTCGGTCAGTTCCAGGAACCCAACATCCTCTGAGCTCCTCAGACCCCACGATGCAGATGGTCGACCGCAAGATTCGCGTGCTGATAGGCAAGCCAGGCCTGGACGGGCACGACCGCGGGGCGAAGACCGTGGCCAGCGTGCTGCGCGACCACGGAATGGAGGTGATCTACAGCGGGCTGCACAAGACGCCCAGCGAGATCGCCGAGGCCGCCGCCCAGGAAGACGTGGACGTGGTGGGGCTCTCGATCCTGTCGGGGGCCCACATGTCGCTCTTCCCGCGCGTGCGCCAGGAGCTGGAGGCCCGAGGCAAGGGAGATGTGCTGCTGGTCGGCGGCGGCATCATCCCCGCCGAAGACATGACCGCCCTCGAGGAGGACGGCTACGCCAGGTTGTTCGGGCCGGGGACGAACACGGACGAGATCGCAGCTTGGATCACGTCCGAGATGCAACGACGCTTCGAGGAGGAAGGAGAGGACGAATGAGTGGGAGCAGCGACCGCGAGATTCTGAACATCGAAGAGGCAGCGGCCCTCCTGGGGGTCAGCATCAAGACCTTCAACAAGGTCCTCCACTCCGAGGACATGCCCGCCCGAAAGATCGGACGGGAGTGGAAGTTCTCCCGTCGTGCGCTCATCGACTGGGTGGGCAGCGGGCGGAGCTGCGATTTTTACAAGGAGGCGGACTCCAACAAGTCCTCCGACTCTCCCACAGGGACCCGGCACACCCAGGGCTGGCGCATCGAGTCCGACTGAACCACCAGAACACGCCGATCCTGAAGGCCGACAGACCAGGCTCGCGATTCCACACAAATGACCCTCACAGACAGTGCCCTCACGAGCGGCTCCATGTACGAACTGCCCGACATCAAGAACGGCTTCGACCTCACCGAGGATCAGGCGATGATCCGCGACATGGTGCGGGAGTTCGCCGACAACGAGGTCGCGCCGATCGCCGCCGAGATCGACGAGAACCACCGCTTCCCGACCGAGACCTGGGAGAAGATCGTCGAGCTGGGCCTGTGCGGGATCCCCTTCTCCGAGGAGGTGGGCGGCTCCGACGGCGGGACCCTGGCCTACATCATCGCCGTGGAGGAGATCAGCCGTGTGTGCGGCTCCACCGGCCTGACCCTGGCGGCCCAGGTCAGCCTGGGCACCTACCCGATCTACGCCTGGGGAGGTGAGCGGCTGCGCAATGAGTACGTGCCGAAGCTGATCGCCGGCGAGTACATGGGCGCCTACGGTCTGACCGAACCCGGAGCGGGTTCGGACTCGGGTGCGACCCAGACGACCGCCGTGCGCGACGGGGACGAGTGGGTCCTCAACGGCCGCAAGTGCTTCATCACCAACGCCACTTACTCGGGCAGCTTCATCGTCACGGCGACGGTGGACAAGAGCCTCGGTCCCAAGGGCATCTGCGCCTTCGTGGTGCCCAAGGACGCCCCGGGCTTCAGCCTCGAGAAGGGCGAGCGCAAGCTCGGCATGCGCGGCTCTGACTGGGCCAGCCTGGTCTTCGAGGACGCGCGCATCCCCGCGGACCACCTGCTCGGTCCGGAGGGCGAGGGCTTCAAGACCTTCATGAAGACCCTCGAGGGCGGCCGCATCTCCATCGGCGCCCTGGCCCTCGGCATCGCCCAGGGAGCCTACGAGGAGTCGGTCCGGTACGCCCAGGAGCGCGAGGCCTTCGGCAAGACCCTGGCCGACCAGCAGGCGGTGCAGTTCAAGATCGCCAACATGGCCACCGAGATCGTCGCCGCGCGGCACCTGGTCTATCACGCCGCGCGCCTCAAGGACGCGGGCCAGCCCTTCGGGACCGCCGCCGCCATGGCCAAGCTCTACGCCTCGGAGGTCTCCATGCGCACGACCTACGACGCGATCCAGATCTTCGGCGGCTACGGCTACAGCCGCGAGTACCCGGTCGAGCGCATGTGGCGCGACGCCAAGCTGTGCACCATCGGTGAGGGCACCAGCGAGATCCAGCGCGTCATCATCTCCCGCGACGTCCTGCGCAACGGTCCGCAGGTGGTCTGAGCCCATGGCGCTGCGCCAGGCGAGCCTCGAGCCCCCGCCCTGGGAGCCGCGCAGCGTGCAGGTGGGGGAGTGGCGGGTCACCGCCCTCTCGGACGGCTTCATGCGCCTCGACGGCGGCTCCATGTGGGGCGTCGTGCCGGCGAACATCTGGCGCAAGATGACGCCGCCCCTCGAGGACAACTCGATCCTGCTCGCCCTGCGCCCCTTCCTGCTGGAGCGCGGCGACGACAGGATCGTGCTGGAGGTGGGCATCGGCGACCGCTGGACCGAGAAGCAGCGCAAGATCTTCCACATCCTGCCCACCACGAGCCTGGGCGAGTCTCTGGCGGCCGTGGGGCTCGCGCCCGAGGACGTGACCCACGTGATCGCCTCCCACAACCACTGGGACCACATCGGTCACCAGGTTGTGGAGCGGGATGGCACGCTGGTGCCCTTCTTTCCGACGGCGCGGCACTTCGCCAACGCCACGGAGGTGTCAAACGCCAAGCTCGAGAGGCACGCCCGCTCCGGCTCCTACCGGGCCGAGGACACCACGGTCATCGAGCAGGCCGGTCTGCTCGAGACCTACGATGGTGACCAGCTGCTCCTGCCCGGCATCCGCGCGCACCAGGTGGGCGGCCACTCCCAGGGGGTCTCCCTCATCACGATCGACGAGGACGGGCCCGGAGAGACGGCGGTCTTCTGGAATGACGTGGTGCCGACGACCCACCACATCCAGCCGCCCTACATCATGGCCTACGACGTGGACGTGGTGCTCTCCTACGAGCAGCGCTCGAAGTGGCTCGCCCGCGCCTGCGACGAGGACTGGCTGGGCCTCTTCTACCACGACGTGGACCACCCCTTCGGCCGCCTGCGGCGGGACGGGCGCCGCTACGAGCTCGAGGTGGTCGAGGGCGAGCTGGCGGCGACGCCCTGAACCTCACGGGACCATGCGCATCGTCTCCCTCTGTCCGAGCCTGACGGAGCTGGTCTTCGACCTGGGGCGCGGGGCCGAGCTGGTGGGCATCACCCAGTACTGCGTGCACCCCGCCGAGCGGGTCGGCGCCGTGGAGAAGGTGGGGGGCACGAAGACCCCGAAGCTCGACCGCATCCGGGAGCTGGCGCCGGACGTGGTGCTCTTCAACGAGGAGGAGAACCGGCTTGAGGACTTCGAGGTCCTACGCGAGGCGGGGCTCCACGTGGTCAACACCTTCCCCAAGGACGCCGAGCAGACCGCGGCCATGGTCCGCCAGCTCGGGGGTGAGCTGGAGCGCCCGCGGGAGGCCGAGGCCATCGCCCGGGACATCGAGCAGCGCCTCGTCCGCGTGCGCGGCGAGGCCGGGGGCCGCGACCCCGTTCGCTTCGCCTACCTGATCTGGCGCGAGCCCTGGATGAGCGTCAACGGGGACACCTTCGCCAGCGCGCTGCTGACGGAGGCCGGCGGCGAGAACGTCTTCGCCGACCGGAGCGAGCGCTACCCGACCTTCGGGCTGGGTGAGCTCGCGGCCGCGGCACCCGACCTCGTGCTGCTCTGCACCGAGCCCTTCGACTTCCGCCCCGAGCACGTCCCCGAGGTCGCCGCGACCACGGGACTCGTCGAGGGGCGGGTACGCATCGCCGACGGCGAGTACCTCTCCTGGCACGGCTCGCGAACGCCGGACGGGATCGACTACGCGGCGGGCCTGATCGCCGCGGCTCTCGAAGAGGAGTGACCCCCCGGCGCTCAGCGCCGACGCTCCTCCGCCCGGGTCGGACCGATGCGGGCCAGGCTCTCCGGCGAGGGCGCGCTCAGCACCAGTCCCGCCGTGCGGCGGTAGGCCTCCATGAGCTCCGGGTAGTGCTGCTGCAGCTCCGCAGGCGTGCGCAGGGTCCACTCCGCCTCGTCGGGGCCGTAGGGCCGCTGCAGGTCCCAGACCGTGGAGACGAACCAGTAGGCGAACTCCTGCAGCAGGATGCGCTCGTAGACCTCCGCGGGAGCTTCTCGCCGCAGGTCGCCGTAGGACTCGACGCGGTAGTGACCGCGCTCGATGGCCTCCTGCATCGCGCGCCAGAGCAGTGACTCGCGGGACAGGCCCCACTCCGCGGGGAACTGGTAGTGCAGCCCCACATCGGTGATGGCGTGCAGCAGGTGCTCGACCACCTCCATCACCTGACCCTCGGGGACCTCGGCCATGATGATGTCGCACAGGCTGTTCTCGCGCTGGACCTGCTCGAAAGCCTCGGGGGCGCCCTCGATCAGCCGCTCGAGGGACTCCTCGTCTCGCGGCACCGGGAGGAGCGCTCGGTAGGCGTGCAGGTGGGACTGGACAGCGCGCTGCAACCCCTGGTCGATGCCCTGGCCCTCGCGGAAGATCTCCGCCACGACCGCACCGACCCGCTCGAGGAAGGCGTCCGGCACGCCGGGCTCGGCCGCCAGGGTGATGCCGCAGGCCACGAGCCGACGGTTCAAGGGGCCGTACTCCGTGGAGTCCTCGACCGGGCCGACCCGGCCGGGCTCCGCGGGCGCGGCCGCGCGGGGTTCGCGCAGCACGCAGCCGCCGAGGAGCTCCTCGGGCTCCCGGGGGGCGGCCGCGCCCGCGCCGGAGGTCAGCATCCCGAAGCGCTCCAGCTCCTCCTCCGTCATCCAGTGCACGTCCTCCGCCGGGGCGGCCTCGAGGGTGAACCAGTAGAAGTCCTCGGGGATGCCCATGTCGCGGCAGTAGGCGAGGTACTTCCGGTGCTCCGGGTCGTCCCGAGGCAGGTCGGCTCCCTCCTCGTCGAGGCCGCTCCAGGAGTGGACGCCGAAGCGCGCCCCCTCGTCCTTGGTGCGGCGCACCCCGGCCTGGAAGAAGTCCGTGCCGCCGGAGGCCACCTCGCCGTCGGCCGGAACGTGGGTGTCGAGCCCCGCGCGACGCACCATACGCGCGGCGCGCAGGTTGGAGTCGTCGTCCATGGAGCCGGGCACCTCGACCATCACGATGCGCTCGACCTCCGGGTGCTCGAGCAGGAGGGCGAGCACGCAGCCGGGGGTCGAGGGTCCGATCACACCTCGCATGAGGGCGTCGGGGCCCTCGACGGTGAACTCGGCGCTCGCGAGCTCGTCGTCCAGGAGGACCACGAGCTCCTCCCGGTCGACGAGCCCGTCCCGGTCGCGGTCGAGGCGCTCGAAGTCCTCCGCGAAGGCGGCCCGCTCGAAGAGGGGCAGGTCGTCGAGGGCGAAGGCTCCGTCGCCGTCTTCATCGACCTCCTCGAGGAAGCTCAGCAGCTCCTGCTCGAAGAAGAGGCGGGGATCGTCGAGGGCGTCGGTGGCCAGGAGCTCGGCCAGGGACAGGCTCCCGTCGCCGTCCTCGTCGACGACCTCGAGCACGCCGTGCAGCTCCTCGGGGAGCTCCGCGCTCGTCAGGAGGCCGTCGCCGTCCGCATCGAACTCGCCGAAGGTCTCCTCGCGCTCGGCGCGCTCCTCCTCCCGTGCTTCCCGGAGGTGATCGAGGAGCTCCTCACCGGCGAGGGCGCCGTCCCCGTTCGCGTCGGCCTCCTCCGTCAGGAAGAGCCAGGCCTCGGCGCCCTCGTGGGCATCGACCCGCCCGTCTCGGTCCCGGTCGAGCAGCTCGAAGAGCTCGTGCAGTCCCCCCTCGGCAGCGTCGCCTCCCAGGCCCACCTGCTCGTCCTCGTAGGGGATGCCCGCGGCCTGCGCCGGCAGCGCGTCGGCGGGCCTCCAGTCATCGTCGGGGAAGATCCGCGCGCAGAGCTCCGCGAGGCCCGGGTCCCGGGCCCGCAGGAGCTCGCGCGGGTCGGCCTCCGTGGGCTGCCAGGCCCGGAACCAGAGGGCCACGCCCTCGGCCCAGTACTCGTTCGGCTCGGAGCCCGCGTAGTCGTCGCGCCAAAGGCCCCCGAGCTCCGCGCGGCGCCAGGCCGCGGCCAGGTCCGCGCTGAAGGTGCCTGCGGGGGCGAGCAGCACCTCGTGGAACTCCCCCCGGCCGAGGCGCGGCCCGAGCTCCTCGGGGGTGACACCGTGGACCGCCTTCAGGCGTTCGCGGTACCAGGCCTCCTCGTCGTCCGCGCCGCCGGTCTCCTGGTACTGGATCGCCGAGTGGTAGATGCCGTGGCCCAGCTCGTGCACCAGGGTGTGGGGCGAGCCGACGCGCAGGGAGATGAAGAACTCGCCGATGCAGCCACCGAGGCCGCCGGCCTGGTCGAGCTCCGGCTCAGCGTTGGAGTACTCGGGCAGGTCGAGGAAGCTGCCCTCGGGGTGGATCAGCAGGATGCGGAAGCCGCTCGCCCGGTGCAGGGCGCGCAGGTCGTAGGGCTCCGCGCGGCCGGTCATGTGGTCGTAGGTGCGGGCCGCGATCTCGAGGTAGGGCGGGGCGACCTCGGCCGTGGCGAGGATCTGCACGCCGTGCACCTCGAGGCGCTGGGTGTAGACGTCGGCGGTGTCCTGGGCGGCGAGGGGCGCGCCGAGGGACAGGAGCGCGAGCGCCCCCAGGGGGAGCGAAGTTCGGTGGTCGTGCATGGGGGATGGCTCGAGCGTCACGCGCATCCGGCTCTCCGTGGGGGGCGGCGCGACCCGCCCGAGCCGGTGGGCGAGGGGGGGGGAGCCCGGTCGGGCGGTGGCATCCAGTGGCCCCGCGGCTCCGGCGACGGACCCTCAGGGCAGCCTAACCGGGAGCTATCTCCCCGAGGAGTCCCATTCGACCTGCCGCTGCCCTTAGACTGGGGCCCATGGCCAGCGAGTACGAAGAGCCGGAGCTCCTCGAAGCCTCCGACCACACGCCGATCCCGGCCATCGCCGCGAGCCTGCTGTCCTTTCTCCTGGCCCTGATCTTCGTGCCCCTGGCCGCCCTGTTCGGAGGGGGCGGGGCCACCGCGAGCACGGCCGCCTCCAGCGGCCTGGAGCCGACCACGGTGGTGGGCTTCGTCCTGGCCGCCTTCGGCCTCTTCGGCCTGGGCTTCATCGCTGGTGCTCTCGGCCTCTGGCGGCGCAAGACCTGGGGTTGGTGGACCCTGGCGATGCTGCACGCCTTCTTCCTCTTGCTCAACGGGAAGATGATGCTGCCCCTGGCCTTCATCGACTGGGAGCACCCGCGGGCCCTCGAGGCGGCCCTACCCCACCTCGCGATCCACGGGGTCCCGGCACTCACCTCGCTGGTGGTGCTCCTGCTGCTGTCACTCCCGGGGATCCGGATGTTCTACGGGGTGAAGGAGAGGCCCTACGAGAGGCTGTCACGGGCGCGGCGGGTGCGCAACGTCGAGTTCGGGTCCAGCTCCAAGAGGAGGACCCTGGCCCGCAGGCAAGATCGATGACGTCCCTCGCCTACCTTCCTCTCGGAGTTGCGACTCACGGCGGCGGATACCTCGACTGGATCTGGATCACGGGGATCGTGCTGACGGATCTGCTCACCTCGCTCGTGGCCGCCGGTGCCGGCGTGCTGCGCCGGCGCCAGGGCGCCGCCCGGCTCAGAGCTTGTCCCACAGACTCGCCGCCCCGCTCAGGGCGTCGAACATCATCCCGAAGATCGCCAGGCCCAGCAGGTTGAAGGCCAGGGCGGAGAGGGAGTACTTGCGGTCCGCCCGGGAGCGCACGAGCTGGATCAGGGCAAGCATCACCGAGAGGAGGCCCGCGACAGGGATGGTGAAGAAGAGGTCCTCCACGTCGAGCCAGCGATAGAGCCACTGGCTCAGGGGCGAGTCGCTCATGAGGCAGTAGAGGGAGACCGCCGAGAGCAGGGCGGAGTAGAGCCCGAGGGCGAGGGCCACGATCGCTGTGCGGGAGGGGCGCATGGCCCGATCCTACGGCGGCACGTCGATCAGCTCAGCCGATCCTCGCGATTCCCGTCGAACAGCAGGGATGATCGACCTAGAACCAGCTCCAGGTGGTCGCGGGCGAGGCCGCCAGCCGGCCGGGGGCGCCGGAGTCGAAGACGACCCACTGGGCCGTGAAGGGGGCGCCCGCCACCGCGCCGCCGGGGATCGGCAGCACCACCGAGCCCCAGCCCTGGCCGGGGCCGAGGCCGTCGAGCTGGGCCACCTGGCGCACGCCCGCGCCGGCGAGGTCGGCGTAGAGGGTCGCGCCGTCGCGCAGCACGCCGGCCGAGGGCGCGGTCGCGCTGAACAGCAGGAGCGCCGGGGCGCCGCCCAGGGCGCCGTCCACGGCCACGGTCAGGTCCTCCTGCCCGAGCTGCGGCGGCTCGAGAGCGTGGATGCGGGGCACGAAGCCGCCGCTGCCTGCGGTACCCGCTCCGTGCTCGGTGGGCACGTGCAGGGAGTCGGCGTACTGGGACGGCCGGTCGAAGGGGGGCAGGGCCGCCAGCACCCGGGGGTCGGTCAGAGGCCGGCCGAGGAAGGCCACCAGGGCCCGCTTGTCGCTCGGCAGCAGGTTCAGGGGCTTGATGGCCGGGTGCTTGCTCGGGGCGTCGAAGTCGCCGCCCCGCTGGTAGAAGTCGACCACCGCTCCCAGGCTGCGCAGGCTGCCGTCGTGCATGTAGGGCGCCCGCAGGACCACGTTGCGTAGGGCCGGCGTGCGGAAGGCGCCGCGGTCGCGCTCGAGGCCGGTGACCTCGAAGCGGCCGAGGTCCTCCTGAGGCGGCCGCACGCCGATGAAGTGGAACCGGTCGTCGGTGAAACGCTCGGGGCCCTCGCCCATCGAGTGACAGGCGACGCAGTTGCCCTTGTCCGGGTCGAGGAAGAGCAGGAGTCCGTTGCGCTCGAGGTCGGTCAGGGCCTGGTTCGGCGGCGCTCCGGCGAGGACGCGGTCCCAGGGAGTCTTGTCCGGCGTGAGCGTGCGCTCGTAGCTCGCGATGGCCATCGCGACACGCACCGGAGTCACCTCGCTCGAGCCGAAGGCCTCCAGGAAGAGATCCGGGTAGGCGCGGTCGGCGATCCACTGGTCGAGGGTGGCGGGTACGAAGTCCGAGAGGGCGAGGGGGGCGCTGCCCTCGATCTTCGCCACGACATCGTGCCAGTCGCGGCCCAGGTGGCCCATCTCGACCTCGCTGATGAGCGGCTCGAGAGCCTGGGACTCGAGGGCGGCGCCGCTGGGCAGCACCACCTGCCCGCTGAGCGGGTCGACGAGCTGCTCCCCCGCACGGCCGTCCCAGAAGAGGCTCTCGGCGTAGCCCGCCGCGATGGCGGAGGGCGACTTGCGGCGGGTGACCTGTGCGAGGAGGCCGAAGCTCGCCGAGCTCTGGTAGTGTCCCGCGGCGTCCGCCAGGGGCACGCCCGCCGAGCCCGTCCGGTCGTCCTCGGTGCCGAAGATCCCGTCCGGCCCGGGGTGGAAGGTGTCGACCCCGGCGCTGTTGCGGGGGTCGGAGCCGCCCGCCTCGGGCATGTGGCAGGTGCCGCAGGAGACGGTGCCCGTGGACGAGAGCTGCTCGTCCCAGAAGAGCGCCTTGCCGAGGGAGGCCTTGGCGGGCGTCAGGGGGTTCCCCGGCGGCTCGGGGGGCGCCGAGAGCTGGGCGCTGGCGGCGCTCGCCAGCAGGACGAGGGCGGAGGCGGTGCGGATCATGCGGGCGTGGTGGAGGCCCGTCCGGGCGGAGGGCGGGCTGGACACCGAAGGCTAGCACGGGAAGCGGAGGAGGGTCGGATCGGTGGGCGAAGGGCCCAAGCTTGTGCCCGGTGGTGACGTCAGGGAGGATCCCCGCCATGGCTGAGCGCCCCCTCCACGCCCCCTCCGCGGCCCTCCTGGGCCTCTCTCTCCTGGCCTGCGCCAGCACCGGGACGCCCGAGGCTCCTGCCGAGGAGCCCGCGCCCCCTCCGCTGCGCTGCGCCCTGGTGATCGGGGTGGACGGCCTGCGGCCCGACCGCTTCGGGCGGGGCTTCACGCCGCGCATGGACGCCCTGATCGCGTCCGGCGTGGCGATCGAGGGCTCGACCAACGCCTGGACCCCGGCGGAGCCCTGGAACGGGCACTCGGCCACCAACTGGGGGGTGCTGCTGACCGGCGTCTCGCCGGCGGTGAGCGAGCTGACCGCCAACGGCGACCGCGAGCACCGCGTGGGCCGCGACAACCCGGCGGCGCCGCGGGTGGAGTCGATCTTCGGCCTCGTGCGCGCGGGGCGCCCGCGGGTGCGCACGGCCGTGGCCAACACCTGGCCCGGGATCCTGGACGCGGACTGGACCGTGCTCGGCCGTGACCGCTCGGTGATCGACGCCAGCTACAACCCCAAGGGCAGCGGCAGCTCGGCCCTGCGTGACGTGGAGACGACGCTCTTCGCTGCCGAGCTGCTGGCGCATCCCCAGCCGGGAGCGGACGGCGACCTGATGTTCGTGCACCTCTCCCAGGTGGACGCGGCGGGCCACGCCCACACCTACGCCGGCGAGGAGTACGACGCCGCCGTGGCGGGTGCGGACCACCTGGTGGGGGAGCTGCTCGACGCGATCGCGCAGCGGGCGACGCGGGGGCAGGAGCAGTGGCTCGTGATCCTGACCAGCGACCACGGCGGTCCGCCGGACGGCAAGGGACACGGAGACAACGGGGACCGGCACGTGCGCGAGATCCCCTTCGTGGTCCGCGCGGACGGAGTGGCCTTCGACCTGCGGCCGTCCTCGGCGACCCTCTACGACGTGGCGCCCACGGTCCGGGCCTGGATGACCGGCGACCGGGGGGACCTCGAGGGCCGCGCCTGGACGCTGCCGCCCTCGGCCATCGTCCCTCCTCCAAAGAGGTGAGTCCCGGCGACCTGCCTGCTCAGTCCAGCGCGCCGCGGGGGGTGGAGCTCGCTGGGACCGCCAGCGCCGCCTCTACCGTGTGCCGGGGACCAGCTCTCCGCCCCTGTCGCTCCAGTCGCCCATGTCCGAACCCTTGACCGTGATCTCGAGCTGCTCTCCGCCGCGCTCGACCAGGAAGGTGACCACCGCTGACTTCGAGGACTGCAAGGTCGCGAAGGCCGCGAAGTCGGGCTGTGCCTCGAACTCCTTCCCGTCCGCGCCGATGATCAGGTCTCCCGAGCGGAAGCCGATACGCCCGAGGTCCCCGGCGGGGTCGTTGACGATCACACGTAAGCAGTCGATCGTCATGGGCACGAACTCCACGTCCTCGCTCGGCACGCTGACCCGCATCTGGTTCCTGCGGCCGCCAGAGGTCAGCAGGTAGTCCCCGGCGGGCACGTCCTGGAAGGTGGCCCAGCCGTCCCCGCCGAGCTTGGCGTTCGCGGAGCCGATGCCGCTCTCGCGGTCGTAGAGCCGCAGGAAGAGGGTCGCCCCCTCCTTCCCGTCGGCCCAGTGCGCGCGGAAGGTGTAGAGGGCGGGCACGCCGATCTGGACGGCGTTGGGACCCGGCAGGACCTCCACCTCGACGGTGGCGATGGTGGAGTTCGAGTAGGTGCGGGGGCCCGAGCCCTCCGGCCGCAAGGAGAGCTTCACGACGTAGGTCCCGGGCTCCATGGCCTTGAACTCCTGGACGCCCTCGGGCGAGAGCCCTTGCTCGTTGCCGCCGAAGAAGTGCGTGATCCCGCTCCCCTTGCGGCTGGGCATGTTCACCTCCAGGCGCCCCTCGAGACCGCTGCCCTGGTAGCCGGCGACCGTCACCACCAGGCTTCCTGGAACGTTGAAGGACATCGCGACCTCGGTCTGGCCAGGGGTGAGCTCGAGGTCCTGCCGTCCGTACTCGCCGTGGTGGGCGGTGAGCTCGTACGTCGCGCCGTCTGCCCCCTCGCCGAAGAACTGCTCGGCCTCCTCGGCGCCCAGGGTGATCAGGTAGCTCCCGTCCTCGTCGCGCATCTCGGCCAGGCCGGAGCCGTGGCTGGTGGAGCCCGTGCGGATGGTGAAGGAGAAGCTCACCTGGTCGAGCAGCTGGCCGTCGGGGCCGGTGACCAGCGCGCGGAGCATGTCGGACCTGTCGAAGGGCGGCGCGACCAGGTCGACCCGCAGGGGGCGGTCGGTCAGCTCGAGGACCTCGTGCACCACGATGGGACCGTCCCAGGAGCGGGCCGCGCCCACGGCGTAGCGGCCGGGCTCCAGGTCCGGGAAGGCGTACTCGTCCCCGGGGCGGGTCCAGTCCTGCTGGCCGGACTCGGTCATGGCCTTCAGGTCGAGCTCCTGCTGGGGGGCCAGGGCCTGGAGGCGCATCGAGAAGTAGTCGACCTTGAGGTCGCCCTTGGTCTGGGTGATGCGTCCGCGGATGCCGAGGCGTGACTCGAGCTGGAGGCGCAGGGGCGCGGGGGTCGCGCCGCGCACCACCTCGACCTCCAGGGGCTCGGAGGCCATGGCCGCGCCGCCCGTCGTGCCCTCCTCGTCGGAGTAGGCGGTGACCTCGTAGCGGCCGGGAGAGAGGCGCAAGTAGGCGCTGTCCTTCGACCAGGCGTAGCGCTGGAGGCTCTCGTTGCTGCCCGTCTTGCGACAGCCGAGCAGGGCCGAGGCCACGCTCGCCCCGCCCGGGCCGTGGACCGTGACCGGGATCTCCACCACCGGCCGTGCGGTGAAGTCCACCTCCGAGTCGGTCGGGATGCCGAAGGCGTTGGCGTCGGCGGTGATGATGTAGCCGGCCTTGTAGGCCCACAGGTTCCAGCTGCGGTCCTCGAGGCCCTCGAGGCGAAAGAGGCCCCCGTCGTCGGTGACGGCCTCGTAGAGGCTCGCGCGCTGCTGCTTGAAGTCCTCGACGGCCTCGCGCACTGCCTCCTCGAGGCTCTCGAGCTCGGGCGCGTCGGCGCCCACGCGGGAGGTGGAGGTCGAGCCGCGTCTGCTCCGCGCCTTGATCCGCACGACGACCCCGACCATGGCCGCGCCATCCTCGTCGGTCACGCGGCCCCAGAGGGCCCCGCTCCCCGAGCCGCGGGCGGCGGCCACGTCGTCCACGGTCCGTACCAGGTCGTCCACCTCCGCGTCGGTGAGCTCGACCTTCGCCCGCGCCGCGGGCGGTGGCGCCAGCTCGCGGGAGGACCCGGGGGCTTGCTCGGGCAGGGCCGCGCCGGTCTGGGCCGCTGCCTGCGGGTGGCCTTCATCGGGCGTCAGTCCTCCGGCGGCGACGTCGGGCCCGGGGCCCGGCCCCGAGACCAGGGAGACGAGCCCTCCCCCGACCACGAGGCCGATCAGCAGGCCGAGCAGGAAGCGACTGTTCGATGAACCCATGGTCTCTCCTTCCGGGCGGTGCCCTACCGTGTTGTGTTGGGTGGGGGGCGGCCACGCCACGCCCCCCCGGACGACAATCGGACTCTAGCACCCTACAATCCCCCCGTGTACGAGGAGTTCCGGCGCTATGTGGTCGAGCTACGCAGGCGGCCCGAGGTCCCCCGTTCGGAGGACCTGGTCCGGGAGCACGTGGCCTACCTGAAGCTGCTCGCCGCCCGCGGCCAGCTGGAGCTGGCGGGGCCCTTCGAGGACCAGGGCGGCGGTCTCCTGCTGCTCAAGGCCGGGAGCCAGGAGGAGGCCGAGGCCCTGGTGGCCCAGGACCCCTTCGTGCTCGCCGGCTCTTCGGAGCCGGTGGTGCGCGCGATGACCCTCTCGTGCCCGGAGAACGGGCACCTGGGCTTCGGCTGAGGCTCGCCCGGGGTCAGCGAGCCCCGAGCAGGTGCTCCATCATCAGCTGGTCGAGCCGCTCGTAGCGCAGGCCCTGCTTCGCGATCCCGTCCACGTCGATCTCCTGCGCGCGCAGGGCGGCGGCGTTGTCGGCGCTGTAGCTGCCGGTCAGCCCCTCGAGGGCGTCGTCGCGTTTTTCGGCTACCAGTTCCTGCACCTCCGGGTCCGCGTCGAAGGCCTTCGCGCGCTCGTGCAGGATCTTGTAGGTGCGCATGCAGCCCCTGGCGAAGTCCCACACGCCCTCGGTGTCCTCGCTGCGGTAGGCGTGGGCGTCGAAGTGGCGCGGGCCGGTGTAGCGCTCGCCACCGCAGGTGCCCTCGAGCAGGCGCACGAGCAGGAAGGCCTGCTTGGGGTCCTCGGAGCCGAAGCGCAGGTCCTGGTCGTAGCGCCCGATCTTCTGGCTGTTGAGGTCGATGTGGAACAGCTTGCCGGCCTCCATGGCCTGGGCGACCCCGTGGGGGAAGGAGAGCCCCGCCATGACCTCGTGGGCCACCTCCGGGTTGACGCCCACCATCTCCTCGTCCTCGAGGGTCGAGATGAAGTGCAGCATGTGCCCCGTGGTCGGGAAGTACATGTCGCAGCGCGGCTCGTTGGGCTTGGCCTCGAGGGCGAAGCGCAGGTCGTAGCCGTTGTCCTTGACGTAACCCGTCAGGAAGTTCATCGCCTCCCGCGTGCGCTCGATGGCCGTGCGCGGGTCGCGGCAGGCGTCGGCCTCGCTGCCCTCGCGGCCGCCCCAGAAGACGTAGGTCTTCGCGCCCAGCTCGACGCCCAGGTCGATGGCGTCCATGGTCTTGGCGATGGCGTAGGCGCGCACCTTGGGGTCGTTCGAGGAGAAGGCGCCGTCCTTGAAGACCGGGTGGGTGAAGAGGTTGGTGGTCGCCATGGGCACCACCATGCCGCTGTCCTCGAGGGTGGCCTTGAACTCGGCCACGATGCCGTCGCGCTCGGAGGCCGAGGCGCCGAAGGGCACCAGGTCGTTGTCGTGCAGGTTGACGCCCCAGGCCCCGCACTCGGCGAGCTTGCGGACCAGGTGGTTGGGGTCCTGCACCGGCCTCGTCGGCCCGCCGAAGGGATCGCGGCCGGGGTTGCCGACGGTCCACAGGCCGAACGAGAAGAGGTCTTCTTTCTCCGGAAGATACCGGCGGGGGTCGTTGCTGCTCATGGGGAGCATCCTACGGCCTGCGGCCCTTGGACGACCAGGGGCGGCGTGGCCCCTCAGTGGCCCAGCGCGCGGAGCTGGTCGAGCTTGGCCCGGGCCATGCCGCCCCACTTGATCGGGTCCACGGCCAGGGCCCGCTCGAAGGCCTCGCGGGCCTCCCGGAAGCGGCTGGTGGAGGCGTAGGCGTCCCCGGCCACCATGTGCACGCCGCCCTCCTTCGGGTCGAGGGCCTCCGCCAGCCGCAGGTTCTCCTGCATGGTCCGCAGGTCCTGGCGCTGGAGGGCGAGCTGGGCCAGGCGCACGTGGCCCTCGGCGGTGGGCTGGATCTCGAGCATGCGGCGCAGGGCCTCCTCCGCCTCCCGGTGGCGCCCCGCGCGCACGTGGATCAGGCTGGCGGTCTCCCAGGCGAAGGCGTCGCCGGGGTTCTGCTCGAGCAGGTTGCCGAGCTTGGTCTGGGCCTCCGCGTGGCGCCCCGCGTCGCTCAGGGAGCGGGCCTGCATCAGGAGCTGCAGGCTGGGCATCATGTCCTTGGGGTCGAGGGTGCCGACCGGCCCGGTGACCGGGGCGCTGCGCACGTAGCCGAGGGCCGCCAGGCGCTTGGCCTGCTCGGGGTCGAGGCCCTGCTCGGTGCTGCGCAGCTCGAAGGGGCTCGGCTGGCCGCGCAGGAAGAGGCGCAGGCGTCCCTCGAGCTCCTCGGCCCCGGGGGGGGAGTCCGGGTAGAGGTTGGTCAGCTCGCCGGGGTCGGCGACCACGTCGTAGAACTCCGGCCTGGGCGCGGAGATGAACTTGTCCCCCAGGCGGTGCAGGCCGTGCAGCGGCGCCCAGCCGTGGTTGAAGAGGGGCACCAGGGTCTCGACGTAGAGGGCGCGGTCGTCGTCGAGCTCCCCGTCGAAGAGGGCGCGACCGTCGATGGCACCGGGCACCTCGAGGCCGAGCAGGTCGAGCAGGGAGGGGAAGAGGTCCACGAGACCCACGACCCGGTCGCGCACGAGCACCGGCTCGGGGAACAGGCTCCTCGACGAGAGGATCAGGGGCACCCGCAGGGTCGTGTCGTACAGGAGTCGCGAGTGGGTGTCCTCGGCGTGCTCGCCCAGCCCCTCTCCGTGGTCTGAGGTGATCACGAACAGGGTGCGGTCCGCGCGGCCCGCGGCCTCGACGGCCGCCACCAGGCGCGCGAGCTCCGAGTCCACGTAGGCGATCTCCCCGTCGTAGAGCCGCCCGCGGAAGTCACGGCCGAAGCGGCCGGGGGGCTCGTAGGGGTGGTGGGCGTCGAAGTAGTGCACCCAGGTGAAGACGGGGGTGTCGCCGGCCTTCGGCAGCTCGCGCTCGAGCCAGGCGACGGCGGCGCTGGTGACCCGCGTGGCGTTGCGCTCGTTGAAGTGGCCGCTGTCGCGGGTGGTGCCGGTGGGGTCGACCTCGTCGTCGTAGTGCTCGAAGCCCTGGGCCAGGCCGTAGCGCTCGTCGAGCACGTAGGCGCCGATGAAGGCGGCGGTGCGATAACCCTCGCCGCGCAGGACCTCGGCCAGGGTGGTGCGGGCGGAGCCCAGGGCGAAGGTGCCGTTGTTGCGCACCCCGTGGTTCGGCACGTCGAGCCCGGTGAAGAGGGTCGCGTGGGAGGGCAGGGTGATGGGCGCGGGCGCGAAGGCGTGCTCGAAGCGCACGCCGGTGCCCGCCAGGGCGTCGATGGTCGGTGTGGCGGCGTCCGTGTCTCCGGTGCAGCCGAAGCGGTCCGCGCGCACGGTGTCGAGGGTGACGACGATCAGGTCGAAGCCCCGCGCGCGGCCCGTGGCCCCCAGCTCCTCCAGGGCGGCGGGGGAGAGCTCGGTCGCCGACAGGGCCGCGGACCGCGCGCCGGGGGACTCGGGGGTGGCCTCTTCACCGCCGCCACAGGCGGTGCCGAGCAGGAGCAGGAGCGGGGTGAGGCCGGGGCGCGGGGGGCGGGGGCGTCGCATGGTCCCAACCTTAACGCCCGGGGCCCGGGGGAAGGAGTACAGTGGGACACTCTCGCACCCGAACTCCGGAGGTTCCCATGCTGCGCCCCCTGATCCTGGCCGGGATCACCTGTCCTCTGCTCGCCCCGGCCGCTTCGGCCCAGATGCTGGGCCAGGTCGTGGATGCGGAGTGGATCTTCCCGTCCTTCCCGATCATCCTCGAGGCCCACACGCTGACGGTCGTGCCCGGCTTCGAGCTGACCCCCGCGCAGATCGCCAACTCCGGCAACCTCTTCATCGACGTCGGGGACGACTGGATCGAGTTCAGCTTCTCCTCCAGCACGTCCTGGACCGTCACCGGCTTCAACGGCTGGCGCTTCCGGGACACCATGGACGGCCTGCCGAGGATCACGGGCTTCTCCATCGACTCCTTCAGCACTGGAGTCGGCAACACGGCGGGCATCACGACCGGCTTCAACGACGAGGAGTGCTGGGTCGACCTGGCGGGCATGACGGTCCCGGCCAACGGGGGCTGGATCCGGTTCGAGGTGCAGTTCGACACCGTGGGCAGCCCCTTCTGCTTCGGGGACGCGAGCGACACCCTCTGTCCCTGCGGCAACATCGGCGTGGCGGGGGAGGGCTGCCAGAACTCCACGACAGTGGGGGGCGTCTTGTCCTCGGGGGGCTCCTCCCTCGCGGGGGCGGACGACTTGGTGCTCTCCGGCTCCCAGCTCCCGCCGGGGGTGACGGCCCTGTTCTTCTCCGGGGACGCGGCCATCGCCCCCGCCCTCTCCTTCGGCGACGGCCTGCGCTGCGCCGGGGGCGCCATCGTGCGCCTGGAGACGGTCAGCGTCGACGGCGCCGGGTCGGCCGCGACCTCGATCGGTATCGCGGGCTTGTTGGGGGCCAACACCGGAGACCGCCACGTCTTCCAGCTCTGGTACCGGGACAACGCGGGCCCCTGCGGCAGCGGCTGGAACACCACCGGCGCGATCGACCTGACCTGGCAGTAGGGGCGCCTCAGTTGCGGTGCGAGCGCTGCTCTTTCCGGTAGCGGCGCCCCTCGCGGAGGAGCTGGCCGAGGGTCGCGGGGCTCGCGCCGGCGGCTCGGTTGGCGGCGGCGATCTCGAAGGCCAGGCGCCACTGCTCGAAGAGGACGCGGTAGGCCTCGAGCAAGGGCGTCTTGGGGTCGTAGACGTGGGTCGCCTCGGAGGTGACGCCGTTGAGCTCCAGGACCTGGAAGTCGCGGCCGGCGCGGAAGGCCTCCGGGGAGGCGGCGCGCAGGTCGTAGCGACCGAAGTGGAAGCCGTCGAAGCCCGCCGAGAGCTCCTCGATGGCGGCCTCGAGCTCGGGGGTGAGGAGGTGCCCGCCGTCGAGGAAGACCGCGCCCCGGCAGTGGGTGCCGAGCTCCACCAGGGTGACGCGCTCCCCGGCGGCCGGGACCCGCTGCAGGGAGCTGGCGTGCAGGCGCAGGTAGGTGGGCGCCATGGCGACGGCCCGCGGGTCGAAGAGGATCAGCTCCTCGAGCGTGCGGGTGCCGTCACCCTCGACCTCGGGCCTCAGCTTCTCGGTGATCGAGAAGATGCGCCCGCGGGCGGCGCCGGGCTCGCGCAGGTAGAAGACGCCGTACTCGGGGCCGGGGACGTAGCGCTGGAGGATGTGGTCGACCCGCATCCGCCCCAGGGCCTCCTCGAGGGCCTCCGAGTCGTGGAGGACGCGCACCCCCGAGCCGCGCTGTCCCACCTCGGGCTTGAGCACGATCGGCCAGGGCGCGTCGAGCTCGGCCTGGAAGACGCGCGCCGCGGCGACGCGCTCCGCGACCGGGAGTGACGCGCGCAGCAGTCGGTAGGGGGCCACCAGCTCCCGGCGCGCCCGCAGGCCGTCGAGGATGGCGCTCTTGGACTCGCCGATGAAGCCGCCGGTGGGGATGGCCGGGTTGACGGCCGTGACGAGGCTCAGGCTCCGGTGCCGGAGCGCGAGCCAGCCCACGTGGACCACGACCGGCGGATAGAAGAGCCAGGGGGGCCAGAACTCCCAGCGCGTCCAGCGCAGCCAGGCCCCGCGCAGGGAGCGTCGCCCGCGCCAGGTGAACAGTCGCAGGACCACGCGCTCGGTCACCAGCAGGGACACGAGAATCCCGATCAGGGCCAGGGCGCCCCAGCGCTCGAAGAGCACCAGCGCCTCCGCGCCGACCCACAGGGAGAAGAGCGCCAAGAGCGGCGTCCAGATCAGGACGGCCACCGCGAAGTAGATCGTGAAGGTCCAGAAGCGCGTGCGCAGAATCCCGGCGGCGAAGTAGGTCGGCAGGCGCAGCCCCGGCATCAAGCGCGAGAGAAAGATGGCCCGCAGACCCTGGCGCTGGAACCAGGCGCTGGCGCGGTCGATGCCCTCGGGGGTCACGAACCAGGAGAGGGGGCGGCGCTCGACCACCGGCCGGCCGAAGACACGCCCGGCGATGAAGAGCCCCACGTCGCCCACGTAGACCCCGATGCAGCAGGCGAGCACCGCCGGTAGAAACTCGATGCGCCCCTGGGCCGCGAGCAGGCCGGCGGCGATCGTGGTCAGGTCCTCGCTGACGAAGGTGCCGACGATCAGGAGGCCGAACAGGAGGAGCAGCGCCATGCCGTCGGCGGGGGGGATGGAGGCGGGATCGAAGGGCACGGCGGCGGCGGTGACGCGCCCGGGCTCGGCCGCAGCGCGGGTCGCCGCCGCGCCGGCCTCGACCCGCTGCACGAAGGCCTCCAGCCGCGCGGCGATCTCCTCCGGCATCGTCCACAGCACGAAGTGGCTGGCCTCGAGCTCCACCAGCTCCGCCTGGGGCACGATGCGCGCGGTCTCCCGCGCCGCCTCGACGGGCACGAGGAAGTCCTCGACGCCGTGCACCACGAGCATCGGGCCGTCGTAGCCCTCGAGCAGCCCGCGCACGCGCTCCTGGTCCGTGTCGAAGAAGTTGCGCGCGTAGGCCCGGCCGAGGCCCCAGTCGTCCGCGCCCCCGAAGTGGGGCCAGAGCAGACGCAGGGCCTCGATGGCCGTGAGCTGCGCCCCGTGGACCAGGTGGTTCAGGCCCTGGTCCCCGAAGAGCTCGAGCTCCACCACGCCCAGGGAGGCGACCATCGAGACGGAGGCGACCCGCTCGGGGGCCGCGTCGGCCAGCTCGGCGGCCACGGCGCCGCCCATGGAGAAGCCCGCCAGGTGCACGCGCTCGAGGTCGAGCCGGTCGAAGAGGGCCAGCAGGTAGTGGGCGTGGGCCCGGGCCGAGTAGTCCGGCAGGTCGCCCTTGGAGCGTCCGAAGCCGGGCAGGTCGGGCACGATCACCCGCAGGCCGTCGTGCAGGCCTTCCGCCAGGGCGTCGAAGTCCTGGATGTTGCCCGGGCTCCCGTGCAGGAGCACCACCGCGGGCGCGTCGTCACCGCGGGCACCCAGGTCGCGGTAGACGAGCGGCGTCGTGCCTGCGAGCTGGGCCTGGCCGTCGACCACCGGCAGCTCGGCCAGCTCCCGCCCCGCTCCGGGGGCGACCTCCAGGGGGTGCGCCCACCACCACAGGTGCGAGGCCGCCAGCAGCGCGAACCACACCAGCGCGGCCCAGCGCCACCAGCGCCGGCGCGGACGGGCCGTCGAGCTCATGGCCGCTCGAGCTGTTCCCAGCGGCCGGTGGGGTCGGGGCCGAGCTCCGTCGCCACGGGGCGGAAGGCCTCCCGCACGGCCGCCTCGCAGGCCGCGGCCAGCTGCTTGCGGTCCTTGCCCCGGTGCGTGGCCTCCTGGAAGTGGACCTCTGCCTCCACGCGCCGCAGCTTCAGGAACTCGAGGAAGTGGGGGAAGAAGTCCATCTCGCCCCACCAGCAGACGGTCCACTGGGCCGCGGGCTGATCCCCGGGGGTCGAGTAGTGCAGGGTGGCGGTGTGCACCGGCAAATCCTCGGAGGCAGCCACCTCGAACAAGGAGGGCTTGAAGGGCCAGACATCGAGGCCGGCTGTGCTCGTGCTCTCGGGGAAGAAGACCACGCCCCGGTGGAGCCCGAGGGCCCGGCGGATCTCCGCGATCACCCGCGTGAGGTCGCGTCGTCGGGTGCGGTCGACGAAGAGCGTGCCCCCCTGGCGGGCCATCCAGCCGAACATGGGCCAGTGCCGCACCTCGGCCTTGGACAGGAGCCGCGCGTCGAGCGCGCCCATGTAGACCAAGACGTCCACGTAGGAGAGGTGGTTCGAGACCAGGAGGAAGGGGGGCTCGGGGCGCGTGCCCCGCACGCGGATGCGGACCCCCAGGATGCGGGCCGAGACCCGGGCCCAGGTGCGCAGGGCGGCGCTCTCCCAGGCCGCCCCTGGCCTCGACGACCCCCCGAGCAGGAATCTGCCCAGGATCAGAGAGGCGACCAGGGTCGGGGTGAAGGTCGAGAGGGCAAGGACCTTCCAGCCGACGCGCAGGGCGTTCATCCGCGCTGGGGGAGTCCCTGAGTGCAGATCTCGACGAACTTGCCCCCGATCGAGCCCGTGTCGGTCCAGGTCAGGAAGTCGATCGTGCCGAAGTTGCGATCCAGGGCCGGCGGGCTGCAGATCTTCGCGCCGTAGCGGATGTAGAACTCGAACAGCTTGGGGATCTCGTAGTCGCCCGTGTAGGTCTCGTGGCCCTCCACTTCGCAGGCGAAGCCCGGGAGGGTCGGTACCTGGAACCTCGGGTGCAGGTGTCCCTTGCGCTCGAGGAAGTCGTAGGCCTTGAGCCCCTCCTCGGCGTCCTGGCTCGTGATCGACGAGCACCCGAAGAGGTAGCGCATGCCGTTCCACTGCTGGTAGGCGGCGATGCCGCGCCACAGCAGGAACAGCACGGTCTTGTCCCGGTGCGGGCCGAGGATCGCGGCTCGGCCCAGCTCCACCGTGCGCGCGAGCAACTCCTCGGGGACGTGGGAGAGGTCGTACTCCCCGGCCGAGTAGAAACCGTGGGCGGCCTGGGCCATGGGGTGGGTCTGCATGCGGTAGGTGCCGACCACCTGGCCCGTGGGCTCGTCGATGACCATCAGGTGGTCGAGGACCTCGTCGAAGCGGTCCCGGTCCAGGCCGCTGCGAGTGGAGCCTTCGAGGCCCTCGCCGAGCTCCACGTTGAACACCTCGAAGCGCAGGCGCAGGCAGGCTTCCACCTCCCGTGAGTCCCGGGCGAAGCGCACCCGCCTCGTGCCGCGTACCTCGTCCAGGGGGGGACGGGTCCTGTCGATGTCGAGGTCTTCGCCCCTGGAGCGGGTGGGAGCTTGGCGGGAGGTCACGTGTGCGAGGCCGGTGATCGAGTCCCGGGGACACGCCGCCGGGACCGCTCGGGCCCGGGAGAGGCTAGCAAGCCCTCGCGCCAGGGTGAAGCGGAGCGCAGTCCCCCCCGGTGGTGGCCTACTCAGACAGCTCAGGGGGCATCTTGAACACGAGCAGCTCGTCCTCTCCGGCGAGCTCGATCGTCGACTTCACGCCCAGTTCACGGAGCCGCTCCAGGACCAGCTGCACGAGGGCCTCGGGGGCCGACGCACCCGCCGTGACTCCCACCTCCCCGGCGCCCTCGAGCCAGCTCGGGTCGATCTGCTCCGCGTCGTCCACCAGGTAGGAGGGCACGCCCGCGCGCTCCCCCAGCTCCCGTAGGCGGTTCGAGTTGGATGAGTTCGATGAGCCGACCACGATCACCAGATCCACCTCCCCGGCCATCTCACGGACCGCGTTCTGGCGGTTCTGGGTGGCGTAGCAGATGTCGGTCAGGTCCGGGCCCTGGATGCTCGGGAAGCGGTCCGTGAGGGCGTCGATGACCTCCCGCGTGTCGTCCACGGAGAGGGTCGTCTGGGTCACGTAGGCCAGGCGCTCGGGGTCGCGCACCTCGATCGCACGCACCTCGTCGGGGGTCGAGAGGATGTGCACCTCGCCCTGGAAGCGGCCCTCGGTGCCCTCCACCTCCGGGTGTCCTGGGTGGCCGATCAGGATCAGCTCGAGCTCTTCCTTGTCGTAGTGGCGCGCCTGGTTGTGGACCTTGGTCACCAGGGGGCAGGTGGCGTCGATCACCTTCAGGGCCCGCTCGGTGCCGATGCGCTCGACCTCTTCGGAGACGCCGTGTGCGCTGAAGATGGTCACGGCACCGCTGGGGATGGTGTCGAGCTCGTCCACGAAGTGCACGCCCCGGGAGCGCAGGTCCTCGAGCACGTGGCGGTTGTGGACGATCTCGTGCAGCACGTAGACCGGGGCGCCGTAGCGCTCGAGGGCGCGCTCCACGATCTCGATCGCTCGGTCGACGCCAGCGCAGAAGCCGCGGGGGTTGGCGAGCCGGACCTGCACTTCAGTGATGCTCCTCTTTGACCAGGTTTCGGTTCCAGCCGGGGATCTCGACCACGATGTCGCAGGAGCCGTCGGGCACCGCCTGGCAGGAGAGGCGCGAGTGCTCCGTGAGGCCCGGGGCGTTGTCGAGCATGTCCTCCTCGTCGTCGTCCGGCTCGGGGCAGGTGTCGAAGCCCTGTCTGACGTAGACGTGGCAGGTGGAGCAGGCGTTCACGCCTCCGCAGGCGTGGTCGATGTCGATGTCGTGGCCCAGGGCGATGTCCAGGATCGACCCGGGCTTGCCATCGCGCTGGTGGGGGAAGGCGGCCGGGTCGACCTCGATCGTCTCGCCGATGGGCTCGAAGGTGATCTTGTAGGTGGCGGTCATGGTCCTATCGCCCGTGGGGCTCCGCTCAGACGCCCGCCCCGAAGCCGCCGCCCGGGCTCTCCTTGGCGCGCGGGTCGGGGGACTGCTCGCTCCGCGGCTCCCTGCTCTGTTTCGGGGCGCGCTCCTCGCGGCGCGGGCGGGGCTGCTCCGTGGCGCGCTCCTCCTTCTCTGGGCGCCCTTCCTTCTCCGGGCGCCCTTCGCGCCGGCGGCGGCTCCCTCGTCGCCGCGAGCGTTCGCCCCGGCCGGAGGA
Source organism: uncultured Planctomycetaceae bacterium (assembly GCA_964591315.1). Lineage (GTDB taxonomy): Bacteria > Planctomycetota > UBA1135 > UBA1135 > JABACD01. Next base: position 81,550 of record CAZQAT010000004.1, read on the forward strand.
GCTGCCCTCGGAGCCCTCGCGCCGCTCACGGCCGCCTCCGCTCCGCGGGGCGTCGTCCTCGACCTGCTCCACTCGCTCGTGCAGTTCGGGGCTCAGGCGTGCACGGCGCGGGGGGTCGTTCGGGTCCCGGCGCCGCACGGGGCGGTCGCTGGGCAGGCTGACGGGGGCGTCCTCCCCGTGCTCGGCCGCCTGGCGCGGTCGGTGGCTGCGGCGCTCGCGGCGCGGCTCCTCCTCGCGCCTGCGTCGCGGGCGGTCCTCGTCGCGCGACCCACGCTCTCGCTGGCCACGCTCTCGCTGGCCACGCTCTCGCTGGCCACGCTCGCGACGTCCCTCGTCCC
>CAZQAT010000004.1:81987-135037 GCA_964591315.1 uncultured Planctomycetaceae bacterium
CCACGCTCTCGCTGGCCACGCTCTCGCTGGCCACGCTCGCGACGTCCCTCGTCCCGGTCGCCACGCGGACGGCGCTCCTCGCGGTCCCGGGTGCGCTCGGGCCGCGCTCCACGCTCCCGCCGGGGGCGAGCGCCGGGGGGCTCGACCTGCTCGATCCCCCAGGTCGCATCCCGCAGGAGGAGCTTCCAGCGGTGCATGTTCTCGTGGGTCACCAGGGTCGTGGCGTGCCCGTCGCGCCCCGCCCGACCCGTACGGCCGATGCGGTGGGTGTAGTCGGTGATCGAACGCGGCACGTCGTAATTGACGACCCAGGTCACGTGGTGAACGTCGAGGCCCCGGGAGGCCACGTCGGTGGCCACCAGCGCCTTGACCTCCCCGGTGCGGAAGGAGGACATGACCCGGAAGCGAGCGGACTGGTCGTAGCCCCCGTGAAGGGCCTTGATGGGGAACGGCAGGCGCTCGAGGCGGCGCATGAGCCGCTCCACGTCCGTGCGGCGTTCGCAGAAGACCAGGAAGACGTCGTCCTCATCGCTGCGCTCGATCATGCGGATCAAGGCCAGGGCCTTGTCATCGCTGTCGATGGAGATGAACTCCTGCTGGATGTTGTCGACGGTCTTGACGCCGCTGGCGGTGGCGATCTCGGCGGGCTCGCGGGTGTGGTCCCGGGCCAGGCGCAGGAGGGTGTCCGGGAAGGTGGCCGAGAACAGCAGGGTCTGCCGCTCGTCGGGCGTGAAGCGCAGGATCTTCTTCACATCGTCGATGAAGCCGATCTCGAGCATCTCGTCCGCCTCGTCGAGGACCACGAACTCGGTCCAGGGGAAGGACAGGAACTTCTGCTCGTAGAGGTCGATCACCCGGCCGGGGGTGCCGACCACCACCTGGGCGCCGGCCTGGAGGGCCGCCACCTGGGGACCGGCGGGCTCGCCGCCGACGATGAGAGCGACCTTGATGTCCCGCGGTTCGCCGAGCTTCTCGAGCACCACCGCCACCTGCTCCGCCAGCTCGCGGGTGGGGCAGAGCACGAGGCCCAGCACCGTGACCCGGTCCGAGTCGATCTTGGAGATCATCGGAGCACCGAAGGCCAGGGTCTTGCCGGTGCCGGTCTCCGCCTTGGCGATCACGTCCTTGCCGTTGAGGACCGGCTCGATGGCCAGGGCCTGGATCGGCGTGGGCTTCGTGATGTTCATCTCCGCGATGACCTGGTGGACAGTCTCGTGCAGATCGAACTCGTCGAAGGAGGCGATGTCGGGCGGGTTCTCCGTGGGGTGGAGGGGCTCGACGGGGGGGCCGGAGGGTTTGCGGGGACCGCGCCCACGCCCCCGCGGGCCGCCCCGGCGAGGGCCGCGGCTGCGCCCTCCGGAGCCCCGCTGGGACGATCGCTGGCCGCCGGATCTTTGGTTTTGTTGACTCAAGGCTTCGGGGGTGATTTGAAGGGCGGTGATTCTATCCTCGGGCCCTCGCCCGTGCGCCCCCAGCTCCGGACTTCCCATGCGAATCGCCACCTGGAACGTGAATTCCATCCGTGCACGCCTGCCGCGCGTGCTCCCCTGGCTGGCGGAGTCCCGGCCGGACGTGGTCTGCCTGCAGGAGACCAAGTGCCTGGACGGGGCCTTTCCCCGGGAGGAGATCGAGGAGCTGGGCTACGAGGTCGTGACCTACGGCCAGAAGACCTACAACGGCGTGGCGATCCTCTCCCGCCAGGGGGTCGAGGGGGTCGTCCAGGGCTTCCCCGACGACCCCGAGGACGCCGATCGACGGGTCCTGGGGGCCACGGTGGGGGACGTGATGGTGCTCAACCTCTACGTGGTCAACGGCAAGGAGGTGGGCAGCGACAAGTACGCCTACAAGCTGGAGTGGCTCGAACGCCTGCGGGAGTTCGTGGACGGTCACTACCCGTCCGAGGGCGGGCGCCTGGCGCAGAAGCTGGTGGTCACCGGCGACTTCAACATCACCTTCGACGACCGGGACGTGTACGACCCGGACGCCTGGCGGGACAGGGTCCTGTGCTCAGAGCCCGAGCGCGACGCCCTGGCGGCCCTGATGGGGCTCGGGCTCTCCGACGCCTTCCGCAAGTTCGAGGAGGGGGACGGCCACTACACCTGGTGGGACTTCCGGACCCGCGGCTTCCAGGGCAACCGGGGCCTGCGCATCGACCACTTCCTGATGTCGGACGAGGCCCTGGCGGCCTGCAGTGGTGTGGAGATCGACCTCGAAGCACGCGAGGGTGAGAAGCCCAGCGACCACGCGCCGGTGATCGCGACCCTCTGAGGCCGTGGGGACCGTCGCCATCACCCGCCGGCCGGGGCCCTCGATGGAGGGCTGCGAGCTCACGCACCTCGCGCGTGAGCCAATCGACGTCGCGCGGGTCGCCGAGCAGCACGAGCGCTACTCCGCGCTCCTGGCGGAGCTCGGCTGTCGGGTGGTGGAGCTCCCCCCCGAGCCCGACTGTCCCGACGCCGTCTTCGTGGAGGACACGGCGGTGGTGCTCGACGAGCTCGCCGTCCTGACCCGACCGGGCGCGGCCTCGCGCCGCGTCGAGGTGCCCTCCATCGGCCGTGCCCTCGCGCCCTACCGGGAGTGCGTGGCGGTCGAGGCGCCCGGGACCCTGGACGGGGGCGACGTGCTGCGCCTGGGGCGGCGTCTCTTCGTGGGCGAGGCCACGCGCTCGAACGCCGCCGGCGCCGAGCGGCTGCGGACCCTCGTCGAGCCCCACGGCTACACGGTCGAGACCGTGCCGATCCGGGGCTGCCTGCACCTCAAGTCCGCGGCCTGTGCGCTCGGCGATGACCTCGTCCTGGTCCAGGAGTCCTGGGTCGATCCCACGGCCTTCGGCGAGGTCGAGGTGCTCCTGACCGACCCCGCGGAGGAGGGCGCGGCCAATGTCGTGCGGCTCGACGGGGGTCTGATCCACCCGGAGGGCTTCCCGCGCACGAGCGCCCGGCTCGAGGCCGCGGGGCTCGCGGTGCACACGCTGCCCTACGACGAGCTCCAGAAGGCGGAAGGGGCGGTGACCTGCTGCAGCCTCCTGCTCGAGGGCTGAGGCCGACCCGGCGCGACTCCGCGCCCGATCACTCCCGCGAGGAGTGCTCCGCCAGGGCGTACTGTGCCCGGCGCGAGACCACCGGCTCCGCGAAGGCCTCGCACATGGCGTCCACCGGCAGGTCGAGGCTCTGCAGCAGCAGGTCGGCCAGGGGCCCCAGGGGCAGGTTCTCCGGCAGCTTCTGGATGGACTCGTTGCGCTCCAGGACGGCCTGACGCAGCTCGCCTCGCAGCTGCTCGTCTTGCACGCCCTCGGGCAGGACCTCCTGCATGGGCTCGAAGCGCACCTTGCGGTACAGCCGGTCGCTGTCCACCTCCTGGAGCCGCACCCGCCCGAGCCCGGCCAGGGTGATCAGGAAGCGCCCGTCCGAGAGGCGGGAGTGCTTGACGATCTCCCCCAGGCCGCCCACGGGATAGAAGGGCGGGCTGTCCATGGCGTCCGTCTCGTGGCCGGCCCTGATGGGAGCGATGACCACCCAGGGGCGTGCGTCGAGCAGGTCCTCCACCATCTGCTGGTAGCGGGGCTCGAAGACGTGCAGGGGCATCACCACCCCCGGGTACAGGAAGACCTTGGGGAGGGGGAAGAGGGGCGCGACGAGGTTCGGCAGGACCTCGGGGACCGGCGGCCAGGCGTCCGGGACGTCTTGGGGGGTCATCGGGTGTGCCGCCGGGGATCGTCTTCCCCCTCGTAGAGCTGCTCGAGCAGGGGCGCCAGGGCCTGGGCCCGCCCGCGGCGGCCGACCTTGAGCAGGGAGGTCTGCAGGTTCACCACCTGTCGCAGGAAGAGGGGCCGGGGGTTGGCGTCGTGCATCCAGACCGGGTCGAAGCTCAGCCCGTGCTGGCGGAGGTACTCCCGCAGGTCCTCCTGGCTGCGGGCCTCGCCGCCGTGGAAGGGGTCCACGATCAGGTTGTTGTAGGACCCGTAGAGGCGCAGCATCACGTGCCCCGGCAGGGGCACGATCCCCGTGTGCAGTCCGCAGCGGCTGGCCACGAAGGTGTACAGGGCGCAGAGGGTCAGCGGCAGCCCGCGGCGGCGCTCGATGGCCCGGTGCAGGTAGACGTTGTCCGGCTGGGTGTACGTCTCCACGTCGCCCCCGAAGCCGAGCTCCTCGGCGAGGTACTGGACCAGCACGCGTCCGCGCCGCAGGTCGTCCTTCACGTGGCTCGTGCGGCGGCGCACCTCGTGGGCCATGGCGTCCAGGGCCTTGACGTAGGGGCGTGCGTCGAGCTCCGGGCGGTCCAGACGACCGAGCAGGTAGAAGGCGCTCTCGAGCTCACCCACCTCGCGCCACTCCCGGGCGACGTGTCGCTGGAGGCGGCGCAGGACCTCCTCCTGGGAGAGGGCCTCGAGGAGCTGGCGCGCCTGGCTGCGAACGCGTGCGTCCTCCGAGCACGAGGCGTGCTGGAGCAGGGGGCGCCCCGCTCGACCCGCTGCGCGGAACTCGCGCCACAGGGCCCGGCGCACCTCGGCGGACTCGTCGCCGAGCAGGCGCGCGGCCGCGTCCAGGCGGGCGCGCCGTACGCGGCCCGGACGCCCCGTAGTGGGCGAGCCCGAGGCGGGGGGGGCGCCTTCCAGGCCTTGACGGACCGAGGGCGGGCTGGGTTCTTCGGCTCGGAAGCGCATGGATGCGAGCTAGTATCGCCTCGGAGACCGCCAGGCTCCACCCCATAAGCCTGGATGCCCCTCCCTGCGCCTCCAGGGGCCCCGCGGCTGAGGAGTCGTTGCTCTGGAGGTCTATCCCTCGCGTATTGCCTCCGGCCTTCCGGCTCCCTATCCTATTTGCCTCGAATTCCCCGGCGTCCCCCCCGACACCGCTCCACGGCCTCCGGAACACCGCCCCGCGAGGCACTGAGTGACCAACGCCGGCGACCCTCGCCTCGGCCCGCCGCCGCCCGAGGGGTTACCGCCTCACCTTCCCGATGAACAGCACTCCCACCGCCAACACCCGGGTCGTGATCACCCACGCCCTGCGCACCCCGATCGGCAAGTACCTGGGCAGCTTCGCCGGGATGACCGGCGTGGACCTGGGGGTCAGCGTGACCCGCTCGCTGTTCGAGCGCTCGGGCCTCGACCCGGCCCTGGTGGGGGAGGTCTTCCTGGGCAACGGCCGTCAGGCGGGCGCCGGCCCGAATCCTGCACGGCAGGTGGCATATCGCGCCGGGATCCCCGAGACCACCTGCGCCACCACGGTCAACATCGCCTGCGGCTCGGGCCTCAAGACCCTGCAGCTCGCCAGCGACGCGATCCGCCTCGGGCGGAGCGAGGTCGTCCTGGCGGGGGGCTTCGAGTCGATGAGCGGCCTGCCCTACTTCCTGCCCAAGATGCGCACGGGCTACCGGCTGGGCCACGCGAAGGTGGTGGACGCCATGTACCAGGACGGCTTCCACTGCCCCCTGGCCGACGTGCTGATGGGGGGCACGGCCGAGAAGCTCGCCGGGGAGTGGGGCATCTCCCGCGAGGAGCAGGATGCCTACGCGCTCACGAGCCAGGAGCGGGCCGCCCAGGCCGTGGAGGAGGGCCGCTTCGACGACGAGCTGGCGCCGGTGGACGTGCCCGGCCGCAAGGGCCAGGTCACCCGCATCGAGCGCGACGAGCACATCCGCTTCGGGGCGACGATCGAGAAGATCGCCAAGCTGCCGCCGGTCTTCGACCCCGAGAACGGCACCGTCTCCGCGGGCAACTCCTCGGGCATCACCGACGGGGCCGCCGCCCTCTTGCTGATGACCGCCGAGAAGGCCGAGCAGCTGGGTTGCGAGGTCCTGGCGGAGCTGGGGGCCTTCTCCCAGTCCGGCGTCGACCCCACGATCATGGGCATCGGCCCCGTGCCGGCCGTGCGCGACCTGTGCGAGCGGACCGGCCGCGCGCCGGCGGACTTCGACCTGGTCGAGCTCAACGAGGCCTTCGCGGCCCAGGTCCTCGCCTGCCAGCGAGACCTCGAGCTGCCCGCGGAGCGCCTGAACGTCAACGGCGGCGCCATCGCCCTGGGGCACCCGATCGGGTGCACGGGGGCGCGCATCGTCGTCACCCTGCTGCACGAGATGAAGCGCCGCGGCGCCTCGAGCGGTCTCGCGACCCTGTGTATCTCGGGGGGCATGGGCATGGCTGCCGAGCTCCTGCGCGGGGACTGAACACGAACGAAGAGAGAACCCATCCACACTCACCGAACAGCATGAAGATCCAAAAGGTAGGCGTCGTCGGCTGTGGCCTCATGGGCCACGGCATCGTCCAGATCGCCGCGCAGGGCGGGGCGCAGGTCGTCGCCCTGGAGACCGAGCAGGCCTTCCTCGACAAGGGCCTCGCCCGCATCGAGAAGAGCGTCAGGAAGCTGGCCTCGAAGATGGTCGAGAAGGGCAAGAAGTCCGAGGCAGAAGCCCAGGAGATGGTGGACGGCACCCTCGGCCGCATCACCGGCAGCCTGGACAAGGGCGACCTGGCGGACTGCGACCTGGTGATCGAGGCCATCGTCGAGAACCTCGACGTGAAGAAGGCCCTCTTCACCGAGCTGGGCGGAGTCTGCAAGCCCGAGACGATCTTCGCCTCGAACACGAGCTCCTTCCCGATCGGGGAGATGGCCGAGGCCTCCGGGCGACCGACGCGCTTCGTGGGCTTGCACTTCTTCAACCCGGTGCAGCTCATGCGCCTGGTGGAGGTCGTGCGCACGGACGAGACCGACGAGGACGTGTTCGCCAGCGCCCGCGCCTTCGGCGAGGCCTGCGGAAAGTCCCCGGTCTCCTGCAAGGACACCCCGGGCTTCGTCGTCAACCGCCTGCTGGTGCCCTACATGACCCAGGCGCTGCTCATGCTCGAGCGCGGCGATGCCAGCCGCGAGGACATCGACACTGCCATGCAACTCGGCTGCGGCTACCCCATGGGGCCGCTGACCCTCACGGACTATGTGGGGCTCGACACGACCCTGTTCATCCTCCAGGGCTGGAAGGAGCGCTACCCCGACGAGCCCGCCTTCGAGGTGCCCGCGATCCTCGAGAGGCTCGTCGCGGAGGGGAAGCTCGGCCGTAAGACCGGCGAGGGCTTCTACAAGTGGGACGGAGACAAGAAGGCCTGATTCAGGGCCGCTCGCAACCTGGAGAAACCAAGGACCACAACCCAAATCAGGACCATGCTCACCTCACTACTCATCAGCGCCGCGACCCTCGCCGGCACCCCGACCGTCACCTGGGAGGCCCCCTCTCGCTACGTCGAGGGCGCGGCCTTCCCCGTCTCCGTGGAGATCACCGCCCCCGAGGAGGGCGCCCCGATCGCCAGCTGGCTCCTGACGCCTGCGGCCTTCATGGTCAACGGCCAGCCCGCGGCCAAGCGTGAGGGCAAGGAGGCGATCTCCCTGGCGCCCGGGGCGACCCTGAGCCTCTCCTTCGACCTGGCGCCGACCCTGCGCGACGCCGGCGCGACCTCGGGCGGCCAGTTCAGCCTGGGCTTCGCCAAGGAGTACGCCGAGGCCAGCCCGATCGACGTGGCGATCGCCAAGGGAGCGCCGAAGGGCCTCGACTTCATGGCGATGGACGAGAAGTCCCTCTCCAAGTACCAGGTCATCATGTCCACCAACCGCGGCGACATGGTGGTGGAGTTCTGGCCGGAGGTCGCCCCCGGCCACGTCCGCAACTTCCTCGACCTGTGCTACACGGGCTTCTACGACGGCCTGACCTTCCACCGCGTGATCCCCGGCTTCATGATCCAGGGCGGCTGCCCCAACGGTGCCGGCAACGGCAACGGTCCGCGGATGCTGACCGCCGAGTTCTCGAAGGACCCCAAGTACGACCACGTCCCCGGCGTGCTCTCCATGGCGCGTACCCCCGACCCGAACTCGGCCTCGTGCCAGTTCTTCGTGATGCACAAGAACTCGTCGAACCTGAACGGCCAGTACAGCGCCTTCGGCAAGCTGGTCGAGGGCCTCGACGTGGTCGATCGCATCGTCAACACCCCCCGCGGCCGGGGCGACAAGCCGCTCGAGAAGCAATTTATCAAGAGCGCGACTGTCGTCGTGGTCGACTGATTCCCCCCAACCCGAACCCACGGACTAACGGCCATGGCCGACAACACCAACGTCACCGCGATCCTGCACACCGAGGCGGGGGACATCGAGCTCGAGTTCTTCCCGGACAAGGCGCCCGGGCACGTGGACAACTTCATCGCCCTGTCCGAGAAGGGCTTCTACGACGGGACGATCTTCCACCGCGTGATCCCTGGGTTCATGATCCAGGGCGGCTGCCCCGACGGCACCGGCATGGGCGGTCCCGGCCACAACGTGAACGCGGAGTTCAACGACGTCCACCACGCCCGGGGGATCCTCTCCATGGCGCGCGCCGCGGACCCGAACTCCGCCGGGAGCCAGTTCTTCCTCTGCCACGGAGACGCGGGCTTCCTGGACGGCCAGTACACGGCCTTCGGCAAGATGACCAACGGCGACGAGGCCCTGGACACCATCGCCAACGGGGCCACCAAGCCCGGCGGCGAGGGCTCCTCGCCGGTGGAGCCGGTCAAGATCACCAAGGTCACCGTCAAGCGCGGCTAGGGGAGAGCGACGTGAGCTACGAGAACCTCCTCTACGAGGTCGAGGGTTCGATCGCGCGGGTCACCGTCAACCGGCCCAAGTCGATGAACGCCCTCAACAACCAGACCCTGACGGAGCTGGCCCACGCCTTCGACGCCGTCAAGGACGACGACGCGGTACGCGCCGTCGTCATCACCGGCGCGGGCGAGAAGGCCTTCGTCGCTGGCGCGGACATCGGCGAGCTGCTCGAGGTCGCGGGCCAGGCGGAGAAGGCCAGCGCCCTGGCCGCCTTCGGCCAGGCCGTGTTCCGGCGCCTCGAGCAGCTGGGCAAGCCTTCGGTCGCGATGATCAACGGCTTCGCCCTGGGTGGTGGCTGCGAACTGGCGCTGGCCTGTACCCTGCGCACCGCCGCGACGACTGCGCGCATGGGCCTGCCCGAGGTCAGCCTGGGCATCATCCCCGGCTACGGCGGTTCCCAGCGCCTGGCGCGCATCGCGGGACCCGGCGTGGCGCGCGAGTGGATCCTGACCGGAGACATGTTCGGCGCAGAGGAGGCCCACCGCGTGGGCGTCGTCAACCGCGTCTTCGCCCCCGAGGAGCTCGAGGAGGGCACCATGAAGATGGTGGCCGGCATGCTCGCCAAGGGACCCGTCGCCCTGCGCTTCGGTATGGAAGCCGTGATGCGCGGCTGGGACATGGACCAGGAGGCAGGTGAGGCGCTCGAGACCGAGTACTTCGGCAAGGCCTCACTGACCGAGGACATGCGCGAGGGCATGGCGGCCTTCCTCGAGAAGCGAAAGCCAGAGTTCCAGGGCAAGTAGGCCCGGAGGACCCCACGCAAGAGCGGCTGGGAGCGCCACCGGGACTTCACCGGGCGCGACCAGCCGCGACGCTTCCCGAGGCGGGAGCGTGCGAGGATCGACCAGCAGCACGAGACACCCACACAGGCAAGACCGAGATGACCCAAGAGATCGTGATCGTTGGCGGGGCGCGGACCCCGATGTGCGAGTACTCCGGAACGCCGGGCTACGGCAAGCTCAAGGCCGTGACCGCCATCGACCTCGCCGCCCACGCGAGCCGGGCCGCCATCGCCCGCGCCGGGGTGGACCCCGAGACGATCGGCCACGTGGTCGTCGGGAACGCCCTGCAGACGTCGACCGACGCCATCTACGGCGCCCGCCACGTCGGCCTCAAGGCCGGCCTGCCCCAGTCGAGCGGCGCGCTGACGGTGAACCGCCTCTGCGGCTCGGGCATCCAGTCCCTCGTCAGTGCCGCTCAGATGATGCAGCTCGGCGAGTGCGAGGTGGCCCTGGCCGGCGGCATGGAGAACATGAGCCAGGCGCCCTACTCGCTCTACGGCGGCCGGGAGGGCTTCCGGTTCGGCGTGCAGCCCGAGCTGCAGGACATGCTCTTCGCCTCCCTGAAGGACCCCCACGCGGGGCTCTTCATGGCCCAGACCGCCGAGAAGGTGGCCAAGAACCGCGAGATCAGCCGTGAGGAGCAGGATGCCTACGCCCTGCGCAGCCACGAGCTGGGCGCCGCCGCCGTGGCCGAGGGCCGCTTCGCCGAGGAGATCGAGCCCTACGTCTTCGAGACGCGCCGGGGCGAGGTGAAGATCGACACCGACGACCACATCCGCCCCGACACGAGCGCCGAGGGTCTCGCCAAGCTGCGCCCGGCCTTCGGCAAGGACGGCACGGTAACCGCGGGCAATGCCAGCGGTATCGTCGACGGCGCCGCGGCCGTGGTGATGACCACCGCCGAGCGTGCCGCCGCCGACTCCCTCGACGTGTGGGCCAAGATCAAGAGCTGGGCCTACGTGGGCGTGGATCCGACCGAGATGGGCATCGGGCCCGTGCCGGCCATCCGCGCCTGCCTCGAGCGCGGGGGTGTGGCCCAGGGCGACGTGGACTACTTCGAGATCAACGAGGCCTTCGCGGCCCAGTACCTGGGCTGCGAGAAGGAGCTCGGCCTCGAGCGTGACAGGTGCAACGTCAACGGCGGCGCGATCTCCCTCGGCCACCCCCTGGGGGCCACGGGCACGCGCCTCGTGCTGACCCTCATGTACCAGCTGCGCCGCAGCGGCAAGCGCTTCGGCGTGGCCTCCGCCTGCATCGGGGGCGGCCAGGGCATCGCCATGTTGATCGAGAACCCGCAGGCGTAGAGCCAGGTCGCCTCAGATTCCACCGTGAACCCCCTCATCCACACCAAGGACGACGGCACGCGCGTGGTCCGGCTGACGCCGGGCAAGCGCGTCCTGTTCCTGACCGAGGACCTGGAGCTGATCCGCGCCCAGCTGCGCGGGGAGCGCGACCTGACCCTCGGCGACGTCACGCCGGCGGAGCTGCTCGACGACATCAACACGGACACCATGACCCCGGCCTGGGTCTGCTTCCGCCACCGGCCCGAGGACATCGCCCTCGACGCCTACGCGGGGCTGCTCGACGCCGGGGGAGAGCGCGTGTTCGAGACCAGGGCGCTCATGGACGGCAACTTCGAGGTGATCGTCTCCGGCCAGCGCAAGGGCACCGGCTCCTCGCGGGAGACCGCACCCCAGTGCGAGAAGTGGTCCGGCGTCAGCCTCGTGATCGCCTCCTCCTTCGCGCCGATCCACGCCCGCAACAACCTGAACCTGGGGCAGCTACTCGGCGACCACGACCAGCTGCGCCGACTCCAGGCGGGGGAGGAGCTCCCCCTCGAGGAGTTCACCACCGCCCTGGACCCGGTCACCAGGACCATGGTCGAGGCCGGCGGGCTGTTCCCCTTCGCAGAGAAGGTGCGCGGGGGCGAGGTGGAGATCGAGCCCCTCGAGACCCTGCCGCGGCCGATGACCATGGCCGAGAAGATCCTCGCCGGCCACCTGGTCGGCTCGGAGAACTCCTACGTCAAGCCCGGCGACTCCTGCCTGGTGAACGTGGACGGCGGCTACAGCCACGAGTTCACCACGGCCCAGGTGCACTACTTCCTGCAGAACGAGTTCGGCTCGGACTACGGCATCCAGAACCCGAGCAAGTTCGCGGTCTTCGAGGATCACCTGCTCTACGCCGACGGGGTGGCGAAGATGGCCCCATTTGCGCCCCAGATTCAGACCCTGCGGGACCTCCAGGGCGAGTTCCAGCAGCACACGGGCGTGCGGGACTACTCCGCCAGGGACGGCGTCTCCCCGGGCATCTGTCACCAGGTGGCGCGGGAGGAGTTCATCGACCCCGGCGACTTCATCCAGGCCACGGACTCCCACACCTGCATGGGCGGCGGCCACAACGCCCTGACCTGGGGCGTGGGGGCCACGGAGTACGCGGGGCTGATCCACGCGGGCTTCACCCTCGTCAAGGTCCCCGAGTCGATCCGCTTCGAGCTCCACGGAGCCCTGCGCGACGGCGTCACGGCCAAGGACCTGATCCTCCACATCCTCTCGACCTTCGCCGTGGCCGAGGACACCCTCGACCGGGTGATGGAGTTCGGCGGTCCCGGCCTGGCCTCCCTCTCGATGGACGAGCGAGCGACGCTCACCAACATGGCGACCGAGTGCTCGGCCAAGTCGGGCATCTGCGAGGGCGACGCCGCCACCGCGGAGTGGATCGCCGCGCGGCGGCCCGGTACGGACGCGCAGGCCCTCGAGGCCAAGTTCGTCAGCGCCGACCCCGGCGCCGACTACGCGGGCGGTGTGCACCGCATCGACCTGGACGCTATCGAGAGCATGGTGGCCGAGCCGGGCGATCCGACCTACGGCAAGGCCCTCTCGCAGCTGGGTGACGTGGCGATCGACATCGCCTACGGGGGCTCCTGCACGGCCGGCAAGGAGGCGGACCTCGACTTCTACGCCCAGGTCATGTCCGAGGCCGTGGCAGCCGGGCGGCGCGTCAAGGACGGCGTCTCGATGTACATCCAGTTCGGCAGCGAGGGCGTGCAGCGCTACGCCGCCTCCAGGGGCTACCTGGAGATCTTCGAGCGGGCAGGCGTGCAGGTCATCAATCCCGGCTGCGGGGCCTGCATCGGCTGCGGACCCGGAGTCAGCGAGACCGCCGAGCAGGTGACCGTCAGCGCCATCAACAGGAACTTCCAGGGCCGCAGCGGCCCCGGCAGCCTCTACCTCGCCTCGCCCCTGACCGTGGCGGCGAGCGCGATCGAGGGGCGCATCACGAGCTACGAGCCCGGCATGTTCCGCGTGCCGGCCGGAGCGGAGAACTAGGAACGCAGAATGACGACCTACGACATTGCATCGATCGCCGGCGACGGCATCGGCCCGGAGGTGACCCGCGAGGCGCTGCGCGTGCTCGAGGCCGCCAGCCAGGTTTACGGCTTCCGCTACAACCTCACGGAGTATCCCTTCGGCAGCGAGCACTACCTGGCCACCAAGGAGATCTTCCCCGACGCCGCCTTCGAGGAGGTCAAGGGGATGAACGCCATCTTCCTCGGGGCCATCGGGGACCCGCGCCTGCCCGTGGGCCTGATCGAGTACGGCATCATCGCCAAGTGCCGCTTCGAACTCGACCTCTACGCCAACCTGCGCCCGATCCAGCTCTTCGACGAGCGCTTCTGTCCCCTGAAGGACAAGGGGCCCGAGGACGTGGACATGGTCATCGTGCGGGAGAACACCGAGGACGCCTACACCGGCATGCACGGCTTCGCCCACAAGGGGCACGCCAACGAGGTGGCGACCCAGACGATGGTCTACACCCGCGAGGGGACCGAGCGGGTCATCCGCCTGGCCTTCGAGATCGCGCGGGAGCGCAACAAGCGCAAGCAGGTGACCCTGATCGACAAGGCCAACGCGGTGCGGGCCCAGGACCTGTGGACGCGCACCTTCGCCGAGGTGGCCGAGGAGTACCCGGACATCAAGACCGAGCACGCCTACATCGACGCGGCCTGCATGTGGATGGTCAAGAACCCCGAGTGGTTCGACGTGGCCGTCACCCCCAACCTCTTCGGCGACATCATCACCGACCTGGGCGCCATGGTGCAGGGCGGCATGGGCATCGCGGCCTCGGGCAACATCCACCCGGGCCAGGTCAGCCTCTTCGAGCCGATCCACGGCTCGGCCCCGAAGCACGCGGGCAAGAACGTGGCCTCTCCGGTGGCCGCGATCCTGGCGGCGGGCATGCTGCTCGACTACGTCGGCGAGAAGGAGGCCGGCAGGGCGGTCGAGCAGGCGGTGCGTGAGCTCCTCGTCTCCGGCCGGATCGAGGGCGTCGGCACGGGGGTGCACCCCACGAGCGAGGTCGGGGACATGGTCGTGGGCGAGCTGCGGGCGCCCGCGAAGGCCTGAGCGGCCCGGGCGAGCTTCAGTCTCCGAGCTCCTCCAGCAACCGTCGCACCTGCTCCGTCGTCGCGTCCTCCTCTCCGCCCCAGAGCTCGAGGATCCGCCGCAGCGCCTCACGCGCCTGCTCCTTCTGACCGAGCTCGCGATGCGCCCGCGCCTTCCAGAAGAGGGACGCGAGGTGCTTGGGGTTGCGGCGTAGGGCCTCGTCCAGCACCGTCAGCGCCTTCCGGGCCTCCCCCTCGAGGACGAAGCACACCCCCACGTTGCTGTAGTTCGTCGCGTTGTCCATGCCCGCCGCCAGGCTCCGCTCCAGGTAGCCGCGGGCCCTGGTGTGCTCGCCGCGCTGCATCCAGAGCAGACCCAGGTGCGCGTTGAAGATCGGGTTCTGGGGGTCCTCCTCGAGCAGGGCCTCCAGGTCCTGCTGGGCGCCGTCGAGCTCTCCGGCGGCGAGCTGGGCGCGGGCCCGGTCCTCGCGGCGGATGCGCTCGATGCCGTCCTTGGGGTCCGCCAGGGTCGCCACCTCGGGGGGACCCGCGGCGGCGCCGGTGTAGCCCAGGGCGGCGAGCTTGCCGCGGCCCTCGGCGTCCAGCTGCAGGCGGGCGCGGGCGTTGCGGCCGGCGTCCTCCTGCTCGGCCAGGAGCGCGCGCAGGAGCTCCCGCAGCTCCGTCGCCTCCGCGCCGCGTTCGGACACCAGGTTGCGCAGCTCGCCGGGGTCGCCGACCAGGTCGTAGAGCTCCGGGCGCGGGGCCTCGATCCACTTGAGGTCACCGTGGGCGACCCCGTGCAGGGGCGCCCAGCCGTAGTTGAGCCACGGGTTGAGGCTCTCGAAGTAGACCGGCGGCGCTGCTCCAGCGCGGCCCTCGATCAGGCCCAGGAGGGAGCGCCCCGGCCCCGCGGTGGTGGGCGGCGCCACGTCCAGGAGCTCGAGCACCGTGGGCGCCACGTCCACCAGGCTGACGCGCTCTCGAACGATCGTTCCCGCCGGTAGGCTCGGGTGGGCGAGGATCAAGGGGACGCGCAGCACGGCCTGGTACACGAAGAAGGAGTGGGTCAGCTCCCCGTGCTCGCCCAGGCTCTCGCCGTGGTCCGAGGTGACGACCACCAGGGTGCTCTGCGTGCGGCCGAGCCCGTCCAGGTGCGCGAGCAGCTCGCCCAGGGCCGCGTCCGCCGCGGCGACCTCCCCGTCGTAGGGGCGGTCCCGGAAGGCTGCCGGCAGCTCCTCCGCCGGCGGGTAGGGCAGGTGGGGCTCGAAGTAGTGGACCCAGAGGAAGAAGTCCTCGTCGGCACCGAGACCGTCGAGCCAGGTGAAGGCCTCGCGGTTGACCTCGCTCGCGGGTCGCTCCTCGAACTCACCGCCGGGCTCCGCCTCCCGCTGGGGCACGTCGCCGTAGACCTCGAAGCCCTGGTCGAGGCCGAAGATCGAGTCGAGCACGAAGGCCGCCACGAAGGCGCCCGTGCGCCGGCCCGCCGCCTGCAGCACCTCGGCCAGGGTCTCGAGCTCCGGCAGGGCCCGGTGGCCGCCGTTGTCCCGGGCCCCGTGTTGGGGCGGGATCGTGCCGGTCATCAGGCTGGTGTGGGCCGGGAAGGTCATGGGCGCGACGCTGTTGGCCTCCGCGAAGCGCACCCCCCGAGCGGCGAGCCGGTCCATGACCGGAGTCGCCGCCGCCGCGTGGCCGTAGCAGCCCACCCGGTCGGCCCGCAGGGTGTCGATCGTCACCAGGAGCAGGGAGCCGGGCCGCTCCACCTCCGGCTCCGGGGCAGAGCCGCCGCAGCCCCAGGCGAGGGCCGCGGTCGCCAGGAGCGCGAGACCCGGGGGAGGGGACCAGGGGCCAGGCCGGCACCGCCGCCGGGTGGGAGGCGAGCCCGAGCCCAGGATCAAGACGTCGTAGCTCTCCGCCGCCATGGCGGCATGCTAACGACCGCCCGCCAGGGAAGGCGAGCTACTTGTCGCCTCCGGAGGTCTTCTCGGCGGCCTGCTTCGAGTAGACCTTTGCCACCCAGCGCGCCGGGTTCTTCTTGTAGGCACGGATGCAGCCCTTGCAGCAGAAGCGCACCAGGCGGTGGCCGTACATCACGTCCACCGGCTTGCCCATGCTGCCCAGGCGCTCGCCGCTGACGGCGCACATCTGGGTCGGGTAGGTCTTGGTCAGCTCGGGGATCAGCTTCTGGTCGAGCTTGGCCAGGAAGGCCTCCGGGTCTCTCTTGACCGCCTTCTTGCAGCCGCCGCAGCAGAGCTTGACGTAGCGGGTACCGACCACCATGTCGACCGGGTCGCCCATCTCACCGCCGTAGGCGTCGTCGCTGACCGGGCAGCTCTTCAGGGGCCAGAGGTCCTTCTGCTGGCGGATCACCGCCTTCTGGACCTTCTCGATGTAGCCCTTCGACTTCTCCTTGACCTTCTTCGCGCAGCGCTTGCAGCAGGTGCGCAGCAGGTGGCCGTCAGCGACCACGTCCACTGCGGGTCTCTCCTCGGTGAACTTCTCGCCGCTGACGATGCAGACGTCGAGGGGGTAGGAGGGTGCCTGGGCGGCGATGACCTCCGCAGCGCGCTCTTGCTCCTCCGTGGGGGCGGGCTTCTGTGCGGCATCCTGGGTCGCGGCGAAGGAACCGAGGGCGAGGGCGAGGACGGCGAGAGCACCGGCGATGGGCTTGATCATGGAGGTCGATTCTCTGCGGGAGTCGGGGAGGAGACGGGCGAGGGAGCGCCCGACGGGCGGTCCACCATAGCAGCTCGGCGCTCTCTCCGTCAGGAGCCCAGGGTCGGCTGGGCGTACTTGACCCGGCAACCGTAGGGTGCTCGCGCGGGGCGCTCGATGGCCTCGCCGGCCCGCAGGTCCTCGAGGGCCTCCGCCAGGTAGTTCTGGACCTCTCCGCCGCCGCGCACCTTGCCGAAGGGCTGGTTGTCGATGGCGCCCACGTAGACCAGCACGCCCTCCGCGTCGATCAGGTAGACCTCCGGCGTGACGGTCGCATCGAACTGCCGCCCCACGCGACCGGTGGGGTCGAGCAGGATCGGGTAGTCGATGCCCCAGGCGTCCCGGGCGTCGCGGTTGTCCGCGGGCCGGCCGCCCATCTTCTCCTGGGGGGCGGAGTTGATCGCGAGCCAGACCACGCCCTCCTCCCGCGCCTGGGCCGGATAGCTGGCCAGGGTGCCCGCCTCGTGGGAGTGGCGCGTGAAGGGGCAGAGGGGGTTGAACCACTCGAGCACCACGAGCTTGCCCCGGTAGTCCGAGAGGCGCACGCGGGTGCCGTCGAGGGTCTCGAGCAGGAAGTCGGGCACGGGCTGGCCGAGGGTGGCCAGCTCGAGGGCCGCCGCCTCGCGGGCCTCCGCCTCCAGTGGGTCTCCGCGGCGGATGACGTGCTCGCTGCTGCACGCGGCGAGCAGGGGCAGGAGGCAGAGGGGGAGGATCGTGCGGGGGGTCATCGTCGGGGAGCCGGGGCGGCCAGCTCCCGGCAGAGGGTATCGAGCGCGAGGGCCGACGTCTCCATCGACCAGGGCTCCATGCGCCGTCGCCAGGCGGCGCGGGCCGTCGGCTCCCGCAGGGCGCCGGGGTCCGCGGCGTGCCGCAGGAGGCCTCGCACGAGCTCCTCGGGTCCGTCGTACAGGGCTCCGGCCGGGGGGGTGGGGCCCAGGACCTCCGGGTAGGCGAGGCGCCGCGGCAGGAGCGGGGCGGCGCCCGCGGCCAGGGCCTCGGCCACCGCCAGCCCGAAGAACTCGTGGCGGGCGCTGCTGACCACCAGGTCTGCGCTGCCGAGCAAGTGGAGGTAGTCGGCCCGCGGCAGGTGTCCGCGGTGGGCGACCGCCTCCGCGAGCTCTCCGAGGGCTGCGGCGCAGCCGGGCGGCCCGTCGTCGCGGCCCTCCCCGGTGAGCAGCAGCTCGAAGCGCGCGCCCTCCGCCCGGGCCGCGAGGCAGGCCTCGAGGAAGGCGCGCGGGTCCTTGTCGTGCTCCCAGCGGTGGGGGAAGAGCACCCGCAGGGGAGCGCCCGGCGCGCCGCCGGCGCCGAGGGGCAGCGCGTCGAGTTCGATGCCGGGGGCGACGACCCGCGCATCCTCCAGCTTCGCCCCGAGCTCCGCCCGCGGGTTGGGCCTCGGCAGGCGTCGCAGGAGCTCCTCCGCCGCCGTGCGCAGCTCCTCCAGGTGGAAGCGCGAGTTGAACACCACCCGCTCCGCCCGCAGGCAGCTCAGGAGGTTCGTGAAGCCGTAGGAGGTGTCGCGCTCGGACCCCGGTCGCGCGGGGTCGGCGGGGTAGGTGAGCTGGTTCTCGTGCAGGTAGAGGAGCACCGGCACCCGTCCCCAGCCCGGCGGCGCGAAGCCGAGGAAGGCCGGCAGGTCCAGGTAGCCCGTGGCGAGGAGCACGTCCGGCGCCGCGCGCCCCCGGAGGCGCCTCGCCAGCTCCCAGGCGCTCGAGCGCATGCGCCACTTCCAGTGGCGGGGGGCCAGGCCCTCCAGCTCGACGCGGTGGGTCGAGCGCGCCGCCCAGCCCTCCAGGAAGGCGGCGTGGGAGCCCCCGAGCCAGGGCTCGAGGGCCAGCACGTCCAGGGGGCGTTCGTCCGTCGGGCTGTCCATCATGGGCACGGGTACGTTACCGTACAGGGCTCCCATGCCTCTCCCCACACCCGCCACTCCCCGCCGTCCGTCCAGCAAGAAGGGCTGGAGCGTCCTGCGCGAGCCCGTGCACGGAGACGTCTACCTCACCCACGAGGAGCTCTCCCTGCTCGATACGCGTGAGATGCAGCGTATGCGGGGCATCCGCCAGCTCGGGACCGCCCACCTGGTCTACCCCGGCGCGGTGCACACGCGCTTCGACCACATGATCGGCTCGGCCCACGTGGCCCAGCAGATGATCGACGCGATCAACCTCTCCTTCGAGCTGGACCCCGGGGGGCTGATCCGCATCAGCGAGGAGGAGGCGCGCGTGATCCGCATCGCGGCGCTCCTGCACGACGTCACCCACATCCCCTACGGCCACAGCCTCGAGGACCAGGACGGCATCTTCGAGCGCCACGACAGCGGGCACCGCTTCCGCGGCCTGCTCGGTCCCGGCACCGAGGTGGGCGAGCGCCTGGCGGAGCTGGGGGTGGCCGAGGACGTGCTCGCGATCCTGACCCGCCGAGGCGGGGGGGAGGGGCGGAGCATCCCCGACTACTGGTGGCAGATCGTCTCGGGCACGATCTGCGCCGACATCCTCGACTACCTGGCCCGGGACGCCTACTTCACGGGCCTGCGGCTGCAGGTGGACCCGAGGGTCACGAGCTACTTCAAGGTCGACCGGGCCACGGGGAACCTGTACATCGACCTGACCAAGCACGAGCTGCTGCGGGAGGACATCCTGAGCGAGATCGTGCGCATGCTCGAGGCGCGCTACTACTTCTCGGAGCGGGTCTACTACCACCACGCGAAGGTGGCCTCGGGGGCCATGATCGCCCGGGCGGTGGAGCTCTGCCTGGCGGCGGGCCTCCTGAGCGAGGAGGAGTTCTACGACCAGACCGACGCCTCGGTCCTCGACCTGCTCGAGCGCAGCGTCGCCGATGCCGAGCCGGGGCTGCGGGCCGAGGTGCGCACCCTGATGGGGCGCCTGCGCTCCCGCAAGCTCTACAAGCGGGCCTGCGTCTTCCCCCGCTATGAGAACGCGGAGGTGCAGGAGGCCCTGGTCACGCGCTTCTTCTCTCCCGGCGGCGCCGCCAGCCGCCACGAGGTGGAGGCGCGCATCGCCGACCTCGTGCGCTTCGCCACCGGGCGTGAGGTCAAGCTGCTCGTCTACTGCCCCGCGAAGCGCATGCAGCTCAAGGAGGCCCGCACCCACGTGCGCTGGCCCGGGGAGACGGAGGTCAGACCCCTGGCCCACTTCGCCGAGCACATCCCGCGCCTGGCGGACCTCGAGGCCTCCTACCGCGACCTGTGGAAGTTCTACCTCTTCGCGGACACCGACGATCCGGCCCTGTTGGCGGAGATCCAGCGCGTCGCCTCGAAGGAGCTCTCCGAGGCGACGAACGCTTACTCCGCCTGAGCCTCGGTCAGTCCTCCCGAGGCAGCACCCAGGCGTTGCGGAAGCGCACCGGGTTGCCGTGGTCCTGGAGCTTCAGGGGGCCCAGGGGGAACTCCTCTCTGCGCCAGCTGGCGGCCGTCGGACCCGGGACCTCCAGGTCATCGTGGATCTTGCGGCCGTTGAGCCACGCCGTGATGCGCGCGTTGGCGGTCTTGTTGCCCTCCGCGTCGAAGCGCGGCGCCGTGAACTCGATGTCGTAGGTCGACCACGACCCCGGCGGACGGTAGGGGGCCACCAGCGGGAGGGCCACGCCGTAGCAGGCGCCGCAGTCGCCCATCTTGGGCTCGAGCCCGTAGGAGTCGAGCACCTGCAGCTCGTACTGCCCCATCAGGTACACGCCGCTGTTGCCGCGCCCCTGGCCCTTGACGTTCTCGGGGTGCACCGAGGGGCTGAACTCCACGTGGAAGAGGCCGTCGCCGAAGTGCTCCTTCGTGAACACATCGCCGGTGCCAGGCTTGACCGTGAAGACGCCGTCCTCTTCCTCCCACTCGCAGGGGCGGTCGCCTCCGTGGACCCAGGCGCTCGTGTCACCGGGCTTCATCAGCTCCAGGGCACCCTCGGGGGCGGGCACGGGCAGGTCCGGCCCGTGGATGGCCCACTCGATGCCGCCGAAGAGGTGGCGCAGGAACTCCTCGCTCTCCCACACCTCCGCCCGGTGGCCGAGGGCCGTGTAGAAGACGCGCCCCTCGCCGAAGGCCTTGCACCAGGCCGTCGAGTAGTCCCGGTCGGCGCGCTTGCCCTTGGAGAGGTCGACCTTGTCGCCGCTCAAGCGCAGCAGCCCGTGCAGGGGGAAGCGGCGCCACCACTTGAACTGGTAGATCTCCTCCTTGAGCTCCCAGTCCTCGCCCAGGTGCGTCACCGACGGGTGAGCGGGATCCTCGACCTCCAGGCGCACCTCCTCGTGCCAGGGATGGCCGTCGAAGGCGCCGCCGATCATGTCCATGTACTCGGGGAACTCGTACCAGGTGTCGGTGGCGCAGTGGATGCCCACGAAGGCCCCGCCGGTCGCGACCCAGTCGATCAGGGCCATGCGGTCCTCCTCGGAGACAGGCAGCTCGCCCGTGGTGTAGAAGAGCACCGCGTCGTAGTTGGCCAGGTTCTCGGCGTTGATCACCGAGCAGTCCTTGGTGACCGTGACCTCGTAGTCCTCACCGGCGTAGTCGACGAGCTCGCGCTCGGCGATGGCCGGGACGCCCTTGAAGATGCGCTTGACCACGTGGTGCTCGAAGTCCGCGGAGTGGGTCAGGAAGAGCAGGCGCTCGGGCTCGGGAGCCGCGATGGCGAGCGGCGCGGAGTGCTCCGCCTCGCGCGGGGCGGCCGCCTGGCGCGTGCCGCTCTCGGGCTCTTCAGCGCCCTCGGGGACCTCGACCAGGGTGTAGTAGGCCTGGGCGTGCAGCAGGGGCTCGCCCGCGGCGTCGCGCACCCCGTCCGCCAGGAGCTCGTGCACGTGGTTCGCACGCATGGCCGAGAGCGCCAGCCGCACGCTGCGGGGCCCGGTCACAACCGCCGAGAGCACCTGCGCCTCGCGCTTGTCCGCCTCCGGAGCGCCGTAGTCGGCGTGGTAGGCGTAGGTGTAGGTCGTCACCCCGTAGGATGCCGCGTCGCCGGCGGTCTCCGGGTCCACGTCCGCGGTGAACTCCAGTTCGAAGCCGTCCGATTCGGCGCGCATGTGGAGGATCTCGAAGGGGGTCTCCCCGCTCCACACGATGCGCTGCAGGCCCCAGCTGCGGTCACCGGTCGAGCCCCAGCCGCGGTCGGTCTGGCCGACGAACATCGAGCCGTCCGGCGCGAAGGCCATGCGGTTGACGCCGGAGTCGAGGCCGTCGATGAAGGGGAAGCAGGCGCCCTGGTAGTGCCCGTTGACCTCCTCGAGGTCGACGCGCATCACCGAGCACATCATCTGGTCGCCCACGAACAGCTGCTCGGCGAAGGGGCCGAAGGCGCCGCCCGTGGTGTCGAGCACCACGTCCGCCGCGGACTGACCCATCTTGCGGTAGGGGAACCAGACCGCCGGCGGCTGGGGCTCGGGGGTGTGGCCCTGCAGGTCCTCGGCGTCCTCGCGCCAGCGCAGCCCCGCGGGATGACCGATGAAGGCGTCCTGCCTCAGGTGCGACAGCCGGTTCGTGGCGACGTAGTCCCCCTGGTTGTCCACGTAGAACATCTCCCCGTCCTTCCACATGCCGAGGCCGTTGGGGGAGCGCAGGCCGCTGCAGACCGGGACCATCTCGCCCTCCGGCGTGACCTTCAGGGCCCAGCCCCGGTAGGGCACGGTCGCCTTGCCCAGGGAGCCGCAGAAGCCCACGTTCAGCGTCACCCAGGCGTTGCCCTCGCGGTCGAAGCGCGGCCCGAAGGCGAACTCGTGGTAGTTGCCGGAGATGCCCCAGTCGTCGCAGACGGTCTCGTACAGATCCGCGCGTCCGTCGCCGTCGGTGTCGATCAGGCGCGTCAGCTCGGCTCGCTGGACCGTGTAGAGGGCGAGGCCGTCGTCCTCCTGGCGCCCCTCGAGGCCCAGGGGCTCGTGGAGACCCTCGGCGTAGCGCAGGAAGCGGGCGTCGAGGGGTGGCTCGTCGTAGGCGCCCTCGACCAGGAACACGTCCCCGCGCCGGGTGCAGACCGCCGGCCGCCCGTCGGGCAGGACGTCGAGGCCGCCGACCTCGACCACCAGCTCGTCGGGGATCGGGACCGTCAGCGGCCGGTAGTACTCGTGGGCGCGGCTGGGGGGGAAGTCCCGGTCGAGCAGGAACTCGAGCTGGGCCTCGACGCGCGGGTCGAGGGGGACCTCGGTCAGGATCTGGAACTCCCAGCCGCCCTGTCCGTCGACGACCTTGATGAGCACGTCATTCGTGCCCTCCGCCAGGTCGAAGGCCACCCGGTCCGCGTGGGGGTCGAGGCTGCGGGGCACGTCCTTGTCCAGCAGCAGCTCACCGTTCAGCCACAGGCGGAGGCCGTCGTCGCTGCCGAGCTCGTACTCGACCCGACGGGCGCTGGGCGCCTCGATCGTCGTGTAGAGGTAGCCCGCCACCAGGTCGTTCAGGGCCCGGTCGTCCCCCCGGTGCAGGTCGATGCGCTTGCCGGCCCGGTGGCCGATGGGCTGCCAGCGTGCCTCGACGCCGTTCTTGCCCTCGTAGACCGCCTCGAGGTCGGGGGCCTCGCCAGCTCTCATGCGCGCCAGCTCCGCCTCCGGCGCGTGGGGGGTCTTCAGGTCGCCGCGCCCGTGGCCCGCGTAGGGGAAGGGCGAGAGCTGGTGCCACGCGCCCCAGCGGATCGGGTTCGGGTCGAGGGCCTGGAGCACCGCCTCGCGGGTGGCGCGGCGGGTCTCGAGCTTCTCGTAGGGGACGTCGCCCACAAGCTCCTGGGCGGGCAGCAGTGGAGCGACGACGAGCAGCAGGTTGGTCGGGATCACAGCGCCACCTCCAGGATCAGCGCACTCGTGGATTGTGAGGGAGCGAAGCGGTACCACCTCTCGCCGCCGGCACCGTCGGAGGGGCCGTGGGCGCCGGTGCCCTGGATGCGGGCGCCGGTGACCTCACCGCCGGTGCGCAGCCAGACGCTGGCGCCCTGCGGGACGCCCTGAAAGACGAAGCGACGCTCGAGGACCTTCTCGGGCGAGAGGCGCGGGACGATCTGCTCGACCACCTGCACCTCGACGCCGTCCTCGAGGGTGACCGTGTACTGGAACACGGGCCCGCCCTCGGAGCCGACCCGATAGCCCTTGAAGTCGACGCCCTCGGCCCGCGTTGGCCAGCTCAGGGGCTTGTCGCCGATCACGAAGGCGGGGCCGCCCGGGTGCTCCCAGAGCTCCTCGCCCGCGGCCTTGCGGCTGTTGCCGCCGCGGCCGGCCCAGGCGCCCGAGGCGTCGATGAACTCCCCTTGCCAGACCTGCATCAGCCGCGCCTGGCCCGCGTCGTAGGCGTAGTGCAGCCCGACGGGAAAGCCCACGGCGATGCCCCGCGGGCCGACCCCGCGGATGAAGGTGCGGAAGACCCGCGGTGTCTCGCCGACGCTCAGCATCATCCCGTCGGGCTCGCCCAGGCCCTCGGGGGGCGGCATCAGCTCGCCCAGGGTGAAGTAGGCCCACATGGCGTCGGTCTGGCGCTGGAAGTCGCCGTCGAAGGGGTGCTCGAAGACGCTCGAGCCGTCCTCGTTGCGGAAGAGCGGCATGCGCGTGCCGGGCTTGAAGGCCGCGGGGTCCTCGATGTACTCGTTCCACCAGGCGTAGCGCAGGCGCCCGGCGAACTGGCTCATGTCCGGGCCGGGAGTGCCCACCGCGGGCAGGTCCCGGAAGCTGTGGCAGGAGATGCAGGCGGCGGCCTGCATGCCCATCATGTCTCGGCCGGCGAGCACGAGCTCGTCGCTCACAGCGGGCCACTCCGCGTCGGAGTGGGGCTCGACGCCGGCGCGGCGGGCGAAGAGCTCGGGGAAGTCCTTCACCGCGTCCCCGTACTGGGGCATGCGCGTCGCCACGTACGGGCGCGCGCGGCCGGACTCGAAGAGCACCTCGTGGAACCAGCTCGTGGTCAGCTTGCCGCCCACCCCGTTCAGGTGCGGCGGGATGCGACCCTCGTCGCCGAGGTCCGCCTGCTCGTCGAGGGAGGTGCAGTAGATCCGCAGCTCGTTCTGGACGCCGCCGACCCCGTCGATCTCGTGGCAGGCCTGGCAGTTGAGGCGGTTGACCTGCCGCTCCAGGTAGTCGAGGCGCGCGTCGCTGACCTTGGCGTGGGTGACGGCCATCAGCCCGCCCGCGAACATGCGCGCCATGGGCGGGGCGGGGAAGTCGTAGCGTGGGCCGTCCCACTCGTGGGGGGAGAGGCAGCCGCCGCGCTGCTCCTCGCCGAGCAGCTCCGCCAGCGGGGGCGCGGCGTGGGCCGGGAACTCGAGCTCGCCGACCGTGTGGCAGGCCTGGCAGCCGCGCTCGGCGAAGACCTCCCGGCCGCGGGCGGCGAGGGCCGTGTCCGCGGCGTCCGCACCGTCCTTCGCGGCGGGGAACTTCGAGAGCAGGTAGCTCGCCAGCAGGTCCGCCTCGAAGGGCTCCAGGTTCATGCCGGGCATGCGCCCGTCCCGGTGCACCGTCGTCGGGTCGAGCAGGAAGGCGGAGAGGGCCGCGGGATACCACTTGCCCTCGAGGTCGGAGAAGGTGCTGAAGACGAAGGGCTGGGGCACCTCCTGGGGCAGGAACTCGTCGCCGAAGACCTCGGCGGGGGAGTCGAGGGCGCCGTGGCAGTGAACGCAGCCCACCGTGTGGTAGAGCTCGCGGCCGGCGGTCAGCAGCGACTCCTCCGTGGCCGCGGCCCCGCCGGCGGGCGCGCCCCGGCTGGCGAGGAAGGCGACCACGGCGTCGAGATCGGCCTCCTCCTCCTCGGTCGTCCCGAACAGCCGCGGCATGGTGGGCGCCGCCCGCAGGTCCGCGGGGCGAGCGATCCAGCGCCGCATCCAGGAGGCGCTCGCGCGCTCGCCGACCTGCCCGAGGTCCGGTCCGGGGCGTTGGCCCACGCGCTCGGCGGTCGTCGCGTCTGGCAGGTGACAGTTCGTACAGCCCCAGTGCTCGACGGGCACCCGCAGGGTGGGGTCGCTGATGTCCGCTCCCTGGGCGGCAGCGCGGGCGCCGGTCCCGAGCGGGGCCAGGAGCAGGGCAAGGATCAGCGCGGCGGAGCGGCGGTGGGTCATGGGGCGCGGGGTGGAGACTCGCGGGGCTCCATCTTAGCGACGCGGCGCGTCGGCGAAATGCTGCGACCCCGAACCGGAGCGGCTCCGGTCCGCGGGTCAGGGTGTCGGGAGCTTCCCGACGATCTCCCGCGCCAGGCTCAGCCCGACCTCCGTCAGGGTCGGGTGGTACCAGGGCATCTCGAGCAGGTCGTGGGCGGTGCCGCGGTAGTACATGACGGCGGAGATCGTGTGCACGATGTCGTCCGCGCGCGGACCGAGGAGCTGGCTCCCGAGGAGCTCGCCCGTCTCGGCGTGGGCCACGAGCTTCCAGAGCCCGTGCTGCACGTCCATGGTGATCGCGCGACCGGTCTCCGGGAACCTGGCGCTGGCGGTGACGACCGGCAGGCCCGCGGCCTCGGCCTCCATCGCCGTCTGTCCGATCGTCGCCAGCGGCGGGTCCGTGAAGACCACGCTCATGCGCAGGCGCTGCTCCACGGCGTGCTCACCGGGCACCCCGGCGGCCCCGAGCCCGGCCGCCTTGCCCTCCCAGTTGGCCACGTGCAGGAGCTGCTCGGAGCCCGTGGCGTCGCCGGCGACGAAGATGCGCGGGTTGCTGGTGCGCATGGTGACGTCGTGGACCACGCGGCCCCGCCCGGTCTCGACGCCGGCCTCCTCGAGGCCCAGGCCCTCGAAGGCGGCGTCGCGGCCCGTGGCCGCGATGAAGCGGTCGGCCTCGATGGTGCGCTCCTGGCCCTCGGCCTCGAAGGTGAAGCGCACGCGGCCCTCCACGACCTCGAGCGAGCGCGCCGACAGGGGCGCGATGCGCGTCAGGTTCGGCTCGTCGTCGAGCACCCGCGCGAACTCAGCCGAGATGTCCGCGTCGATCTTCGAGTAGAAGGCGCTGCGGTTGATCATGTACGTCCGCGTGCCCATCCGAGCCAGGAACAGGCCGAGCTCGAGGCCGATGGCCCCGCCCCCCAGCACGATCACGTCCTCGAGGGGCTCGGTCATGGCCATCACGTGGTCGCTGTTCCACACGAGGCCCGCCGCGGCAGCGGCCTCGATGCCCTCGATCGGAGGCAGGCTCGGCACCGAGCCCGCGGCCAGGACGGCGCCCTTGGTGAAGCGGTAGGTCACCCCGCCGGCCTCGACCGTGTCCGGCCCCGCGAAGCGCGCGCGCGCGTCGATCACCTCGTAACCGCCGCCCTCGATGCCCCGCAGCTTGGCGGCCTTGAAGCGCGCCACCTTGGCGTCCTTGTTGGCCATCACGGCGGCGAAGTCGACCGCGAGAGGCGCGTGGCCGATGCCTGGCGTCTCGTGCTGGCTCGCCTCGTGGACCAGGTGCGCGGCGTGCAGCATGGTCTTGGTCGGCATGCAGCCGCGCAGGATGCACAGGCCGCCGAGCTCGCCGTCGTTGAACATCGCCACCCGCGCCTGCGGGCCGAGGGCGCGTCGGGCGTGGGAGGCGGCGGCCGTGCCTGCGGTGCCGCCTCCGATGACGAGGACGTCGTAGGTCTGGGTCGATTCGTGCGTCATTGCGGGGGCAGAGGCTAAACGAACGCCAAAGCTCGGGACAGGCCGGAGGGTCACGACCTGACGCGTACGCTCGGACTGGGCGCCCTTGAAGAGGCGAAGAGGAGGAGGTGGGCGTGCTCTTTCGCCTGATTGCTCGCGGCCTGAGGCTCAGGCCGCGCCTTCGGCCGGCGTGGGCGTGGGGGAGACGGGGCGGGGCTCCTCGCTCCGCCCGCGGAAGAACCGCAGCAGGTCGTCCAGGATCATGTAGCCCGCCGGAACGAACACGAGGGTGATGGCCGTCGAGAAGATGACGCCCCAGGCCAGGGCGATGGCCATGGGGATCAGGAACTGGGCCTGCACGCTGGTCTCGAACATGAGCGGCGTCAGGCCGGCGAAGGTCGTCAGGGAGGTCAGGATGATGGGCCGGAAACGCTGCACGCCGGCCGTGCGCACTGCGTCGATCAGCCGGCCGCCCTCGGCCCGACGGCGGTTGATGAAGTCCACCAGCACCAGGGAGTCGTTCACCACCACGCCCGTCAGCGCCACGATGCCGACCATCGAGAGGATCGAGAGGTCGTGGCCCATGATGACGTGTCCGAGCACGGCGCCGATCAGGCCGAAGGGGATGGCGCTCATGACGATCAGGGGCTGCACGTAGCTCTTGAAGGGGATCGCCATCAGGGCAAAGATCACGAGCAGGGCCAGCACGAACATGCGCACCAGCTCGCTCATGGCCAGGCGCAGCTCCGCGCTCTGGCCCTCGACGGACCAGGAGACGCCGGGGTGGGCCTGGAGGATCCCCGGCAGGGGCCCGGCCCTCAGGGCGGCCAGCACGTCGCCGTTGGTCGTGACGCGGTCGTCGATGTCGCAGGTGACCGTCACCTGGCGCTTGCGGTCCGAGCGGGAGATCGTCGCGTAGCCGCGCTCGATGCGAGCCTCGGCCACCTGGCCGAAGGGGACCTCACCGCCCAGGGGGGTGCGGATGCGCATCTGCTCGAGGGTGTAGAGGGTGCGGCGGTCCTCTTCGGGGTAGCGCACCATGACCTTGACCTCGTTGCGGCCGCGCTGGATGCGCTGGGCCTCCTCGCCGTAGAAGGCCTGGCGCACCTGCCCGGCGAGGTCGGCCAGGGTCAGGCCGAGGGCCTCGGCCGAGGGCAGGATCTCGAGCTGGACCTCCTGCTTGCCGCCGCGGAAGGAGTCGGAGATGTCGAACACTCCGGGCAAGGCGCCGAGCTCGGCCTTGAGCTCCTCGGCGGCCAGGCGCAGCTCCTCCACGTCATTGCCGGCGAACTGGATCGCAAGGGCGTCCCCGCCGCCCATGACGTCAGCGGTGAAGATCAGCTCCACGGCGCCGGGGATCGGGCCGCAGAGGGAGCGCCAGCGCTCGATGATCTCCTCGGTGGGCAGCTCCTCGCGCTCCTCGGTGGGGAGCAGCTCGAGGGCCACCTCTCCCAGGTGGCTGCCCACGAAGCGGCCGCCAGCCCCGTGATTGTCCTGCATGGCGCGGATCGGCTGCTCTCCGACAGCGGTCAGGTAGCGCTGGACCGCGTTGGGGCCCGGCCGCTCCTCGCCCAGCTGCCTCTGCAGCACTCGGGCCGCCTCGTCGATGCGGCGCACGGCGTCCTCGGTCACCTCCGGCGCGGTGCCGAGGGGCATGGTGAGCTGGGCCATGACCAGGTCGCCGGGGATCTTGGGGAAGTCCACGAAGCGCACGAAGCCGCCTCCCACCAGGCCGATGCAGACCATGAAGACCGCGATGGTCGTCGCGTGGGTCAGGTAGCGCCAGCGCAGGCAGAAGTCGAGGCTCGGCTGGTAGACACGCCGGGCCAGGAACTCCAGGCCGCGCTCGAAGAAGCCCTGGAAGGCCACCCACCAGCGGAAGGGGGGCACCTTGGCGATGCGCGCGGCCAGGCGTCCGCCGTGGGCCAGGTGCGCGGGGAGGACGACCTTCGACTCGAACCAGGAGAAGAGCAGGATCGGGATCACCGCCAGGGGGAAGACCGAGAAGAACTTCCCGAACAGGCCCGGGAGGCCGAGCATCGGCATGAAGGCCGTGACCGTGGTCAGCACCGCGAAGGTGACCGGGACGGCGACACGGTTCGTGCCGCGGATGGTCGCCTCCAGCTGGTCGGGGTCTCGCTTCTGCTCCGTGAACACGCTCTCGCCGATCACGATCGCGTCGTCCACGACGATCCCGAGCACGAGGATGAAGGCGAAGAGCGACAGGAGGTTGATCGACACGCCCAGGCTCGGCATCAGCCACAGGGCACCCATGAAGGAGATCGGGATGCCGACCGTGACCCACATGGCCAGGCGGAAGCGCAGGAAGATCGCCAGCACCGCGAAGACGAGGAACAGCCCCTGGAGGCCGTTCTTGGTCAGCAGGCTGAGGCGTCCTTGCAGGAGCACCGAGGAGTCGGCGAAGGGCGTCAGGGTGATGCCCTCCGGCATGCGCGCCTGGGCCTCCTCCACGTACTCGCGCACCGTGCGGGCCACGCTCAGGGCGTTCTCGTCACCGACCCGGAAGACCTGCACCTGGACCATCGGTTCGCCGTTCAAGGTCGTCTCCTGGGCGGTCTCCTCGAAGCCGTCGACCACCGTGGCCACGTCGCGCAGCAGGATGCGGCTGCCGTCGGGGCGCGTGCGCAGCACCAGCCCTCCGAACTCCTCGCCCAGGTAGGCCTGACCCTTGGCGCGTAGCAGCACCTCCCCGCCCTCGGTGCGCAGCGTGCCGCCCGAGAGATCGAGGGAGCTGCTGCGGACCGCGTTCGCCAGGTCGGAGAAGGTCAGGCCGTAGCGCTGCAGGGCGCCCTCGGAGACCTCGACCGAGACCTCGTCCGGGCGCGTGCTGGCCAGCACCACCTGGCTGATGCCCTCGAGGGCGTTGACCT
This sequence comes from uncultured Planctomycetaceae bacterium, assembly GCA_964591315.1. GTDB lineage: Bacteria > Planctomycetota > UBA1135 > UBA1135 > JABACD01. Next base: position 111,889 of record CAZQAT010000004.1, read on the forward strand.
CGTCGCGCACCCTCTCGCCCAGGCGCTTCAGGGTCCTCTCCTCGGCGGCGCCCGAGATGGCGACGTTGATGACCTGGGTGCGCATCACGATCTCCTCGATCACCGGCCGCTCGGCCAGCTCGGGGAAGGTGTGGATGGCGTTGACGCGGGTCTTCACGTCGTCGAGCACGCGGCGAGTGTCCGCGCCCTGCTGGACCTCGACCGTCACGGTGCCGGCGCCCTCGGTGGCGCTGGAGAGCACGCGCTTGACGCCGTCGAGGGCGTGCACCTCCTCCTCGATGCGCACGCAGATGGCCTCCTCGATCTCCTCCGGGGCGGCCCCCGGGTAGGCGACCGTGACCGTGATCATGTCGAGCTTGAACTCCGGGAAGAGCTCCATCTTGATCGTGCCGTAGGTCAGCGCGCCGCCGACCAGCATCACGATCATCACCAGGTTGGCCGCCACCGGGTTCCTGGCGAACCAGGAGATGGGGCCCTTCACAGCTCGCCCTCCTCAGCGGTGCCCACGTCCACGGCGACGTCCCGCACGCGCATGCCGTCGGTGGCGATCTCGAGCGGCGAGACGACCACCCGCGTGCCCTCGGGCAGGGGCGCCTGGACGATGACGTCCTCGCGCTCGGCGCGCACGATCTCCACCGGCACGAAGCGCAGGCGGTCCTCGTCGTCGACCACGTAGATGCGGGCGCCGTCGCGGAGGGCGGTGCGTGGCAGGACGAAGACCCCCTCGAGCAGCACGCCGCGGATCCTGGCGTCCATGAACATGCCCAGGGCCAGGGGCACGTCGCCCCGCTCGCGGCCGTAGGGATCGCGCACGCTGGCGACGGCGACCACCATGCGCGTCGAGGGGTCGAGCTCGCCCTCGGTGCGCACGATGCGCGCGGGCCAGCTGCGCAGCTCGCCCGCGAAGTCGGCCGTCAGGAGGACCTCGGGGCCGGGTGCCGCGTCTCCGCCGCCACCGGCCATGGGCAGCTCGAGGAAGGCCAGCTCCGGGTCCGGGAGGGGCAGGCGGACCTCGGCCACGTCCGTGGCGTAGACCACCGCGACGGGGGAGCCGGGCATCAGCACCTGGCCCACGTCGACGCTCTCGCTGCGGACGCGGCCCTCGAAGGGGGCCACGAGCCTGGTGCGCTCCAGGTCCCGCTCCGCGCGGGCCAGCATGGCCACGGCGGCGGTCACGGTTGCGCGCGCCTCGGCCACCTGGGGCTCGCGCAGGGTGAGCGGAGTGGGCTCGCCCTCACCGTGGCGCTCCCACTCGGCGCGGGCCACCTCGGCGTCGGCCAGCTCCTCGACCAGCCGCCGCTCGGCGCGGGCGACCTCGAGCTGCGCCTGGGCCACGGCCACCTCGTAGTCCCGGGGGTCGATCTCGAGCAGCACCTCGTCCTTCGCGAAGAAGCCCCCGCTGGCGAGCTGGGGCGCGACCTTCGTCACGCGCCCGGCCACCTCGACGACCAGGTGCGACTCCCGGCGCGGCACGACCGTGCCCCGGGCGGGGACCTCGACACGCCAGTCGGTCCTGGAGGCCTCGACGGTCGAGACCACGGGCAGGACCACCTTGCGCGCCTCGGGCTCGGGGACCTCACGGCTGTTCACGAGCATCATGGCGGTGCCGGCGCCGACTGCGAGCACGATCAGGGGCAGGAGGATCTTGAGCAGCAGCTTCATCGGGAGGTGTTCGTTGCGGTGTCAGGTTCGGCGTCGCCGTCGTGGAGGCCGCCGCCGAGGGCGAGCATCAGGTCGACGCGCTGCTCCAGGTGCAGCCGTCGGGCGTTGACCCAGGCACTCTCGCTCTCGTAGGCCTGGCGCTGCGCGGTGAGGACGGAGAGGATGTCGGTGCGGCCGGCGCGGTAGCGCTCCTCGGCCAGACCGCGAGCCTGGTCCGCGCGCTCGGTGGCGCGGGCGAGCTGGCGGTCGCGCTCGGCCATGCTGGCCTCGACGGCCAGGGCTGTCTCCACCTCGAGGAGTGCTCGCAGCACCGCCTGGGCGTACTCCGCCAGGGTGGCGTCGACCTTCGCCTCGGCGGCGTCGACGCCGGCGGACAGCCGCCCGCCCTGGAAGATCGGCTGGGTCAGGCCGGCGAGCAGGGACCACACGCTGAAGGCGTCGTCTCCCAGGTCGCCGGCCTCCGCCGTGCGGCGGCCGACGCTGCCGGTGAGCGACAGGCTCGGCCAGAGCTCCTTGCGCGAGGCGTAGAGCCGGTAGTCCTCCGCATCGAGCCGCACCTCGGCGGCGCGCAGGTCCGGGCGTCGGCGCAGGAGCTCCGAGGGCAGGCCGACCGACGGCTGGGGGGGGAGCTCCGGCAGGGCCGCGGCGCTCTCCAGGGCTCCGGCGGGGTAGGAGCCGCGCAGGATCTCGAGCCCGCGCGCGGCCCGGGCCTGGGCCTCCTCGCGGGCGCTGCGGCGGGCCAGGGCCCCCGCCAGCTCGGCCTCGGCCAGGTTCAGGTCGAGGGCCGTCACGCGGCCGTTCTCGAAGCGCTGGCGCACGACCTCCGTGGAGCGCTCCAGGCTCTCCACCTGGCGCGCGGCGATCTCGAGCTGCAGCCGGGCATCCACCAGGCCGAGCCAGGACTTGACCGCCTGGCCGGCCAGCGAGAGGCGCAGGGACGCGAGGTCCTCGACCCCGGCCGCGAAGTCGGCCTCGGCCGCCTCGGAGTAGGCGTCCAGCTTGCCCCACAGGTCGAGCTCCCAGCTGACGTTGAGGGAGACGCCGAGGCTGGAGCTGGTGGAGCTCAGGACCTCCGGGCCGCCGCCGGGCAGCGGCAGGCCGATGAAGTTCTGGCGCTGGCGGCTGGCGTCTCCGCCGAGGCTCGCGGCGGGCAGCAGGGCCGCGCCCGCGATGCGCGCCTGGGCCTCGGCGGCGCGCAGGCGGTGGGCGGCGGCGATCAGGTCGTAGTTGCGGGCCAGGACCTCCTCGACCAGGAGGCTGAGCTCTTCGCTGCCGAAGGCGGTCCACCAGTCCTCGGTCACGGTGGTGGAGTCGTCCGCCGCCGCCGCGGCGAAGCTCGCGGGGACGTGCAGGGGCGGGGCCTCGCCGTCGCGGGGCACGGGGGCCCGGCAGGCGAGCGCGGCGCAGAGCAGGGCGGCCGTCGCGGGTCGAATCGAGCGCTTCACGACCGCGTGGCTCCCTCCGCGTCCGCCGCGAGCTGCGCCGCTTCGGCCCGCAGGCCGCCCGCCAGGAGGCCGACCAGCTGCGCGAGTGCGCGTCGGCGGAAGGCGGGCGTGTCGCCCGCTTCGCCGGGCCGTAGGAAGTCGTGGGGGTCGAGCAGGGTTCCGATCATGACGCCGAGGACGCAGTTGAAGCGCCAGAGCTGGAGGGTTTCCTCGATGGGGGAGGGCGCGCAGGAAGCGCTCGGAGTTCTGGCGGTAGACCTCGCCGAAGACCTCCAGATCGAAGGAACTCGCGCCGTCGGGGTCCAACGAGCGGCTGAATCGTACGTCTGGCCCGGCCGGGCACAAGGGGGGGGAGGAGGCGGGGCCTCGGTGCACCGCTCGACCCGGATGGCGCTCCCCCGGAGACCTCTCCGCCGCGGCGCACTCCGCTCCGGCCACCTCTCACCCTCGGTGCGCGGGCGGTCCGCTGATGACCCCCCCCGGCTCCGGTGCCCGCCTGTGCAGCCGCCCCTCGCCCCCGGAGAAGGGGGCTAGGGCCCGACGGAGAAGAACACCGCGTTCGAGAGCCCCGCCGGCTGGGGCGCCGTGGGGTCGCGGTACCAGAACTGGGCGCTGACCGTGGAGCCCGGGCCGAGGTTCGGGTCCGATCCGCTCTGCACGTAGGCGTTGAAGTCGAAGGCGAAGCTGCCCGAGCAGTCGGGGAGGGTCGGGTTGCCACCCGAGTTCTGGACGGTCGTGCGGACGAAGGGCGACGTGGCGCACAGGGTGCCGTCGAAGAAGGGCATGAAGCCTGCCCCGTAGCCGTAGAACAGGAGCCCGGACTTGTTGTTCAGGAGCGGCGCCGCGCTGATGTCGAAGGGCGTCCCCGAGGTGGCGCTGGCGCTGCCGCTGTAGGCGATCTCGGGGGTGCAGTCAGCCGTATCGGTCTTCGCCGTGCAGAAGATCATCGGGTCGTCCGCCGACGGCAGGAAGAAGATCGGGTTGGTGTAGGCAGTCTTCGAGCCGCTCTGGCTGTAGGCGCGCACCCAGGAGTTGGCGCCGGTCACCAGGGGCGTCGAGCAGGTGAAGGTGCCCTGGCCGGTCAGGGTCAGGCTCTCGCAGACCGTTGTCTCGTTCGCGGAGCCCACGACGCCCTTGAACACTGTCAGCACGGTCGTGTCCGCGCCGAAGTTGTAGTGCACGCGGGTGGTGACACTGGCCGCGGGCGCGCTGGCCGGGAAGCTGTTCAGGCTCCCCATGCCGAGGATCGAGCCGCCGAGCTCGGCCTCGATCACCAGGGAGTGCTCGTTGGAGATGTAGTGCCGGCCGTTCCGGAGGGCCCCGTGCACGTTGTCGCCGTTGAAGACCTCGCCGGGCCCGAGGATCACGTGGTTGGCCCCGAAGGAGTGGGCCTCGTCGTGGGTGTCGCTGCCGGAGTAGGCGTACAGGATGCGGCCGTCGAGCATCCAGTCGACCCAGCGACCCACGTGGCTGCCCTGGCCGCTCTGGGAGGTGCCGTTCCAGATCTCGACACCTTGCATGCCGCCGGCCTCGATGCCCGTGGTGGCCGAGTAGCTGTTCCAGCCGAAGGAGCTGCCCTCGGGGTGGTGGACGATGGGGTAGCCGCCCTGGTTTCGGATCTCGGTGATGTTCGAGGTGAAGGAGTCCAGGACGTCGCTGAACAGACCGTCGCAGAAGCCGAGCAGGCCGTCCTCGCCGCCCGCGACCCGGTTGGTGAGCTGGTGGGCCCCCATGTGGTTGGCGGAGGTCAGGCCGAGGCAGAGGATGTCCCCCGAGTCGCTACCGGTCTGGGAGCCGACCTCGTCACTCGAGAGCTCGATGTCGGCCAGCACCAGGAAGTCGGCGTCGGTGGCCGCGGCGCACTCCGCCTTGATGACGTTCCACTCGGAGGTGCTGTTGATGCAGTAGCTGTGGTCCGTGGCCGTGAACCAGTCGATGCCGAGGGCCTCGTACTGGCTGCGCAGCTGGGCGTAGCTGAAGCTGCCGGAGAGCTGCAGGGACTCGGCCGTGCAGTTGCTCGAGGGGGCGCAGGCGCCGGCGGCCTCACCGTGGCAGGAGTGCACGTGCAGGTCGCCGGGGTGCACGCTGGCGCCCACCGCCGCCAGGGGCGCGGGCAGGCCCAGGGGGTCCGCCAGGCGCGTGATGGGCCGGGTGACCGAGGCCGTGCGGCGGCCCCCGGAGACCGTCGAGAACACCAGCCGCACCTCCACCTCGCGGCGCGTGCCCTCGGGCTCGTCGGGGAAGAAGACCTGGTCCGCGTGCAGGGGGAAGTCCACCTGCACGAAGGGCCGCGGCCGGCCGGCGGTGTACTCCTCGGAGAGGGCGTTCCAGCGCAGCATCGCCTCACGCCTCACGTCGAGGGCCTCGGCGCCCCCGTACTCGGGCGCGTCGGGCGAGGCGAAGTAGCGCCGCTCCTTGTGGTTGTGGGCCAGGTCGTGGGGCAGGCGCTCGAGGGTGGCGTTCACCTCCCCGAAGCGCGGGTCGCCCACGAGCTCGAGATCGAGCTCCCGGCTGTAGACCAGGTCGCCACCGCTCGAGACGCGCACCTCCTCCAGGCGCACGCGCTCGTCGAAGGGCGCGTCGGCGTAGACGAAGACCGCGGTCTCCACCGTGCTGAGCTGCCGCACCGCGGTGGGCGTGAAGGGGACCAGGACCAGGTCCGAAGCGGGAGCCTGGGCGGCCGCCTCGAGCTGGGCCCAGACGGCGAAGCTGGCGCCGAGCACCAGGGCGGGACCTGCGAGGAGCGTGGGACGGAGGATGCGCTTCATGGGGATCTCGAGGGGAGCTGAGCAGAGGTGGAGGCGCCCCACGACCCTTCTTCGAGGGGCCGCGGGGCGCGCATCTGAAGTCTAGCCCTGGGTGCGGGGCACGATGGTGGTGCGCCCAGGCTCAGGGGCAGAACTTGACGTTGGTCGCGTCGGACAGGTTGTAGCCGGCGCCGCCTGCGGCGACGTCGCGGTACCAGCACTGGAAGTTGGCCTCGTCACCCGCGTTGATGGTCAGGGTTCCCGGCAGGTTCGTGAAGTCGACCGGCATCGCGTAGACGCCCGCGTTGTCCGAGAAGATCACGTCGAAGCGCTGGATCGACCCCGTGATGCACAGACGACCGTTCCCCAGGGGGATGTCGATCTGGGACGGCCCCGTGAAGAACAGGCCCGGCTTGTTGGCGGGGCAGTTGGGAGCCATCAGCCCGAAGGTGTTGGCGGTGATGCTGGTCGAGCCCATGGCCGAGATGGTCGAGCCCGCGCCGACGCTGTTGGGGTTCCCGGTGCAGTAGTTCGCCGCCGGCTGGCAGTCGTAGGTGAGCCGCATGTTGCCGGTCAGGTCGATCGTCGCCGAGACGCCGCTGGTGGGGTCGGTGAAGTTGAACTGCGTGGTCATGGGGGACTGGATCGCGAGCGTGTTCCCACTCTGGGTGATGGTGCCGCTGAGGGCCGAGACCGGGCCCTGGGTGCCGGTCAGGTCGGTCACAGTGGAGCTGCCCACCAGGGGGTTGACGGTCAGGGTGCCCGAGATCACGGTCAGGACCGAGGTCGTGTTGAAGTTGTTCGCGGTGACCGGGAACTGGGGCGTGGTCACCGAGAAGCGCATGTTGGTGACGTCGATCTCCGCCAGGGGCGGGAAGCTCGGGATGGGGTTGGGCACCTGGCCGGAGAGGTCCGGAACCACCAGCGCGTCGGTCGAGTTCCACTGCCCGCCGCCGACCGGGGAGCCGCCCGCGTCGAGGGAGATGTCGGCCGTGCCCTGGAGCTGGAAGCTGTTGCCCGGGTTGCCGTTCAGCGGGCCCAGGGAGGTCGTGCCACTCCAGGTGTAGTTGGAGTTCGCCTGGTCGATCTGGAACTGGAACGATTGGGCCGAGGCCGACGATGCGGTCGCGGCGAAGCTGGCGGCCAGAGCAGCGAGAGTGAGTGTTCTCATGGGGGATCGGGGAGGGAAGGGGATCTCAAATATCGGGCTGATCGGAGCACGGACCCGGGGCCCGGTGACCTGATCAGCCTAGCAGGCGTTGGCCAAACACGGGAGGGCGGTTCCCGCCAGAGCCTCACGAGGGGGCTCCAGGGCCGCTCCGGAGGAAAGGCTTTCCTCGCCCCCCTCCTTCTCCTAACTTCCGGCGCCCCCATGGTTGCCATCTCGTCCAAGACCCTGATCCTCGCCCTGGCCACCCTCTCCAGCGCCTCCTGCCAGCGGGGGGAGCCCTGGCGCACGACGCGCGCCGGGAGCACGGCTCTGAGCCTCCAGAGCGGTGTGGCCAGCGACTACGAGGTCGACTCGACCGTCAGCTTTGTGGGGGCGAACTTCGGCGAGCCGGTCGATCTGCATGGCGAGATGGTGCCCCTCTTCGGCTTCGGTGATCGGGTAGAGGTCTTTCCGGTCGACGACCTCTCGCTCTTCCTGGGCCGCGAGTACCGCGCCTTCGAGCCGGACCTCGACGAGGAACTGATCACCTTCGGCGATGCCGCCCAGTGGGAATACTTCCTGGGGTCGCGCTGGTTCCTTCCGACGCGCTTCCTCGACAGCCAGCGGCTGCGGGTCTTCCTGCAGGCCAAGCTGGCCTACATCCCGAAGGTCGAGTTCGAGATGACGACCACGCTCCCCTTCGACCCGCCCCTGGATGACGCGATCCTGCGCTCGCCCTTCAGCGGCGGCGAGTACTGGTCGGTGGGCGCGGGCTGCGGCCTCGCCTACGAGCTCGGCAGGCACTGGATGGTGAGCCTGGGCTTCTTCTACGAGTGGCCCCTGGTCAAGTCCGAGGGCCGCACGGGGGCCGAGCTGATCCAGAGCACCGGCAACGACTTCGTGGACGACATCATGCGACAGCTCGAGTTCGACGTGGAGATCGAGCCCCAGGGTTGGATCGCGTTCCTGAACTTCAGCTACGTGTTCTGAACGGGCTGCGCCTCCAGGCGCAGGAGTCGGTCGCGCAGGTAGAAGCGCCAGACCAGCAAGCCGGCGGCGGCGCCGGTCCACATGTCCAGGAAGAAGTGCTGCTTGGTGGTCAGGATGCTCAGGCTCAGGGCAACCCAGGCGGGCACCGCCAGAGCCACGAAGAGCACGTCCCCCCGGCCCCGCCGCCACCAGCGGTGCCGGTCGCGCGTCACCCGCGTGAAGTGCGCGCAGGTGAAGAGCATCAAGAGGCTCGTGGACACGTGCAGACTCGGCCAGGCGTTCCAGGGGGAGTCCACCGAGTACAGGTACTCGAAGAGCTGGTGGGTCAGGCCCGCCGTGCTTCCGAGCAGCTCCTCCATCTCCCGGCGCACGGTGATCTCGGTCGGCAGCAGCAGGAAGATCGGGTAGGTCGCCAGGGACAGGGCGATCTCCGCCTGCAGGTGCAGGAGCAGAGCGCGGATCCCCCGCAGACCTCGCGGGGCCAGGACCGTCGTCAGGGGAAACCACAGGTAGAGCGTGAAGTAGATGAACACCGTCCAGGGCAAGGCCGGCATCCAGCGGTCCACGGCCCCGGTGGAGTCGAAGGCGGAGACGTCGCGCCACTGCGCGATGCGCAGCACGAGCAGGTAGCCCCCCCCGACCAGCACCACGTGCGCGAGGAGGACCAGGAGCCGAGCGCCCAGGTCGTGTCCCCGGGCGGCCACCGTCCACAGGGGTTGGTGGAGGGCCCAGACGTCCGCCGGGCGCGGGGGGGGATCGAGGGGGGGCACGGGCGGGGAGGATACGGTGTCGGGCGGGGGGGTATACCCCCCCCCCCCCCGCCGGGGGAAGCCCCCCCCCCGCCCCCCCCCCCCCCCCCCCCCCCCGCGCCCCCCCGCCGCCGGGGGGGGGGGGGGGACCCCGGGGGGGCCCGGGGGGGGCGGATCGGGGGCGGGGCGGGGGCAACCCCCCCGCCCCGGCCCCGTAGAATCCCCCCCGTGACCACGACCGAACCCTCGCCGCAGCGGGACGCCCGCTTCCTGACGACCCGCTGGAGCGTCGTCGCCCGCGCCTCCGGGCGGGGGGAGGGTGCCCGGCGCGGCCTCGAGGAGCTGTGCGGCACCTACTGGTTCCCCCTCTACGCCTACTTGCGGCGGCGGGGCAACGACCACGCAGGGGCGGAGGACCTGGTGCAGGCCTTCTTCCTGCGGCTCCTCGAGCGCCGCGACCTGGTCGGGCTGGAGCCCGCCAGGGGCCGCTTCCGCTCGTGGATCCTGACCTGCCTGCGCAACTTCGAGGCCGGCGAGGTGGAGCGCGGTCGGGCCCTCAAGCGCGGCGGCGGCGAGCTGCCCCTCTCGATCGACTGGAGCTCGGGCCCCGAGCGCTACGCCGCCGAGCCCGCCACCGAGCGCTCGCCGGAGCGGGAGTTCGAGCGAGCCTGGGCCCTGGCCCTGATCGACCGCGCCCTCGAGAGTGTGGGGGCTGACTACGAGCGCCGCGGGCGCGGGGCGCTCTTCGAGGCTCTGCGGGACGAGCTCGCGCCGGGCGGCAGGGGCCGACCGCGGCAGGAGCTGGCCGCGGAGCTCGGTCTGAGGGAGGGGGCCCTCAAGGTCGCCCTGCACCGCCTGCGCCAGCGCTTCGGTGAGGCCCTGCGGAGTGAGGTCGCCGAGACCGTGGCCGAGGAGTCCGAGGTCGACCGGGAGCTCGCCGAGCTGATGGAGGTCCTGGCGCGGGACTGAGGGGCGCCCGAGGCGGCGCCGCTAGAGCCCACCCAGGAAGCGACCCAGGCGCGCCAGCCCCTCCTCGATGCGCTCCATCGAGGTGGCGTAGCTGAAGCGAACGTGCCCCTCGACGCCGAAGGCGGTGCCCGGGACGATCGCCAGCCCCTCGCCCTCGAGCAGCGCCTCGCAGAAGGAGTCCGAGCCCTTGTCCCACACGCTCGTGACGTCGGGGAAGACGTAGAAGGCCCCGGCCGCCCGGGGCGTGCGGAGGCCGAGCTCCTCGAGTCCCTGCAAGATGCGGTCGCGGCGGGTGCGGAAGGCCTCGCACATGCTCGCCACCTCCGGCGGCTCCTCGCGCAGGGCCGCGCCGAAGGCCTCCTGCCCGATGGCGTTGGGGGCGCCGGTGAGCTGGGAGTGCAGGCGACCGACCGCCGCGGCCACCGCCTGGTCGCCGGCCACGAAGCCGATGCGGTAGCCGGTCATCGAGTAGGTCTTGCTGGCGCCGTCCACCACGACCGTGCGCGCCAGGGCGTCGTCGCCGTGCTGGGCCGGGCTGCCGAAGGTCTCGCCCTCGTACACCAGGCGCCCGTAGATCTCGTCCGAGAGGATCCACAGGTCGTGCTCCCGGGCGAAGGCGGCGATGGCGGCGAACTCCTCAGGGGTGGCCACGTAGCCGCTGGGGTTGTTGGGCGAGTTGAGCATCAGCCCCTTGGTGCGCGGGGTGACCGCCCGCGCCAGGGCCTCGAGGTCGGGGCCCATGTCGGGCCGGGGCTCGACGCCCACCGCAACCCCGCCGGCGAAGCGGACCTGCTCCACGTAGCTGACCCAGGCGGGCAGCAGCAGCAGCACCTCGTCCCCCTCCTCGACCAGGGCCAGCAGGGAGCCGGAGAGGGCGTGCTTGGCGCTGTGGCAGACCGTGATCTGGCTCGCCGCGTAGGAGACCCCACGGGTGCGCTCCAGGTAGCCGGCGATCTCCTGCCGCAGCTCGAGGCGGCCGGGGGCGGGGGTGTAGCGCACGCGCCCCCCGTCGATCACCTCCTTGGCGGTCTCGCGCACCACCCGCGGGGAGTCGAAGTCCGGCTCCCCGGCCGTCATGTTGACGATGTCCCGGCCCTCGGCCGCCAGCTCCTTGGCGCGGGCGTCCAGGGCCAGGGTCCGGGAGAGGGGGATCCGGTCCACGCGCGTGCTGATTCGCATCGAGGCCATTTTGGAGCCCCAGCGGGCCGATTCAAGCGCAGCCGGGTCGGGCCGGGAAGAAACCTCGGGGGGCGTCGTCCGTACAGAATTGCCGGGCCGGACAGGATCTCCGGCCCGGGCGGTGTGAGAATCTCCGCCCTCACCTCCTCCGAGAGAGCCTCCCCGAACCGCCCGCGATGAGTCGCAAGTCCCGCATCCTGCGCATCCTCCTGGCCCTGCTCCTGCTCACGGTCTTCGTGGGCTACTTCGCCTTCTCGACCTTCTTCTTCCCGCCCCACGAGTCGGGTCTGGGGGTCGACGTGGCCGGACTCGTGCCGCGCCAGGTGGACTTCTTCGTGGCCCGCGCGGACCTCTCGCGCCAGTTCGACGGTTTCCCGCGCCTGCGGGTGGCCGAGGAGCTGGAGCAGAACGAGGCCTACCGCACCTTCCAGGGCTCCCCGGAGCGGGTCAGCCTGGGCGCGGACTGGGGGGTCGACGAGCTGCTGGCCGAGATCGAGCGGCAGATGGCCCAGCTGCCCGGCGGCGTGGAGCCCCTGGAGGTCTTCGGCGGGGGCGACCTGGCCGTGGCGGGCAACTTCCAGGGGGCGACCCTCGGCGAGGCCCAGTGGGCCATCTACGGCAACCTCTCCACCCTGGGCAAGCTCGGCATCGAGCTGCTCGCCTACCCGGGCCTCCTGGGACTCGACGCCCAGGGGATCTCCGTGGAGGTGGGGGAGGGCTACGTGACCCTGAGCGGCGGCTCGATCACCCAGCCCATCAGTGTGGGCCGCGTGCGTGACGTGGGGGTCGTGTCCAACGACGTGGACCTGGTGGTGCGCGCCATCGAGCTCGAGGCGCGCCAGTTCAAGGACTCCTTCCTGGCCGGGGCCACCTACCACGACCGCATCCAGCTCGCGGACCGCAACCCCGAGAGTGACGAGCTCGAGGTCTTCGTCAACGGCCGTCGCCTGATGGAGACCGTCAAGGCCACCGGCGCATGGCCCGACCCGAACAGCCAGGACTTCCTGCCGGCGCTGGCCTCCAAGTACTTCCAGGTGGGCATGATCAACCAGCTGGTGGGCATCCTGGGCATGGACGACGGCGTCAACCTGGACCTGCACGCCAAGCTCTCGAGCGAGCTGATGACGCCCCTGCAGACCCGCACCTACCGTCAGCGGGCGATCAGCACTGACTCGCTGATCGACAGGTTCGCCATCTACGCGCCCCAGGACACGAGCCTGTTCCTGTACGTGAAGTGCGACATGGGGGACCTCCTGACCCAGCTCTTCGCCTCGATCGAGCCCTCCACCCGCAGCCTGATCGAGGAGTGCTTCCAGTCCACCGGCAAGTACCGCTCCCTGGACCAGGTCGTCGAGCTCCTCGATTCGTCCCTCAAGGACGACCTGGTGCTGATCGTGCGCGAGAACGACTACCCGCCCGAGGAGGGCGGGCCGCCGCACAACGACGAGCCGGTGCCGGCCGTGGCCGTCATCACCTGGCTGGCGGACGGCGGGGCCGAGAAGATCGACGGCCTGATGGAGGACATCGGCAGGCGCATGGGCACCTGCTTCGGGCTCCAGGGGCGCGAGGCGGGCTCCTCCGGCTTCTACTCGAACACCGTCAGCGGCTACGAGTTCAAGGAGTTCTGGTCGCCCCACATCGACGGCACCGGCGTCGTGGCTGCGGGGCCCATCGGGGACCTGTGCGTGGTGACGAACTCGATCCTGATGTACCCGCACCTGCGCAAGACGTGGACCCAGGGCGCGCCCTCGCACCCGCGCCTCTCCGAGCGCCCGGACTTCGCCGCCCTGGCCCGCTCGACCACCCACGGAGCCAACCTGGCCCTGTGGCTCAACCCGCGGGCCTCCATGGGCACCCTCGAGAAGCGCGTGCGCCGCTGGGCCGAGGACGAGATCGTCGTGGACTGGGCCTTCGAGCGCGCCCGGGTCGAGACGGAGATCCTCAAGCGCGACTACGGGGGCCGCCAGAAGGAGGCCCTCAACCCGGTCGAACGCGGGGACTTCGAGAAGGCCGTCGACCAGCGCGTGGACGAGATCGACCAGGACATCCGCCGGACCCAGGTGCCCGCCAACGAGGAGCGCTACCGCCGCCAGCTGACCTACCTGTCGGCCCTGCGCAGCGGCCTCGTGACCGTGGCCGCGGACCCCAAGGGGCTCGACCTCTCGGTGCGGCTGGTGGCTCCCCTCGAGGAGTGACCAGCAGGCCCGGGCCTCCAGTGCTTCACGGGCCCGCCCCGAGGGTGGGGAAAGGCCAGCAGCCTGGCACCCTCGGAGGTGCCAGGCTGCATTCCCGTCCTGCCTGCTGGAGGACCGCGCACGGAGCGTCCGAGCGCGGGTCGTCACTGCGGCCCCGGTCAGGGCTGCTCGACGTCGATACGGATCCGGTTGGTGAAGGTGAAGGTCCCGTTCGGCCGCAGCACCAGGGACTGGAGGTACATCTCCGCCTCCAGGTAGGCCGGCAGCAGGGTTCCCATGTTCCAGTCGAAGCTCGCCACGCCGGAGGTCACCATTCCGACGTTGATGACCACCGCGTTACCGGCGCCCGGGTCGAGGGCGAGGCTGCCGATCGGAGGGAGCACGACCTGCTGGACCTCGGGGCCCATCGGGAGCGTCGAGCAGAGCACCGTCATGTGGACGGAGCCGGCCGGGGCAGCCACCTCGAGCCGGACCGTCGTGTTGCTGCCGACCTGGGCCGCGATGTTCCCGAAGCGATCCGCGAGCTGCACACCGGCGGGTGTGCCGCCGAGGACACTGGTGGGGGCGGAGAGACGAATGCCGTCCTGCACGAACTGGTCCGCACCCCGGAAGAGCACGGCCTCGGCGGAGGTCGCCGTCTGGTGCGTGCGCGCGTCGAGGTCGAAGTCGAGGGCGCAGTTGGCCAGGAAGGTCTCGTTGCCGATCTGGAAGCTGGAGTTGCTACCCGGCTCGGTGAAGCTCAGGTCACCGAAGTTGACCACGCCCAGGGAGCCCGGGGTCAGGTGCGGGTCGAATGCCCCAAAGGTCCCGCCGACGAACTGCGGGTCGCCGATCGCGATGTTGCTGTCTCTTACGTCGAGGGTCGGGGTGACCAGCGGGCCGCTGTCGTCGAAGTCGTTCGACTCGATGATCAGGGTTCCGGGGAACACGCCCCCGCGGAAGTAGATCTCGAGCGGGTCGAAGAAGCCTCCTGCTGAGACCTGATAGGGCGGGTTGTAGAACAGGTTGTTCGCGATCACGAGGGTCGCTTGCTCCACCTCGGGGCCGTTGCCGAAGTAGCTGATGGCCGCGGGCTCGTAGCCCGGGAGAGGAGTGCAGGTGCTCTGGTTCGGGCAGTTGTGGCGCAGGAAGGCGAACGTGTTGCCGACGACCTGGGCCGACACGCCGTCCCCGAACTCGATGCAGGAGGACACGGGGAAGCCGCCCATGGGCTGCAGGTTGTGGGCCCCGATGTTCGTGAAGGAGTTCGAGAGGATGCGGGGTCGAATCCCACGCCCCCCGTCCTGCCCCTGGCTGGCCTGCACCGCCAGGCCCACCTGGCTGTCGGAGATGCGGTTCGAGCGGATGAGGTCGCTCATCACGCCTGCGCCGACGATCTGGATCCCCCAGTTGTCCACCCGGATCTCGTTGTCGATGAGCTCGTTCCGGTAGACCTTGGAGTCCGGGTCGTTCCTCGTGATCCGGATCCCGGTGCTCAAGTCCTGGAACTCACACTGGTTGACGCCGACGGCGCAGTCGGAGGGCAGCTCCGCAGCCGGGTTGTTGAGGCTCGGGTCGATGTAGACGCCCGTGCCCCAGAACTCGCCCTGGAGTGCCGTGCCCTGGATGTGGAGCCCGCGCAGGATCGAGGGCGGCAGGTCCTCGAAGGGGTTGGTGGGCTGCTCGTCGACCTTGGCCTGGACCAGGGGCCCGTAGGGCATGGTGAACTGGAAGGCGTTCCCAGAGCCGGCGGGCTTTCGGATGATGACCTGGGCGTTCGGGTCGCTGGACCACGAGGGTTCGATCGACACGCCGTAGGCGGGGGTCTCGATCGAGCCCGTGAGGTTGTAGAGCCCCGGGGCCAGGTTGATGGTCACGGGCTCCTGCAGGGCCGGGTAGAGGTTCGCGAGCGTCCAGTCCGCGCTCTGCAGGGCCTGGTCGATGGTCCGCAGGGGACTGGCGGGGCTCAGTCCGGAGTTCAGGTCGCTCCCGGTGGGGGAGACGTAGAAGGTGTTCGGGTTGAAGAGGTTGTTGGTCCACTCGCCGTAGGCGGTCTGGGCCGCGGCGGGGCTGGCGAAGAGGGCGGGGGCCGCGAGGCAGCCCAGGACCGTGGCCAGGGAGAGGGCGGGTTTGTGGCTGCGCGCAGTGCGTTGATCGTGGAGAGTCATCGGAGTGTTCCTTGGGAGAGTCGGTTTCTGAGGGCTGCCGCGGGCCCAGCGCAGTCCCCGTGGCCGAACTGGTGACCGGTGAGGAGCGCGCGCCCAGGGGCGTCCGACCGACGGAGGGAGCGGGCCTCTGTGCCCGTCCTTGGAGGTGTCTCCGCCGGCACCCCCAGGGGCGACACCTGTGCCGCGAGGAGCGCGTCGACCATCGAAACCTGCGCGGAACCTCGTTGCGCGTCCGCGGCCCAGCGCTTGCAAGCAGGAGGCCCGCGGCGCATGGCGCCGCGGGCCGCCGGGTGTGTGGGGGGGGGGGGCCCAGAGCCTCGGGGGGGGGTTGGGGTGGGGGGTGCGGGGGCGCGGGGGTTTCTTGGGGGGGGGGGGGGGCGCGGGGGGGGGGGGGCCTCCTGTTGTGTCGGGCGTGGGAGCCCTGAGCCCGGGCTCAGTTGGAGATCCGGATCTTCGCGGTCCAGCTGCTGAGCCGCAGCTGATTACCGGAGACGATCACGCCGACGACGTGCAGATCAGCGCCCTGGTTGATGGTGATCGGGGTGGAGAGGCCGAAGACCGACTCTCCTGGCCAGCGCAGGCCAGCGTCGAGCACCGCCCAGCCGGCGCTCTGCCAGTCCATGGCGTCGGCCGGATCTGTGACTGTCCCGAGGAAGGCCACGAACTGGGGTTGATCCTGCGGGAGCCCGCCCCAGCCACTGACCTGCATCTCCAGTCGCTCGGGACCGGAAACGGAGCCGGCGTCGGGACTCGGCGCATGACTGGTCACGCTGAGCCCCAGGTCGCTCGCCACGGTGCCAGGCCCGGATGCGGGCATGGCAGGCGTGCCGAAGTGGGTACCGAGGAGCCCGTCTTCCGGCTCGAGGACGCAGACCCCGTCGATGTCCTCCAGGTCGTCCACGGTGCTCGCGCCGGGGCTCGTGGTTGAGACCAGACCGATGCGCTCGGTGACCAGGTAGGGAGCTCCGCTGCTCCGGTCTTCGCCCTGTAGGGGCAACAGGGATGTCCAGGCCGAGGTCTGGATCAGCAGCTGGGAGCGCCCCTCCACGACCTGGGTCGAGATGACGACGCAGGCGTTGTTAATGGCGACCTCGAGGGCGTCGACGTTGTCATCTTCCGTGAGTCCGAGCTCGTCCCGATCACGCCACTCCAGGGGCACTGTCCAGCCGTTGCCCGCCTGCCACTCGATCAGGTAGATGGCGCAGGGGTCCGCGGAGACGCCGTTCCCTGCGTCGTCCACGGCAAAGCCCGAACCCAGCGAGCTGGCCGAGGCCGGCGTCAGCGAGAAGTAGTACCTCGTCGTTCTGGGGAAGAGCATGGATTCGCGTGTGGAGAAGCGGTTGACGCCCAGCCCGAAGTCGAATGCGTCGACGTTCTCGTCCACGGCTCCCGCGAAGCCCATGTCCTCGCGGCTCTGCTCGAGGAAGCTCAGGCCGCGGGTGGAGGACGACAGGCCCACGCTGTTGTCGAGGTAGTGGCTGAAGATGTCGCTGCGGGGGTCGCGCCCGCCGGCGGCGGCCGCCGCGACCGGCGTGTTCTGCAGGCCTCGCACCTGGCCTCCGTCCTCGCGCCTTCCGACGGAGACCATCACGCCCATCCAGCTGCCCGCGCCGGAGAGGTCGGGGACCCCGTTCGTGTCGGGCGCGGGGATGATCGCGTTGCCCGAGCTGTGGGCGTCGATCCTCACCTTGTTCGCGTGGGAGCCGAACATGGCGCTCAACGAGTAGTTCGGGCCGCTCGTCACCAGCGCCGCGTTGTGGGGCTGGGGCGCGCTGGTCTGGGCCTGGGGGGCCTTCAGCAGCAGCGGGTCGGACACGTTGGACGCCTGGGGGTCCGTCTCGAGCGAGAGGCCGCTGGCGAGGGAGGAGGCCGGGCCTCTTGCCTGTGCCGAGGCGTGGATGCACAGGGCCGTGCCGACCAGGAGGGTGTGGATGAAGGTCGAGGGTCTCATGGGTGAGGGCGCCGTGGGGCGCGGATGGAGGTCGTGGGGGATGGAGGCGGTGTTCGGAGTCAGAGGGCCGCGTCGAGGCGCTCCTCGACCGTGGCGAAGTAGGAGCGCAGCTGCTCGTCGCCCTCCGCGTCGATCGACTGGGGCCAGTAGTCGAGCAGCAGGCCGACACGTCGCGGCAGGGGGGGCTCGTCCTCCAGGAGGCTCAGCAAGGAGGTGAAGATGGGCTCCGAGGCTCCGCGCAGGATGGCCTCGCAGACCTGGGGTCGAGCCGTGAGCCTTCCGCTGGCCTTGGCGTAGTGCTCGAGGGCCAGCCGGGCGCCGACCCGGGCCTCGCCCTCGTAGCCCGAGCGCAGCTGCTCGAGGGCGCGCTCGGCCACGACGTGGCCGCGCAGCCTGGGGAGGAAGCCGTCGTCCCAGCCGCCGTCGACACGGGCGGCCGCGCTGATCACCTCATCCGCCTCGTCCAGACGTCCCTGGCTCAGCCGCACGCGCACCAGGCCGTCGTGGGGCTTGTCCCAGGCCGGGTTGCGCTCGATGGCGCGCTCGTAGTTCTCGGCCGCGGCCTCGAACTCGCCCATGCGCCACAGGGAGTGGCCCAGGTTGTTGAGCAGCCTGCGGCTGCCGGGGCTGAGCGCCAGGGCCTCGCGGTTGAGCTCGGCGGAGGCCTCGTAGCGCTGCTGGAGGTTCAGCGAGAGCGCGGCGAGGTAGGCGCTGGTGGCGCTGCGGTAGCCGCGCTCGTGCTCGAGGGCCAGCACCTGCTCCTGCATGCGGCCGGCCTGGCCGGGCAGGGGGATCAGGAACAGCCGCAGCTCCTCGGCCGGGTCGAGGCCGTCGAGGCTCTCGTGGGCGAGCAGCGGCGCGGCCGCCGCGGCGCCCGCGCTCCTCCAGACATGGTAGGCCTGGACGAGGCGGGCCTGGGGTGTCCGGGGCTCCACACCCTCCAGGCGCGGGTCACCGGTCGGGTCACCCTCGCCGTCGGGCAGGGCGTCGTAGGCCGCGGCCAGGGCCGTGAGGTAGGGGCCCCCGAGCTCCGCGGCCAGGCGCCGCATGTCGCGCCGGGCCAGGTTCGTGGACCCCTGGTCGAGGTGGAAGGCCGCGCGGTACAGGCGGGCGGGCAGCGGCGAGCTGCTGGCGGCCACCGCCTGGTCGAGCAGCTCCAGGACCCGCTCGGGCTGCTCCTCCGGACCCAGCCTGCGGTGCAGGGCCGGGTTGAGGGTCAGGGCCGGAGGCAGCTGGCTCCAGGCCTCGCCGAAGCGCCTGTTGCGCTCGGCGGCGTGGTGGGCTTGCCCCGCGTGGAGGCCCCACAGGGCCAGGCCGGTCAGGGCGACGGCCGCGCCCCCGGCGAAGGCGCGTGAGCGCCGGCAGCGGCGCCACAGCCGGGCGACCGCCGGCAGCTTGCGGGCGCGCACGGGGCGGTGGTCGAGGAAGGCGCGCAGGTCCTCTTCGAGGTCCGCGGCGGTCCGGTAGCGGTCCTGGGGGGCACGCGCCAGGCCGCGCTCCAGGATCGCCTGCAGGTCGCGCGGCAGCGTGGGGCGGTGGCGGTGGGCCGGCTCCACGTCGCGCAGCACGATGGCCGCGAGGACCTGGGCCGAGGTCCCGCTGTAGGGGGGCTGCAGGGTGAGCAGGTGGTAGAGCGTGGCGGTCAGGCCGTAGACGTCCGCGGGCGGACCCGAGTGCGGGCCCTCCTCCAGCACCTCGGGCGCCATGTAGGCCGGCGTGCCGAGCGGCGAGCTCTCGCGCGTCAGGGTCCCCTGGCCGACGTAGGAGGCGATGCCGAAGTCGAGCAGCACGGGCCGTCCGTCGCTGCACAGGAAGACGTTCGACGGCTTCACGTCGCGGTGGTAGATGCCCTGCTCGTGGGCGGACTGCAGGCCCGAGGCCAGCTCGGCCGCCCAGCGCACCACGGTGCGCAGGTAGCTGGGGTCGTTCACCGCCTCGGGCCCGAGCAGGTCCGAGATCCAGGCGCTCCGCTCGGGCGGCGTGCTCTCCAGGTGCTCCTGGTGGTGTTCGATCAGGTGCGCCAGCGAGGAGCCGTCGAGCAGCTCGATGACCAGGTAGGGGTCGGACTCCGGGTCGCTACCGCAGTCGTGGATGGTGACCACGGCCGGGTGCCGGATGGCGGCCAGGACCTGGGCCTCGCGCTGGAACAGGCGCAGGACGTCCTCGCCGTCGAGCAGGGTCGAGCGCAGCAGCTTGATCGCGACGTCGCGGCCCAGCTCGAGGTCGTGGGCGCGGTAGACCACGCCCATGGCGCCCGAGCCGATGCGCTGCTCCAGGCGGTAGCGCCCGTCCAGCAGGGTGCCCGCCAGCCCGTCGTGGGTCGTGCTCGCGACCTGAAGCTCGGCCAGGGTCGCGCTGCGCCCCAGGGCGGCTCGCAGTGCCTCGATCAGGTCGGGGCGCTCCGCGCAGAGCTGGTCGAGGTCGACCTCGCGGCCGCTGTCGCGCAGCTCGAGCGCCCGCGCGAGGAGCGCGGCGAAGGCCGGGTCGTCGGAGCCGCCGCTGCTCATCGGGCCTCTTCCGGACCCTCTCCGAGCAGGATCAGGAGCCTGGCCTGGGCCGCGTAGAAGGCGCGGCTGGCGGCCCACTTGGAGGAGTAGCCGAGCTGCAGGGCGAGCTCCTGGAAGGTGGTCTCGCACTCGAGCCGGGCGCGCAGGAGGAGCTGCTCCTTCTCGTCGAACTCGGCCAGGGCCTCCTGGTAGAGCTCGATCTGCTCGTTGGCGGCCAGCTGCGTCCCGGGGCCGACCGGGCTCGCGCTCGAGCCGGGCTCCTCGGGCAGGGCCGCGGTCCTGCGGCCGTCGCGCCGCGCGGCCTGGTGGAAGCGCAGCGCGTCCACCAGCCGGTTGCGGATGACCATGGAGAGGTAGCCGACGAAGGCGGCCTCCGAGCGGCCCTCGAACTTGCTCAGGTCCCGCAGCAGCAAGCGAAAGACGTCCTGGACCACGTCGCCGGTGCTGAAGCGGGCGCCCATCCACGAGCGGCTCAGGCGCAGGTCGCGCGAGAGCTCACGGTGCACCATGGCCTGGACGCGCGGGTAGTAGCGGGTGGCCAGGCTGTCCACCGCGGCCCGCTCTCCGGCCCGGGCCGCCTCCAGGAGGGTCTGGAAGTCGTGGTCGTCGAGCTCGGGGTATCTGTTCGTCGGTAGGGGGATTTGCATCTCACCCTGAACGGCGAGAACCCCCTCCCGGCAGGAGCGGCAAAACCCGAAGAAACGGCCCATCCCCTGCGCCGCACCCCCTCAGGGGGCCGGGAAGGGGGTCTGGCGGGCCTGGCAGGGGGCCCGGGAGGGGGCCCGGGAGGGGGGCTCCCTCACGGGCAGGGTCCCCTCCGGCTCCCGCCCTCCACCCCCTCGGCAGCCCCCGAGCCCCGGCTCGAGCGGGGGAGTGGCGGGGGGCGGGAGCCCCCGGCGCTCAGGGAGTCAGGACGGCGGCCAGGCCGTTGGAGGCATTGAAGCCGGTGCCGCCCGGACCGAGGAGGTCGCGGTACCAGTGCTGGAAGTACAGCGTCTGGCCCGCGTTCGCGCTGCCGAGCAGGGGCGGGGTCGAGAAGTCCAGTGCCCGCACGGTCTCGCCGGCGCCGCTGCTGAACTGCACGGGGTTGAGCCGCTGGATGGAGCCGCCCACGCAACGAACGCCGTCACCGAGGGGGGCCTGGGCCGTCGTGGTGCCGAAGAAGAACAGGCCCGCGGTCCCTGGAACGCCCCCGCTCGTCGCGAGCACCAGGTCGTTCTGGGAGATGCTCGTGGAGCCGGAGGCCGAGATCTGCTCACCCGGCCCTGCCGAGTTGGGGGCGGCGATGCAGTAGTTCGAGGTCGAGTCATCCACCGGGACGGTCTGGTCCCGGAACTCGAGGAACTCGATCGAGTGCAGCGTATCGGTGCCGTCACGGTTCGGCTGTGAGTCGACCACAGTCCCGCCACCGACGGTGTACTCGGCGAGGGCCCCTGAGAACACCGCGGTGTCCGTGCCGGCCTCACCACTCAGGATGTTGTTGCCGCTGTTTCCGCTCAGCCGGTTGTCCTGGGAGTTCCCGGTCAGGTTCGCTCCGTTCGTCCCGGAGAGACTGATGTTCGTGATGTACTGGGACTTGTGCGTGTACTCCGTTCCGCTCTCGAAGGTGAGGGTGAAGGTGCCGCTGTAGTTGCCGGTCACCGTGAGGTCCGCGCTGAAGTACTCCGGCAGGAACTTGCGCATCACGTTCACTCCCGTGGGGTCTCCAGCGATGACCGCGGCCCTTGTCCCGAAGACGTACTCGCCCCAGAAGGAGGATCCGTCATTCAGGGGGTCGTGTGCCCAGTAGCCGTAGTACACGTCGATGACGGAGATGATGTACTCGAAGACCTCGTCCTGCGGGGGCAGCCCGGGGGGCGGGAAGTAGTGTCCTGCGGCCTTGGCCTGGTTCTTTGCCGCGGTCATCTCCTGGTGGTAGCCCGGGAGCACGGGCTGGATTCCAGCGCCGTGGACGAGGTGAAACACCTCCTCGAAGGTCGCATCGCGGTTCGTGTTGTTGGTGTAGGCGTTCGTGCCCTCCACCACGGACTCGGTCGAGTACAGGTCCTGGGCGAAGATGTTGGCGTTCCCCAGCGGTCCATTGAACGCCTGCTGTGCGGCCTGCTCCGTATTGAAGTAGACGAGCGCGGCCTCGTTGTTGCCCATCCTGTTGGCGATGGCCGTCTTGTCTGCACCGTATTGAGACCCCGGGGCATCGGTCAGGAAGAAGCGCATGACCTCACGCGCACGCACGGCCTTCGCATCGCTCACCTGGTTCTGGATCAGGAGGTGAATCGCCTGGCCGTTGGGGGCCACGATCTTGGTGTAGCGGTCGAAGACGTTGGTGAAGACCGGGCTGACGCTGGAGGGCAGGGCGACCACCCCGTTGGGAGACGAGGAGATGTCGATGTTGTCCGGCAGGGTCTGGGCCTGAGCGCCAGTGCCGAGGAGGCAGGCGGCGAGGACCGTGCTCGCTCGAACGCAGAGGCTCATGGGGCTGCTCTCGTCTCTGGCCATGCTGGGGGGCTCCTGGTGAGTCGTTGGGGGGTGGACTGCTCGGCGCCGCGAGTGAGCGCGCCGCTCTCTCGAGGATAAGGGAAGCCGGGCTCTCCGGGGGGCCTTCATCGGGTCCTGCGGCCTCCAGCCTCCCTGGACACGGCTGCCGGAGCTGCCGGCGGAGGGGTCGGCGACCGGCGCTCACCGCCGTTCTCTCGAACGGACCTGGGGGCGCTGCTGGTAGTGTGTGCCGAGAGGGCGCACCCTGTTCGCCGGAGGGGCGGCAGCTCCCTCCGAGCGCAACCCAGCCCGTATCGAACGAGCCCCTGGACAGGAGACACCGCACATGGAGATCGACTACGGCCCTCTCGGCGGACTGATCGGAAGGTGGCGAGGCGACCGCGGCCTCGACGTCGCTCCCGAGTCGGACGGACCCGCCGAGAGCCCCTACCACGAGACTCTCGAGTTCACCGCTGCCGGGGACGTCGAGAACTTCGAGGAGCAGACCCTGGCCGTCGTGCGGTACCACCAGGCTGTCTTTCGCAAGAGCAACGACGAGGCCTTCCACGACCAGGTCGGCTACTGGTTGTGGGATGCGGAGACTGGTCTTGTGATGCAGACCCTCACGATCCCCCGGGCTGTCAGCCTGGTCGCAGGGGGCCGTGCGGAGGGAGACGGTCCGATCGTCCTGCGCGTGCGCGCGGGGCTCGGGGATCCTGACTGGCCGATCAGCCAGTCTCCCATGATGCGAGACCGCGCCCGCACACTGGCCTTCGAGCACGAGCTCACCATCGACGGCGACGTGCTGCGCTACTCCGAGAAGACCACCGTCGCGATCTACGACCAGGCAGCCTTCGCCCACACCGACGTGAACGAGCTGCGGCGCGCCTGACCGCTCTGGTGCCTGCTGTCCGGCTGCGTCACACGCCCGCGTCCCTCGAGCGTGTCTCTCTCGGCCCCGCGCTGGGCCGCCGACGGGGGCT